>CANPYR010000022.1 GCA_947588805.1 uncultured Clostridia bacterium
AAACTCCCCGACGGCTCGGTGCTGCGAATGTCGGTCAGCCAAAACACGCTGCTGACGCTGCTTTTCGGCATGTCCCAGTCACTCGCCGCGATAATCCTTATTGCAATCGCGCTGTCGATGTTTTTGGCGTACAGACTGTCAAAACAAATCGTCAAGCCGCTTAATAATCTCAACCTCGACGACCCGCTTTCAAACGGGCAATACGACGAGCTCGCGCCGCTTTTGCACCGCATCGACAGCCAGCAGCGGCAGATTAAAAAGCAGGCTGACGAGCTGCGGAAAAAGCGGGAGGAGTTTGCCGCCGTCACCGAAAATATGGTGGAGGGAATCGTCGTTCTCGGCACGTCGGGCGAGATTTTGAGCATAAATCCCGCCGCGGCAAGGCTTTTTGACTCTTCGGGGGATGTTGTTGGGCGGCATATGCTGACCCTTAACCGCAGTCCCGAGGTTTCCGAGCTGCTTTCGGCGATGGAAAAGGGCGACCATGGCGAGAAATTTATTGATTTAAAGGGCAGAAAATTTCAGCTCGACATCAGCCCCGTTTCGGACGGCGAAAAGGCGTCGGGCGGGGTGCTGCTGGTGCTTGACGTGACAGAAAAGGAGCGCGCCGAGCAGCTTCGTCGGGAGTTCACCGCGAATGTTTCGCACGAGCTGAAAACGCCGCTGCAAACGATTTCGGGAGCGGCGGAGCTTTTGGAAAACGGGCTTGTAAAAGAGCCTGATAAGCAGGAATTTTACACACGGATTCATGACGAATCGCAAAGAATGATTAGCTTAGTTGAAGATATAATCCGCCTGTCGCACCTTGACGAGGGCGCGCAGGATATGCAGCGCGAGCGGGTTGACCTGTTTGAACTTGCCAAGGAAACGGCAAACCAGCTCTTGCCCGAAGCGGAGGCGGCAAAAATAGTCCTTGAAGTCAGCGGCGAGCCGACAGAAATCAGCGGGATCCCGCAGCTTTTGAGCAGCATAATCTATAATCTGATTGATAATGCTATTAAATATAATCACGAGTGCGGGCAGGTTGACGTAAGCGTGAAAAATGCCGACAACAAAGCGATTTTAGCGGTCGAGGATACGGGCATTGGCATTCCGAAAGAGCATCAGGAGCGCATTTTCGAGCGGTTTTACCGCGTTGACAAAAGCCGCTCCAAAGCCCTCGGCGGCACGGGACTCGGGCTATCGATTGTCAAGCACGCCGCCATGATTCACGGGGCGAGGATTGAGGTCGAGAGCGAGGTGGGAAAAGGAACAAGGGTGGAGGTAGATTTTTCAAAAGAGTAAATTTGTAATGATAAACACAAAAGCCGTGATAATCGTTCGCGGCTTTTGTGTTGTATTTTGTAAGCGTGGGATTTGGTTGCAGGTCTTTAAGTGTGGGGAACCCCCCGGCGAGTGTCTCCCCGTCCTGCGTTTGCTTACGCTGGGGGTGTTTCGCGGCCTGCGGGCTGCGGCCTTTTGAGGAAAGGCCGGCGAAACCTTTTTAGTTCCCGCTCTTATAAAGCCGACTGCAAATCATCTTACTCTATTTCTCTTCCCTACTTCTTCCCGTTTAACTTCCAATAAGTATAATCATTATAATAATTCAAAATCTCGATCGGATAAACATCCTGTCTCTCGTTCCAAACCGAGTACGGATCAAAATATCCCCATGTCGCCATCGCCGGAGCTACTTCTTCGGCTTCTTTTATCAGCTGATACTCCTCGTTGAGCGGTATCCCCGCCGCTTCAAGCGTTTTAAGACCGAGGAAATTCGCGCTCGTTACTCCCTGATCGATCTCAAGCCCTAAGTCGTAATTCGACCAGATCATAAACGGCGTTTCAAATCTCGTCAAATATGCGTTCACAAACTGCTCTCTGTACGGCGAAAGCTCGTCTATAAGCTCCGCTTCTACGTTCGGCTGGTGATCCCCGAAGAAAACGATTATCGTCTTCTCGTCAACGCCCTCGAAGTAGCTTATAAGCTCCTCAAGCGCTTCGTCGGAGTCTTTTATAAGAGACAGATACTGCTCTGCTCTCGGATATTCTCCTTCCGGCCTTTTGATATGTACGTCGGTCTCAAAGTCTTCGCCGTCGTATTCGTAAGTGGAATGGTTCTGGACGGTCACTCCGAAGATGAAGAGCGGATCGTCGTCCTTTTCTTCAAAGCGCTTTATGACCTGCTTGTAGAAAAAGCTGTCGGAAATAAGCGTTCTTATATATTCCACGTCGTCTCCGAATCCCTTTTCCCATCTTTCCGCGGATACGTATTTCCCCGCGTGCGAGCTCATGTCCTCGCCGCTTATAAAGTCGTCGAATCCCATCTGCTTATATACTACGTTTCTCTTCCAGCATACCTCGTAGAACGGGTGCATAGCTACGGTATCATAGCCGTGTTCGCCAAGATATGAAGCCATCGAATCTACGTTTTGGGTGATGTGCTGCATGTACGCATAGCACCCCGACGGCATATTCATCATCGAAAGTCCGGTGAGGAATTCAAACTCCGTGTTGCAGGTCCCGCCGCCGAGAACCGATACCAAAAGCCTTCCGTTCGGATATTTGCTCGTCAGGCTGTCAAAGTATTCCATATATTTAGTATCGGTCCGAAGCCTTCCGAGATAGCTTAGGTCCGAAAAGCTCTCGTTCATGATAACTATTATGTTCGGATAGTCCTCCTCCGGCTCTATAACCGTCCCCACGACGGTATCCGGTCCCACGTCCTCGCCGTCTGTAACCGCTGGGGCGGCGTTTTCATCCTCATAGTGAGAAAGAAACTCTTTGAGTTCTTTTGCGGAATACCCCTCCGGGGGATCGAATTCCATCTTCCTTAAGTTTATATAAAAACTTAGCGCGGTACCGTTGACGTTGTTGGTGGATTCTGTATCAAAGGTAGAAGTCGAAAAGCTTTCGTAGTCTATGTTATAGATCCCGGCGCACCCGACTGTCAGGACCGCGGCCGAAAGAAGCGCCGCGCAGGGTCTTAACCAGCGCTTCGGATATCCCACCTTGAAGTTAGCGGAGAACGCGATAAGCATTATCGACGCGCATACTCCCATTATCATATTCGGGCTGAAGTGCCAGTCGGACGATGTCGTAACCTTCATCGCGGTCGAGATCGCGTAAAGATCGGTAGGCGTGAGCGGCGTTCCCCTTATCGCCAAAACCACTTCGTCTATAAGATTCAGAATACATGCCACCCCGACGGTTATACCGACGGATACTCTTGCGGACTGAGTCAGAAGAAACGCCAAAGCCTGCAAAACGGCGTAGAAAAGAAGATTCAGCCAGTAGATCGAGGACTCGTATCTCTGTACCCCGACTATAAGCTTAACCGTCTCAAACGCAAGCCACGGCCCTAAAACAAATATAACTCCCGCGACTATACCGTCCGCAAGCTTCGGAAGCTTTATCTCGGTTATCAGCGCCGCGGACATGAGAACAAACAGCGCGACCGTCCTTATCGCCGCTTCAAGATCGAATATCCCGTCCGAGGTGTATTCGCCTAAGTTGTATAGGCCCAGCAGCGCGACGGCGAGTATCAGAATCCCGCTGAGCCATAATAATCTGCCTTTTTTGAATTTAACCATTTTTAACCTTCTTCTTTAAATTTTTCCCGCAGATCTGCGGTATATTTTTATCTCGGCAGTAATATTTGCCGCGATTATTACCATTAGTTTATTATTTTTCCGCAAAAGACGCGATAAGACTGAGGTCTTTATTCGGATCTATTTCTATAGTCGCCCCGTTTCCGCTCAGGTCTCCGCTCCAGCCCTTGAATTCATATCCAGAAGCGGCTTTAGCCGTGACGGTTATCTTATAGCCGCCGAAGTATTCCCCGCTCCACTTTTTGCCCACCGTCGTGACCGGCAGCCCGTCGATATAGATATATCCCTTGCCGTCGATATTTATTTTCAGGGTGTTGGTGTTATTTCCCCCGAGCTTTAATACGCTGTTCATCTGAGTCGGGAAATAATCGTGTCGGTTTTTGAGCCATCCCTTCCAGGAGTTTTTGTTGTTTTCTATCCCTTGCAGGCTCTGCCAGAAAATATATCGCTTGAAGTGCTGAGAGATATAAGGCGAATACTTCTCGTGGAAACTGTCGAGCGCGGCTCCTGCGGAGCTCGGGTTGAAGGCTATATTCATCACGTCCTCGCAGGCGGTGATGAATTTTGTCCTGAAGTCGCCGTTTTTAAGAAGCGATTTAAGCATGGGTCCGAGATGCCCGTCGCCGTTTGCAAGCTGCGTGAATATGTCGTACTTATAATCCCCGCCGTTTCCGTAGAGGTTCATGGAGAATTCCGTATCGTAGCACATGAATCTCCATCTTCCGTCGGTGAATTTATTTTGATCCGAAACGTCCCTCGCTCTGAACGCCGCCCAGTTTCCCCAGATCCAGTCCTCGTTTCCTATGTAAAGATTGAAAGCGATATACTCCGCGAAGCTGTCGATATCAAAATACTCGCACGCTTTTTTATAATTCTCGGGCTTTGACATATCGTTTCCTTCAACGAACTTCCTTGCGCTCTCCCAAAGCCCGAAATCGCTCTCCACGCCTTCCTCAAGACTTCCGGCCTTTATCATGACCGCGTTGTCCTTATCTATTCCGTAGTTTTCCTCTATATAGTTGTCGTCGTATACCTCCATCGCGGTATAGAGTCCCCAGTATTCCCCGTCCAAGAAGCATACCACGGGCTCGTTGTCCTGAGTCGAGAAAGGAAATCCTTTCACAAGCGACTGAGTCCATGCGTCCTTATAGAGAAGCGAGAAAGCGTCGTTTCCTCCGTTTCTTATCATGAAACGCTTATATTCCTTTATTTTTCCGTTTGAAACATAGTCGCGGTTCCCCTCAAAGAGCTCGAATTCAAGCTTTTTGCTCCCGTATTCCTCTCTGAAATAAAACTTCATCGACTTCTGCTGACTGTTTCTTGACCAGCCGCCGTGAGTCCTCATCCCGACGTTTTCGGAAAAGCTCAGCTCGCCTTTCTTGAAGTAATCTATATGCGCTTCGCGCTCCCATTCTCTTCCGCGCTGGTTATAATTTCCCTGAGCGCTGCCGTCAAGCTCGGCGTTCGGGTTTTCCTTTCTCCACTTTGTGAACGTATCCCCCGCGACGAAAATACCGTCCTTGCTGTTATAAAGCCCGTCGGGGTCGGATACTACCGATATCACCGAAACGTTTTTATATTTTGAAGCTATGGACTGACCTATGAAGTAGGAAGCGGTGGTTATCCTGCTCGCCTTGCCGTCCTTATCGACAGCTACTGCGCGCAGTACCGTCGCCTTTTCAAATTCCTGATTCGGGAACTGCTCGGATTTTGAATCCGCGGTGACTCCCTTTTTGTATGTAAGAACCGCCTTTTCGGAGGTTCGGTCCTTTACGGTTATCGCTCCGGAATATTTATTCTTAGTAGCGTCCGGAATGCTCCCGTCAAGGGTATAATATATCTCGCAGCCGCTTCCCGCGGATATCTCCACGCTTATTTCATTGCCGTAAAATCCGCTCTCCATGCTGAACGCGGGCGCTGATGGCTCCAAAGCTTCAAGCGCGATATTTTCTTTTCCCGGAGTAGCCGAAAGCCGAGCCGGCTCTCCCGAAGGAGCGATTCCGTATGTAACGTCGTCCGGGAGCTCGGGGACGGTCAGGGAATCTATGCTTTTTCCGCTTTTGTCGAAAAGATAAACCGTCTCTCCCGCGCCGGAGATCTTAAAAGACGTATGAAGCTCGGGAGTATAGAGATCTTTATCGGAGCAGAATACTATAAGATAGCCTTTAGGCTCTATGACGGTATCCGGGAACTTCCATTTCATCGGCTCGTTTATATCGTCCGAAAGCCCGCAGCCCGATAGGTTGACGGGAAGGTCCGACGTGTTCTTAAGCTCTATCCAGTCGGGATAGTCCCCGGAAAAATCTTCGATCACGCTCTTGTTTTTTGCGCAGATTTCAATTATAATAATATCGGAAGGAGATCCGTATTCCGGCTCCGGCGCAGCCGTCGTGGCGGCAGCGGGCGCGGTCGTTGCGGCGGTCGTAGTAGCGGCAGTCGCGGAAGTCGTAGTCGCAGTCGAAGCTTCCGTGGTCGTCGCAGTCGTGGACTTCGCGGTCGTCGCCGCTTCGGATTCGGTAGCAGTTACAGTTGCGGATTCGGCTTCGGTTTCGGCGATCTCGGTCTCGGCGGCGGTAGTCTCAGGCTCGGTCTTTAATTCTGTGACGGAGCTTTCAGGCGCGGAGACGGAATCTGTCTCGGCCGTAGTTACGCTTTCGGGCGCGGGAAGCTTTTCCGGCTCCCTTTCGGCGCAGCCCGACAACGTCGCGGTTATAACGTTCAGAATGATCATCAGAACCGCAAGCACAACTTTCGCTCTTTTTTTTCGCAGCATTTTATACTCCTTTCGTCGGTCGGGCGCTCTTTAAATGCTCATAAGCACAGTAATTATACACCTTTTTGTTCTGAAATTCAATACTTTTTTGCAATTTTTAATATTTCGGAGGGAAACATGAGAAAATTTAATAAATTTACCGCAAACTTCAAAACGCTGTTTTTCTGCACCTTGGGTTCCGTTATCTACGCCGCGGCGGTGAGTCTTTTTCTCGATCCGAACGGGATAGTCCCCGGCGGTTTTACCGGTATCGCCATGATACTCGGGCGGTTTCTTCCTTTGCAGACCGGCACCCTGTCGCTGATCCTTAATATCCCTCTTCTTGCCGTCGGGATCTTCATCTTCGGCGCGAAATTTTTAGCGACTACGGTATACTCCGTCGCCCTGAGCTCGGTTTTCATGAACCTTCTTCTCCCGTTCGGTCCCCTGACCGACGACATTCTCTTGGCTTCGCTTGCGGGCGGGGCGCTTATGGCGGCGGGGCTGGAGCTTGTGCTTTTGCAGGGCGCTACCACAGGGGGAACTGACGTTATAGTAAAAATAATAAGAAAATATTTCCGAGGGATCTCCGCGGGGAAGCTTTTTATTATCACAGACGGAATGATAGTGCTTCTTTCTATCTTTGTATTCAAAAACATAGATTCCGGACTTTATGCGGCGATATGTATAATCGTGAGCTCCTCTTTGATGGATATGATGCTCTACGGAAGGGATCAGGCGAAGCTTATAATCATAATAAGCGACCGCCAGGAGGAGATAACGGAGCGGCTGATGGGCGAGCTCGACGTGGGCGCTACGCTCTTAGAGGGCAGGGGAGCTTACTCCGGAAGCGGAAAACAGGTTGTTTTATGCGTGGTGAAGAAGTGGCTGCTCGGCAGGGCGCTTAAGATAATTAAATCCGTCGATAACCGGTCGTTTTCCATCATCTCCACCGCGAGCGAAGTGTTCGGCGAAGGCTATAAGGCGCACGACGGGGAAACGCTTTGAGAGAGTCAGAAATCAGAGGTCAGAATGTCAGATATCTTGGGAAAGCTTTGGCATTAAAGTAAGAACCCGGGGATGAGCAGGGCGCTGCTCTGCGCGCTTCGCGCGCGACTCGCCGACCTTCGGGCGGCGAGTCCGTCCGGCCGTTTGGCCGGACGGGTTTTAGATGGTTAAAAGATAGAATATTAAAATATATCTAACTCTCGGGCTCCGTTTCAGAGCGGGCTTTTCTGTATGCGCTCAGCACTTCCTCCTCTATCTTCGCCCTCGCTTCCGTCGAGATCGGGTGAACTATGTCGCGAAAAACTCCGGAGTCGTCTCTGCGCGACGGCATCGCTACAAAGAGCCTGTCGTCCCCCTGCACCACTTTAATATCGTGGACCGCGAAGCAGTCGTCGAAGGTCACGCTTATTATCCCCTTTAATCTCCCCTCCGGGATTAGCTTTCTTACTTTGATGTTTGTGATGTTCATTTTTTGATCCTTTCTTTACGTTAATAGTCCGGCGGCTTTTTACAGAATTATTCTTGGTATTTTTTCGGAATATTATGCATAAATCGCGCCGCTTGATTGGGATCCGGAACGAAATAGCGGCAAAATCGACCGCCTGCATTTTCACCGTGAAAACGGCGCGCAGACGGTCGGTTTTTATTTATGCTGTTTACGGATAAAACTATTTCGATCCCGCTTCGGAGTGAGAATATTTCAAACGTCGTCTCCGACAAAGCCGCATTTTCGGTATAAGCGTTCCGGAACGGTTGCACGTCCGGTATTTATATCATACCGCTCAGATCCCGAAAATCAACTATTCGTTAAGCAGGTTATTTAATTCCCGACAAAAAAGCTCCGGCGGTTTTTCTATCCGTCGGAGCGTTTCACGCCGCCGAAGCTTCATCCTATTTCAACGGCAGGTATACATAGCCGTCCGACTCGGTGGGCTCGGAATTATGAAGGTTCAGAAAAAGCTCTCCGAACACAAAGTGATCGCTCACGCAGTAGCCGAGCACCATCGTCTTTATTTCTCCCGGCTCGAATGAAAGGTTATGGAACTTCTTCAAATCCGCTTGGCCGTCATATATTTCCTCCTCGGTGTGCTCGTTCATATAGCATATCCCGGTCTCGTATGCGTAAAAGGAATACGGAGCGGGCTCCCACACAGGCTCGCCGTCGATGATTTTGCTCGCGGTTATCGGGTGCTCTATATATTTCCCGCCGCAGAGATCCATATCGGCCATATATTCAAGCTGCTTCTCGTCGGTGAGATTTTCTATCTCTATCTTTAAGAATATCCAACGGTACGACTCGTCCGGAACGTCCATAGGACCCTGATAAAGCCCGTTTTCGTCGATTACGTCACCTACCGTCAAAGCGCGGCTGAATTTCCCTTCATGCGGATAAATCCTATCCGCTTCCTCCTGGTCTATAAGCTCCATCCCGTGCTCGGCGGCATAGGTATCATAGTCGTAGACTTTATCGTAAAATCCCAATATCGGATCCGGCTCCCAATCGGAGCTCTCCGGCTCGTCATAATAAGCCGCCACGACGGGATAGTAATCTATCTGATCCTTCGTTATTCCCTCCGGGAAGGTGGGAGATACGGTTATATCCTTTAAAGTGTATGCGAATCCCTGATGTTCTATCCTCTCGTCGATATGCGTTTCTATTCTTACGTCCTCGCCGCTTGCGATCCTTTCGTTATAGGAATGCTCGACCTCGACTATATCACCGGCGTTGTCCTGCGGCTCTGTTTCCCCGGAAATTATTGGAGTCGAGGACTTGTCCGGAGCATTTTCCCGGATATCTTCAGACGTTGATATCTGCGGCTCGTTTTCCTTTGGGACGCGGCCTGAATAGAAACAGATCGCCGCTCCGAAGGCTATGACCGCGCAGGCTGCTGCGGCCGCTGCGGCTCTGAGGATTCCTATCCTTCGGGCTTTGGATCTTTCGCTTATTTTCTCCTGATATTTAAACACTTCTTCAATATATTTTTCATCTACTTTTCCGATTTCCTCCGACAGGCGGTATTTCATTCAAATCACTCCTTGTAATTTTTTGCAGCTTCTTCATAAACCGTTTTCTTAAGTCTGTTTCTCGCCCGATGCAGAGCCGATTTAACCTTGCTTTCGGAAATTTTAAGATCTCTTGCTATCTCTTTGACGGAATCCATGAAAAAATATCTTTTCATGAACATCGCCCTTGATTCCTCGCCGAGCCCGTCAAGAAAATCCGAGATCAGAAGAGAAAAATCCACATCCCGAAGCCTTTCCTCCGCGCCCGCGTCGGATATCACCGCTTCAAGCTCCTCAAGCGCGACGTTAGAATTAACCGTCCGTTTTTTGGCGAGGCTGTACTCAAGCCGTTTCAGAGCGAGATTTCTGACGGTGCGGCAGGAGTACGCGCGAAGGTTTTCCGGTCTTGCCGGCGGGATAGCGTTCCAGAGATTAAGCATAGCGTCGCTCAGGCACTCCTCAGCGTCGGAGTCGTCCCCGGTGATTTTCCGAGCGACGCCGAGCAAAAGATTTCCGTATTTTTCGCAAAGAATTCCGAGCGCAGATTCGTCTCTTTTAAAAAGCAAAGCGATGATTTGACTGTCGTCCATATGTAGTCACCTCCTTGGGGCGTCAATAATATGATCCGGAATGAAGGCGGAAAGGTTGCGGGGGCGCTTGAATTGTTATGCTGTAAAAACAGGCTTAGCAGGGGTGCGAAATGACGGTTAGGGGACACGGCGGCGGGATTTGCGGGGAAGGGCGGGAAAACATTGCCGGTTTTGTTTTCGCTCGACCGCCCTCGACAAAAACGACAGTCTCGGTTGTCTCACGGACAAAACTCGGCAAGTTCGGCGGGCGCAGTTGGTAGAGATTCCGCAGAAAAGCAGCGAATCCCGCCGCCGCTTGCCGCATTTTGAATCTGCATGAAATGATATTCAGGAGCAGCGAGTTATAGCCGAGCTCGCCCAACTTTCCTCCTGCGCAAAATGAAACTCAATGCAGCAAGCTGTAAGCCTACAAATTCCCCAAGATGAAAAGAGACGGCATACCGTGCCGCCCCTAAATATGCGTTATTCCCCACCCGTCTCTTCGCCGCCCTCATCCTTTTTCTCCTCCTCTATCTTTCTTAGCTCATCCATATACCCCGCCGTGATAATACCTGCCGGGAGGGCGACTATTGCTATTCCGAAAATCGAGGATACCATCGTAACTATTCTCCCGATTTCCGTCACGGGATAGATATCCCCGTACCCCATAGTCGTCAGTGAAACCGTCGCCCAGTACACTGCGTCAAAAAAGGAATTAAAGCTGTCAGGCTCGACGTTGAAAACTATAAGCGCTGAGATAATTATGTATCCTATCGCAAGAATCAGAACGCAGCCGAGAGGTTCGCGCTGTTTTTTGAAGATATTTGCTATTATCTGAGCGTTTTTGGAATATCTTACAAGCTTAAAGGAACGAAATACTCTGAGCGCGCGGAACATTCTTAAAACTCGCAGAATCTTGAAGCCGCGGTTTATCACCGTAACAGACGGAAGTATCGAGACAAGATCGACGATCGCCATCGGCGAAAAAGGGTATCTTAAAAAGGAGATAACGTGCCGTCCGGAAAATTTGAAGTCGGCAGTCGCCCATCTTAAAAGATAATCTATAATAAAAATTCCCGCGCAGATTGTATCCAAAATTTCAAAAGCTGCATTTGATTCTTTGAAGATAAGCGGGATAAGACTTGCTATAATGACTGCCATCATGAAAAGGTCGTAAACCGAGCTGGGCAGGTCTTGACCGTTTGAAGCGGAAATTATTTCGTATATTCTTTTTCGCATTTTTTACTCCGTATGGGTTTTTTGTTTTATTATACATAAATTTGGCAAGTATGTCAATAGGATATCTGGAAATCAAATCTGACCTGCTGACTGTACCCTACCGCGTTTATCCCCTCTGCGCGCCGATCCCCCACGCGCTGCTTTCGCTCCCAACAACCTTCTGCATATCTTCCCCTTTTCAGTCCCCACGGCTTTCCGACGTTCTTTCCATCTTAACTCTTGCATTTTCTCTCCCGCTATGTTATACTATATTACACCAAATCCCATCCAAATAAAAGGAGACTAAAAATGAAACTAAAAATAATCGCAATTATTTTGGCGGCGCTTATGCTTGCTTCATGCGGCGCAAAGCCGGAGGAAAATTCCGACGAACCATCGACGACAAAATCTACCGCCGCCGAGGAGCTTATATCCCCGGAACAGGCGGCTCAGATCGCGCTTGACGACGCGATAGCGACAGCTCCCGCCACCGTATCCGAAAAGCTTTCCGCTCTCACCGCTTCGGACGCGGAAACGGAAATGTCCGCGCTCAACGGGATCCCGAAATACGACGTAGAGATCGACTGCGGATACCTTGAATTAAAATACGAGATCGACAGTCAGAACGGCGCTATAAGAAGCTATAAGCGGCTTTTTGACTTCAACGCCGCCGCAGAAGCCGAGGGCGGGAACGTAACTCTTGAGGAAGCGGGAGACTACGCGGTTTGGTATCTCGATCTTGATAAAAACAGCGTCAGCGAGGTGAGCGGAGAGCTCGACGAGGATTTTCTGGCATACATCCTGACGATCAAGACCGCCGACGGCGATATTCGCTGCTGGGCGGACGAGTACACGGGCGTTATGCAGCGCTCGACGAAGGACATAGGTCCCTACCGCGCCGAGGAGCTTTGCTATGAGCATCTTCTTGAGAATATTTCGGAGGACGCGATAGACGGCGTTACAAATCTTTTGCTTGCGGGCGATATAGATCAGAGCACCGAAGCGGAGGGGATATCTTCGGAGCGGCAGTACAAAATCGAGCTTTGCGTCGGGGGATATGATTACGAGTATACGGTGGACGGTCTCAGCGGGCTTATCCTGACTGCAAGCTGCAATCCAGACGACGACTATGAGGGCGAACCCGTAGGCGGCTTTGAGAATAACGCGGAGATAGTCCAGCCGACGCTCCCGGACATGCTGAGCGAAGACTTTGTGATCGAAGGAGAAGGGGAATAGGGGTCTTCCCTTTTGACAGCTTCTGCTGTCAAAACTGACTACGCTTGGGTGCAGATGAAAATGAAATTTAGAAGCAGAAACCCCGTGCGGGTGCGAGATTCGCGGGATAGGGAGGGAAAACATTGCCGGTTTTGTTCCCGTTCGACTGCCCTCAGCAAAGAGAACCGCTTCGGTTGTCTCACGGACAAAACTCGGCAAGTTTGGATGGCGCAGTCGGTAGTGATTCCGCAGTAAAGCAGCGAATCTCGCCGCCGCTTTATGCAAGCCTGCCTTTCGCAAAAATGAAAAACAGAAGCAGAAGACTGTAGCTTCCAGCCCACGCCATCCTCCCGCGCAAAATAAAAAAAGAAGCAGAAATTTACAGCTTCATCATGCCAAGTCCCAAACCCGCGCAAATCAAAAATCACCGTGCAAAACTATCAGTTCGTCCATCCCCTCCCCCCCGCTCTAACGTTGACACCCTCACCGCAAATCTGTCTTCTAATCGCCATTTATTAAAACGTAAATTTTCATCAACAAAAATTGGCTAAAACGCCGATTATGCAAGTTGAAATATTATAATATATCAAAAAATCCGTAGTATTTTATCATTGTATTTTATCGCTAAAAGGTGTAAAATTAAATCAGGTTAAAACCTAAATTCATTTTAATCAGGAGGATTTTACAATGAAAAAAATCATTTCCGTTCTTGTGGCGGTAATGCTTGTCGCTGCTCTTTCAGTAAGCGCTTTCGCCGCAGAAGCAACCGTGACCGGTTCTTGGACATGCACCTTCACCGATAACGATTACGATTCCGGCGTTACTGCCGGCTCGCTCACCGGCTATCAGGGCGAAGTCGTTTCCGCTTGGGGCAACGATTATCCCGAGCTCGTTTCCCTTATTGAAACCGTAGCTCCTATCGCCAGCGTTTCCCATGTAGCCGTAACAGTCAAGGCTTCCAATACCGACGACTGCTGGTCCACCAACCCGAAGATTGAAGTTGACCTCAACGAAAGAGGCGGCGAGCATATTGCTGACGCAGTACCCTTCGACGGCGATACCGCTACCTTCGAGTTCGACGTTCCCGCCGATACCACCGCTCTCGTTCTGGTTCCCTACGCTTTCAGCGCTGACGCCGGCGAAATCAGCTTCGAGATCTCTATGACTCTTACCGGCGATTTTGAAGCTCCCGAGACTGCTCCCGCAGCAGAGACCGAGACCGCTCCCGAAGCCGAAGCTGAAGCTCCCGCCGAAGCCCCTGCAGAAACTCCTGCCGAGACTCCCGCTGAGCCTGCTGCTGAAGCCGCCGCTCCCGCCGCTTCTGAATCCGCTCCTGCTACTGGCCTTGCGCTCGCAGTTATTCCTGCCGTGATCGCTCTCGGAGCCGCAGCTGTTTCCAAGAAGCACTGATTCGGAACCGCTTTAAGCGGACTCTGAAAAAATAAGAGTTTAAAGGCCATGTCCGAAAGGATGTGGCCTTTTGCGTGAGAGATTTGAGGGAGATATTTTTAATGTGCAGAAATTTTCAAAAAAACACTTGACAAACGGAGTTTTATCTGGTATAATTCAAATGTTGACGCGAGGGTATAGCTCAGCTGGTAGAGCACCTGCTTGACGTGCAGGGGGTCATAGGTTCGAGTCCTATTATCCTCACCAATATGGGGCGAAAGCCCGAAAATAAACCTGTAAACTGCGGTTTACGGGTTTATTTTTTGGCGGGGAATATAATTGGATGGTTGCAGTTGCACCGGTTAAAAGCAGCGTGCTTGCGGAGAGATTCGCTGTTTTTGATGTAAGTTATAGCGACTGCGCTCGCCAGACTGATGAACTTTTGCTTGTGAGACAGCTGAGATTGTCGTTTAACAATGCGATTAAAATTCTTTGAGGTTGTGTGGGCGGGAACAAAACCGGAAATGTTTTCTACCCTTTACCGCACATCCCGTCGCTTTACGCGTCCTTCCTTTGTCGCAAAAATAGAAGCAGAATTATTTTGAGCCCTCGCTCTGAGCTTACGCCGGAGCGGATGGGATTATGCTTTCTGCTTCTTTTTTTATTTTGCGCTGGAGGATGGCGTGGGCGGGAAGCTACAGCCTTCTGCTTCTGTTTTTCATTTTTGCTAAAGGCAGGCCTGCATAAAGCGGCGGCGAGATTCGCTACTTTACTGCGGAATTATTACCGACTGCTCCCCATCAAACTTGCCGGGTTTTGTCCGTGAGACAACCGAAGCGATACTGCTTGCTGAGGGCAGTCGAACGGGAACAAAACCGGCAATGTTTTCTGCCCGGCCCGCGAATCTCGCCGCCGCACCGGGGTTTCTGCTCCTGAATATCACTTTCATCTGCACCCAAGCGTAGTCTGTTTTGACAGCATTAGCTGTCAAAAAGGGAGACACCCGGCGAGTGTCTCCCCACGAAAAAACAGTCCGCAGGACTGTTTTTTCTCCCCGTCCTGCGCTCGCTAACGCTGGGGGTGTTTCGCGCCTGCGGGCGCGACTCGGTGGTCGTTGCGATTAAAACTCTTTGAAAGGCTCCTGTGGAGCCTTGAAAAGCAAGTTTTAACGCTACGATTTCAGCCATTTGGAATCCTGCGGCCTTTTGAGGAAAGGCCGGCGAAACCTTTTTAGTTCCCGCTCTCTTCCCCGCTTCTTATGACTTCCGACTTTCTCATCAAAAAAGCCGCAGGGATCTCTCCCTGCGGCTTCATAAATTCATAACTCAAATCCCGCTTGCGTCTACATAAATCGTCCTGACTCCGTTATTCTTCGGGCTTTCCTTGACCTCTTCCTTCGGAGCAAGTCTTGAAGCGAAAAATTTCGCCGCGACCTGCGGGAACAGCGCGTAGCTTAATACATCCTCCTCCGAACCGTTGAATCCCGGGACAGACTTGCACTCCTCGCGGTACTTGTCAAGCTCGGGCTCCAAAAGATCCGCAGGACGGCAGGTTATAAGCTCGCCGTCGCCGATCGCTTTCTTTCTGACCTCCTCGTTGACCTCGCCCGGAAGCCTTCCGTATTCTCCCCTTAAGAGGGCTTTGGATTCCTTGGTGAAGACCTTGTATCTCTCTCCGGACAAAACGTTTAAAACCGCCTGAGAGCCTACGATCTGTGAGGTCGGAGTTACGAGCGGGGGATATCCGAAGTCTTTTCTGACATTCGGGACCTCCGCTAAAACCTCGTAGTATTTATCCTCGGCGTTGGCTTGCTTAAGCTGGCTGATAAGATTTGAAAGCATTCCTCCGGGGACCTGATACATAAGCGTTTTGGTATCTACGTTCAAGACCTTCGGGTCTAAGATACCTTCGGCTTTAAGCTTGTTTGCGACGTTTCTGAAGTGCGCGGCCACGTCCGAAAGAGCTGCAAGATCGAGCCCGGTATCTCTGTCCGTACCTGCGACGGTGGCGACGAGGGATTCCGTGGCGGGCTGAGAGGTGCCGTTTGCAAGCGGAGAAAGCGCCGTATCTACGATATCTACTCCGGCCTCTGCGGCTTTAAGATAAACCATGTCGCCGGTGCCGGTGGTGTTGTGAGTGTGAAGATGGATAGGGATCTTTACCGCGGCTTTGAGCTTTTTGACAAGGCTGGCAGCGTCATATGGAAGAAGAAGGTTCGCCATGTCTTTTATGCAGATGGTATCCGCGCCCATAGCTTCAAGCTCCTTAGCAAGATTAACAAAATACTCCTCGTTATGAACGGGGCTGGTGGTATAGCTGAGCGCGGCTTCGCAGATACCGCCGTATTTTTTCGTCGCGTCGATAGCGGCTTTGAGGTTTCTTGTATCGTTTAACGCGTCGAAGATTCTGATCACGTCGATACCGTTTTCGATAGATTTCTTAACGAACGCGTCGACGACGTCGTCGGCGTAGTGCTTGTATCCGAGGATATTCTGACCGCGGAAAAGCATCTGAAGCTTGGTGTTCGGCATCGCTTTTTTGAGCGCTCTTAAACGCTCCCAAGGATCTTCGCCTAAAAATCTCATGCAGGAGTCAAAGGTAGCGCCGCCCCAGCATTCAAGCGACCAGTATCCGATTTTGTCAAGCCTTTCACAGGCGGGAAGCATATCCTCAAGGCGCATACGAGTCGCGGCTTGCGACTGGTGAGCGTCTCTCAGGATAGTATCTGTAATTTTCAAGGGATTTTTTGCCATAATATCCTCCTAATATTCAATTTGAAACCGACCAGATGAAAAGAACACGGAATTCAACGGCGGCTCTGCTAAAGGGAACCTTAAATGAGAGACAGGGGCGCTTGCAGGGCTTCTGCGGTTGCAGCACCCTTCGCTTTCAGAAAGTCTCCGCGCAAGCGCAGCCCGCACCGAAGCTTCCGAAATCAAGCGCCGCAGCCTTCTCAAAAAATTAACCGAGCAGAGAGATAAGCACGCCCGCCGCGATGGCCGAGCCGATAACTCCGGCTACGTTCGGACCCATCGCGTGCATAAGAAGGAAGTTTCCGGGATTCTCCTCCTGGCCGACCTTCTGAGAAACTCTTGCCGCCATCGGAACCGCGGAAACGCCTGCGGAACCGATGAGGGGGTTGATCTTTTCCTTTAAGAAGAGGTTCATGAGCTTCGCAAGTAAAAGTCCTCCTGCGGTTCCCATCGAGAACGCGACGATACCCATGACGATGATACCGATGGTGCGCCATGTGAGGAAGGTGGCGGCGGTGGCGGTAGCGCCGACTGAAACGCCCAAGAAGATGGTTACGATGTTCATAAGCTCGTTCTGAGCGGTCTTAGAAAGCCTGTCGCAGACTCCGCACTCCTTGATGAGGTTTCCGAGCATAAGTGAACCGATGAGCGGACCCGCGGAGGGTACGAGAAGCGTTACGAAGACGGTTACGATTATCGGGAAGATTATCTTCTCGGTCTTTGAAACCGGTCTTAACTGCTTCATGACGATAGAGCGCTCTTTTTTGGTCGTGAGGGCCTTCATTATCGGCGGCTGGATGACTCCGATAAGAGCCATGTAGGAGTACGCCGCGACCGCGATAGGACCTAAGAGCTCGGCCGCAAGTATCATGGTGGTATATATGGCGGTAGGACCGTCCGCGCCGCCGATTATTCCTATGGAACCCGCTTGCTGAGGGGTGAATCCCAAAAGATTCGCGGCGATGTAGGTGACGAAGATACCGAGCTGAGCCGCAGCGCCAAGGAGCATGGACTTCGGGTTTGCGATAAGCGGGCCGAAGTCGGTCATAGCGCCTACGCCGATAAAGATAAGGCAGGGATATACGCCGAGCTTAACGCCTAAGTATAAAACGTCCAAAAGCCCGGGGGTGACGGTCTGACCCAAAAGCCCGGCCATCTGATCGAGTATGCTCTGAGATACGCCGGAAGCCGCAAACTCGTCTATCATTTCCTGAGTGATAGCTGCCCCGCCGAAGATATCCCAGTGAACGTGACCTCCCGCAAAGAGGAGCTCGTGGTACATCTCAGCGCCGGGAAGGTTTGTAAGCATCATGCCGAAAGCGATCGGCAGTAACAGCAGCGGCTCAAACTTCTTCACGATAGCAAGGTACATCAGCACGCATGATATCAGAAGCATGACGAGCACGCGCGGGTCGTCGCCTATAAGGGCAAAGCCCGTAGTCGTGATAAATTCTTTGATTGCGTTCATTGTCGCACCTCTTATTCAATTATTCAACAGTGCAGAGAAGATCGCCTGTAGCTACGGTCGAACCCTTCGAGACGGCGACGGAGGTGACTTTTCCGGCCTTCGGGGCCATGATCTCGTTCTCCATCTTCATAGCTTCAAGTATCATGAGCACTTCGCCCGACTTAACGGTCTGGCCGGCGATCACGTTTACCGAAAGGATGTTTCCGGGCATCGGGGCGGTGATCTTCTCGCCTGCGCCGGCGGCTGCGGGAGCGGCCTTGGGAGCGGCGGCAGTGGCGGGAGCGGATGTTTTCTTTACTTCGGAAGCCGAGATCTCTTCGATGGATACCTCGTATTCGGTCCCGTTTACATTAACGCGATAGTTTTTCATAGAATTTTCCTCCAAACAGATTTACAGTTTTTTGATCGATACGATGCGAAACGCTTCTACGCTATCTCCGAGCTCCTCGGCAATAGCTGCTGAAACGGCGGCTATAAGTTCGCCCTTGTCGGCGATCTCTTCCTTTGCGCCCGCCGATTCTTCGGGCGCGGACTTCGGTTCGGGAGCTGCCGCGGCGGGCTTTCGGCTCTCAAAGGCGCGGATAACTGCGCCCATGATATAGCAGATCGCTATAATGCAGATAAGTCCCACGAAAACGGTCCCGAGACCCATTCCGATAACAAGACCCATACCGGGTTGAGCGGTCGTCATAAAAATCCTCCTTACTTTTACGGACATCATCAAAAAATAAAAAACAATGCCCAAATTAAAAACTATAATATCACATCCCGCTCAAAATTTCAATAGGCAAAATGACGGCATTATAGAGCATTCAAAAAATAATTTATGCAATCTTTCAAAAAACAGTGGAAATTTTGATTCGACTGTGCTATACTGTAATAGAATATGAGTAAAAATCGGCGGGGGATATTATATTTCGCCCGGCTTTGGAATAGATATACAAAAAATATACGATATATAAGAGAGCGGGAACATATATGCAGAAAGAGATTTTGGGGATAAAAACGGAATATATTGAAAAAGGGAGCGGGGAAATCGTTCTTATGCTCCACGGCTGGGGCTCGAAAGCGGAGCTTTTTTCGGGGATAATAGATCTGTGCGGGAAAAAATACCTCGCCCTCGCCCCGGATATGCCGGGATTCGGCGGCAGCGACGAACCGCCCGAGCCATGGGACGTGGATAAGTACGCGGACTGGGTTCTGGAATTTCTAAAGCCGTACGGGCCGAAGAGGGCGATACTTATCGGCCACAGCTTCGGAGGCAGGGTTATAATCAAACTCAGCGAGAAAAAGCTTCCGTTTGAGATATCTAAGATCATACTTATAGATTCGGCGGGGATAAAGCCGAAAAAAAGCCTTAAAAGCAAAATTTCGCTGATTTCGTATAAGCTCGGAAGGCGGGTGATGAGCGCATGGCCTTTTAGCAGGATATGGCCGAACGCCGTGGAGAGCATGAGAAAAAAGAGGGGGTCCGCGGACTATAACGCCGCTTCGCCGGTCATGAGACAGACTCTCGTGAAGGTGGTGAACGAGGACCTTAAACACGACCTGCCGAAGATAAGCGCTCCGACTCTTCTGATCTGGGGAACTGCCGATACCGCGACTCCGCTAAAGGACGCGGAGACTATGGAAAAGCTCATCCCCGACGCGGGACTTGTAAAAATAGACGGCGCTGGGCACTACAGCTTTCTTGAAGCGCCGGAATATGTAAACAGGGTAATAGGATCGTTTCTTGATATAAAGTAACCTATGGAGGATACAGCTATGACCAAAAGCCTGAAAATTATAATCGCGGTTTTATATCTTATAACCGCCCTGTTCCCCGTAAGGCACTATATTCATATGTTCCAGCTCAATTCCTATAAACCGAAAGTGCAGCTGAAGTGGCTTCGGAAAAACAATCATTTCTGGCCGGCGTTTCTTGCCGCCGCCGCGCTTTTGTACCTTGCAGTAAGAAACCCCGCCAACTTAGGACTTCACCGCTCGCTGGCGTTCTATGCCGTCCTGCTCGCGGCGTTCGTATACTCGATAATCGCGCACTTCCCGAAAAAAAGCTACAAGATCCCGCTTAAATACACCGCCCGTGTAAAGCGGCTTCTTGCGACGACCGCGATAATTTATCTTCCGCCGCTGCTTCTGAATTTTTCAGCGTTCGGCGGGATACCCACGGCGGTTTTGGGGATAGTTTATATCGCGATGATAATCGCCGCGCCGTTTATAATTCTGCTCGCAAACCTAATAAACCGCCCGCTCGAGCAGGCGATCAACCGGCATTACATAAACGACGCGAAGAGGATCCTCAAAGAATGCCCGAACCTTACCGTGATAGGAATAACCGGAAGCTTCGGGAAAACGTCGGTGAAATACTTCTTAGATGAATTACTCAGCGTAAAATTTAACGTATTAAAAACTCCGGGTAATTTCAATACCCCACTCGGAGTCGTAAAAACGGTGCGCGGGGAGTTAAGGGCTACTCACGACATATTCCTCTGCGAGATGGGGGCGAAGAACATAGGGGATATAAAGGAGATATGCGATATCGTTCACCCGAAGCACGGGATCATAACTTCCGTAGGCCCCATGCATCTTGAGAGCTTCGGGAGCATTGAAAACGTAAGAAAAACAAAGTTCGAGCTTGCGGATTCTCTGCCGGAGGGCGGGTATTTGTGGCTTAATACCGACGACCCGAACGTAAGAATAGGAGCCGAGGGAAGAAATTATATCGGCTACGGGACCGAGGACGGGAAGGGATACCGCTGCGAAGATCTTCGGATAACAAAAAACGGCTCGGAGTTTGATATCGTTTCCCCGAGCGGGGAGAGGTGCGGATTCAGAACGAAGCTTATAGGAAAGCATAACGTTATAAATATCTGCGGCGCGGCCGCGGCTGCGAATACTCTGGGGATCCCGCTCGAAGCCTTAAAGACTGCGATCATGCGGCTTGAAAGCGTTCCGCACAGGATGGAGCTGAAAAAGAGCGGGGATGTGACCGTTATCGACGACGCGTACAACTCTAACCCGACGGGAGCCGAAGCGGCGCTTGAAACGCTTAAGATGACGGAGGGGTATAAGATACTCTGCACGCCGGGGATGATAGAGCTCGGAGAAAAGGAGTATGAGCTGAATAAAGAATTCGGAAGGCAGGCGGCGGGAGCGTGCGACTTTGCGGCGATAGTCGGAAAGACGAACCGCGAAGCCATAAGGGAGGGACTTCTAAGCGGAGGAATGGACGAAGAAAAAATATTTATCGCAGATACTTTAAGGGAAGCGATGAATAAAATATACTCTCTGCCCGAGAAGAACAAGATAATACTTCTTGAAAACGATCTTCCGGACAATTACTGATAAAATTAAACTGCGAAGGAGAAATCAGGATGAAAACAACAGTTGCGCTTATTTTCGGCGGCAAGTCGGTGGAGCATGAAATATCGGTGATATCGGCGCTTCAGGCCGAGCAGTCGCTCGATAAGGAAAAATACGACGTTCTTCCGGTATACATATCAAAATCCGGGGAGATGTACTGCGGCGAAAGAATAGGGGATATCGAAGCGTATAAGGATATAAAGACGCTTCTTTCCGAGAGCTTCCGGGTTACGTTTGCAAGAATAGACGGCCGCCCTGCGGTGATAAGAACCGCGCCGAAGATGTTTCAGAAGCCGCTGGTAAGCTATATAGACGTAGCTCTTCCGGTGGTCCACGGAACAAACGTCGAGGACGGGACTTTAGCCGGATATCTTAATATGATAGGCGTTCCGTTCGCCGGCTGCGACGTTTTATCCGCGGCTCTTTCGATGGATAAATACGCGATGAAGCTTATTTTCCGCGAGAGCGGGATACCGGTTCTCGACTGCTTGGTATTTGATTCCGAGGACGCGTCGGATATGGATAAGATCGCGGACGGGGTCGAGAAAAAAATTGGCTATCCCGTGATAGTGAAGCCCGTGAATCTCGGCTCCTCGGTAGGAATTTCAAAGGCCGACAGCCGTGAAAAGCTTACGGAAGCGGTAGAAGAAGCGTTCATGTACGCGGACAGGATACTTATAGAGCGCGCGATCGTAAATCTCAAAGAGATAAACTGCTCGGTTTTAGGAGATAAAAACGAAGCAAGGCCGTCGGTGTGCGAAAGACCGGTAGGGAGCGACGAGATCTTAAGCTATGAGGACAAATATCTCGGAAGCTCAAAAGCCTCCGGCTCTAAGGGGATGGCTTCCACCAAGAGGATAATACCCGCGGATATAGACGAAGAGACTGCGGAAAAAATCCGGGACTACGCAGTGAGAGCTTTCAAAGCCCTCGGCTGCTCGGGAGTTTCCAGAATAGATTTCATGATCGATTCCGATACCGGGGAGATATTCCTAAACGAGATAAACAGTATCCCTGGTTCTTTGAGCTTCTATCTCTGGGAACCCGCCGGGATAAAATATCCGAAGCTTTTGGATGAAATGATAGCTTTAGCTCTTAAGCGGGAACGTGAGCGCGGAAAGATAACCTACGCGTTCGATACAAACGTCCTCTCGGGCGTGAAGCTAAAGGGGTTCAAAAAATAAATAGGCAAGTTTAAAATTTACTCGGACTTACAAATACTTGGAGGAATTATTATGAAGAAGAAAAAATCGCTCGCCATTGTCGCGGCCGCGGCTATATGCATAGGGATCTTTTCGGGGTGCTCGGGAGGAAGCGAAGAAAGAGCTTCCGAATCGGTCCCGGAGCCGGATAAGGTCATATACGTATCCCCAAGCGGAAGCGATACCGAGGGCGACGGAAGCGCGGCTTCGCCTTTTGCGACTATCCAAAGAGCGAAGGAAGAGGTAAGAAACGTAAAATCAAAGGACGGAGTGGCGGTAGAGATCGCGGACGGATTTTATCAGCTCAGCGAGACTCTGACGTTTGACGAAAACGATTCCGGGACCGAAAAAGCTCCGGTTATATACCGCGCGGCCGAGGGCGCTCACCCTATAATAAGCGGCGGGGAGATATTTGAGGGAGACTGGGAAATAGCGACGGAGGTAGACTGGCTCCCCGAGGGGCTCACCGCGTATAAAGCGCGTCTTGAGCGCGATAAAAAGCTAAGAGCGATATATGTGAACGGCGTGCGGGCCTCGATGACCAGAAGAAGCGCGACTCCGAAATATTCCACGGGATTTTATTTCATAACCGCAGGTCAGGCCGACTGGGCATGGATATCTTCTACAAACGATCTTAAGACCGGAAACGTCTTCCCGGCTTCGTTCAATCTTCCCGTAGATACTCCTAACCCGGAAAATATCGAGCTTGAATCCGGCTCCACCTGGGTTAAAGCGACAGTATGCGCGGAGTCCTTGGAGCTTACCGACGACGGCGATACGAAGGTCAATTTCCAGATGCCCTACGCGGCTATAGCGCAGAATTTGGGATGGAACACAAATTATAACCCCGAGGGCAAAAACGACGTTGTGAACGTCTTTGAATGGCTCGACAGCGAGGGACAGTTTTACTTCGATCAGGCGGGTTCCACGCTTTATTACATCCCGCGCGAGGGAGAAGATATAAATACCGCTCAGGTGGTGATCCCGGAGCTTGAGAAGCTGATTGAGATCTCCGGCTCGGAGCCTATGAAAAAGTACGCGGAGAACATCATCTTCGACGGGCTCACCTTTGCGTACTCCGACTGGAATTTATACGAGCTTGACGGCTCCCACGGAAACGCCACCACTCAGGGCTGCACGGTATATACGAAATTTTCGGATATAATGTGGCATAACGACCTCTACCGCGCTTTCGACGTAGCTCCCGCGGCGGTCCATCTGTCTTCGGCAAGAAACGTGGATTTCATAAACGGCGGGTTTGAATCGACGGGATATCTCGGGATCCATCTTGAAAACGACGTGAACGACTGCGACGTGACGGGAAACTTCATCGGCTACACGGGAGGAGCCGGGATAGTGATCGGGCATTTGCAGCACATATACGAAAACGATACCGAAAAGCAGCGCGTATCCGAAACGAGCGCGGGGCCGGATAAGGAGAAATTCCCGTTCGGGACCGAGTCCGTTCCTAAAAACATAACGGTAAAGAACAACTATCTTTTAGAGAACTGCTATTTCTTCCCCGGAAATTCGCCTATAACTTCATTCTTCACCTATAATCTCACGGTTGAGCATAACTTCATCTATAAATGCTCCTACAGCGGGATGTCAATAGGCTGGGGTTGGTGCAACTTCGACGGCACCGACGGCGCGCAGCTTCCGGGACAGCCTACGACGACTTCAAGATTCAACCACGTAAACTATAACCGCGTAGAAGAGATCTGCTCGGTCCTTCAGGACGCGGGAGGGATATATACCCTCGGCCAGCAAGGAAACGAGGACTGGTCGGAGAAGACCGAGATGACTTATAACTATATAAACTGTTTCAGAAAGCCCACAGCGGCTAACGGCTCGCGGATGGTAAACGGCTTCCACCCGGACGAGGGTTCGGCGTTTATAGAGTTTGATCATAACGTCGTGACTAATACTATAAGAAACGTGTACGAGCTTAACGACTGGATGAGAAAGCACGACTGCATAGTTACAAACGGCTTCTCGAATACCGACAGGTCCGAGACCACCGCGCCTAACTGCACGCTTGAACAGTATGTGAACGCGGACTATATCTGGCCCGTGGAGGGGTACGAGGTGGTGTTATACTCCGGTCTTGAGGACGAATACGTGGGGATGGTATCCAAAGACGTGATGCCGGACGACTATTACGAGCTTGCTTCAAACGTTTCTATCGCCTGCTCGGATATGCTGCCAAGAAGAGGACTTCTCTCGGCGGACGATACCGTATGGCTCGCGCCTTCGGGAACGACGGAATTTTCGGAGAGCGGGACCGTAACCTGCGCCAAAGGAAACGAGAAGTCGATAAAGATTCCGGACGAGCCGGGAGAGTATAAATTATACATAGAATACGCGGACGGAAGGATCTCTAACGAGAGCACGTTTACCGTCTACGCGGGAGATACGGGTTCCGGGGCGAACGTAAGGGACGGAGCTTCATATACCGTATCCAATCAGAAGCCGCTCGTAATAAAGATCAAGGAAGGATATACGGCGAAGCTTGACGGAGAAAATATCTCGGACGGATACGAAATAGACGGAAGCCGAGCGGGAGAGCATGAGCTCACGCTCGCAGGTCCCGGCGGGGAGGAAAAAATAAGCTTCACCGCCGAAGTAACCGCCGCAAACAGGCTTCTGCCGGATAATATGTCGGTATCGCCCGGCGCGGAGATAGTTTTAAGCGAGACTCTGCCGGAGGGATATACTCTATGGATAGCGCCTTCGGGACTTTCGGCGTTTGATAAAAACGATCCCGCGCAGTCCTGTCTTGAAGCCGACGGGAAGAAAAATACCGTCAACGCCCCCGAGCAGGAGGGAGAATATATCATGACCGTCACAGATCCGGACGGAAAGATAGATTCTCAGTCCGACGCGCATTTAGAGGTAAAGGGTTAAAGCGATATAAAGATCAGGTCTTTCGGGACCTGATTTTTTTGGTTATTTTGGGAATTTGCGGGTATAATAGGCTGTGAAAGCGGGTAAGAAGACCGAAAAATCTTTGAATCTACAAAAACAATCAACATGTTAATCGTCAAATATTCCGCTTTCTTTCATACAGTTTTCACATCAATAGGTTACTATTTAAGCATAGAAACAACGCGGCGCATACGGCTCGAACAGTTTACGGTTTTGGAGGTAAACACAAATGGGTGAATTTGATATGCAAAATATAGACAGCGAAGGCGTCGGCGAGACAGAAAATACCGAAGAGAAAAAGAGCGAAGTCCCGGACGCGGAGCCTACGGAAAATAATACCGCAGAGAACGCGGAGAGTTTTGAAGTCAAGAAGGATGAAAATCAAGAAGCGGGTTATGAAGCCGCCGAGGGTAAGGCGGGAGAAAAAGAGACAGAAAATATAAGCGCCGCCCCCGAAGAAGAAAAAATTCCGGATATGTGGAGCGAGAACGTGACCGTTACCAAAGCCCCGCAGGAAAACGCCGGAGCGAATGAAAATCCGAAGGCAGCGGAGGTCATATGGCAGGCCGAGCCGCAAAACGCTCAGTTTATCCCGCCGCAGCAAGGAAACCCCAATCAGAACTTCCGTCAGTACGGCTCCCAGCCGAATAATTACAATAATAATTATAACTATAACTATAATTATTCTCAGCAGCAGTATCAGAATCCATACCGCCAGCCGTCGCAGGGATACTACAAGCCCCAGACCAACGAATACGTATACGCTCCGCAGCCGCCGCAGAAGAAAAAAGGCCGCGGAAAAGCGATACTTGCGGTTATAGTGGCGGTGCTTTCGGTATTTGTGATATCGGTGGTTTCGATATCTGCGTACACTTATATAAACAGGACCGAGCGTGAGCTTAACGGAAGCGATAATATCCGTTCAAAGGTCCCGATAGAAGAGCATCAGTTTACTAACAACGCCGAGGATGAGACGGTAGAGGATTCCGACGAGAATCTTCAGAACACGCTGGACGAGAACGCGGACGGCGAGGAGAAGGTAAACGCAGGAAGAACCAAGCTGCGCGACTTCCCGACTCTTGAACAGCTCGCAACGCCCGACGACGCCATGAAGATCCCGGACATATACGATAAAGTCAGCCCGTCGGTGGTCGGGGTATCCGCAAAGGTTTCGCGCGGCACCCAGCTCGGCACAGGATTTATAATCAGCGAGGACGGATACATCTTAACCAACGCCCATGTTATCGAGGGCGGCCAGACGGTTATGGTAGTAGACGGCGACATGAACGAATACGAAGCCGAAGTCATCGGCTCCGACTCTCAGTCGGATATAGCCGTTCTGAAGGTCGATCCCTCGGGTATGGATCTTACGCCGGTTGAATTCGGAAAATCGGGAGATTTAAGGATTGGAGAGCTTGCGATAGCGATCGGGAACCCTCTCGGATTCGATCTGTACGGGACTATGACTACCGGGATAATCTCCGGACTCAACAGGACCGTAACGGTAGAAGACAACACTATGACGCTTTTACAGACAAGCGCGTCTATAAATAACGGAAACTCAGGCGGTCCGCTTATTAACGCCTACGGGCAGGTAATCGGGATCACCTCCGCAAAAATCGATTCGACATACGGGGAAAGTCTCGGGTTTGCGATACCGATAGACGAAGCGCTTCCGATAGTTAAGAATCTCGTCGAGTACGGGTATGTGATCGGAAGGCCGAGTATCGGGATATCCGGCAAGGATGTAACGGAAATCCTGTCGCTTTACTGGAACGTTCCGAGGGGAGTGCTCGTATACTCCGTAGTGGACGGCTCCGGCGCGCAGAAGGCCGGGATACAGCCCGAGGACGTTATAATCGGGATCGAAGGCGAAACAATAACGTCGATGAACGAGCTCAACGAGATCAAAAACAAGTTCAAGGTCGGCGATACGGTAACGCTTACGATATACAGGACGTCAATGAGCGACTGGGGAGCTTCAAGCGGAAAGAGCTTCGACGTTGAGGTAGTGCTTTCCGAAGCTTCTCCGGACCCGCAATAATCCACGTTGATAAAAGGGACGGTAATACCGTTCCGGGGTCGGAGGGGGAGACCCTAATATCCCCCGTCTAAAATCTGCGCAATGATATTACACTAAGTCGGTATATTTTTCCGGTATCTTAATCCAGACATCTTCATTGCTTTTTCATATTTTTTCCCTTTCTATGCGCGATAAAAAGCGCAGGGTCCGACCCGGAAGGCAGAGCGAGTCTCTGTCTTCTGAGACTCGGGCTTCCAAGGAAGGCACAAGGAAAAAAGGAAGCTGCAAACGGTTGCGGCAAAACAAAGCCCTCTTCCAGCATTTTTTAGTGCGCTGTTTTCATTTTTTCCCTCTCGGAAGGCAGTCGGTCGCTTGCGGCCGGCTGTTTTCCTTTGCGCGGGCGGAGAATAGAGAGGAAGAGAGGGGGGGATTAACAAGGTTTCGCCGGCCTTTCCTAAAAGGCCGCAGGATTCCAAATGGCTGAAATCGTAGCGTTAAAACTTGCTTTTCAAGGCTCCGCAGGAGCCTTTCAAAGAGTTTTAATCGCAACGACCCCTGGCCGCGGCCCGCAGACCGCGAAACCTCTTAGCGTAAGCAAGCGCAGGACGGGGAGACGCTCGACGAGCGTCTCCCCTTTTTGACAGCTCTGCTGTCAAAAATACTGTAGTTGGATGGCTATATATACAGCATGATAATTAGAAGCAGAGACTTGTGACTGCGGGATTCGCTGCCTCTCATGTAATCACTTCCAACTGCTCCCACCCTCTCCCGCCAATCCCCCGCCATATACAGCATTCTGCGACCGTCTTCCCCTTAAGAAAGCCGGTCGCAGAATAATCCAATATCTATATCTTTATTCCCCGCCCCGTATTTTTAACTTCCCCACGAAAGCTCGTCGCAAACCGCCGGATCCTTCCTCGCCCATTCCTCGGCGACTTCATCTCCCCTCACTTTCCCGCATTCTCTCCGTCGTTCTGAGCCTGCTCTTTCGCGCGGCGGTACGCTTCAATCTTTTTCTCCTGCCTTTTGCGGCTCGCTCTGAGGATCAACACTATCGCCGTGACGATTATCGCGATAACTATCGCGTAAACCGCAAGATACGGAAGCGATACTATCACTGTCACAAAGAAGCTCTTAAGACCTTCGACGACGTTGTATACGCTCTCGGAAAAGCCGGTCTTTATCCTTTCGCCTACCGTCTTAGGGGCTTCGGGAGTGATCCTCGCGACCTCGTATATGTCAAGCTGCACCGTCGAGTAGCTCACTTTGTTCGCAAGAGTTTTAAGCTGGGACGTGTAGCTTTCGATCTGGTAGTTCACATCCGTGAGATAGCTCTGGATCTGTAGGATCTCGTCTATCGTCTCCGCTTTATCCATCAGCGCCATGAAGCTGTCTCGCTCGGATTTAAGCGCCGAAAGACGGGCTTCTATGTCAACATACTGAAGCGTTACGTTTTCAATCGATTCGTTTGAAGATGTGACCGTGCCGAGCGTTCCGACCTCGCTTATAAAGCTGTCGTATTTCTGCGACGGTATTCTTACGGTATAGTTCGCCGAGCGGTAGTTCACCGAGCCTTGGCAGGAGGAATTTTCGACATATCCTCCGTATGTAGCGACGGAAGCTTCGAGATCCCTTATGAACTTGTCAAAACCGAGCGTTTCAACCGAGAGAAAGCCGTTTTTGATGATCTTGTCCCCGGAATCCTCCGAAGAGGCTTCGGACGAAGATTTTCCGGGATTCCCTACCGTATTCGTATTCGGATTCGGGGCGATAGGCTCTTCCGCCTCCGCCGGCATTTCCTCGACGGAGTCCCAGCCGTAATCATAATCCAAGAATTCGTCGTAAGCGGCTTCTGGAGCTGCAGACTGAGCGAAGCCGTTCGCTGCGTAGTTTGAGGACTTATCAACGCCGCCGCAGGAAGAAAGCAGGGCGCAGATCAGTGTAAAGCTTGCGATTAGAGATAACAGTTTTCGGATATTTTTCATTTTTTCTACTCCTTTCGTGGACGCGCTGAACTTGTCCGTGGGGTTATAAGTAATATTATACCGTCGGATTTTTGGAAATCAAGAACAGAGCGGTTACAATTCGGTTAATATTTGGTAACGAGGAACGAGGGCGTTTGTATATAAAACGAAGTTGGAGGGGAAAAAGTTGCATGGGGAGAGGAAAAATTTTTGGGCGGGGGAGAGAGGGAATTAAAAAGGTTTCGTCGGCCTTTCCTCAAAAGGCCGCAGGTGTCCGGGGGCAGAAATCGCAACGACCACCTGGTCGCGCCCGCAGGCGCGAAACACCCCATAAGCGAAGCGTATCGCCAAAGAGGGGCCCGGGGAGACGCCGCAGGCTGTCTCCCCTTTTGACAGCTAATGCTGTCAAAACTGACCAACCGGGGGGTGCGCACAAAGTAAAAATAGCGGCAGAAAACTATCGGTTCAATTTATGAAGCTTTATGACTGTAGAATACTAAAGTCAGAAGCAGAAGCCCCGTGCGGCGGCGGGATTCGCGGGGAAGGGCGGGAAAACATTGCCGGTTTTGTTCCCGTTCGACCGCCCTCGACAAAAACGACAGTCTCGGTTGTCTCACGGACAAAACCCGGCAAGTTTGGTGGGCGCAGTCGGTAGTGATTCCGCAGAAAAGCAGCGAATCTCGCCGCCGCTTATGCAAGCTTGCCTTTTGCAGAAAGCGAAAGATAGGAGTAGTAAGGCGTAGATTTAGTAAGCCCGGCCTTTCTACTGCACAAAATAAAAAAAGAAGCAGAAAGCCTAAGGTCAGTCTGCTTCGGCGTTAGCTCGGAGCTACGACTTAAATTTGCCTACAGCTTTCTGCTTCTGTTTTTCATTTTCATGACAGGAAGGCAGAGCGAAATACAACTACACCCCCCTGTACCTATCTTTCATCCCGCTATGAAACAGGTCGCGCCAGCGGCGGCGAGATTCGCGGTAGAGTCGGCAGGTCGGTCGCGGTCAGCAGTAATTACATAAGAGCCAGCAACTCCCGCTCCCCCGCTTCTTTCCCCCAAAAAACAACCATCGGCCCTAACGGAGCCGATGGTGCCATCACGATACATCAAATTGGTAATTTCATAAATTCCAAATTGATTTATCAATTTAAAGTGTATACCATTTTTTCTAAAATGTCAAGAGTAAATCAAGGCGTTTGAAGTAACTTTGTATATTTTCACAAATTCGCGCAGAAAAATTGCAGATTTTTGTATATATTTACCTCTGAATCCGCTCTTTCCGTCCCTAATTATCCTAAAAATTTACAGGATTATCCTTTCCGAATATATTCGGCATAAAAATTTATTCCGCGCCGCCGATCTCGGCGTAGGTCTCATAGTAAATGTCGCGCCGCTGGGCTTCAAGAGCTTCTTCAAGAAGGTCGCAGAACTCCTCGTCGTCAAAGAGCGCCGTCACCTCGGGGGAATATCTCGTCCCGGAACCCTGCCGGAGCTCGCTGCAGAGGGTTTTAACGTCCTTCGGAGCGTTGAAGCACCGGCCGATGTTGTCTGTGCCCGCGTCGAGAGAGTCGGCCACCGTGATTATATCTACGATCTTTCTTACGCGCCTTGGGATAGGCGCGGCGTTTTCGGGATATCCCGCCGAGCCGTCGCTGTATCTGTGATGAAGGAGCGCTACGCTCGCGTGATCCTCAAAGCCGCCTAATTTCTTTAACAGGTCGGAGCCGAGCTGAGGATGGATCTTTATAACGTCGAATTCTTCATCTGTAAGGCTTCGCGAGTAGTTTCCGATGTGATCTATTATCATGCACTTTCCGATATCGTGATAGAGTCCGCACTGGCGAACGGTTATCGCAAAGCGCTCCTTTCCGCTCACTATCGTCTCGACATTCTCAACGCCTAAAATCCCTCTTAAGCATTCCGGATTTTTATCGCAGAGCTCCAAAAACAGAGTCTCTGCAAGCCATGCGACCATGTGGGAGTGGATATATGTAGGCGGGTGGCAGGCGAGGATGTATTCAAGAACTTGCTGGCGGTAGGTGGTATGATTTTTTGAACGGTATAAAAGCGTCTCGCGCAGGTTTAAGCTGACCTCGTTCGCGTACTGGTTTCTCGGGATGAGGGTGAGATAGTCCGAGATCCCGTCGCGCGCCTTTTGCATTATGGGATCGAATTTGAAGTGCCCCTCGTTGTCAAGGAATTCGGAATAAAACTGCATATAAAGCGGTACGCGTAAATTTGCAAAAATCCCCGCGGATGTAAAATCATTCGGCGCGGCTCCGGAATAAAGATCCGCAAGCTCCTGCATAAGCTCGGAAGGAGTGATAAGACCGCTGTGATATTTAGCGGAGAAATAGCGGTATTTTGATTCCGCAGATATCGGTCTTCCGGTTTTTTCGGCGCGCTCGGAGTCTATCGCGTACACATATTCCGCAGCCATCAGGACTTCTTTGGCCGTTTCGTCGTATTCCTCGTCGGTCATGATACTGCTGCGAAGCTTTGAGACCTGAGAAGTAAGAGCCTGAGCTGTGATATAAAGATATGTATCCCAAGGAAGCCCGGGAGCGCCCTTTTGCTTTTCGGGATCCGTAACAAGCTTTACGGTTTCGTGTATCATATCCCGATATCTTGTATACCAAGCAAAGGAAAGCTCGCCGCCGTACGAGTACTCTCCGTCCTTGCTGAAATATTCCGGAACGAGCCTTCTGTTAGCGTGGGAGCGGATAAGATACCCTTTAGTATCCTCGTCGTCGAAGGAGTCATATTCCGGGACAAATTCTATGACTTTATTGATGTACTCCGCGACGCGCGCGGTAAAAAGATCTATCCCGATATCGGGGCGCTGGATCTTAAGATAATAAAGTGCGATAGACATCCAGTAGCAGGATCTGATGAAAAGCTTTTTATCCCCCTTAAGCTCCGCGTACCGGCTGCAGAGCAGGTACACGCGATAGAAAAGAGGGTAGTCGATTCTTCCGAGAGTATCCGCGAACTCCGCGAGCTCATACGCTTCCTCAGCGCTCATATTCTCGGGATTTTTCGAGAAGACGAGTTTTTGAAGGATCTCGTCGTTTCTTGCATGAAGAGAAAAGATATTCGCCGAATTTTTCCGGACGGCTTCGATCGCCTTATCTTCCACCGTCTCCGGCGAGACGGAGATCTTAGAAGACTCGGAGATTTTTTTAACGTTTTCGATATATTCGGAAAAAAGCCTGTTCATAAGTTCGCCTCCCGGCACGAAACACAGCAGCCGCGGCGCGCGATCGAAGTCCTGAACGCCAAAGACATGGCGTGCGCCGCTTGATTTTGATAATTACAGTCGTTATGTTTATATTATACACTGTAATTCCGAAAAAATCAAGAGGGAGGGAGAAAGATGTCCGAGGTTAGAAGTCAGAGGTCAGATTATCAGATGGGGGTTATAATGATTTGCGTTTAAACCAATACTCCTCTCCCACAAATCCACTCGCCCGCGTCTCACGATCCGTCAATCGCTAACCCTCTAATCATATTCCCGCGGGTAATTATCCACGCCCTATCTCCTCCCCGTTGTTGAAAACTTCCTACCCCATTCGCAAAAATCGCCCCTCAAACAGCCGACTTATCAACATTTTCAACAGCTTTTTCAACACTTTTGCCGCCTATACCACGCGTAATTGTGAAAAGCTCCCGTCAGCCAAAACAGCAGACGGGAGTATTTTTTATCAATATTTATTTTCCGGGTAACGCCGAATTATGTAAAATCATAGACGCCTGAGCAGATAAATCCCCTAAAAATCCCTACCCGAGCGTTACCTCTACCTCATGCTCGCCGGAGGAAAATACGGGAAGAATATTTCCGGAGATCCGAACGCCGTCGCAGATTATAGACTTTACGCCCTTGCAGACTCCCGCCGGATTTTTCACCGAGATGTTATACCTCGCGCCGCGGAAGAGCCTTGAAACCTCGAATCCCTCCCACTCCGACGGGATCGACGGGTCGATCTTAAGACCGTCGTAGTCGGGGATTATCCCTAAGATGTACTGCGAGATCGCGACGAAATTCCAGGCGGCGGTCCCTGTGAGCCAGGAGTTCTTCGCTTCGCCCATCTTCCCCTCCGGCGCGTCCTTGCCCGCAACCATCTGCGCGTATACGTACGGCTCGGTCTTGTGAAGGTCGGAAATGTCTTCCAAAAACGCCGGCGCGATCTTTGAATAGTATTCGTACGCCCGATCGCCGTGGCCGACGAAAGCTTCCGCGCAGATTATCCACGCGTTGTTGTGGCAGAACACCCCGGCGTTTTCTTTATAGCCCGGCGGATAGGTTGATATTTCGCCGTATTCGACGTAGTATTTTGTGTATGCGGGATTGTTGAGGACCAGTCCCCGCTCGCAGTCAAGATATTTCCTGACGCTTTCAAGCGCTCTTAAATTTTTCCCGGATTCCTTTCCGAGACCCGAAAGCACCGCGAAGCCCTGCGGCTCGATAAAGATCTTTCCTTCCTCGCAATCCTTTGAGCCGACCTTTCTCCCGAAATCGTCGTACGCTCTTAAGAACCATTCCCCGTCCCAGCCGTCGCGCATGATAGCGTCTGCCATCCGCTTTACTTCATTTATCGCTTCCTCGGCTTCGGAGTCAAGCCCCTCGTGGCGGCAGATCCTGATATATTCCGGGATGATAAACGTGAACATCGCGGCGACAAGGACCGATTCCGCTACCTTGCCGTCTTTGGATGTGGTAGTCTGGAAGCTCTCGCCGGATTCGTAGGAGAAGCAGTTGAGATTAAGACAGTCGTTCCAGTCCGCGCGCTGTATAAGCGGAAGTCCGTGAGGACCGAGATTATCAGCTACGCGACGGAAGCTCATGGTAAGATGATCCATCATAGGACGCGCGAGGGAGATATCGTTATCGTAGGGAACGCTTTCGTTAAGGATTCCCCAGTCCCCGGTCTCTTTTATGTACTGAGCGACCGCAAGGATCATCCAGAGCGGGTCGTCGGAGAAGTTGCCGCCAATTTCGCCGTTGCCTTTTTTGGTCAGAGGCTGGTACTGATGATAGCAGGTTCCGTCCGGCATCTGAGTCGAAGCGAGATCTATAAGCCGCTCGCGCGCTCTGTCCGGGATCTGATGGACGAAGCCGAGAAGATCCTGGTTAGAGTCTCTGAAGCCCATCCCGCGGCCTATTCCGCTTTCAAAATAAGAAGCGGAGCGCGACATATTAAACGTCACCATGCACTGATACTGATTCCAGATATTTACCATTCTGTCCGCGCGGGGATCCGGCGACTTGAGAGCGAACTGAGAAAGAAGTCCGTCCCAGTACTCTTTAAGCTCCGCAAAAGCCTTATCGGCCTTTTCGGGAGTATTCATTTTTTCTATCATCTCATGAGCTTTTTCCTTGCGGATACTGCCGTCGGGATTAAATTTTCTGTCGGCGGGGTTTTCAGCGTATCCCAGGATAAACACCATTTCTTTGACTTCGCCCGGCTTAAGAGTCAGCTCTACGCGGTGGGAAGCTATCGGCGACCAGCCGTGCGCTACGGAGCAGCGGGGCTTATCCGAAAAGACCGCGTCGGGGCGCTCGAAGCCGTTATAGAGCCCTAAAAATTCCTCGCGTGACGTATCGAAGCCGGTTATCTTTTCGGAGCAGTGGAAGAACGCGTAGTGATTTCTTCTCTCGCGGTACTCGGTTTTATGATAGATCGTCGAGCCTTCGATCTCGACCTCGCCTGTTGAGAAGTTTCTCTGGAAGTTGGCGGAATCGTCGTTTGCGTCCCAAAGGCACCACTCCACGAAGCTGAAAACCGAGAAGGTCTTTTCCTGAGCGGAGGTATTCGTAACGCGGAGCTTATGGACTTCGCCGTTATAGCCGACCGGGACGAAATAAGTTGTCTCCGCTTTTATCCCGGCGTTTTCTCCGGTTATCACGGTATAGCCCATACCGTGGCGGCAGGAATAGCTTTCAAGATCGCGCTTTACCGGAGACCAGGACGGGCTCCAGACTGCGCCGCCGTCGTTGATATAGTAGTAGCGGCCGCCCATGTCGATAGGGACGTTATTATAGCGATAGCGGGTAATACGTCTGAGTCTTGCGTCGCGGTAGAAGCAGTATCCCCCGGCGGTATTGGATATAAGTCCGAAGAAGCCGTCCGAGCCGAGGTAATTTATCCAAGGGTAGGGAGTTTTAGGCTCGGTGATAACGTATTCCCGATTTTCGTCGTCAAAGTAGCCGAATTTCATGATATATCCTCCTTAGTATAGGTTATCGAGTACAGTATACTACTTTTTCCGGCGTTTGTAAATATTTTTTGGAAAAAAATAAATTGGAGGGGGATGGAGCCTTCCGTACGCGTCGTAATTCCGACCTCCGACTTCTTGCCCTTCCGGGAGTGTCTAAATCGCCCGCATTATTCATTATTTTTAAAATCGTCGCCATAGGCGACGCCTTGAAGTTCTGACATCTGACTTCTGACTTCTGTATTCTTGATGTGGCCGCCTTGGCCACATCTGCCCTTCCGCGCCACTTGCATTTTCCCGTAGAATGCGTTATAATATCCTTAAACCCTAAACTTCCGGGAGGTATTAACATGTCAATCTTTAAAAGAATCCTTTCTCTAATTCTTGGACTCAGTATGCCGTTTTATATGTTCGGCTGCTCGGCGGGCGGGACTGCGCCTTCGGGTGAAAACGCCGGAAACGGCGAGGTCTCGGAGCCTTTTACAGGTCAAACGCCGTCGGATGTGAATGCTGACGTCACGATCACGGTCTCTCCTCTTAACGTCGATGATTTTACCTTCGACGGCTGGGGAACGAGTCTCTGCTGGTGGGCGAACCGTCTCGGGTATTCCGACTCGCTCGCTCAGAAGTCTGCGGATCTCTTCTTCGGCGAATCGGGTCTTGGGATGAATATAATGAGATATAACATCGGCGGCGGCGACGATCCTTCGCATAAGCATATCACAAGAACCGATTCCGCAGTGCCGGGCTGGGCGGTATATGATGAAAAAACCGGCGGCTTCAGCTATGACGAGGAAGCGGACAGGGATCAGCTGAACGTCCTGAAAAGATGCTTCGAAGCGGCGGGGGATAACGCCCTTGTGGAGGTGTTTTCCAATTCGCCTCCGTACTTCATGACGGTATCGGGCTGCTCCTCAGGCGGGTTTGATCCCAATAAAAATAACCTTAAAGAGGAAAGCTTCGGAGATTTTGCGGACTATCTTGCATATGTGACCGACTATATCCAGAATAAGCTCGGGATAACAGTTACCAGTGTGGCTCCGATGAACGAGCCGAACACAAATTTCTGGGGCGCTAACAGCTACAAGCAGGAGGGGTGCCACTTCGACGCGGGAGACGCGCAGTCTAAGATCATCACCGAGCTATCAAGAGCTATGAAGAATTACAGCCTTGAAAACGTTATCATATCCGCAAGCGACGAGACCAATACCGGCGGGCAGATCGACGAATACAGGAAATATTCCGACGAAGCGCGTTCTTTGATCGGAAGGATAAATACTCATACCTACGGGACCGACAGGATAGGAGAACTCGGAGCTCTTGCCAAGTCGGAGGGATTCAAGCTCTGGATGAGCGAGGTTGACGGAAACGGGACCGCAGGCGAAAACGCGGGCGAGATGGGCTCGGCGCTCTGGCTCGGCGGGAAGATAATCTCGGACATAAACGCTCTTACTCCGTCCGCTTGGGTGATGTGGCAGGCTATAGACAATCACATCTCAAAAGAGGGCAGGAACGGAAACGCCGATAAGGGGATGGTAGACGTAAACGGCGGGTTCTGGGGGCTTGCGGTCGCGGATCACGATAACGACGATATAATTTTAACTCAGAAGTATTACGGCATGGGGCAGTTCACGAGATTTATCCGTCCCGGGATGAAGCTTATCCACTGCGGCGGCGACAGTCTTGCGGCGATAGATACCGATACGGGAAGCCTTTCGCTGGTAGTTATGAACCGCACGGCGAAGGATAAGATTGCAAACATCGATCTCAGCCAATTTACAAAAATAGGGCGAAAAGCGAGCGCGACAAGAACGAGCGGCGGCTCCGAGGACGGCGAGCAGTGGGCGAAGCTTTCGGATATCTCCTGTTACGACGGGGGATTTATCGCGGAGCTTAAAGCAAACTCGATCACTACTTATGTGCTTTCCGGCTGCGAGATGGGGGATGTAAAGCTTAAAGAGGTATCGATAAAAGGCGCAAAGGTGAGCGGTTCGGACCCGTGGAACAATTCCTCCGACATAGCGGAAAATGTTGCCGACGGCGATCCCGCGACATTCTTCGACGGAGTTTCCGGGGGATGGGCGGAGCTTGATCTTAAAAAGAGCAAGAGCTTCAATGTTTTCGCGTTCGCGCCGCGCGGGGGATTTGAGCAGAGGATGCTCGGCGGGCGGTTCTACGGATCGACGGACGGCGAAAGCTGGGAGGAGATCTATACGGTTTCGTCGGCTCCTGCGGCGGGGATGAATTATATTTTCCTCGGCAAGGAGCTTGAGTACAGATATATAAGGTATGACGTAGCCCACGCGTCGGAATACGGCGGCGAAGGCCTTGCGAATATCGCGGAGATAGGACTCTTCATGGCGGGGTAATGAGGGGGGAACAGGGAAGATGGGGCATACGAAATAGAGACGGGACGGCAGGAGCACAACGCTCCCTCCGTCCCTTTTTCACTCTTACGCCCCGTCAGCTGCAAAACAGGTGGTCCCCGATAGTAGTAATGACCGGCCGCGACCGTATCCACTTATTCGAGGTCTTCTTCGGGTTGTAATAATATATCGCGCCGCCGGTAGGGTCCCAGCCGTTTAGCGCGTCCCTTGCGGCGTTGTAAGCGGAATCCGAGACAGGCTCCCAGAATTGCCCGTCGTCTACCGCCGTAAACGCGCCCTTCTGATATATCACTCCCGCGATAGAATCCGGAAACGAGGGATGTCCGACGCGGTTCAGTACGACCGCTCCTACCGCTACCTGCCCGGTGTAAGGCTCTCCGCGCGCTTCCGCGGAGATTATCCTCGCAAGAAGATTTACATTCGCTTCGGTAGCTTCGGGGGCCGACCCTATGCTTATCCCGAGCGCCGAAAGCGTAGCGGGTCCGGCTATGCCGTCAACTGCAAGACCCTTCTGTTTCTGGAATTTCCGGACGGCAGCCTGAGTCTGGGTGCCGTAATATCCGGTTATATCCGAGGTAAAAAGCCCACGGTCCCGAAGCGCCTCCTGGATCGCGGAAACCTCTTTGCCGGAGGAACCGATCTTTGAAAGAACTTCCTGCCGGTCAATATTTTGACAGATCAAATGAACTAATGACATACATATAACAAACGCCGTCAGCAGATAATAGAAAGAGCGGGGGCTCCGTAAAGAATCGGCGAAGGCGTCCGAGGATGATAATTTTCGCTTCATTTTGATTTCTCCTTTGGTTTTTGATTATTTGGAATTTTGGTATTATTATGCGGCGGCCCCCGCTAAACATACATACCAAAAAATAGAAAACGAAACCGTGAGGTCGTATGAATAAGGCGAAGACTTTGGCGTTGAATTCAGCTTTGTCGGGCATGAGGGTATGCGCATATAATATATAAGGTGGTGGATGTGAGGTCAAAACGCCCTAAATCGGCGAAACAAAGCACGTGTAAAGTTGTGCAAAGTACCAAATCCGAAAAATTTGCGAAAAAGGCTTGACAAAAGGGGAAAAAGGTGGTACAATACAAAAGCTGTCCCGCGAGGAAGTAAAGCGAAAAGCTTTACAGGCGTTAGCGAGGACGGTCGGCTATGAAGGACATGAAGTCAAGTCCCGGGGCGAAAAAAATTAAAAAAATTTTTAAAAACCCCTTGACAAAGACGAAAAGATGTGTTACAATAGTCGGGCACCCTTGAAAAAGGGGCGAAAAACAGTACCTTGAAAATTGAACAATGAAACGAACCAAGACCCTAAAATTACTTTGAGTAACCAAGTAATTAAACGAAGTCAGACAAGACTATAAAACAAAAAGTCAGATTTATCTGAGATTTTACAGCACGAAAGTGCTATAGGATACAACTATAATTAAGAGTTTGATCCTGGC
>CANPYR010000023.1 GCA_947588805.1 uncultured Clostridia bacterium
CATCGCCTGCTTTGCTATGCTTTTTTTCTTCTTCATATATTTTTTCATTTTTCCTATTGACTTTTATTTGCAGGTTTCGAATGGTTTGTGGTTACCTCATTCTACCGGAAGTGCGGGGACATGTCTATATTTTTGTCCTTTTTCTTTTTGCGAAAGATATTGTACCTTATCCAATGATGCTTGCAATATTGATCATTCTTTCCGGCTTTGATTTTTCGCATAGAAGCGAAACGGAAAATAATAGAGCTTCTAAAGTTGTAAATGAAACGATAAACGCAATTATATTTGATAGCGTTCTTTGCATATTCTTAATGATATATGGACTGATAATTATAGTTCTTGAGGGGGCATCACTGCCGAAATTTCCGATAAATGCATCGATCATTAAAGCGATTCTTTCAGGTGCAGCATATTACATCTTTACGGTTATCCTTCTGAATTTACTTTTAATTATTAAGCACATGAGCAATATTATAAAATATAGAATGATAATCAAAAAGGAAGATAAAAAATGACGCCACAGAACTTAAAAACAGCATTTTGCAGCTTGCGATTCAGGGGGAGCTCGTGGATGGCAGTGTGAAATTGATAAAAATAGTCTTTTATTTTTAGAGGACAAAATCAACGAACGCCGTGTGAAGAAGAAAGAACAGAATAAAAGGTCCAGAAAAGGCTTTTGATATTCTAAAGACATGGGATTGGATTAAGCTCAGAAATGTATGCACAATTGCCAGAGGAGGTTCGTCTCGTCCTATTAAGGACTACCTAACAACCTCAGTTGACAGAACAAATTAGATAAAACTTGGAGATACGAAAAAAACGGCAAGTATATTACATCAACTGCCGAAAAAATTATACCGTCTGGTGTTTGTAAAAGCAGAATGGTACATTCTGGTGATTTTTGGCTCACTAATTCTATGAGCTTTGGAAGACCATATATTTTGAAGATTGATGGCTGCATTCATGACGGTTGGCTTTTTATCAGCTCTTCTTTTGATGTATTTAATCAAGATTATCTATACTGGCTTCTTTCCTCAGCATATGCGTACGCCCAATTTTACGGAAAGGTTAGCGGAGCGGTTGTAAAAAATTTGAATAGTGAAAAAGTTGCAAATTCTGTGTTCCCCCTTCCACTCTCGCCGAGCAAAAGCGAATCGTCGCAAAGTTAGAGGAAATCCTGCCGCTGTGCGAAAGGTTGAAATGAAAGAAGATACATTTATGGATAATTCTTATTGGTCAGATTCGTTATTTCCGCAATTTAAAAATGCTGATCTTTCTATAATTGAAACGGAGACTTCTGATGCTCCTATTCATCATGTTTGGGCAAGTGAACAGTTTAAAATACTGAAAAGTTATATTTAGGAATTTGAAAATTCTTTAGATTCCGAGCATGAAGTTGGCATGATGCTTACTAATTTCGGGCAATCAATTTTAATCAATTTAACTCAAATCGAATGATATTATAAAATGCCTTAGCTGCACTCTGCCTGCTTTGCTAAACATGACACAAGCCTCATGCTCTCTTCCGGATTCTAAAATCTACGCCATAATATCCACGGTAATTATGCGGCATCTTATTCATATTAAATATATAATCTATGACATTCTCTTTTGACTGCGAGTCATGATATCTGTCATTGCAGTTTGCCGTCTTGAATATCGTTATAATTGGTTCTCCTATATACTTATACATTATATATAATGAATATACCGCCGAAAGTCTGTGTGTTATCAGCACAGCGCACTTGTCGGTTATCATGCTTCCGAACTGCGTATAGATCTCATACTCGGCCATCGGATCGAGCGCAGCCGTAGGCTCGTCCAAAAGAAATATTTTGCGGTCGCGGTAACAGGCTCTCGCTATTGCGATACGCTGTCCTTCTCCTCCCGACGGCTCAAATCTCTCGTCGTCAAACCACTTTCCGACCTGCGTATCATATTTTTTATGAAGCTTATCCACAAGCTCCGAAATCCAGCTCTGCCTGCATACGGCGTCAAGCTTTTCGAGATTCTTATCGCCTGCTAATACGGTATTGTTTTCTATCGACATATAAAAACTTGCAAAATCCCGGAAAACCGGAGAAAATAAATTCTGATACTTATCGTTATCATATTCGCCTATGTTTACCCCATTCAGAAGTATTTCACCTTCGGTCTGCAAATACAGTTTCGTAAGCAGCTTGGTGAATGTTGTTTTGCCGGAACCGTTCGCTCAGACTATGCATAGCTTTTCATTTTTATGTTTTTTAAGATTGAGATTTTTAATTGCGAAATTTTCACTTCCCGGGTATCTGAAAGATACGTTTTTAAATTCAACGACGAAGTCGTCTTTCACGGTCGGCACTTTAACAGTATGCATATAGAAGTTTCAAGAAACAATGACAGACAGATACGGCAAGCTAAATAATTACCGAAACAACAGCTCACAATGTTCCGTAACGATTAGACATTTTTGTATTCTCTGCACGTAAAACTATGGCTTAATTTGTGAGATTTTACAAAAGTGATAAATTCATCACTTTTCTCTTGACAACAAGTCTTTGAAGTGATATATTTGTAACAGAAAGAGATAAATAAATCACATCAAGGAGCGATTGTTATGAAAAAGAAAGCCAAAATTAAGTCACTCAGATTATATCACGCATTTTTTGGCGCATTGTCGCTGTTCACCATGCTGATCATCATATTTATGGACAACTGGGGCGACTGGTTCCACTTTTTGCCGATATTAGTGGTGTTATGCTTTGACGGCAAGTTTGAGAAAAATGATGAACTTGCAAGACAACATCTTGCCAAAGCGAATACTGCCGTCATGTGGACTCTGATCGCCGCGCTCGTCATGTTGTATATGCGCGGACGCTTTCACCCCATACCTGCTACTCGATATCTTATTATCATCTGCGCGGCTCTTTTTTTACGAAGCGTGCTGTTTCTAATTTTTGACAGAGCGCTGGAAATCGAGGAGAAGGATGAATAATGGCTGAGCTGAAAACGAAGATCAAAGAGCATCGAGCGCGGCTGAACATGAAGCAGGAGGAGCTTGCAGAGCTTGTGGGCGTCCGGCGTGAGACTATTATCCGGCTCGAAAAAGGACAGTATAATCCGTCGCTGAAGCTCGCCATGGATATTGCCGCAGTATTTAATACAACAGTCGAAGAGCTGTTTGAGTTTTATGGATAAAGAACATAGCCTATCGGCGCACTTAAAAGCCGTTCCACACAAGTCAGAATCGTAATTGTGTAGCATACCGCAACAAGCACATAAACTAAATATACGAATTCTTTTTTCGGAGGAAACGCACTTGTATTATAATCACTTATCGCTTTCAACATCTTTAATCGAATATGATTTATATGTTAAATAATAAAAAAGCATTTGAACGCTAAAAGATTCAAATGCTTTTAAATTTTGAATTTTACCATTTGACAAAAGCCGGCTGACTTTAATTTATCACAGAAAACACTTTCATACGATCGCTCCTGCGCTGTTCAAAACAATATCTTTACCCCCGCGATAACCGCTACGAGCAGGAACGTCGCTATGCAGTTTCCGATGAAAATAGCGATCGCAGCTTTCTTCTTATCAAGTCCCGCGACCCTTGCTATTATCGCCCCGAGCCATGTCCCAACGCCTGTGCAGGGGATAGCGGTGATCGCAAGAAGCGCTATCCAGCCGTACTGCTGTACGATTTTTTTGAAAAACGCACGTTTCCCGGTTTTGATATCATCCTCGGTCTTTTCCGGGACTCCGAACCGCCCGCCCTTGAGAATAAACGGGACCGGGACAAACGCGCCGGCCGAGGAAACTATCCCGGAGGGGACGAGACGAAGATGGAACATATTAGCAATTAAAATAGAGCCCTTGCTTTCGCAGAACGGGAGGATAGACGAGAAGAACACTACTATCATTCTCCATATATTTCCGATATGTAAGGTCAAAGACATTTCCCGTTCTCCTTTCCGAAGTGTCGTTATTTATATTATACATCTGCAAGCGAGGTTTGTCAAGGGCGAATTAGGGGAAATTCTGTTTATCGGGGGGAGGGGATATCTGCTTTTCTATGCGAAGCAGGAGGCTTTATTTCTAACTTCTAATCATCTAACTTTCTATCCTCTAAGAGCAGGGTGCAGCCCGCGGACGAAGGACGGCGAGTCGTGTGCGTCAGCGCACCGGGCTGCGCCCGGGGTGGGGTCGGAAAGTGAAAGACAAGCAGAAGGCCGCTGGGAGCGAAAGCCGCACCCGAGCATTTATTGCGCCGAGGGGGAGTGTAGAGGGATAGTAAGCAGGTCTGATTTCTGATTTTTCAATTCTGTTTTCTGACAGCGGCGGCGGGATTCGCTGCATATCTACCGAATTACTACCGACTGCGCCCACCCGCCATCCCTCTTCCGCTCATCCCGCCGCCGCTTCCCTCGCCAAAACCTCTTTACAAATCCGCGATTATATGTTATATTATATACAGACTCTTTATAACATCTTCGCGAAAGGAACTAATCATGAAAAATACGGGATTTGACAATGAAAAATATCTTCGCTTGCAGTCTGAAAAAATCCGTGAGAGGATAGAAAGCTTCGGCGGGAAGCTCTATCTTGAATTCGGCGGGAAGCTCTTTGACGACTACCACGCTTCTCGCGTTCTTCCGGGCTTCAAGCCTGATTCCAAGCTCCAGATGCTTTTACAGCTCAAGGACCAGGCCGAGATAGTGGTAGTAATAAGCTCCGAGGATATCGCTCAGAACAAGGTCAGAGGGGATATAGGGATCACATACGATCTTGACGTTTTAAGGCTTATCGACAGCTTCAGACAGTACGGATTATATGTAGGAAGCGTTGTGCTGACGCGTTTTGAGGGACAGCCCGCGGCGCAGACTTTTGCAAATAAGCTTACAAGTCTCGGGATAACGGTATACCGCCACTACCCGATCGAAGGGTATCCCACCAACTTAAGTCATGTCATTTCGGACGACGGTTACGGAAAAAACGACTACATAGAGACTTCTCGGGAGCTCGTAGTGGTAACTGCTCCCGGCCCGGGAAGCGGAAAGATGGCGACCTGCCTTTCTCAGCTCTATCACGAGCACAAAAGGGGGATAAAAGCCGGGTATGCGAAATTCGAGACCTTCCCGATATGGTCTATTCCTCTGAACCACCCCGTGAACCTTGCGTACGAAGCGGCGACTGCGGATCTATCGGACGTGAATATGATCGATCCGTATCATCTTGAAGCGTACGGGACTCTCGCCGTGAACTATAACCGGGATATAGAGGTGTTTCCGGTCCTGAGCGCGATATTTAATATGATACTCGGCGAATCGCCTTATAAATCCCCGACGGATATGGGGGTAAACATGGCGGGATTCTGTATCGTGGACGACGAGGTCTGCGCTTACGAATCGAAGCAGGAGATAATCCGGAGATATTATAAAACGCTCGCCGCGAAGATGTCGGGAAACGCTTCCGAGGACGAGGTCATGAGAATAGAGCTTTTAATGAAGAAGGCGGGGATAACCGGCGCAGACAGAAAGCCGGTGAGCGCGGCTCTCACCAAGGCCGAGATAACAGGCGCGCCCGCGGCGGCAATTGAGCTTTCGGACGGAAGGATAATAACCGGAAAAACCTCCGCGCTTTTAGGAGCTTCGTCCGCTATGCTGCTCAACGCTCTCAAAGCGCTGGCGGGGATCCCGGACAGCACGCTTTTAATCTCTCCGTCGGTAATAGAGCCGATACAGAAGCTCAAGGTTAATCACCTCGGAAACGAGAATCCGAGACTTCACACCGACGAAGTTCTTATTGCGCTTTCGATATGCGCGGCCGAGGACGAAAACGCGAAAAGCGCTCTTGGGCAGCTCAAAAATCTTGAGGGCTGTGAAATGCATTCGAGCGTGATGCTATCGCACGTTGATTTAAGCATATTCAGAAGGCTTAAAGTGAATGTGACCTGCGAAGCGGTATATCAGAAGCAGAAGCTTTATCACCGTTAAGATAATAAAAATATATTAAAAAGAGCCGGGCGCGATACCCGACTCTTTTTTGTTTATGATTTTTTTCGGAGCTGTCAGAGAGGAATCGAAGCCGCGCGCACGGCACGTTATAGAATGCTCTCTTTAGTTCCTAAAGGGTTTTATGTCATACCTGAAAACGACTTTATCATATTGCTCCGTTTGACTTCATGTGCTCCCTGATTTCAGTTTCATGTTCCCCGCAATAATCAAAACTGCCGCGCATGAAATCTTCAATGCTCAAAGACCGGTACATTGTATCCAACGTATCTAAAACAAGCGCGCCGTCCGCCTTCATATCAAAAGAAGCAGGGATAGATACATCCTCCGTTTTCTCTTGGAAAATAAGGGTTGATCGAGCTTAGCCGCTCGTCCTTCCTGACCGTGAAAAAATCAGCTTTCCGTTAAGACGGCAAATCGTTTTTCCCGAAGTTTTGTCAGTCTTGAATAGAAAACGCTCCGGCGATTTTGTCATCAATCAGAGCGTTTTTATTCAATATCCCGACTTTTTCCTCAGTCGCAGGCTGCTGTTTTATGAAAAACCCCGTAAGCCGTACGATCTTCTATACGCTCACACCAATCTCAAAGCTTTCCCTGTCGCCCTCGTAAAATACTATCCGAAGATCTCCCGAGATCGGTTCCTCGCCGGGGGCTTCAAGGGATATGTGAGCGATTCGGCACTTTATCCCCATTATCCTGTCAAGAAATGACCCAGTGCGCCGAGGGATCTCCCGCTCGCCCGAAAACAGACGTATGTCGCTTATTTTTCCGAGACCGGGACAGGTGAACCTGAAATTAAGCTGTCTTACGCCCTCCGCGCTGACAAGATACATCTTAGATACAAGCGCGGAGCCGCCTAAGACGCTTCTATCTATCCCGCTTATCTTACCGACCTCGGGCGCGTAGCCGTCCCAGTATACCGTTATCCCGCCGAGCCCGGAGTTGAACATATTCCAGAACGCCGAGACGGTTATCAAAAGAGCGGTGATAACAATAAGAGCTACTGAAAGAAGCGCGAATTTTCGGCGGGAGATCATTTTTTGACCTGGCCGTAATAGGCGTTAGCCCCATGCTTTCTTAAGTAGTGCTTATCCAAAAGCTCCTGCTGCATCGTAGGAACGTCGCCGCCGTAGATGATCTTTGAATACATCGCCATCTTCGCGCACTCTTCAAGTATGACCGAGTGATGGACGGAGTCTACGGCGTCCTTTCCCCAGGTGAACGGCCCGTGGGAATGAACGAGAACGCAGGGGATGGCGTTCGGGTCGATATCCTTGAAGGTCTCGATGATTACAAGGCCGGTGTTCTTTTCATATTCTCCTGCTATCTCCTCGGGAGTCATTTTTCTCGTGCAGGGAACAGCGCCGTAGAAGTAGTCCCCGTGGGTGGTGCCGAGCGCGGGGATGGGCTTTCCGGCCTGAGCGAAGGATGTGGCGAAGGTTGAATGGGTATGAGTAACGCCGCCGATATCCTTGAACGCCTTATAGAATTCGATGTGGGTAGGAGTATCCGAAGACGGTCTCAGATCGCCTTCCACTACTTTCCCGTTAAGATCTACTACTACCATGTCCTCCGGCTTCATCTCGTCGTACTCCACTCCCGAGGGCTTTATAACTATAAGTCCCTTTTCGCGGTCTATCCCCGAGACGTTTCCCCAAGTGAAGGTGATGAGCCCGTATTTCGGCAGCATCATATTGGCCTCGTATACTTCCTTTTTGAGTTTTTCCAGCATTTTAAGATCAATCCTTTCTTTTCCGGCAACATTTGGCCGGAGCCTTCATATAATATTCCATAGAGAGCTGTCATTCGAGCTCTGCATGAGTAACCAAAACCCCTCCCGGGATAATATCTATAACGGCGTAGGACGGCGGGAGCCCGTCGCGCGGTTCTCCGAGACTTCCGGGGTTGATATAATAGATCCCGTCCTCGTATTTGTTAAGGCGAATATGGGTATGTCCGAAAAGAACTATGTCGGCGTTATTGCTCGCGGCAAGCTCTTTAAGGTGCGAAAGCCCGAAGCGCACTCCCTGCATATGGCCGTGGGTAAAGAGGATCTTTTTCCCGGCGGCTTCGGTAACGCTTACGGCGGGAGTGAAGGAGCCGAAGTCGCAGTTTCCGCTTACCGAAAGAATGTCTTTACCGGGATAAAGCGACGGGATGTTGTCAAGATCCCCCTCGCCGTCGCCTAAGAAGATATACAGATCCGTGGAAAGATGAGTCTGCTCAAAGAGCTTATGCACCCGGGAGTAGTGCCTGTGGGAATCGGAAAAGGCGATTATGCGCATATATTTCCTCCATAAAAATATTTTGCCGTTCAGTCGCAGAATATTATACCATACTTTATCGGGAATTGCAAGAAAATTTTTCAGTCTCAAAAGCTAAAAAACTAAAATTCAATAAAGATCGGAGCGTATCGTTATGAATCTTAACGCAAATCAGCAGGATATGTTAATAAAGATGACCTCGGAGAAGCTGGGGATACCTAAAGAAGATCTTACCCGCGAGCTTAAGGCCGGGACGTTTGACAGGCTTCTGACTACTCTCCCGCGGCAGGATCAGCAGAAGCTGACCGCGGCGCTTTCAAATCCCGCTACCGCAAAAGCGGTGCTTTCAAGCCCGCAGGCTAAGGAGCTTATGAAAAAGATCTTCGGCGGGAAATAAATATTCAACTAATCACTAATAACTAACAACTAACAACTACCAGAGGCTCTACATGGAAGATCTTGCAGAAAAAATAAATTCCGTTCTACAGGACCCGCAATCCCTCAAACAGCTCGGAGAGCTCGCGCAGATGCTCGGATTCCCGCCGCCCGCGAACGGGGAAGAATCCCCGAAGGATAACGGCAACGCTTCACCCATAGGCGGCGGGCCGGATATTTCGGCGCTCATGAGTCTTGCGGGAAGGATAAGGGAAGCGGGAGGAGACGACGATAATATAAACTTCCTGCTCGCTTTAAGACCGCTTTTAAGCGATGAAAAGAAGCCGAGGATAGATCGGGCGGTGAAGATCCTGAGACTTATAAATATTCTTCCCGCACTTAAAGACAGCGGAATTTTGGGAGGGGATTTCCTTGGCGTCCTATAACGGAGACTTCGGGAAAATGCAGGAGGAAGCGCTCAGAAGAATGCGGGAAATGCAAAAGCGCTCCCGCACGGCGGTAAATTCCCCCGAGCAGCCTAAGAGTAATCCCCCTCACGAATCCCAAAGCCCTCCCAAACAGCCGCAGGCTCAGAATCCCCGCCCGCCGCAGGGCGCGGATATAATAGCTTCGCTTTTGGGGGATGTAAAACCGGATCCCGAAAAGCTGATGATACTTTTGATGCTTTTTGTTCTTTATAAAAATAAAGCGGATATGAAGCTTATCTTGGCTCTTGCATATCTTCTGATGTAGTTTTAAACGCACCGTTTCCGAAAATTTTATGTCCGTGCTTCTACCCAAACCGCGCAGCGCCCCGTAACTGCGCGGCTTTTAAATATTCCCCGGCATTTTGCCGCGTTTCCATATTTTGTTCTTGCAATTGATTAAAAACTGTGCTATAATAAACTGATTGAATTTCAGAAATTGGTGAAGGACATGAATAAAAAGAAAATTACATCGGTAGTAACTCTGCAGCTGGTCGCGACTATTCTCTTGCTTGCGTTCATAGCTTTGGCGTTCGTTATATTCATGCGCGACAACCGTCTTCGCACCGTCGAGCAGAACGGCAGCTTTATTGAAGCCGCTACGCGCGAGACCGCAAGAAGAATAGGCGGTCTTGTCGAGGACTCCGCAAAAAACGCGGAGGTCATCTCGGGATTCTATGAATATTACTTCGACGGCTATGAGGAGACTCCGAAGATAAGCTCCGAGCTTTTGCAGATGATGGCCGACCGCTCAAGCTTCGACTATGTGGAATTTATCTCCCCCGACGGCATAGACCTTACCGCCGACGGTCTTACCGCGGATCTTTCCGACAGGGAATATTTCCGGCTCGGTATGCAGGGAAAGAGCGGCAGATGCGTGATTTATAACTCCAGGATCACCAACGAGACGCTTCTTATTTTCTATACGCCGTTCCGTTATAAGGGAGAGGTCGCGGGAGTGATCAGCTGCATACTCCGGGGAGATACCCTTCACGACGCTCTTGTGACAGATTATTTCGGCGAACATGGAAGCACTTATCTTATCGAGAGAAACGGAGATATAATCTTTTCGGTAAACGGCGCTAAGAACGAGGAGAATCTCTCGGAATATCTTATAGAGACCGAAAAGCTGAGCGACTCGGACAGGATAAAATTCGAGGAAGCGCTCAGAGCGGATAACGGGATAGATTCAAACTCCTTCAACTATCAGGGCTCCAACGGAGAGGGAAACGCATATATCACAGCCATCGGAGACGGCGAGTGGATGCTTGTGCAGAGCTTCCCGTCGTCGGTGACTAAGAGAATGACCGAGAGCGCGAATTCAGCCGGCGTAAGGCTCATGATAATGCTTCTTGCGGCGTTTTTGGCTTATGTGATATATGTGATCGCAAGAAACTGGTTCCAGAAAAAACAGCTCGTCACCGAAAAGCAGGAGATCCTAAGCATAATAGACGCTACGAAGGGACTCTTCACAAGATTCTCTCTTGTGGATTTCAAAAAGAACACCTACGAGTATCTTGAAAACAAAAAGAGCTCTGCTCCTGCAAGCGGAAATTATACCGAGCTGATGGAATATCTCTCGGAGAGATATATCGACGACGGCGGCAAGGTGAAGATGTCTCAGGCGATATCTCCGGAATTTGTGAGGGAGCATCTTACAAAGGACGTTCCGTATTTGCAGTACGAATACGAGATAGATATGGACGGAAGAAGATGGGAAAACGTCTCGATAATATGCATAAAGAGGAAAAACGGGAAGCCTGTGAACGTTCTTTACGCAATTCAGGACGTAACGCCGCTTAAAGAGCGCGAGCAGGAGATAAGGGCTGCGCTCAAGAATTCATACGAAGCCGCGGAAGCTGCAAACCGGGCGAAATCAGACTTCTTGGCAAGAATGTCACACGATATCCGCACGCCTATGAACGCGATAATGGGAATGACCGCGGTCGCGGCTATGCACCTTGACGATAAGGAAAGGCTCTCTGACTGCTTAACTAAGATAACGATTTCGAGCCGCCATCTTCTGGCGCTTATAAACGACGTGCTTGACATGTCTAAAATAGAGAGCGGAAAGGTATCCTTGAACGAGGAGCCGTTCTCGATGGCCGATATGGTAGACAGCATAGTGACGATAATCAAGCAGCAAGTGAAGGGGAAGAATCAGGAATTCAAGGTACACATAAACGAAATAAGGCACGAGGACGTTATCGGGGATATTCTAAGGCTGAGACAGGTGTTTGTGAACATCCTCGGAAACGCTGTAAAATTCACTCCCGAGGGCGGTACCATCGTATTTTCGATAAGAGAGACAGAGCCCTCGGTCCATGGGATGGTATCCTTCGAGTTCGTCTGCGAGGATACCGGTATGGGTATGGATAAGGAATTCATGAAGACTATCTTCGACCCGTTCAGCAGAGGAAAGAACACCTCGGGCATCGAAGGGACGGGTCTCGGGATGCCGATAACGAGAAATATAATCAGGATGATGGGCGGCGATATCTCGGTAGAGAGCGAAGTCGGAGTAGGCTCGAAGTTCACGGTGCAGATACCTCTGAAGCCGCAGGAGGGGATCGAAAACGCTGCGGATGAGCTTCGGGATCTTCGGGTGCTCGTCGTAGACGACGACAAGGATTCCTGCGTCACCACCTGCGACATACTTGGCGGGATAGGGATGAAAGCGGAGTACGTATTAAGCGGTGAAGAAGCTATAGATAAAACCGTAAGCGAGCAGGAGAGCGGAAACGGATACTCGGCGGTGATACTTGACTGGAAAATGCCCGGAAAGGACGGGATAGAGACCGCGAAGGAGATAAGAAAACGAGTCGGTAACGAGCTTCCTATCATAATTCTTTCCGCGTACGACTGGACGGAGATCGAAGGCAAAGCGAGGGACGCGGGAATACAGGCGTTCATAGAAAAGCCGCTTTTCCGTTCAAGACTTGTTTACGCGCTTAAATCCGTTCTTACCGATGAAGAAAAGATCCGAAAGACCGCTGCAGACGAGCTTACGGAGGTAAGCTTTGAAGGAAAGAGAGTGCTTCTTGTCGAGGATAACGAGCTTAATCTTGAGATCGCCCACGAGCTTCTTTCCTATACCGGAGTCGCTGTCGAGAGCGCAGAAAACGGCGAGATCGCGGTCGGAAAGGTGAAAGAAAATCCGGACGGGTATTATGATCTTGTATTTATGGATATACAGATGCCGGTGATGAACGGATACGACGCTTCGGCGGCGATAAGGGCGATAGGCACGGCGTATACGAAAAATCTCCCTATAATTGCCATGACTGCGAACGCGTTCTCGGACGATATCTTTAAGGCTCACGAAGCCGGGATGAACGGACATATCTCGAAGCCGGTAGAGGTATCTAAGCTGACCGAGACGTTAAAGAGCTGGCTGAAATAAGTCGGGGCGGGGATATAGGGAAAAGGCGAAAGCATTTTTGCAGGGGGGATACGGACGGCTTTTTCGGAGCTCAAAAAAATTTTTCCTAACCCCTTGATATTTTCCGCGTTATCCTGTATAATGTAGCTTAAGCGCAGTAATGACTGTGAATGTAAATTTTATAATAAAAGGAGAAATCACCATGTCAGAACTCAAGAAATATTCAGTGGACGACCTCTCTTTAAAGGGCAAGAAGGTACTCGTAAGAGTCGACTTCAACGTTCCTCTCAAGGACGGCGTGATCACAAACGACAACCGTATCACCGCGGCTCTTCCCACTATCAATAAGCTCGTTTCAGAGGGCGCTAAGGTAGTCTTATGCTCCCACTTGGGCAAGCCGAAGAACGGTCCCGAGGACAAGTTCTCCCTCGCTCCCGCAGCAGAAAGACTTGCTCAGCTTGTAAATACCAACGTTATCTTCGCTAAGGATAACGAGGTCGTAGGAGCTAACGCTAAGAAGGCTGTCGCCGAGATGAAGGGCGGCGAGATCGTAGTTCTTGAAAACACCCGCTTCAGAGGAAACGACGAGACCAAGAACGGCGAAGGATTCTCCAAGGAGCTTGCGGATCTTGTAGACGGCGAAGTATTCGTTATGGACGCTTTCGGCTCCGCTCACCGCGCTCACGCTTCCACCGTCGGCGTTACTAAATATGTAAAGGAAACCGCCGTTGGATATCTTATGCAGAAGGAGATCAAGTATCTCGGAAACGCTGTCGAGAATCCCGTAAGACCGTTCGTAGCTATCTTGGGCGGCGCTAAGGTCGCGGATAAGCTCAACGTTATCTCTAACCTTCTTGAAAAGTGCGATACCCTTATTATAGGCGGCGGCATGGCGTACACCTTCTTAAAGGCCAAGGGCTGCGAGATAGGACATTCTCTTGTAGACGACGAGAAGCTTGACTACTGCAAGGAAATGCTCGCAAAGGCCGAAAAGCTCGGCAAGAAGCTTCTTCTCCCCGTAGATACCGTAGTCGCGGCTTCCTTCCCCGATCCTATCGACGCTCCTATCGAGGTTTCTACCGTTTCTGCGGACGCTATTCCCGCGGATATGATGGGACTTGATATCGGCGAAAAGACAAAGGAGATCTTCGCTAAGGAGATCGCAACCGCGAAGACCGTTGTTTGGAACGGACCTATGGGCGTATTCGAGAATCCCGTTCTTGCTAAGGGAACCTTAGCCGTAGCTCAGGCTCTTGCAGACGCTGACGCTACTACGGTTATCGGCGGCGGCGATTCCGCGGCTGCTGTAATCAACTTAGGATTTGCAGATAAGATGACTCACATCTCCACCGGCGGCGGCGCTTCTCTTGAATATCTTGAGGGCAAGGGACTTCCCGGCGTAGACGCTATCGCCGACAAGTAATCTAATATCCGAGCAGGCAGGGCGGCGCTCTGTCTGTTCTTATATGAAAATATTAAACCGAAACGAAGAGCCTTCGGCGGTATGACTTAACGCGAAGGCTCCGAGGATCGTGAAAAGAATCTGAAAAATAATTTTTTAGGAGATTTTATATGAACAAAAAACTTAGAAAAGCGATCATCGCCGGAAACTGGAAGATGAATAAGACTCGTCCCGAGGCAAAAGAGCTTATCGAAGCGATAAAGCCGCTTTCAAAGGACGCAGGCTGCGAGGTAGTCGTATGCGTGCCGTTTACGAATCTTGAAACCGCCGTGGAAGCCTGCAAGGGAACTAATATCCACGTCGGCGCGCAGAACTGCCACTTTGAAAAGTCGGGAGCCTTTACCGGCGAAATTTCCGCGGATATGCTTAAAGAGGTCGGCGTAGAGTATGTAGTTCTCGGCCACAGCGAGCGCAGACAGTATTTCGGCGAGACCGACGAGACTGTGAATAAGAGACTCAAGGCCGCGCTTGAAGCGGATCTCAAGCCGATAGTATGCATAGGAGAGCTTCTTTGGGAGCGCGACTGCGGCATCACCGAGGAAGTCCTGGGCAAGCAGTGCAAGCTTGATTTCTACGGTCTGAGCGCGGAGGATATGCGCAAGTGCGTTATCGCATACGAGCCTGTTTGGGCGATAGGGACCGGCAAGACCGCGACTTCGGATCAGGCCGAGGAAGCCTGCGGATATATCCGCTCGGTCATATCTAAGATGTTTGATAAGGCGACTGCCGACGCGGTAACGGTGCAGTACGGCGGGTCGATGAACGCTAAGAACGCGGCAGAGCTTCTCTCTAAGGAGAACGTGGACGGCGGTCTTATCGGCGGCGCTTCGCTCAAGGCGGCCGATTTTGGAGTTATTATCGAAGCGGCGGGAAAATGATATGTAAAGGTATGCGTCTTTACATGGATTTTCTGCGGCTTGCCGCTTGAAACGTCTTGCTTCTGCGGCTTGCAAGCGGATATAAAGCAGATATACTTTACACGTTTAGAAAGGAACAGTCAGAATGAAACCCTTACTTTTAGTTGTAATGGACGGCGTAGGCTTCTCAAAGACCGGTCTCGGCGACGCGGTCGCTCTTGCGAATACCCCCGTCCTTGATAAGCTCCTCAAGGAGCGCCCGAATACTCGCCTTAAGGCCCATGGCGGCGCGGTCGGACTTCCTACCGACGACGATATGGGAAACTCCGAGGTGGGACATAACGCCCTCGGCTGCGGTCAGATCTATTCTCAGGGCGCAAAGCTGGTGAACGAATCCATCGAAAGCGGAAAAATGTTTGCCTCGGAAACCTGGCTTAAGCTCGTCGATAACTGCAAGAATAACGGCTCGGCGATGCACTTCATCGGCCTTCTTTCGGACGGAAACGTTCACTCGAATATCAGTCATTTAAAGCAGATGATTATCAAATCAAAGGAGATGGGAGTTAAAAAAGTCCGCTGTCATATCCTTCTTGACGGCCGCGACGTTCCCGCCACGTCGGCTTTGCAGTATGTGGACGAGCTCGAAACGCTTCTTGCGTCCCTTAACGACGCTTCCTTTGATTCAAAGATAGCTTCCGGCGGCGGCAGGATGAAGGTAACTATGGACCGCTATCAGGCCGACTGGAATATGGTAAAGCTTGGGTGGGATACCCACGTCCACGGAATCGGCAGACAGTTCGGGACCGCTAAGGACGCTATCGAAACATACAGAAAAGAGCTTGACGTAATCGATCAGGATCTCCCGGCGTTCGTTATCGCGAAAAACGGCGAACCCGTCGGAAGGATCGAGGACGGCGACAGCGTTATTCTCTATAACTTCCGCGGCGACAGGGCGATAGAGCTTTCTATGGCGTTCGACCGGCCGGACTTCGATAAGTTTGACAGAGGAGCTGTCCCGAAGGTGATTTATGCCGGAATGCTCCAGTACGACGGGGATCTTAAGCTTCCCGAGAATTATCTCGTCGCGCCGCCGGAGATCAAAAATACCCTTTCGGAGCTTTTGGTCGCGCACGGCCTGAGACAGTATGCGGTATCCGAGACTCAGAAATACGGCCACGTGACATATTTCTGGAACGGAAACCGCTCCGGAAAATTCTCCGAAGAGCTTGAAACTTATAAGGAGATCCCGTCGGATAACGTAAGCTTCGACGAGCGCCCGTGGATGAAGTCCGCGGAGATAACCGACGACGTTATTGCGGCTATGAAGAGCGGGGAATACGACTTCATCCGCTGCAACTTCCCGAACGGAGACATGGTAGGACATACCGGGAATCTTGACGCGACTATAACCGGCGTTGAAGCGGTAGATCTCGGACTCGCGAGGATTTTGAAGGTCGCGGACGAGATCGGAGCTACGGTTCTTATAACCGCCGACCACGGCAACGCGGACGAGATGCTTGAAAAGAACAAGAAGGGAGCCATCCAGGTGAGAACCGCGCACTCCCTCAATCCCGTTCCGTTCATAATTTACGATAACGATGTAAATTATGAGATCAAGCCCGGAAGCTACGGACTCGCAAACGTCGCGCCCACGGTGGCGAAGATCTTGGGTCTGACTCCTCCCTCCTGCTGGGAGCCCGCGATGATCTGACAGAGCGTACAAGTAAGTTAATTTGTAATACCCCCCGGCGGCATGAGAGATCATGCCGGCGGGGGATTTCATAAAATCTCACAAAAAGTCAATTATTATCTTTCTACAGGTCATTGCCAAAATTTTGTTTATGAGTTATTATATTATTATAAGTTGTACAAACTGTTTTAACAGAGATAGGTGATTTTAATGCTTTATGCGGTAAAACCCCGCTCTTCGGAAATAACCGGAGTCAGGCGTGAAAACGATACGTTAATACTTGAATCCGAAAATATGCTTTACGCCCTGAAGCCCGTCTCGGAGGGTATAATAAGAGCTGTGGCAACGCGTGAAAAAGCTTTTTCGGATATAGAAAAGCCGGGAGTATGCAATAACGCCGTTTTTTCTGACTGGAAATACTCGGAAACTCAGGAAGAGATCGTTCTTGAGACCGCTGAGATAAGACTTCTGATCTGTCGCGCCACGGGTTCTTTTTCCTGGCATGATAAAACCGGAAGGCTCTTACTTTCCGAGACGGAAAAGGATCCGAAAATACTTGAAAGATACACAAAATACAGGACCGTTTCCGCAAGAACCGAGCGCGTAAAGACTGCGGACGGCGAAAAAGAAGTGGTAAGAGACGCGGAGCGAATAGAGGACGGCTGCAGCTATCACGCCACGCTTAATTTGAAGTTTCAGGACGGCGAAGCGATCTACGGCCTTGGGCAGCATGAGGAAGGATACGGGAACCTCCGCGGGAAAACGCTTTATCTCAATCAGGCTAACAGAAAGATAGTTATTCCATACGCGATATCTAACTTGGGCTACGGGATTCTTGTCGATACATACAGCCCGCTTATATACAGCGACGGCGAATTTTCAACCTATATTTACTCCGAATCGGTCCCGGAGCTTGATTATTACTTCGTCTACGGTAAAGACATGGCCGGAGCGGTGAGGGGCTACAGATATCTCACCGGAAACGCTGCGATGCTTCCGAAGTGGGCTTTCGGGTATATACAGTCTCAGGAGAGATACGAGACTCAGGAGGAAATAGAGGAGATCGTAACAAAATACCGCGAAAAAGGGATAGGGATAGACTGCGCGGTCCTTGACTGGTGCTCCTGGGAGGACGGAAAGTGGGGACAGAAGTCCTTTGATAAAAAGCGCTTCCCGGATCCTGCGGGGATGGTTGAAAAGCTCCACGAGATGAACGCGCATTTCATGATCTCGGTCTGGGCGAACAGCGATCCGGGCGGGGAGAATCATGAGGAGTTCAAGAAGGCGGGACTATTCCTTCCGGGGCAGAATATATATAACGCGCTTTCCGAGGAAGGAAGAAGGATGTACTGGGATCAGCTCAGCAAAGGGCTATTCAAATACGGCGTAGACGCCTGGTGGTGCGATAACAGCGAACCGATAACTCCGGAGTGGAATCATCTTGAACGCCCGGAGCCTTCAAGGATGTACGACGAATACTGCCGCAGCGTTTCTAACCATATCCCGGACGAGTTCACTAATTCCTTCGGCTTGTATCACGCGATGGGAGTTTACGAGGGACAGAGGAAAGAGACCGAAGAAAAGAGAGTCTGCAACCTGACAAGGAGCGGATATACCGGCTCGCAGAGATACGGGACTATACTCTGGTCGGGAGATATCGCCGCGACGTGGGATACTCTTACCGAGCAGATAGCGACGGGACTTAATTTCAGCGCCGCGGGGCATCCTTACTGGACAACCGATATCGGGGCGTTCTTTGTAAAGAGAAGCGTAAACTGGTACTGGCGCGGAGATTTTGACGGTACCGTAAACGACCTCGGCTACAGGGAGCTTTTCACCCGCTGGTATCAGTGGGAAGCGTTCCTTCCGATTTTCCGCGGGCACGGCACCGACTGCAGAAGAGAGCTCTGGCTCTATGAAAACGCCGAAGACGTTAAATTCTACGACGCTATTTTAAAAGCGAACAGACTGCGCTATAAGCTTATGCCGTATATATATTCCGTCGCGGCTGACTGCTGCTTAAACGGCGCTTCGATGATAGAAAATTTGGCGTTTATAGCTCCTACGGATCCTATCGCCGTGGAGATAAAAGATCAGTATATGTTCGGCCCCGCTATGATGATCTGTCCCGTGCATGAGCCGATGTATTACCTGCCGGGTTCGGTAAAAACCGACCGTGAAAAGACAAGGCGGGTATATCTTCCCGAAACGCCGGGAGGGTGGTATGCTTTTGAGAGCGGGGAGCATTATAACGGCGGACAGTGGATAACCGTCCCCGCGCCTATAGATACCGTACCCGTTTTCGTAAGGGCGGGATCGGTTATACCCATGGCGAAGCACGCGCTTTCGGTAGGCGAACAGGATCCCGGGATAACCGTCGGAAAATATCCCGGAGCTGACGGAAAATTCGTGCTCTATGAAGACAGCGGCGACGGGTACGGATATGAAAAAGGGGAGTACCGCTTGACCGAGATCGTTTATGACAACAGTACCGGAAACTTAGAATACAAAGTCATTCACGATACGGAATGCGATTTTAAAAAGTACGTTCCGGAAATATAAACCATGACGCAAGAAGCGTCGGAAAGGATTCAGAAATGAAAAAACAGGCATTTAATCCCTATCTTCCGTCCTGGGAATACATCCCCGACGGCGAACCCTATGTATTCGGCGACAGAGTATATGTATACGGCTCGCACGATCTCTCAAACGGCTGGGTATTCTGTCTTGGAGACTATGTATGCTGGTCCGCGCCGATAGACGACCTCGGAAACTGGAGATATGAAGGAGTCATATATCCCAAAACTTCCGACCCCCTGAACCGCGACGGGAGGATGTGCCTTTACGCCCCCGACGTGACGGTAGGCCCCGACGGGAGATATTATTTATACTATGTTCTTGATAAGGTTTCGGTGGTATCGGTCGCGGTATGCGATACGCCGGCGGGTAAATACGAATTTTACGGATATGTTCACTATCCCGACGGGACGCGTCTCGGCGACAGGCCCGGAGACGAGCCGCAGTTCGACCCCGGAGTTATAACCGAGGGAGACGTGACGTATCTCTACACGGGCTTCTGCGGGCGCGGAGACAGATCGAGAACCGGCGCTCAGGCGACCGTTCTTGAGAGCGATATGCTCACCGTCAAAGAAGCACCGGTTATAATCGCCCCGGGATGCATGTACTCCGAGGGAACAGGCTTTGAGGGGCATGCGTTCTTCGAGGCTCCGTCTATCAGAAAGATCGGGGATACATACTACTTCGTTTATTCCTCCGAGGTGATGCACGAGCTCTGCTACGCGACATCAAAGAAGCCGCGCGAGGGATTTAAGTACGGCGGCGTTATCGTCTCGAACGGCGATATCGGGATATCTTCCTACAAGCCGGCCGGAAAGGTCATGTCTAATATCGGAAACAATCACGGCTCTATCGTTGAAATAAACGGCGAGTGGTATATATTCTATCACCGCCAGACAAACGGGACTTGGTTCTCGCGCCAGGGCTGCGCGGAAAAGATAGAGGTTCTTCCAGACGGAAGGATCCCGCAGGTCGAGATCACTTCCTGCGGACTTAACGGGGGACCCTTGAAGGGCGAGGGAGAATATCCCGCGTACCTTGCTTGCCATATCTTCAGCGGCTCCGAGGACAGGCGCGCCCCGAATGCGAAGATAGTTCAGGACGGCGGCGACGGAGATGAAAACGAGGGGTATATCACCGGCATATACGACGGAATTACCGCAGGGTTCAGATATTTCGACTGCAAGGGGATAAAGGAGATCGGAGTGACCGTGAGAGGATACTGCGGCGGCGAATTTAATATCAAAACCGCATGGGACGGAAAGGTCCTTGCGACGGTAAAGGTGATAAGCGCGAATATTTGGCAGGAATTCAAGTCGCCGATAGATATCCCGGACGGCGTGAACGGAATCTATCTTGAATACAAGGGCGGCGGCAACCCGCAGCTCAAATCGTTCACGCTTTATAAATAAGTTTAATAAATAATTTATATAATTTTAAAACGAGAGGAGAATATCAATGTTAAGAATCGCAAAAACCGAAAACGGTCTGGTGCGCGGCATAGAAGCCGCCGACCCGAGGATCACCGCATTCAAGGGGATACCCTTCGCGGCCCCGCCTGTAGGCAAAAACCGCTGGAGAGCTCCGCAGCCTGCGGAAAACTGGGAGGGAGTTCGCGAATGCTACCGCTTCGCCCCGATCTCCGTACAGGATACCCCCGGTCTCGGAACCGATATCTACTGCCGCGAGTGGCACGTGGACCCCGATATCGCGATGGGGGAGGACTGCCTTTATCTGAACGTCTGGACCCCAGCTAAGACCGCGGACGAGAAGCTTCCGGTGTACGTATGGTTCTTCGGCGGCGGGCTTCAGTGGGGATATCCCGCCGAGATGGAATTCGACGGCGAAAGACTCGCAAGGCGCGGGATAGTGGTAGTATCCGTGAACTACAGACTTAACGTTTTCGGGTTCATGGCGCACCCCGAGCTCACCAAGGCTCAGCCCGACGCTCCGACGAATTTCGGAAGCCTTGATCAGCAAGCGGGACTTCGCTGGGTGAAGAGAAATATCGCGGCGTTCGGCGGCGATCCCGACGAAGTGACCATAGGCGGCCAGTCCGCAGGCGGCGGCAGCGTTATGAGTCAGCTCGCGTGCAAGGAAAATAAGGGACTTTTCAAACGCGCTATAATCATGTCCGGAATGATAAAGAGCCCCTATATGCCCGGCGGCATCGGCACCCCGAACACCCTTGAAAACGCCGAGAAGACGGGCGAGGAGTTCGTGAAGTTCATGGGATGCAAATCCGTCGATGAAGCAAGAGAGATTGACGCTAAGACGGTTCTTTCAAAGTATAACGAATTCACCCACAGCCACGGCCGTTTCTTCACCGTTCAGGACAACGTATTTTCGACCGGAGAGCCGTATAAGCAGATACTTTCCGGGGACTGCGTAGACGCAGCGATAATGGCTGGAAATACCGGAGACGAGTTCCCGAGCTTTATCATGGCGCAGTCTGAGGAGGAATATAAAGAAAAAGTCAAGGAGATTTTCAAAGACAAGGCCGAGGAATTCTTAAGCCAGCCCGAAGCGGCTTACCGCCCCGGAGCTTCGGCGAAGACCGCAGGGATCGAGCAGACCTGCAAGGCGCTCTTCAACGAGATCTCAAAGCAGGGAAGGCGCGGATATTACTACCGCTTCGAGCCCGATATCCCAGGCTGGGACAATCCCGGAACATTCCACTCGGTGGATCTTTGGTTCTTCTTCGAGACTCTGGCGAAGTGCTGGAGACCCTTCGTGGGAAGGCACTACGACCTTGCAAGACAGATGGCTGACTACCTCTGCAACTTCGTCAAGACCGGCGACCCCAACGGTACCGACCTTTGCGGATATGAGCTTCCGACATGGAAGCCGTTCTGCGACGAAACTCCGGTAGAGATGAGATTCACTTCCGACGGAGCGAAGCCCGAAAACGAGAAGAAGACTGAATTCAACGAGATCTTAAGAGAGAAGATCTTAAAGGGATAATTAAAAAAAGAAAAACCCTCGGTCCGACCGGGGGTTTTCTATATACAACAAAAGCGGCATGACCGAAAGCCATGCCGCCTTTTAGATTTCAAAGCCGAGAAGAACGAAAATCCGGCCTCAGACGTCCTGATAACCAAAGATCCGATTTATCCCCGTATGTTGATGAAGCGGAGGTAGTTTTTGTCCTCCATCGGGGTTATCGTCGAAGTTTTCCACTCTCCGTCGCCGAAAGCGTAGCTGATGGTGCTTGAATCTATCCACTTGACGTCGGGAGTTACGCCGCGCGAGGAGTGTATCGCCACGCGCTGGGAGTATCCGACTTCGACGAGGGTGAAATAGCGGTACTGCTTGTCAAGATTGTTCGGCTCTACCACTATCATGACCTTGCCGCGAGAGTTGTCCTGAACGTCTACGATGTAATATCTGTATTCGCCGCCGGGAGAAACGCTCATCGCGTTAAGATTATCTATCTTCGCGGCGTCATATTCCGCTAAGACCTCTGCGGGCGAATCGGCGGTGAGTCTTGTTTCGACGGAGGAGCCGCCGAAGAGCGTTCCGGCTATCATAAAGATAACAAGTCCTACCACGTATAAAAGGATATAGACGGTTCCGACGATCACTTTTGTGGATTCTCCCGCTGAGCAGGCGAAGAAGAGTATCACGCCTACGATAAGCGGGGGAAGATATATGACCGGGCGGGAGAAGTTGAAGAGTATAAGAAGAAATACCGGGAATAACAGCAGCATGGAGATGATTCTTGTCGGCAGCATTTTTCTTGAATAGAACATAAGAATCAGGAAAAATACGCTCACGCCGATGTAGATTATCTCGAAGGTACGCTCGTTTTTAAAGCGAATCTCGTATAAAAACGTCCAGTACGAAAGAATGCCGACGAGAGCTAAGTATGCAGTCGTAAGAAGCGATATCCCGAACTGCAGCCATTTGTTTGAGAGTACAGATTTCATAATTCGACCTCCTATGAATCGAGCTTCAGAACAGCCATGAAAGCTTCCTGCGGCACCTCTACAGAGCCGAGCTGTCGCATGCGCTTCTTTCCTTCCTTCTGTTTTTCAAGAAGCTTTTTCTTTCTTGTGATATCGCCGCCGTAGCATTTAGCCAAAACGTCCTTGCGGTATGCCTTTACCGTTTCCCTCGCGATTATCTTTCCTCCGATCGCTGCCTGGATAGGCACCTCGAACATCTGGCGTGGGATATTCTCCTTGAGCTTTTCGCAGAGCTTTCTTGCGCGGTTGTAGGCGCGGTCTGCGTGAACGATAAAGCTCAGCGCGTCCACTATCTCGCCGTTTAATAAAAGATCAAGCTTTACAAGCTTTGAAGGCGCGTACCCGAGCATCTCGTAGTCGTAGGACGCATAGCCGCGCGTCCTTGATTTTAACGTATCGAAGAAATCGTAAATTACTTCGTTGAGCGGAAGCTCGTAGTGGATATCGACTCTCGTATCGTCGATATATTTCATGTCCCTAAACGTTCCTCTTCTCTCCTGACAGAGCTCCATGACGTTTCCGACAAATTCGGACGGCGAGAAGATATGAGCGTTGATGATAGGCTCCTCTGCGGACTGTATCTGTCCCGGATCGGGATAGTTTGTCGGGTTGTCGATATATTTAACTTCGCCGCTTGTGAGCGTGACTTTATATATGACGGAGGGCGCGGTGGTGACAAGATCAAGATTATATTCCCTCTCAAGCCGCTCCTGGATTATGTCCATATGCAAAAGCCCCAGGAATCCGCACCTGAACCCGAAACCGAGCGCCACCGAGGTCTCGGGCTCGAACGTAAGCGAAGCGTCGTTTAGTCTCAGCTTTTCAAGAGCGTCTTTAAGATCGCCGTACTTCGCGCCGTCTGCGGGATATATCCCGGAAAACACCATAGACTGCACGTTTCTGTATCCCGGAAGAGCTTCGGCGCAGGGCCTGTCGGCGTTCGTCACGGTATCGCCGACCTTTGTATCCGAAATGCTTTTTATCGACGCTGTGATATATCCGACTTCGCCGGCTCTTAAGATCCCTGACGGTATAAGCTCGGTAGCGCCCATGAATCCGACCTCCACGGTCTGGAACACTGCCCCCGTAGCCATAAGCTTTATCAGATCTCCGGCTTTAAGAGTACCTTCTTTTACCCTGACGTAAATAATTACGCCCTTATAGGAATCGTACACGCTGTCGAAGATAAGGCATTTGAGCGGCTCGGTATCATCGCCTTTCGGAGCTGGGATATCTGTTATGACGCGCTCTAAGACCTCGCGGATATTTATTCCCTGCTTAGCGGATATCCGCGGAGCGTCCTGAGCCGGAAGGCCGATAACGTTTTCGATCTCCGATATAACGTTTTCGGGATTCGCGCTCGGAAGATCTATTTTATTTATCACCGGCATAACTTCAAGATCGTGTTCTATTGCAAGATAGGTATTAGCGAGAGTCTGGGCTTCGATCCCCTGGGAAGCGTCGACGACCAGAATAGCTCCCTCGCAGGCTGCGAGCGAGCGCGAGACCTCGTAGTTAAAATCGACGTGGCCGGGAGTATCTATAAGGTTAAAGATAAATTCCTCGCCGCTAAGAGAGGTATATTTGAGACGGACAGCCCTTGCCTTTATGGTAATTCCGCGCTCGCGTTCTATGTCCATATTGTCAAGGAGCTGCTCCTCCATGTCGCGCTTAGCGACGGTTTCGGTGAGCTCCAATATTCTGTCGGCGAGAGTAGATTTACCGTGATCGATATGAGCGATTATGCAAAAGTTCCGGATATTTTCCCGATTCATATTTTCACCTGCAATAAAATTCGAGTATTTTTCATGTAAAAAGCATGCTCAAATAATTATAGCATATTCCGGAAGAAAAGTAAAGAGAAAATTTTGAAGGGGAGAAAGCCGCTCCCCGAGCCTTTATCTCGCCCTCGGCATGAAGCAGAAACTCAGCGCCGGCATATCTGATTTCCGACCTCTGACCTCTGTCTTCTAACCGCGCTTTTGGGAGTGTACAAACCGCCCACAATATGCTATAATATCATCGAGGTGATAAAAATGTCAAGAGTAGCAAAAATTGATGAAAACATATATTGCCCAAAATGCGGGAAACATGAACATCAGGTAAAACACGGCAAAAACAAGTCGGGATCACAAAAATATCGTTGCAACGACTGCAACATAGACTACACGCCCGAACCGCGGCCGTGGCAGTACAGTGAGGAAGTCCGCGAGCAAGCAATCAAAACATACTATTCCGGAGTAAGCGGAAGAAAGGTAGGACTTTTGAATAATTTCAACAAATCCAACGTCTATAATTGGATAAAAAAACGAAATAAGTAATCAACAAAGTGTTGAAAACCGGTCTAAACTTTCTGAAATTTTCAAGAAATTTAATATCAAGTCGAAGCTTTATGAGCTGGACGAGCTTTACTGGTTCATAGGCAAAAAGCCTGAAACGGAAACTAAAGAGAATGCTTATTTGATGTCGATGGTTTCCCGCAAACCGCGTATTATGACGGGTCATCAAGTCGCAGAGGATAAATCTGCACGCAGGATTCAGGAGATAGTAGACAGTGCGCCATATGCAGATTACTACTGCACCGACGGGTATTTCGGGTATTTGAATGTGATCTACCCCGGAAAGCATATTTATAACTGCCATGACAAGAGCGATACTTTCACAGTCGAAAGCGTTAATGCAGACCTACGCGACTATATACCGTTACTCAGACGCAGGAGCAGATGCTTTGCGCGGAGCATAGAAACGCTGCGGGCAGTGGTTGACGTTTTTGTTGATGCTTATAATAAGTTTGGAATTGCAAAATTGATGTATCGTGAGAAGTATCCAAAAGGCGAATTGCCTTTCGGACTTGTTAATTTTCTTTAATGTGAGCGGAATGGGCACACCGCGCGCTTTTCTTTATGTTGACTTTTTCCGGTTATTGTGATACAATATAGGTAAGTTTTTCCGACTTTTCCTGAAGGGGGTAATATTATGAAGTTAAACGTCAGACAGACCGTTCTTATCGGGCTTCCGTTCGCGTCCATCCTTGCCTTCTGGCAGTTCTACGACCAGGTCATACCGGTAATACTTGAAAACCGCTTCGGCTGTTCAACTTTGATTACAAACGTCGTTATGTCTATCGATAACGTCCTTGCGGTGTTTATGCTGCCGCTGTTCGGGACTCTTTCCGATAAGACTTCTACACGTCTCGGAAGGCGCACGCCGTATATCCTCTTCGGAACGCTCGCCGCGGCGGCGCTTATGATAGTGATGGCGGCGCTGACCGAATCAAGAAGCTTTGTCGGATTCTTTATCTGCCTTATGATCCTTCTTGTCACTATGAGCATATATCGCTCCCCGGCGGTGGCGTATATGCCGGACGTGACTCCGAAGCCGCTTCGCTCTAAAGGGAATGCGGTTATAAATCTTGTGGGATATATCGGTGGGATATTCTCTACTATTTTAATGACTTTTCTTATCTCCTCCCGCACTACCGACAGCGGAATCATAGAATACGACAGCTTTATCCCGATCTTTACGGCCGTAGCTCTGTTTATGCTTGTCACGGTCCTTGCGATGGTGTTCACGCTTAACGAGAACAAGGTCGTAAGAAATTCCGGAGTCGGAAACGACGCGGAGGAAAAGGCTTCGGCGGGTGAAAAGCTTCCGAAGCCGGTGGTGAAAAGTCTTGTGTTTATCCTTGTCTCGGTGTTTCTGTGGTTCACGGCCTATAACGGAGTTACCACGTCTTTCTCGCGCTATTTTGAAAACCGTTACGGACTTGACGCGGGCGTGTCGTCTTTGTATCTCACCGTCGCGACGGTCGCGGCTATCGCTTCCTTCGTTCCGCTGGGGATCATATCCTCCCGTCTCGGAAGAAAGAAAACTATCCTTATAGGTATCACGGTCATGACAGTATGCTATCTTGCGATATTCTTCCTTGGCTCCGCAGGGGTTTTGATGTACATAGTTTTCGCGACCGTAGGTATCGGCTGGGCTGCTATCAACGTAAACTCCTTCCCGATGGTAGTTGAGATGTGCCACTCGTCCGACGTTGGAAAATATACCGGATACTACTACGCGTTTTCTATGGCGGCGCAGATCTTCACTCCGATATTCTCGGGGATTTTGATAACGAAGTTAGGCTATACAGTTCTATTCCCGTATGCGGTGATATTCTCGGCGCTGAGCTTTATAACTATGATATTTGTAAGACACGGCGATTCAAAGCCGGAGCAAAAGGCTTCTGTGCTTGAGCACTTCGACGTGGATATAGATTGACAGAGGATAAAAGCGCGGCGAGAAACGCAAATAAAAAACCTATACCAAAATTTCGGGGGAGCGAAAACGCGCCCCCTGATTTTTTCACCCATCCTCCCGCCGTTTGATCTCAGATCTCTGACCTCTGATCTCCGACTTCTGTCCTTTGTTCGCGGTTGTTTACGTCATAAAAACGCTTTTTACGTTAAAAGTATTGACATGAGAGGATAACTTTGGTAGAGTAGTTTATGTATAAATCCGCCCGCATATAACTCCGGATATTGCCTGAAAAATTTACAGAAAAAATTTTTCGCGATCTGCAATAATTCGGGGTGAAAAAGCGTATTACATATGTGAGGAAAACAGCGCGGAAGGAAATCTTAAGAAAATATTAAAATTTGATTACAGATTGTAAAACCACTTGAATTTTCCGGTTTGCAGTGCTATAATCACAGTGTGAGAACGCGGCGGTATACAAATCAAAGAAAAGAAGGGAGATGACGGCGTTGGAGGTATCGGCCGGTACAAAGAAGCCTGCCATTTCTATAAGGGGTCTGACGAAGGTCTTCGTGCTCGGACATGAAAAGGTCAGGGCGCTGAACGGGATCGACCTCGACATATATCCAAACGAGATTGTTTGTCTCCTTGGAACGTCGGGCTCGGGCAAATCGACTCTTCTGAATATGATGGCGGGCCTTGAAAAGCCAACCAAGGGAAGCGTTTCCATCTACGGCGAGAGAATAGAGAAGATGAACGAAAGAAAGTTAGCTATCTTCAGACAGAAGTATATGGGATTTGTCTTCCAGTCCTATAACCTGCTTCCGAACCTTACGGCTATCGACAACGTGGCGCTTCCGCTCGCTTTTGCGGGAGTAAAGAGGAGCGTAAGGGATAAGAAAGCGAAGAAAATGCTTAAGATGGTGGGTCTCGGAAAGAGGATGCGGCACCGTCCGACTCAGATGTCAGGCGGCCAGCAGCAGAGAGTAGGAATCGCGAGGGCGTTCGTAGGAACGCCGAAGATAGTCTTTGCAGACGAGCCTACCGGGAACCTTGATACAAGGACCACGATTGAGATCATGGAAATGATGGTCAATATGTCGAGGGAAAACCATCAGACGCTTATAATCGTCACGCACGATATCGAGATCGCGGCTTATGCGGATACGGTTTATCACATCATCGACGGAAAGATCTCGTCGGTGGAGGATAACCGAGGAAAACAGGCCATACCGAGAGCTGCGGGAGAGGATCTCAGCGACAGCGAGATCGAAGCCCAAAGGCTTAAGGCGGTCGAGGAAGCGGCCCCGGATATAAGGGCCGGCCGGACCGAGGAGCAAAGACATTCGGAGGACGAGCCCGAGATAGAAGCTATCGAGAGCGCCGACGAGGAAAAGAACGAGGAGCAGATAAGCGAGATACTTGAGAATTCCGAACTCGGAGAGAGCTCCGAAGCGGATGAAATACATACGGAGGAAGATGAACAATGAAAAGGTTTTTGATAGTGATTTTAAGCATAGCCCTTGCGTTTAGCTGCCTTGGGGTATCGGCGTTCGCGGCGGGCAACGGGGATAGGGTCAACTCGTATTTAAACATAAATACAGTTGGAGACCTTCAGGCAGATGCCGGAAAAGAGTTTGATGTAAAGCTTCAGCTCGATACATCGACATATGGCGGTACGGCAAAAGTAACAATTTCCGGCGATGGCTTTACAATGAGCGGGCATTCTACGCAGGTTGAAAAGAAAGTTTCAAACGCGGCAGATACGATTGATTTTAAAGTCATTGCTGACAGCGCATTATATAAAGGCGAATATCTTTTAACTGTCAATGTAACTTATACCGCTTTGGACGAAAAGGGTTTTGTACTATATGAAGTTACTGCTTCCAGAGAGTTTAGAGTAACAGTAAATTCCGAATATACAGGACCCGAAGAACCTCCGGAAGAGGAAGATTTAACTTTAGTTATAACTAATGCTTATGTTTCCGGAAATGGTATTGTGAAAAACGGAAACGGCAGTATTTCTTATGGTATTCAGGTTAATGAAGCAGGAGGAACTGCTTATGCTTCAATAGAAAGTACCGGAATTGAGGAAAATTCGTATTACGGTTCAAACAGTATCACGGTTTCCAATAACAGCGCTTCCGGAACGCTTCCTATTATTTGTATGCCATCAGCGCAAGCCGGAATGAATAAAATTACCCTTACTGTTACCTACGTTAAGGGAAGCAAACAGGCAACTGCAACTAAAACAATCAACGTAAATGTAATTGATCCATCTGAATCTGAAATTGAAGGTACTCCGGGTGTTTCGTTGACGATAACCTCTGCGCCTGAGAATGTAATCATGCCCGGCGATACTTTTAGAATTGACTTTACGACCAAGCTTAACAATATTGAAATTATAAACACTTGGAATTATCATAGCATTGTTGAGGGATTAGTAACAATTTCCGGAGAGGGCTTTACTCTTGCGGGAGCACTGGCGCAGGAAGAAATTTCCACTGGCAATGCTTCAATAGAAGTTCTGTGCGATGAGGGAGCGGTAAGCGGGAGACAGCAATTTACTGTAGAGGTTGAATTTAAAGTAGACGGTGAATCCTATACTGCTTCAAGAATTGTCAATGTAGATGTTGTTAAAGACGAGGAAGAAAAGGAAGAGGTAGACGAATCCAAGGAGCACGCAAACTTCAGCCTTGTGAGCGCTTCCATCCCCGAAAAGAAGGGCCGCTCTAACCTCTCTACCAAGCTCACTATGGTATTTAAGAATAACACCGATTATACCGCCGAGAATCTCAAGGTCAAGCTTGCGGGACTCGGAGACATCATCCTTAACACCTATACCGATACCGCCGAAGCGGGCGATGTAAAGGGCGGCGAATCGGTCACGGCTTCCTTCCCGATAAAGTTTGCGGAATATCCGACGGTACAGACCAAGCTTGACGTTGAGGTCAGCTACGATTCGATAGCGGGACCTCAGACCGAGACCTTCAGCGTTTATCTCCAGGCGACCGAAAAGAAGAAGGAGGATGAAACCGTTCCCGAGGATAAGAAATCTCTGAAGCCGAAGGTCATCGTATCGAGCTACAGCGTTGAAGCGGATAACGAAAAGAACGAGGTAGTCTCCGGCGAGGAATTCACGCTTAAGATAGTTTTGGAGAACACTTCTGTCGATAAGGATCTTCGCAACATGACGGTAAACGTAACTCCCGGAGCGAATTATAACACCGGCACGAACGGCTCCGGAGCGAGCGGGGGACCGGTATTCAGCTTTATCGACGGCACCAGCTCCTTCTACACCGATATGTTTGAAAAGAGTTCGACCAAGGAATACTCGATAAGACTCAAGTGCTCAGCGAGCGCCGGCGCGGGAAGCTATCCTATAGACGTAAGCTTCGACTTTGAATACGAGCTTGACAGCGGAAACGGATACGATAACGGAAACGGCGAGCTTTCGATAAACCTCCCCGTCACCCAGCCTATCAAGTTCGACCTCATGGAATGGACTCCTCCTACGGAATGCGGACCGGACGGCGTTGAGCTCAGCTTCCAGTACTTCAATAAATCCAAGAACCCCATGACCGCTCTCGGGATCTCGGTTGAAGGCGACTTCGAGATGCCGACTCAGTACCCCGGCTCTTTGGCGGCTTCAAGCTATGAATACTTCTCCGGGACTATGACTCCCGTTGATCCCTCCGCGGTTGGCGAAACAAAACAGGCTGTTCTTGTATTCACCTTCGAGGATTCCGCAGGAGCCGAGCAGAGGATCGAATATCCCTTCGACGTTACTATCGTAGAAACGTCTTCTATGGGCGACGATATGATGATGGGCGACGACATGGGAATGATGGGCGGCGACAACGGCTTTGACGTTATGGATCCCAACATGGGCGGGGATATGATGTTCGACGAGTTCGGAAATCCCGTATCTTCGGAAACCGAACAGCAGAGCGGACTTCCCCTCTGGGCAAAGATAGCGATCCCCGCGGCGGTTGTGGTTGTCATAATTATAGCCGCAGTGGTAATTACTAAGAAGGTAAAGGCGAAGAGATTAGCCGAGGACGAGGATGACGACGAGTAATAGGTCTTAGTCCCGAAAGGATAATTGCTTAATGAGAAAAATTGACATTTTTATCTTCGCGCTCTCTAACTTTCTGAGACGCAAGGCAAGATCCGCGCTGACGGTCTTAGGCGTTGTAATCGGCACTGCCGCCGTTGTGATAATGCTCTCTATCGGTATCGGAATGAACAAGGGCTTCGAGGATCAGATAAGCTCCTGGGGAGACCTGAGAGAGATAAGCGTTTACACCAAGACCGGCTCTTATAACGAGGAGACCGGCGAGTGGGAACAGGCGGCGGTAGTCGAACCGCTTGACGATATCGCGATAGAAAATATCAAGAAGATCGACGGCGTTAAGGCTGTTTCCCCTATGCAGTACGGAAACTACATCAACTATCTTATAAGAAACAAAGAGGAGAGGATCTGGTATCCGTCCTTCCAGGGAATAGACGCGGCTTCTATGGCCGATCTCGGCTACGAGGTAGTGCTGGGAAGGCTTCTTGACGAGCGCGACGTGGGTACATATAACTTCGTGCTCTGCTATAACCTGCCGTTCGAGTGGAACGATATCCACGAGACCGATTGGCAGAATCTAACCAGATATTATGAATCGACTGCGGGCGAGGAGCTGCCGATGAACCCGGTAAACGAATTCGACGACAGCGTGTTTTACGAGATGACCTGGGATCAGAACTACGCTTCCGGCGCGGTCGATACGACAAAGCCGAAGGTTAAGGCGTTTAAAGGAAAATGCGTGGGAGTGCTGGTACAGAATCTCCAGAACGGAACCAGCGACTGGAGTCACGAAGCGTATATGGATATCAAGGGCCTGATGGAGCTTGACAAGCTTCTTGAGGAGAACCAGAACAAATACTATTCCGATCTCTGGGGCGAGGAGGTATCCATAGGAATCGGATACGGCGGAGACTCAAGCAACTATAGCAGAGAGAATCTCTACCAGAATCTTACGGTTTTAGTCGAGGATACCGACGACGTTTTAGAGGTTCAGGACGCTATAAACGAGATGCAGTACGAGACCAACTCCAACATGGACTACTTAAGGCAGATGCAGGAGCAGACTGCGTTTCTGAGAGGAGTCTTAGGCGCGATAGGCGCGGTAGCGTTCTTCGTCGCGGCCATCTCTATCGCGAACACGATGGTAATGTCGATATACGAAAGAACGCGAGAGATAGGGATCATGAAGGTCATAGGCTGCAAGCTCAAGGACATAAGAGGGATGTTCTTAGTAGAAGCCGCGATAATAGGAGTAGTCGGAGGTTTGCTCGGGATAGGGTTAAGCTACGGGATATCGTTTGCTTTGAATAAGATGTCCGAGGGCGGGGGACTTGCGGAATCGTTCGGGATATATGCAAACGGAGCCTCGCTTTCGATAATACCGTTATGGCTTGATTTAGCGGCAGTACTGCTCGCGACCGGGGTAGGAGTGATTTCGGGATTATATCCTGCGATCAGGGCGACGAGACTGTCGGCGTTAGAAGCCATTAAGAATGAATAAGCTTTCTTCCATCTTTTTTCATATTTTTCCTTTCTGTAATGATCTGCTCACGGGCGGGTCATTACGCTTGTATGAGGGAAAAGAGGAATTAAAGAGGAAATAAAAAGGTTTCGCCGGCCTTTCCTCAAAAGGCCGCAGGTGTCTCGGGGGGCAGAAATCGCAACGACCACTGGTCGCGGCACGCAGGCGAGAAACTCTCCCAGCGTAAGCAAGCGCAGGACGGGGAGACACTCGCCGGGTGTTCCCCGCACTTAAAGACCCGCAACCCTCCCCAAGCTTACAATCAAAGAAAAACAACCATACAAACCGTCTCGGCTCTTGCACACAAAAATGGGCAAGAGCCGATTTATGTTTGAACGATAAGTCAAACCTGTGATTGGCGCGTCAGAGAAGCGGCTGCAAGCCGCACGAGTTACACGAGCATGAGCAGTTTTTACTGTTGCAATATGTGTCAAAAATCAATAAAATTTTTTGCAGAGAGACCGCGCAGAAGCAAGTACAGGAAATGTCATCTCCTCCCAATATCCCACGTCTCTAAAACGCAAAGCGGCAAAAAAGCGAGCGACAAAATCACAAGATTGGCAAACGGCGAAATATTAAACGTTTCCGGTCCGAACAAATAATAAGGTTTAAGAAACACCCAAATGTTGTATTCCTGCATAATTGTGGGAAATGAAAACCTGTTAATCAAAAATTCAAACAGTACGACAACTGCTGATATCAGCCGTTGAATGGAATTTACACTGTATTTTTGAAAGCACACTGAATATAAAGGAGATTGACCGCAATATCAGACTTGCAATCGCTTACTTAAACACCATTGACGCTTAATAAAATAAAAGCTGCCCTAACGGCTAAACGGGGAGAAAAAGAGCTGTATTTAATGCGATAAAGCAATTTAGCTGACCTATCGGCAAGACGGGGAGAAAGGACAAAAAATGAATACTTGTATTGAAATTATTTTGATAAATGAACACTTAGGAAATCCGACGGTTTTTCAGTGTGATAGTGATGAAATAGAGGAGGCAAAGTTATTTGCAAAGAATTACAAACAAAAGAACGGATTCAGCTATAAGAAAGAAAGTCACATCTTTTCTGTCAAGGACATTGTTTTAAGGGAGCGAACCTATACCACGCTTCATATGAAGCAGCACCTCAAATATGTAATGGAGCATTACAGCACGGGTGAACTCCCGCAGGATTATTGTCTTAGCGTTATAAGGAGCTACCTCGGTTTGATGAAATACTGCGACTGCGATGCTTTGAGGAACAAAGTCGTAAACGACTTCGCTTTGGTGAAAAAATTTGTAGAAGAATATCCCGATGAGGAGGACTACCCCGATTATTTCTAATCGGGGAATTTTTATGGAGGAAACAGGTATGACTGAGGCAGTAATTGTGGCTTTAATTACCGGTGGGTTGTCGCTCATCGGTGTAATAATCAGCAACGCGGCTTCAAATCGACGCATAAGCGGCGAGCTTGCGGAAAAACAGGCGATAACCGATACTAAGCTCGATGAGCTCACTCGCGAAGTTAGAGAGCATAATAACTTTGCAAAGCGTATGCCGGTTGTTGAAGAAAGAATAAAGGTCATCAATCATAGGCTCGATGACCTTGAAAAAGGCGAATAAAATGAAGTTTTCCAAGATTCTTATTATCGTCCTGCTCACCGCGATCGCGGTGTTTTTTGTTGCGATGATGATAACTTATTGGTGCATGGGCGACGTTCCCGAACCGTTAATCAACGGTTTTACTACCGTTGTAACATCGGAACTTTTGTCACTTATGCTCATCAAGCGGTCAGATAACAGATATTCGCAGGACGAAACAAGCGAGCCTCAAGACGAGGCAGAAGATGACAATATTAAAGGGTGATATAACTTATGACAGTTTCTATGTTTCTTATTCTATTAACGGCTTTCTCGCTCATAGTAGGGCTCATCGTTCAGGCACTCAAAAAGCTGCTCGACAGCCTCAACGTGAGCTATTCGACAAACGTCGTTGCGGTAATAGTTTCGGCAGCCGTCGGAATCGGCGGAACGGCGATATATTACGTCATCGCAAGCGTACCGTTCAGCGCGACAAACATTATCTGTATGGTGCTTATGGGCGTTGCAACGGCAGTCGGCGCGATGGTGGGATATGATAAAGTAATTCAGACAATAAAACAGATTGTGTCAAAAGGGGGTTCTTGATATGGCAGAAATCAAAGGCAAAACAAACACGGGCCTTGTGGCATACGCAAAGGCTCAACTGGGTTTGCCTTATTGGTACGGCACATTCGGGCAGGTAGCTACCGAATCTCTTTACAACAACAGAAAAAAGGCGTACCCCTCATACTACAAATCGTGGTCGGATTTCCCGACCCAGTACGGTAAGCGCGTACATGACTGCATCGGCTTGGTGAAAGGCTATATGTGGAGCGACACGCCTACGTCCGTTCCCAACGAGCATTACAGTATCTTGCAGGATAAATCCGCTGCTGGTATGTACTCCGCTTCCAAAACAAAAGGGCAAATCAGTACATTTCCCGCTCACGTCGGTCAGCTCGTCTATAAGTCCTCGGTCAAAACGAGCGCAAGCAAGATTCATCACGTCGGCGTATATATCGGCGACGGATATGTAATCGAAGCGAAAGGACACGAATACGGCGTCGTTAAAACAAAATTTTCGGGCGCAGGCTGGACTCACTGGAGCCAGTGTCCGTACATCGTCGACGATACCCAACTCGGTGGCACGTCCTACACAAAAGAGTACGAGGGGACTTATGCCGTAACCGGCGGCTCAGTATATATCCGCGAGGGAGCGGGAACAAGCCACAAAGCTCTTGGTGTCCTGCTCAAAGGAAATACTGTGACCTGCTCTGGGTATTTCACAAAAGTCAGCTCTACGGTATGGCTGAAAGTCTACGTGACGCTGAAAGGAAAGTCGGTCACTGGCTGGATGTCCACAAAGTATCTCAAAAAATCATAAGCCATTTTCTTTTCTCTAATCTCCATACAATGCCCCCGCAAGGATAACACCCTGCGGGGGCGATTTTTAATGTGCGGGAAGTGCTTCTATTTTGCAAGAAATTCTTCAACCGCCTGCTTGACGATCTGCGCCTGTGATACTCCAAGCTCGGCGCATTTTTGCTTAAACTCTTCGCCCATTCCCTTTGGCACAACTACCGAAATTCGGTCATAGGCTTTCTTGTTGTAACGGTTTTTAACTGCCGATGAGGTTTTAGTCTTTCTTTTTTCTTCCGCCATTTCCTTTTGCTCCTTTCAACGCTGTCACAAGCGCGGCTGTCGCGGATATTGCCGCAGCAATGTATGACAGGATTCCTACCGTGCTATCAGACATCCACCCCGCCGAAGCGAAAACGGCTGTCAGACAGATTAAAATAAGAGTTGACTTTTTCATGACTTTGCTGTATACTGTGAGAGGGTGGAGCGAGGTCTTTCGACCCCGCCCCCTTGAAGATTACCGCTTGTGCTTCCGGTTCGGGGATTTACTCGCGGTTTTCTTTTTGCCCTGCCTTCGTTGCCTGATTGAGATTATCAAGGCGACGGTCGCGATAAGGTTTGACCAAACGTGTAAGGCAGTTGCAACCCA
>CANPYR010000024.1 GCA_947588805.1 uncultured Clostridia bacterium
TTATTGCACAGAGCGAGGTAGTTTACCGAATCCTCGAACTGCTTGAACACCGATCCGCCGAATTCCTTGCTGTCACGGAACTCCGTGCAGAGTTCATCTTTGAATACGGCGATTTTGGTCGTGTGATGGCACTGGTCGGAAAGCAGCAGAGCGAGATTGGTGTAAATACCGTTCTGCATGATTCCGAGTGCTCGGTACTTTTGAGCGGAAAACTCAACGCCGTACCGTTCAAATGCAATTTCTGCGGCGTGGAAGGTCAAATCCTGTTCAAGACTGCGGGAGTCTTCGTAAGTGTCGCCGTCGGACTCTTTTATCATCTGCCGAATCTGTTCTGAAGACGCCTGAACACTGGACGCGCCCTGACGGACATAAACGCCGGCAGGCTTTATACCTTTTGATTTCAGATAATAAGGCTTATAGCTGCCCTCTGAAACTTCAATCTGAATCACTTTATTATCTTTGAGGACATACCGCACGAACATGGTCACATCAGGTGCAATCGCGTCACGGATACCGTTAGTCAGACGGGTATATGTTTCGTCCACATTGTCAATGCCGATCAGATTGCCCCTATCATCAATGCCGAGATAGATAACACCGCCGTCCGTGTTTGCAAATGCGATGACTTCCTTGTAGATGTCGTCGGTCATCTGAGATTTATATTCAATGCGCTCACTTTCATATTGCATATACAGCACCTCCGTTGCAGCTTAATTATATTATACTCATATTTTCACAATTTTCAATAGGCCAGAGTGAAAATTCACTTTTTATTCACATTTAAATGTGAAAATCACTCTTATCATGTTCAATGCCTTCTGCATTTGCATTTTTGCAAGATTTGCGGGAGGGCTTTATGTTTTCTTGCATATCCGCCTGATTTTTCAGGTCTAAGACTTTTTCACCGTATAATCGGAGGACAAGGTTAGCAACGTCATCAAGCGCAGACAGGCAGACGGCGAATGGCTGTGTGCCGCTCCCTACGGATACATCATCACCAAACGCAAGGAATTTGAGATAGTTCCCACGGAAGCGGATATCGTGCGAAAAATCTTTGATTTATATAACAACGAGGGCTGGGGTTACAAGAGAATCGCAAACTATCTGACCGATCAGGGGATACCGACCCCCCGAATGTTAGAGCAAATGCGTAGAGAGACCGACGGGCTTGAATACAAGCGTCAGGTCAAGGCGGCATGGGCTATTGTTACGGTGCAGGGTATTTTAGACAACGATTTCTATATCGGTACTCTCCGTCAGGGCAAGTATACCCGCGCAAAGATAAACGGCAAGGATACATAAACGCATAAAAAGGAAGTCCTTCAAGAAGGTCTTCCTTTTTATAGTACACGCCAAGTGTTTCAATCATTTGAACCTACCCAAAAAACCGCGTTTAAACTCTATCCCGAAAAACTCCTTCGCCGTATCAAGCTTCATGATAACCAGCTCTCTTGACGCCTTAGGCTCGAGCGTTTCGGGAAGCTCTTTTACAATGCGCGAAGCGTCATACGTCTGCCCGGCATTATACTTAAGCAGGTTTCTCCTTGAGTCAACTTCAAACTGGCTCCGGTTGTTGTTCCAAGCTGTTTTAATTGTCCGGATCACGTTGCTGCCGGTGTTCCGCTCGTCGAAATAATCCTTAAGGCTCAGCTTGCGGATATATTCCGGAATCGCAATATCCGAAAAGCTCTCGAATATTTCATAAATGACCTCCGACGACATTTTCAGAATATCCGGCGCGGATTCCGCGTCGTCGTCTTTCATGCTTTCCAAAAGCTCCGGGATTCTTTCAAGCATCATATACAGATATCGCCTGTAAAACGCTGTCCCGATATTTTTCTGAACCTTTTTGACAGTGCTGTTCTGCATGACTTCGGTATTGGTAAGTCCCGCGCTCACATGGCAGATAACCGTTCTTCTGATTATCTCCTGACTGACGGCTTTAACATCCTCGTTTGCGCTTATGACGACAGCCGGATAGTGTATATTTTTATCCATGATACCGTAGTCGTCGTTTTTGATCGTTTCTACGGCGTGTGTATCAAATCTTGCTTTTACCATATCGTCAACAATGATCGGCACTCCCTTTGTCTGCGCTCTTAGTCCATCAATAGTGGTTCTTGTAAAATCTGAGCCCGGGATTTTCGGTTTTTGACCTATCATCATCTTTTCAAGCGTTTCTAAAAAGCTTGTCTTTCCCGCTTTACTCTGACCGTAGACGATTCCGAAAACGGGATACGGACCTTTATTCTGATTGAATCTTGTCGCGGCGTCGCGCATTACCCCCATAAAAGGCGAGCAGAAAAACCAGTTGGCAAACTCAAAGTATCGCTTCTGCATAGACCGATAATCGCCGTGAAAAATCTTATAGCCGTCCATATACTGCAAAAACAGTTCAGCGTCACGCTTAACGTCGGCGTCGTCCGGCAAAAGATCGAGCTTTATATCATTGAGGGCGACTTCGCCTTTTTCCACGTCTACGACTAATTGCGGATACTCTTTTCTGACCTCCTTTTCTCTGTCTGCCTCTTCCTTTACATGGCTTTTCACTGAGACAATCTTGGCGGGAGAAATAAGTATTTTGCCCTTTTTATCGGGCTGAGGGCATGACGGTTTGAATCTCGCCGAAAGTTTTGATGTTTCTAATGCAAACTCAATTTCTTCGTTTTGCTGCTTGTCCTGAATGATTTCAAAAACCTTCTTAGTCTTTACCGTCTGAGAGATTGGAAGCTCGTCGAGATTATCGCCGCTGTCTGCGACCAAAATAGCCTTGGCGGTTATCTCGTCGGTGCTGTCCTGCCGGAGCGATTTGTAGATATCCATATACCAATCATACGCTTCTTCACCGTCGATAAAGGAAATATTTTCGCGCTGCAATCCCCCGAAGGCGTTATAGGACATATTTGCAGAGCCCATTATTACTCTCTTTCTTCCGTCGTCGGATGACAAAAGATAGATTTTCTCGTGGGAAAGCTTTTTATTTGCGACATACATTTTAAGACTTCCGGAATTTATTCTGTCAATCAGAGCGTCTTTCATTTTACCCGAACGGATTTTTTCTATAATCTTCGTCTGAAAAGCCATTATTTCGTTTAAAGTATAGGACATCACCTGCTCGCAGCCGAAGATGATTTCGGCGCGGTCAAACATCTCGACAAGCTTGCCGATAAACCCGACACCCGAGGAATATGTAATCGCGTAAAGCTCATTATAACCCGAAAAAAGCTCCTGCCATGGTATGAACATGCCCTCGACAAAGTCAAGCTTTGTGACTGCAAGCTTGTTTGAAACATTCTCCGAAAGATTTATCTGCTGCTCTTCACCGAATAAACTGATTTGTTCCTCAGACATACCGGCGCCTCCTGACTTCTAAATATAATTATTGCAATTATTATAACACGGTTGTGCGGCGATTTCAAGTTATTTTTAATTTGAGTACAAAATTTTGTACAGATAAGCGGAAACAATGTTTCTGCTATTTTTAAAATGTATCCCGCCTAAATATCGCCAAACTGAATTCATAGATCTCGCCGGATGGGCTTGCATGATCCGGCTGAAAAAACGGAAAGACCAAAAATTGAAAATACCCTCCTCTTCCGCTCATCCAGCCGCCACTTACCCGGTTTTTTAATCTTTCCCCCTCCCCTCCCATTTCTTAATAATTATTTAACAATTTTACTCTTGACAAACGGCGAAAAATATGGGAAAATTATTATGTAAAAATATGAATTCATAATGTCGAATCATATCCTCGGATGCCGAATGCTCCGCTGACTCTTTATAACATGAAAATTCCGCGTCTTGAAATCAGACGCCTTGCAGAGGGTGTATACAATTGAAAAAAGTGCTTGTTGACGGCCACTACGGAACCGTCAACCTTAATCTTAATAAAATGATCTCCGGCAGGGACGATCTTGAAATAATCTGGCTTGAAAATAAAAAGCAGGTGACCGAACAGCAGAGAGTTTCGCTTCTTAACGCTGCGGATATTGTTATTCTCTGCCAGTCTGCGCAGACCGTAGTCGAAACCGTTCCTCTTATCACCAACCGCGGCGTTAAGGTCATCGATACCTCTAACGCCTACCGGCTTGCGCCTACCTGGGCTTACGGGATGCCGGAGCTCGGACCGGATCAGAGACAGAAAATTATCGCTTCAAGATTTACCGCGATCCCCGCGCCTATAGCAGTGGGATCCTGCGCGCTTCTGAATCCGCTTATCAGGGGTAAGATCATGCCGCCGTATCTTCCGCTTTATATTAACTCCGTCGTGGGATATTCTTCGGGCGGCGCAAATATGATAGCGATGTACGAGGACGCCGGGAAGCCGAGAAGCTATTCCTCGGCGCGGCAGTATGCTTTAGACCAGACGTATTTTCAGCAGAAGGAGATAATGCACGCTTGCGGGATATCCTACCGTCCGTCGCTTAATCCGATGATAGATAACTATCCTAACGGGATTCTCGTCACTGTGCCGCTTCATTTGAGAACTCTGCAAAAGCGCCTTCATGCAAGGCAGATCTGGGATGTGATGGCGAGATTTTACGAGAAAGAGCCGCTTATACAGGTGGTAGATTTCGACGACGCTATTGAATCGCTCGGGGGATTTTTGGACGCGGGCGGCATGGCGGGGTCTAACCGTATGCAGATCTTTGCTTTTGGGGATAACGATATCTGCCTGCTCGCCGCAAGGTTTGACAACCTCGGAAAAGGCGGCGCGGGAGCCGTGATACAGAATATGAATTTAATGCTCGGGATCGACGAATATAAAGGTGTGCTTTGAGAGGACAGACGGTCAGAGGTCAGAAGACATATGAAGCGGCAGGAGCGGGATGACTGAGGATTAGGCTCACTTCTTGGGGAGGAAGGCCGGATTAGTTGGGGCTATGGATTTCTGCTTCTATCTTTCATTTCGCTATGGAAAAGGGGCGCTATCCCGCTTCTATCTTCTATTTTCTAATTTCTAATTTTTAACCCTCTAACTCTCTAAAAGCTCCGAAACCTATAGTTACAACATCTGACTTCTGATTTCTGAATTCTGTCTTCTAAACGGGGGCTTTTTTATGGCTGAAAATAATTTTGACAGTATCTTTATAAAAAACACCGAGAAAGATCTTCCGAAGGCTATGATAGCGGCTATCGATACGGGCGACTACGACGTTGAGCGCTCCATCGGCGAGCTCAAAGAGCTTATAAGGACCGCCGGCGGGATAACCGAAGCGGAAATAGTTCAGAAGCGCCAGGCTCCCGACAGCGCCACCGCGATAGGCTCGGGGCGGCTTGAGGAGATGAAGCGGCTCGTTAAGGATCTTGATATCGATATAGTGATATTTGATCTCGAGCTGACGGCTACTCAGATAAGAAATCTTGAAGACGCGCTCGACGTGGAGACGATAGACCGAACGATGCTTATACTTGATATCTTCGCTCAGAGGGCGACTACAAGAGAAGGCAAGCTTCAGGTCGAGATCGCGAAATATAAATATCTTCTGCCGAGACTTTCGGGGATGGGAAGGGAGCTTTCAAGAACCGGCGGCGCGGTAGGAATGCGCGGGGGTCCGGGAGAGACGAAGTTAGAGCTTGACAGAAGATACATCCGTTCAAGAATAACAGCTCTTGAATCCGAGCTTAAAAACATCGCGTCAAGGCGGGAGCTGATGAGAAAAAGACGAAAGAAGGACGGAATGCTCACCGCCGCGATAGTAGGATATACAAACGTCGGAAAGTCAACGCTTATGAACGCGCTGACAGAAGCGGGAGTTCTTGCGGAGGATAAGCTCTTCGCGACTCTTGAGACCACGTCGCGCTCTATAATCCTCCCGGACGGCAGGAGTGTGCTTCTTACCGATACGGTAGGACTTATCAGCAGACTGCCGCATCATCTTGTAGAAGCGTTCAGATCGACGCTTGAGGAAGCGGCGAACGCGGACGTTATTTTGCACGTCTGCGACTGCTCGTCGGAGGATCCTAAGGAGCAGACGAGCGTCACAAAGGAACTTCTTTCGGAGCTCGGCTGCGACGGGATCCCGGTAATAAACGTTCTTAATAAAAGCGATCTTGCGGATTGGAGCGAAGAATTTCTGCCGGAGGGGACGGTGCTGATATCCGCAAAAGAGGGAAAAGGACTTGAAAAGCTTTTAGAGGAGCTGATGAAAGCGCTCCCTGAGACGGCGAGAAGGATGAAGCTTAAGCTCCCGTTCAGCGAAGCGGGCCTGCTCGCAAGGATAAGAGCGGAGGGGAACGTCTACAGCGAAGAATATACGGAGGACGGAATAAAAGTAGACGCGCTGGTAGATATAAAGCTTTGCAAGGAAGCGGAAAAATTTTCGGAGGAGGATTAGGAGCAGGGATGGAAGTCTTGCGTAAGACTTGGAAGAGATGAGCAGAAAACCGTCGATCTTTTTGAAAAAGGCCGACGGTTTTTTTACGCACCTGCAAACGAAAAATACCTTAAAATTGAAGTGCAATCGGGAAGAACGGACGGGGGAAACCCTGCTTCTTTTCATTACGGTAACGTGTTTTGGCGTTTTTCTGCCCGGCGGCTTCGGTATTGATCTTTGCCGTCATCTCGGAAATCCTCACGTCAAGCTGTTACTGCTCGGTCCGGAAATTGAAGCAAAGGCCGTCAAAGCTTCGCCGCGTAACTTTTCGGGATACCTGTCCTCGGACAGCTTTTTTCACTTAAAATTTACCACTTTTTCCGATTATAGGTTGACTTAAGCCCCATTATGATGTATAATATCATCAGAACACCCTCTCGGGTGTTTTAAAATGGAACCGCTGATTTTGAATCAGCGGCGGATCTGGATGTGAAAATATGTCTTATCTAACAGTTTCCGGCAGGAAAATCTATTACGAAGAATAGGCGTTGATAATTCGCCTGCGCTCGTTTATTTACATGGCGGGCCGGGCGAGAGTTGTCTTACATATTCCTATCAGGCTAAAAAGCTCGGCGAGACTTTTCATGTCGTCAGCTTCGATCAGTACGGCGTTTTCCGCTCCGACGCGGTCGGCGAAGAACCGCTTGGCGTGGGAGATCTTGTTCGGATGACCGAGCAGATGAGGTTGACCCTCGGAATAGAAAGCTGGATTCCGCTCGGGCATTCCTTTGGTGGAATGCTTGCTCTCGTCTATGCTCACACTTATCCCGACAGCATTGACGGAGTTATATACGACTGTCCGATGTGGAGCGCTCTTCATACGGCAAGAGCCATCGCGGAAGCGACTCTGCCATGCTTTGAGCGCGACGGCGTTTCCGATCAGGCCGCGCTTTGCAAAGAAATCCTCGACAGCGGGATTTCACCAAAAGAAGCCTTTGAAAAGGCGACGTCGATTGATATGACCGAAAGCGTGCAGAAGTACTGTCATGTGATAGAAAACGACAGATATAACGAATATATCAACGCTCATATCAGCGATCCGATGGTGACGGAGGAATGCTGGAGCAAATTTATAGATTTCAGAAATAAGCTCTTTAATTCGGAGGATTTCTATGCGGATTACCTTCCGTATCTTGCGGATATCGCAAAGCCGCAGCTTCTGATAGTCGGAGAGTATGATATGACCTGCGGAAAATATGAGCAGAAATGGTTTGCGGACAACGCGCAAAACGGCAGTACCGTGATACTTCCGGACTGCGCGCACCTGACTTGGTTTGAACAGCCGGAAAAATATACCGATATAATTATAGAAAAGTTTTCTGCCGGCGGATAACGCGCCAAAAAGAATTCGCCGAAAGGCGAATTTTTTAGTTAGGCGCGGCTCACGCTCTGAAATTATGCCCGACTCGGAAAATAAAAATAACTTTTTCAGGCGATCGCCACCCTTCTTTTCCTGTCATATAATGTAAATCTCACGTCCTTTAAGGGCGAATTTTTATATATCCGCGCGTCGGACAAAAAAATGCTTGCATTCCTGCTTAAAATGTGGTATGATATCTTATAAGTGCCGACTTCGGCCGGCGATCCTGAAAATCAAGGGGAGGATCCATGTGATAAAACTCAACACACACCTTGGCGCGATCATTCTTTCCGGGGGGTATCTCTCGAATCTTATCGCTCATACGGCTTCAAGCTGCTTCGGCGTCGTGCAGATGAACCCCGCCGGCGCTTCTCAGGGAGTCAGAACCGCCGTTTTTCGCTCCGAACCCCGCGACAACGGCGTTAAGGTTTATCAGGGAAAGTCAAACGGCGCTCTTTCCGTAGATCTGCATATTACCGTGATGTACGGAGTGAACGTCGGCGCTATCACCGAGAGCATTATAAATAAAGTCCGCTATGTCTGCGAACGCGAAACCGGTCTTAAGACAGAGACGGTAAACGTCTTCGTGGACGGAATGGAAAACAGTCAGGAGGACTAAGATGGCAATAAACGGAAAAATTCTCAGAGACGCGTTTATAAGCGCGGCCAACTGTATTGCGGCTAATAAAAAGGATATCGACGCGCTCAACGTGTTCCCGGTACCGGACGGAGATACCGGAACGAATATGTCGATGACTCTCGGAAGCGCTAAAGCGGAGCTTGAAAACATGGGCGACGGCGTAAGCGTCAGCGAGGTCGCTAAGGCTATGTCGGGAGCGCTTTTGCGCGGCGCGCGCGGAAACTCGGGAGTCATAACCTCCATACTCTTCAAGGGATACGACAAGGCGTTCAAGGATATAAAGGAAGCGACTAATTCCGATCTTGCGAGGGCTATGGAGCTCGGAGTCGAAAGGGCTTACAAGGCGGTGATGAAGCCGACCGAGGGAACCATTCTTACGGTTTCGCGCCTGGCAGCGGAAAAAGCTAAACAGCTCGCGGCCGAGACCGAGGATCTTTGCCTGTTCTGGGAAGGAGTCTGCGAGGAGGCCGAGAGAGCTTTGGAGGAAACCCCGGAGCTTCTGCCGACTCTTAAAAAGGCCGGAGTCGTAGACGCGGGCGGCAAGGGCTTTTGCATGTACATGAGAGCGATGGAGAAGGTATTCAAGGGCGAAGGGATTTACGAATACAAAGAACCCGAAGCCAAGGCTCAGGAGCCCGTGACGATAGAGACTTACGCTTCGGCGGTGGGAAAATTCGAGGGAGAGATCACTTTCACCTACTGCACCGAATACATAGTGAGAAAGGCCGAGGGATGCGACGACAGCCTGAAGCTCAGGGCTTATCTTGAGAGCATAGGAGACTGCGTGGTGGTAGTAGAGGACGGGGAGATAATAAAGGTCCACGTTCATACCAACAACCCGGGTCTTGCGATAGAGAAGGGGCTTGAGTTCGGTTCTATAAATCTTCCGAAGATAGAGAATATGAGATACCAGCACGAAGCGGCGAAAAAGCCGGATAAGGTCACGGTATCGAGCTCAAACAAGGCTTACGTCTCGGTGCCGCCCGAAAAGCCGTACGGATTTGTCGCGGTGGCCGCGGGAGACGGCATAGAAGCTATGTTCAAGGACGCGGGAGCGGACTGCATAGTAAAGGGCGGTCAGACGATGAACCCGTCCACTCAGGACATACTTGCGGCGATCCAGGCGACTCCTGCCGAGACGGTGTTCGTTCTTCCGAACAACAAAAATATCATCATGGCCGCGGAGCAGGCTGTAAAGCTTGCGGACAGAAAGGTCTGCGTGCTCCAGACGCGTACCATCCCTCAGGGAATTTCCGCGCTCTTAGCGTTCGATCCCGAAGCGGATTTCAACACGATGCGCTCTGACATGACTCAGGCGTTCGAGAGAGTCAAGACGGGACAGATAACATTTGCCGCCAGAGACAGCGAATTCGACGGCCAGCAGATCAAAAACGGAGAGATCCTTGCTCTTGATAACGGCAAGCTCAGCTTCGTGGAAAGCGATATGAACAAGGCCGCCTACAGGCTTGTCAAGAGAATGGTGGATGGAGATACCGAATTTATTACCATTATCGTTGGCGAGGACGTGAGCGACAGCGATTCGGAAGCGCTCAGACAGAGACTTGAGGAAAAATTCGGCTCCCGGTTTGACATAACCGTAATAAGAGGAAACCAGCCCGTGTATTACTACATCATCTCGGTCGAGTGATAAAGCTTTAAATCATAAATAATAACTGCGCCGCCGAAAAAAGCGGCGCTTTTGGAAGAAAACGGATCCCGGCGCATGTCGGAAGTCGGAAGCTTCGGCGGCAATTGCGGCGACTGCCGAGGGGCGCGCTGAAGGAGACGGGGTGCGCGGTCGGAGCTTACGTCTTCGGGCGGTGGCGCGCTCTGAATTTCGGTGCGGCATAAGGCGAAGCCCTGCCCGTCCTGCGGACGGGCAGCCCGCGCCTACGGCGCGGGCTCGCCGCCTTCGGCGGCGAGGGCTTCGCCCTCGCCCCTTTTCGCCGCGCGCCCCTCGGCTTTCCTCCCAAGAATCCAAAATCAAACTTACATACTCCCCCTAAAAAAGGAAGATCCCATGAAAACACTTCTGAAATATTTCAAAGGCTACTCCTTAGAAGCCTTCACAGCGCCGTTTTTCAAGATACTTGAAGCCTGCTTCGAGCTTCTGGTCCCGTTTGTGGTCGCGGCTATAATCGATAACGGTATCCAGGGCGGCGATAAGCCTTATATCTATAAAATGTGCGGGGCGCTCGTTTTGCTGGGCGCGGTAGGGCTTGCTTCTACTCTTGCCGCTCAGTACTTCGCAGCTAAGGGCGCAGTTGGCTTTTGCTGTAATTTAAGACGCGCGGCTTTTGAACATATTGAAAGCCTGAGCTTTACCGAGCTTGATTCTCTCGGCGCTTCGTCCCTTATAACCCGCCTTACAAGCGATATAAATACCGTGCAGTCGGGGCTTAATATGACTCTTCGCCTGATGATGCGCTCGCCGATAATCGTCTTCGGCGCGATGATAATGGCTTTCACGATAGACTTCAAGTCCGCGACGATCTTTTTGATTACTATCCCTATCCTCACCGTAATAGTCGTGGGTATTACTCTTTTTTGCATTCCGCTCTATGATAAAGTGCAGAAGAAGCTTGAAAAAATCCTCCTTCTTACCAAGGAAAACCTGACCGGCACGAGAGTTATCCGGGCGTTTTGCAAGGAAGATGAGGAAATAGAACGCTTCACCGAAGAAAATTTACGCCTTTCACGCGGTCAGAAGCTCGTGGGAAGAATTTCCGCTGCTATGAATCCGCTCACCTTTGTGATAATAAACCTCGCGATAATCTGCCTGATACAGACCGGAGCTTTAAGAGTCGAAAGCGGGATTCTTACTCAGGGACTCGTCATCGCTCTTTATAACTATATGTCGCAGATACTTGTCGAGCTTATAAAGCTTGCGAACCTTATTATCTCCATCCCGAAAAGCGCAGCATGCGCAAAAAGAGTCGCGGAAGTTCTTAATACCCCCTGCTCTATGGTAAACGGGACTGCGACGGAATGTAATATAAATGCGGAGTATTCCGTAGAGTATAAAAACGCTTCGCTCAGATACAGCGGAGCCGCCGCGGATTCCGTAGAGGATATAGATCTTAAATTAAAGCCGGGAGAGACTCTCGGAGTTATCGGTCCTACCGGCTGCGGAAAATCAAGCCTTGTAAGTATGCTGCCGAGATTTTATGACGCCACGGGCGGCGAGGTAAGGATCTTCGGCAGAAACGTTAAGGGATACGATCTGTCATACCTAAGAAGCATTTTCGGATTCGTACTTCAAAAAAACCGGCTGTTCTGCGGAACGGTCAGAGAGAATATGAAGCTTGGCGCGGAAAACGCTTCGGATGAGGATATAGTCGAAGCGCTCAAAGCGGCTCAGGCTTGGGAATTTGTCAAAGAGCTTCCGGGCGGGCTCGATTATAAGATAGAGCAGGGCCAGGCTAATCTCTCGGGAGGTCAGGCGCAAAGGCTCTGCATAGCAAGGGCGCTGGTGAGAAAGCCTAAGATCCTTATCCTTGACGACAGCTCCTCGGCGCTTGACTATTCCACCGATTCCAAGCTCCGAGCGGCGATAAGGGAGCTTGAATACCGTCCCACGGCGGTGGTGGTATCTCAAAGAGTCTCTACGGTTATGCACTGCGACAGGATAATAGTTTTAGAGGACGGCAGGGCCGAGGGCATAGGTTCTCACGGGGAGCTTCTAAAGAGCTGCGAAGAGTACCGCGAGATCTATGAGAGCCAGATAAAGTCGGAGGGCGGAAGATCATGAAAAAAACCGTAAAAAACCTTCTGAAGCTTTTGGGAAAAAGCCGCGCGGCGCTTTTTGTATCGATAATTCTCGCGGCGGCGAGCGTATCTCTTTCGTTATACGTCCCGATACTCTTCGGGGACGCTATCGATGAAATAGTCGAGACCGGGATAAGATTTGAGGTCGTTTCAAGACTTTTGTTCCGCGCTGGGATAGTAGTCGCTGCGACCGCGGTCCTGCAGTGGGCGATGGGGATGATAAACAACAGAATAACCTTCGATACCGTAAAAAGGGTAAGAGATCTTGCGTTTGAAAAGATAGAATCCCTACCCCTGAGCTATATAGATTCTCACGCGGTCGGGGATCTTTTAAGCCGCGTGATTTCCGACGCGGATCAGTTTGCCGACGGTCTTTTGATGGGATTTTCACAGTTTTTCACAGGGATAGCGACTATTTTAGTCACCCTCGGGTTCATGCTCTATATAAACCCGAAGGTCGCGCTCGTCGCGGCGCTTCTGACTCCGCTCTCCATCTTTGTAGCGAGATTCGTAGCCAAAAACACCCACAGTCTTTTTCAGAAGCAGTCGGTCATACGCGGAGAACAGACCGCTCTTATAGACGAGATGATAGGCGGGGCGAAAGCGGTATCAGCATACGGATATGAAAACAGAGCGCAGGAGAGATTCATAGAGATAAACGGAAGGCTTGAGACTACTTCCCGAAAGGCTATATTTTATTCTTCGCTCGTAAATCCCACCACCAGATTTGTAAACGCTCTTGTATACGCGGCGGTATGCCTTGCGGGAGCCTTGACCGCGATCTCGGGAGGAATGTCGGTAGGAGGGCTTTCGGCGATCTTGGCTTACGCCAATCAGTTCACAAAGCCTTTTAACGAGATATCCGGAGTCGTAACAGAGCTTCAGAACGCGATAGTATGCGCGCAGAGGATCTTCGAGCTTATAGACGAGCCGTCTCAGCCGTCCGACGAGGGCTTCCCGGCGCTTTCGGAGATAAAGGGAAATGTGGCGATAGAAAACGTCTCGTTCAGCTATTCCTCCGACCGTCCGCTTATAAGAAACTTCGATCTTAAGGTCTCCCCCGGCAGCAGGATAGCTATAGTAGGTCCGACGGGATGCGGAAAAACCACGCTTATAAATCTTCTTATGAGATTTTACGACGTAGACTCCGGGAGGATAACGGTAGAGGGCCTGAACATAGCGAAAATAACCCGCGAAAGTCTCAGGCGCGGCTACGGGATGGTGCTCCAGGATACATGGCTGCGTTCGGGGACGATACGGGACAACATCATAATGGGAAAGCCGGACGCTTCGGAGGAGGAAATAACCGAAGCCGCGAAGGCTACGCACGCCCACAGCTTCATCAAACGTCTCCCGCAGGGCTATGATACTCCCGTAGGCGAAGACGGCGGGAATCTATCCGCAGGACAGAGACAGCTTCTCTGCATAACAAGAGTGATGCTATCCGCGCCGCCCATGCTTATTCTGGACGAAGCGACATCTAACATAGATACAAAAACAGAGCTTCGCGTCCAGAGAGCTTTTGAGAAGCTTATGAAAGGAAAAACAAGCTTCATAGTCGCCCACAGACTTTCAACGATAATGTCTGCGGACAGGATCCTCGTAATGCGAGACGGAAACGTCATAGAGCAGGGCTCCCACGGCGAGCTGATGGAAAAAGGCGGGTTCTATGCCGAGCTTTATAACAGTCAGTTCTCTTAAGATATCCGAAAGTCTGTCTTTCCGACGGGTCTAAGCGCAGTCGAACATGCATATACTTGACTACCTGAAAAAATCAAAAAATTTAAAAAAGGGGTATCAAGTATGTATGTAAAGACAGTAAAAATAAAGAGCGCTCTGAAAGCGCTTCTCACAGCCCTGATAGTCGCGGCAGTGATATTCGCCGCGGTCTACGCCGTCAACAGGCTCGTCAAGCCGAGGGCGATAAAGCTTTGCTCCGAGGATGAGATGCTCGATTTTCTCCACGGGCTCGGCTGGGAGACCTCGGATTGCGCGATAAACGTCCGCGACGTGACGGTCCCCTCGGAGTGGAACGAGGTTTACACCCGCTACAACGAGCTCCAGAAGCAGCAGGGCTTCGACCTGACGAAGTACAAGGGCAGCAGCGCGACGGTTTATTCGTTTAAGATACTGAATTATGAATCTCACCCGGAGAATATTGTCGCGAACCTTCTGATATGCGATGATAAGCTTATCGCCGCGGACGTGAGCTGCACCGAGCTCGGAGGGTTCATGCAGGGCGTTCGGAGAGCGGAAGAAAGCGATTAGAAATCAGAAATCAGAGGTCAGATTTCAGATTTTTTGGGGGAGAGTAATTTTATATGTCGGGGGTTTATTCCCGGCGCTCTGCGAAGACGAATTTTATGAAGGCTTCTGCTTCTGAATTCCATTTTGTTTGGACGGAGGGGTGAAGCGGGCGAGGCTATGGTTTGCTGATTCTGTCTTTCATTTCGCTATTAAGAAGGGCGCGGCAAGCGGCGGCGAGATTCGCTGCTTTATTGCTGAATCTCTACCGACTGCTCCCCGCCCTCCCGCCCGGCCCGCGAATCTCGCCGCCGTCATTGAATCAATTTCAAAAACCCAAAAATGTCCCCATCTTTTTTCCAAAACGTCTTGACAAAATTCCCGGCGTATTGTATAATATATTCGAAAATATATTATTTTAACTGTTCTTCCACGCATGGCTGCGTTGGGAGAACTACTTCTGAAATTCGACTGAGAAACGAGGGCGCGTCAATGGCTAAGCGTGGGAAAGCTGAGGAAAATTTGACCGAAAATGCTGCGAAGACGGTCGGTGAAACGCCGGAAAAGGATGAAGCCAAAACTCCCGGGAATCACGAAAAGAAGCCGAAAGCGCAGTCTTCTCATGCCAAAAAATCCGTCTCGGAGGAAAATATTCACAGCGGACATCGGTCAAGGCTGCGTGCCGAAGCGTGCGAAGGCGGGTTTCGCAGGATGAATCCGCACAGGTTTTTGGAGTATCTGTTGACATATCCCATCCCTCGGCGCGATACCAATCCGCTCGCGCACAGGGTCGTGAACCGTTTCGGAGGTATCGGAGAAGCTTTTTCAGCCGATATCGGCGAGCTTGAAGAGGTCGATGGGCTCGGCGAGACGAGCGCGATTTTTCTGAATCTTTGCGGGAAATTTTATGAAGAATTCGGGATGAAAGACCCGGAGCTCCCGAAGCCTTGGAGCACGGAATACAGCCTTATAAACTACCTCGCGACTATTTACGACGGCTCGAAGCCTGAGGTTTTGTTGCTTTACACCTATTCTGACGGAAGGGTGTTTTTTGTTGACAGATTTGAGGACGACCTGCGCGGAGATCCTATAAAATTACGTCAAAAAATAGTTAAATCCTATGACAGTTTTCGTTATCCCTGCGCTATCATTCACTGCTCGAGCGAAAAGAGAGTGGCGGAAGAAGAATCGAAGATCATGGAGGATATCATCAGCCGCGTCGACGAGGGTTGGGATTTTTTAGAAGCTTCGCTTTTCAGAGAGAACGAGATCGAGCGGCATCTGATGAACGGGCATGTGAGACGTTGGAGATATCCTAAGTTTTTCTGAGAGACTGTCAGCGATTAGAATTCAGAAGTCAGAAATCAGAATTCAGAATAAACTTTACCTCTCTGCGCTGCGAGCTCATAGAAGATAGAAGATAGAAGATTAAAAATTAAAAATCAGAATGGAAACGCCCCTTTCCCTCCAAAAAATTTTCTTTTCCTCTTGCATTCCATATGAAAAAATGTTAGAATAAAAAAGAAGAAAAGGCATAAGCCTAAAAGGAGGATCTGATTATGAAATACGGTCATTTTGATCTCGCCGCGAAGGAATACGTGATCACCCGGCCCGATACCCCGGCCCCGTGGTGCAACTATCTCGGCTCGCCCGCCTACGGCGCGATCATTTCAAACAACGCCGGAGGATACAGCTTCGTACAGAGCGGCGCGAACGGACGAATCTCACGCTACCGCTTTAATTCAATGATGGCGCTTCCCGGAAGATATATCTACATCCGGGATAACGAATCCTGCGACTATTGGTCCGCGACATGGCAGCCGGTCGGTAAGCCGCTCGAACAGTATATCTCCGAGGTTCGTCACGGAACGGGATATTCCGTCATGAGCGCCGAGTATTCCGAGATTCGCTCGGAAGTCTCCTACTACGTCCCGAACGGCGCTACTTACGAGGTCTGGCGCGCCAAGGTCAGAAATCTTTCATCAAAGCCGAGAAAGCTCTCTGTTTTCGGTTTTTTGGAATTCACAAACGACAGCAACTACGAACAGGATCAGGTGAATCTTCAGTATACTCTGTTTATCACCAGGACCTCCTTTGAGGGCGGCAACAGGGTGATACAGCACATAAACGAAAACTCCGGGCGGGACGCTTCCGGCTCAAATCACCGCGAACGCTTCCTGGGACTTGCATGCGCAAAGGCTGACGCTGCGTGCGGAAATCTTGACGGATTCATAGGGGCATACAGAACATACTCAAACCCGATAGCGGTCGAAAACGGCAAGCTTGACGGAACGATGAACTATAACTCCAACGCCTGCGGAGCGCTTCAGTCGGATATCGCTCTCGAACCGGGCGAAGAAAAGACATTTATTTATATCCTCGGTCAGCGCGATTCAAAGGCCGCGGGGGAGATAATAAAGAAATACGACTCCGATCCGGGGCTTGTAGACATGGAGATCGAAGAGCTTAAAAGCTTCTGGCATGAAAAGCTTGAACGCTTCTCGGTCGAGACTCCGTCCGAGGAATTCAACAACATGATAAACGTCTGGAACGCTTATCAGTGCTTTATCACTTTCACATGGTCCAGGGCCGCTTCGCTTATCTACTGCGGACTCAGAAACGGCTACGGCTACCGCGATACCGTTCAGGACATTCAGGGCATTATACATCTTGATCCCGAGATGGCGCTTGAAAAGATCCGCTTTATGATCTCGGCGCAGGTCGATAACGGCGGCGGTCTCCCGCTCGTCAAGTTCAACCACAACGCCGGCCATGAGGATACCCCCGACCAAGCTTCTTATGTTCAGGCGACGGGGCATCCCTCTTACCGCGCCGACGACGCGCTATGGCTCTTCCCGACGGTATATAAGTACATCGGCGAGAGCGGAAACACCGCGTTTTTGGATGAAGTCATAGTTTACGCCAACGGCGGCGAGGATACGGTTTACGATCACTTAAAGAGAGCGATTAACTTCTCTATGGAACGCCTTGGCGCTCACGATATGCCGGCGGGACTTCACGCCGACTGGAACGACTGTCTAAGGCTCGGCGCGAAGGGAGAATCGACCTTCGTCGCGTTCCAGCTTTACTACGCGATGAGTCTTATGAGATACTGGGCTTCCGAACGCGGAGACAAGGAGTATCTTGAATATCTCGACAAAGTACAGCCGAAGCTCGGAAAATCCCTCTCGGATTGCTGGGACGGTGACAGGTTCATAAGAGGAATACGCGAGGACGGAGTCGTAGTAGGCGCGAAATCGGATCCCGAAGCGAGCATGTGGCTCAACCCGCAGAGCTGGTCGGTAATTTCCGGCTTTGCAACTAAAGAGCAGGGTCTGACCGCGATGGATTCGGTCCACAGGATTCTGAACACCAAATACGGCGTAAAGCTTTTAGAGCCGCCCTATGTCGATCACTTCTTTGACGGCGCTCTTATGCACATATTCAATCCCGATACCAAAGAAAACGGCGGCATCTTCTCGCAGTCGCAGGGCTGGGCGATACTTGCGGAGTCGCTTTTAGGGAACGGAAACCGCGCGTTTGAGTACTTCCTTGAGAGCTCCCCGGCGTCTATGAACGACAAGGCCGAGATCAGAGTTATCGAGCCGTACGTCCACGGGCAGTTCGTAGAATCTACGCGTTCACCCTTTGAAGGCAGGGCGCACGTTCACTGGCTCACCGGTACCGCTTCAACGGTCATGGTAGGCTGCGTTGAAGGAATATGCGGCATGAGACCGAATTCCGAAGGTCTTATAATCGATCCCGCGATACCGTCCGAGTGGCCGAAGATGAAGATGAAAAAGGTCTTCCGGGGAAGAAAGCTCGATATCACGGTAGATAACTCCGCGCACGTTCAGTCGGGAGTCAAGGAGCTTATTCTGAACGGCGAAAAGCTCCGCGGAACGCTTATCCCGGAGAGCAAACTCAAGGAGGAGAATGAAGTCAGCGTCGTGCTGGGGTGAAAGATTTCGCGGCGAGGGATGAGGGAGATACAGTCTGAGAATGTCCCTGCGGGAGGTCCCGCAGGGATTTTTTGTATACTAAAAGAGCGGAGCCCCAAGGCTTCCGCTCCATTTCTGCTATTCTACGCCGCTGCCGACCTCTCGTTCTCTGCTATCCCCCGAACCTCTCCATAAACACTTCGGGCCACATCAGTGCGTCGGCGTTCTTATTTATCTCCTCCTGCGACCACTCCCACCAGCGCGTCTTTAAAAGCGCTTTTATCATTTCCGGCCGGTAGCGGTACTTTATCACCTTTGCCGGCACCCCGACTACCACCGAATATGGCGGCACGTCCTTTGTCACCACCGCGCCCGCGCCTATCACAGCGCCGTCGCCTATTGTTATAACTTTTGAACAGTTTATAAATGTGTGCGCGCCTATCCAAACGTCGCTTCCGATTGTGATCTTCGGCTTTCCGTATGCATATGGGTGTTTCGGATCAAGAGCGCAGAGCTTTTTAAATTTCTGACGGTTTGATTCGGTAAAGAAACCGTCAAGCTCGTCCGTCACAAACATCATATTAGAGTGATGGTCGCAGTGAATAACGGCTGTAGAATTGATAGAAGTATATCTTCCTATGGATTCGATATATCCGTTTCGGCATGCTTCGATAACGCCTTCGCCGAAGTAGGTCTGACGGCCGATTTTTGCCCCGTACAGCTCCCAGTCAAACGGCAGCTCTTTTCCTACATCCTCATAAGAGATATAATCCTCCACGCTCTTAAATCCCTCGCTTTTCGGCTCAAGCAAAAAGTCGGTGAGATCGTCGTCAGTGACCGCGACAACATAGTGCCGTCCCGGGTCTACGCTCTCGGTGAACGCGTACCCGTAAGGCTCCAATTGCCGTTTTAAAAGCCGCGTAGGTTCGCCCCAAACGACTATTTCCCTGCCGCGAAGGCAGTGCTCGAAAATTTGTCTCAGTCTTGTAGTCATATATTTTGACCTCCGAAATGTGGGTGGTGGGTATAAAAGCGAATAGTTTTTTTATTTAAATTTTGGGGGATGGCCGGTTTGCGGTTGGAATATAGAATGGATAAAAGCGGCGGCGGGATGAGCGGGGAAGGGCGGGAGGGTGGGCGCAGTCGGTAGTGATTCCGCAGAGAAGCAGCTCATCCCGCCGCCGCGTGCGCGCCCTCTTTTCATAGCGAAATGAAAGATAGAAGCAAGCAGTTGTGGTTATGCATAATCAAGCTTTCTCATCATACAAAATGAAAAGCAGAAGCAGAAAACTTCATGTTCAGATGCACAGCTTTATTTCTGCACATCAGTAAATTCAAAGGCAGAGACTTGTAATTATATCACGCAAGCCTTTTATCCTATCAGTAACGATTGGCAGAGCCGCAAGACCGTAACCCGTACTGCTCTGCGCTGCACCCTCGGCGCTATAAAGCCGCAGGCGCTGTTTTCGTTCCTAACGACCTTTGATGTAGTCTTTCCTTTCCTGCCCCCACACCGGCCGCAGCCCGGCGCGCTATCGCGCACGACTCGCCGTCCTTCGTCCGGCGAGCCCGTCCGGCCATACGGCCGTCCGCGGGCTGCGCCCTTCCACAACTGCAAACTCCCCATATCCCTCTACCCTTCCTCACCTGACATTATACCCCCAAAGCCTTTCAACAACGCTTCTCTCCGCCGCCGGAAACGTCTTGCAGATATGCAAAACTATCCTCTCAAACGACTCCTCGGGCTCGCGGGAATATGCCGAGCTTGTAAAATCATACCCGAAAATCTTCTCCGGCGTTGAATATCTCGCCACGCCCCAGCCGTACTTATTTCCTTTTTTATCCACCATGTACTCAAAGTCCGAAATGCAGATATACCCCTGCATCTGCAAGCGCGTGATTATGCCGTCGAACCCCTTCTGACCGCCGGCTTTTGTGTATCCGCAAACGCTCTTGAGCTTTTTTGAGAGGACGTCGCCGTAGCGCTCGACAGCGCCGTAAACGTCCATATCGCGCCGTGAAGCGAGTCCGCAGTCATATCTCGAATCAAAATCATACCCGTCGCGGCGGTAGTTCAGAAAGTCCGGTATCCAATCCTCGGAAATATAGCAAGCCTTGCCCGCGAAAAACTTTCCGTAAATGCATCCCCCGAGCCGGATCACCGGTCCTTTCCACTCCCAAGGCCCATCCTCGGAGTCTGAGAACCAAAGCTGCGGCGGCGTCATTTCTTCTATCGAGAAGCCGGGGATGGGGTTTTTGAAGAACGGCAGGAATCCGAGTTCTTTGACCAAGGAAGAAATTTTTTGAGGAGAATCAAGCTCCGGCATCATACCACGACCTTTAAAAATATTCTTTAGTCATTGTATCACATTTTTCACGGTTTGTAAATAGGGTTATTTGACATGAAAGGTAGCGAAACGGCCGCGTCAAGAAAGCAGAGGAAGATATCGGGAATCAGAACGGCGGAATTTAAAGTATTAGTCCTGCGGCGATATGTCTGAATATAATTCAGACATATAAAATCCTTTCAAAACCTATTGACACTCGCGCCGAAATGTGAGAAAATGTAAGAAGAATCTTTGAAAGGGTGATTACATGAAACGTTTTGCGGCGATTATTATCGCGATCTCAACGGCTTTCGGTTTAACATCTTGCGCGAAAAACGGAGGAATTACTATGGACAAATCAAATCTTCAGGCGGTCGTGGACTATGAAGCCGAGTATCAGGGCAACCCGTATCTGCCGCTGTGGGAGTATATTCCCGACGGCGAGCCGTATGTTTTTGAGGATCCGGACAATCCGGGGAAGTATCGGGTTTATATTTACGGATCTCATGATATGTTAAAAACTGAATACTGCGGAAAGGACTTGGTGGTATGGTCTGCGCCGGTTGAAGACCTATCTGACTGGCGAAAAGACGGCGTGATTTTTGAATCGATCGTCAACGGTTCGGCGGATACTTTGTACGCTCCGGACGTGGCTTTGGTCGAGAAAAACGGTGTGAAAACTTACTATCTGTATCCCAACAATCAGGCTTGGGGACGGGGTTCTATGGTATGTAAGTCCGACCGGCCGGACGGGCCTTTTGAGGTCGTGAACTGGAAATTCAAGAGCACTACCGAGACTGAGGGGCCTTTGGGCTTTGACCCCGCTGTTTTTGTTGACGACGACGGCGCGGTCTACGGCTATTGGGGCTTTACCGACTCATATTGGGGCAGACTTGATTCTGAGAATATGTCAACCCTTGCCTATGGTTTGAGCGCAAAGCATAACATCCCGAGCTACGATCAAATGATGGCCGAAGATTACGATCCCAAGGAATTTAATATTTATCAGGACAAGAATATCAAAAAGTGGGGATTTTTTGAAGCGTCAAGCATCCGAAAAGTCGGAAATAAATACGTATTTATTTACAGCCGAAACGGTCTTGAAAGCGAGCCGACCGGCAAAAATTACAGCCAGCTCGCCTACGGCTACAGCGACAGCCCTGCCGGGCCATGGAAGTGGGGCGGGATTATCGTTGACGCGGCGGGCGAGGTCATCCCGAACGGAAACGGCGGCTATGACAGGACGTTTGCGGGCGGCAACACGCACGGCAGTATCTGCGAAATTAACGGCCAGTGGTACGTTTTTTATCATCGGAATCTGCATGCATACGCGCGGCAATCGATGGTCGAGCCGATAGCGGTCGAGTGGGACGAAAAGCCTGTTTCGGAGGGCGGCGAGGTGCGCATTTCGATGGCTGAAGTCACCTCAAACGGGTTCTTCATAAACGGTCTGAACCCCTACAAGAAGCATTCTGCCGGTATTGCGAGCTACCTCACGGGCGGCGCGAAGATAACTCCGGCGTATGACGAGACGACTACGACCCTGCCGATAGTCAACATAACTAAGGGCGTGATCGCGGGGATTAAATACTTCAATTTTGATCTCAAAGAGGACGGCAAAAAGTCGCTTGAAGTCGAGCTTAAGCCTTTGGGCGCGGCCGCGACCGTAGATGTATACCTTCGTCCTGACAGCGCGGCGAATACGCCTGCGGAGCGCGATAAGGACGGGAATATCATCTCAGTGGGCAAGGGGAGCATAAAGCTCGGGACAATTGGGCTTACCAAAGAAATGCCGCAGGAGATAACGACGTTCAGCCTCCCGGCAGACGAGATCGACGGGCTGAGCGGTCAGTGGGGCGTGTTCTTTGTGTTCAATGCGAAGAGGTACGGAAATATCTGCGAGCTGTATAATATGCAGTGTGTCGCGGAAAAGTGATGAGAAAATTATTCACATAAATTGATAACACTATATATTTAATAATTTTGTTTGCTAATAATCATATTAAGAAATTTTGGAGATATTTATGCTTAGAAAAACAGTCGCGGACCGGTTCGGCACGGTCGTATATTATGTTTCAAACGACTTTGAGCCGTCGCGCAGCACTTTATTTTTCCTTCACGGTCTGACCGCGGACCACACGATGTTCGAGCGGCAGTTTCAGGCGTTTCGCGACGGTTTCAACATAATCGCGTGGGACGCTCCCGCGCACGGCGAATCGCGGCCGTATGAAAAATTCACCTACGGGAATGCTGTCGAAGCGATGAGGAAAATACTTGAAGACCTCGGCGTTTCAAAGCTCGTTCTGATCGGGCAGTCGATGGGAGGTTTCATCTCGCAGGCCTTTATTTTACGGTATCCCGAGACGGTCAAAGCCTTCGTCGCAATCGATTCCGCGCCCTACGGCGACTGCTATTCGCGGTCGGATATGTGGTGGCTGCGGCAGGTCGAGTGGATGTCAAAACTCTTCCCGGAGCGGCTTTTGAAGTCTGCGATCGCAAAACAGAACGCCGTCAGCGAGTTCGGCAGGTCCAACATGGCAAAAATGCTTAATTCGTATAACAAATCCGAGCTTTGCAGGCTTATGGGGATCGGCTACGCGGGCTTTTTGGAGGACAACCGCCCGCTTGAGATTCCCTGCCCAACGCTGTTGCTCGTCGGCGAAAAGGACCGCACCGGAAAGGTCCGCGCGTACAATAAAATGTGGGCGAAGCGGACCGGTTTTCCGCTGATTTGGATCCCGAACGCCGCGCACAATTCTAATGTGGACAATCCGGAGACGGTAAATGAAAAAATTAAGGAGTTTATTAAATCTTTGAGATGATTTTCTGCGGATTTTCCGGGGCATGCAACGGGGAGGCATGATATTTTAGCGCTCGGTCGGAATCATTCCGCAAGATGTGGCCAAGGCGGCCACATCAAGAATACAGAAGTCAGAAGTCAGATGTCAGAACTTCAAGGTGTCGCCTATGGCGACGATTTTAAAAATAATGAATAATGCGGGCAATTTAGACACTCCCGCTCATTCCGCAAGCTTTGTTGACATTTTCAAGAAAATGCAGTATAATATTTTATCAAGTTTAAAGGAGTGCTGATTATGAAAAAGCTTTATATTGCGGCGTTTGCGGTGATGGCGCTGTCCTGGATCGTAGCGATAGCGTTTCTTTTTATTCTTCCGGAGCGGATCCCGATCTGCCTGAGCCCGAGCGCAGTCGGCGGGGTAGACCGGCTCGGCAGCAAGTTTGAATGCCTGATTTTTCCTGCAGCGACGACTATAATCGGAGCGATTTTCCTGCTGGCGGCGCGAGCGAACGGCAAAAAGGGCGCTGAGTGCGAAGAAAAAGCTTTAGTTTTGTCGTCGCTCCCGGCAATAGCGACGGTGTTTCTGATCGGGGATTTTGCATGGTCGGGGAAATTGGAGGATGAGAGGGGGATGGCATTTCGGGGCTGTCTAAAGCGCCGATTTAGAATTGATTTTATATGTTATTTCTAATCATGTAAACCCGGACTGTCTTTTATATCCCCGAATTAAGTTTTCTGCATTACATTCAAACCCCTGTCGCACTCGCAATTTCCGAGGACGGCAGGGGTTATGTTCTGAAAATATTATCCTTTGCTATTTGCTATTTGTTAATCGCGGTATTGTCCTTGAAAAAATCCCCGCTCTATCACGACAAAACCGCGTCGTTTGCGGTGAATTCTTCAAGCGAACCCGCTTTTACCTGAATGCAAAGATACTTTACGGACGAATCCGCAGCCGCGGAAAGCTGTCTCTTCGCTTCGGGAGCCACCCTTAAAAAGTCGTTCGCATTGAGCTCAACCTTTTCGCCGTCGACGTCCATAAACCCTTTCCCTTCAAGAATGATGTAAATTTCCTCATTTTGCTTGTGAGCATGAACGAACGGCACGCCCGCCCCCGCAGGCATATAATTCACGCTGATCTCGGCTCCGGAAAGCCCTAAAATGTCATGAAGCTCGACTCTTTCGGTTCCGGTCACGTTTGTTTTACTGTAATTTTTCATGATAATACCTCCTAAAATAGTTGTAATCGAATCGGTTACAACTATATAATATCACATCCTCGATGTAATGTCAAGAGTTACAGCATAATTTTAAAATGAGTAGGTCCAGATTTTTTATCAGTTCCGCAAAAGTCGTTTTTTTAAGCTCGTTTTCCATCGCCGCCTGCGCCGTTTCAAGATAAGGATCAAGCACTGAATGGATATTTTTACCTACCGGGCAGTTGGGATTCGGTTCATCATGAAAATTAAACATATTATCCTCCCGACAGCCCGCTGCGGCGTAAACATCGTAAAGAGTGACGTTTTCTGCATTCATTAGCGGCATGGCGCCGCCGCTTCCTGCCTTTACACCGATAATTCCTGCCGCCTTAAGACTTAAAAGCGCGCGACGGATAACGACCGGGTTCACGTTTACGCTTGAAGCTATGAAATCCGACGTCATTTTATATTCCGAACCAAGAACATAAATCGCAAGAAGCGCATGAACCGCAACGGCAAATCTTGATGAAATCTTCATATGATACACCTCATTAACATTATATACTTTTTTCGGAGGGTTGTCAATCTTAAAATGTATCCGGAGGCGTCCGAGACGGCAGCGTTAAGAAGACAGAGACCCGAAAAGAAGACAGAGGTCAGAAATCAGATTTCAGAATTTCGCGGCAGCTTTCGGTTTTATTAAATATCATAACCTATTCAAAAAGTTTAGAATTCCCTCACTCGCTGATTGAGAAATTTTCACTTTATGCGTTATTGAATTGCCGCGATTTTTATGCTATCCTTTAGATGAGCTCAGAAAACCGCGGTTAAAATCCCAAAAAACAACCCGCAAATATTAAAAAAACAAACCCATAAATTTTTCAAACTTAAGGAGTGTTAAATATGAAACTATCAATAGGAGAAAACATAAGAAGACTTCGCCGCCAGAGAGACATCACTCAGGAGCAGCTTGCGGAACGCTTGGGCGTTACCTATCAGTCCGTGAGTCGCTGGGAGAACGGCAACGCTTACCCCGATATGGAGCTTTTGCCCGCTATCTCGGATATTTTTTCGGTATCGATCGACGAGCTTTTGGGGATCCCGGAAGCCGAGAAGGAAAAACGTGCTCAGGAGCTCTGCGAAGAGTATAGCAGGATCCAGAACATGGATTTTCCGAAGGATAAAGAAAACGAGCGCTATGAAAGGCTCGCGGAGATCATAGTCTCTCTTCGCCGCGACTACGCGGGCTGCGATTCGGTCTGGAAGTTCTGGCTGAACAGCTTTGATTGGCTGCTGATGGATAAGAGACTCTTGCCGGAGGTAAGACTTTTCGCAGAAGCGAGACTCGAAAAATGCCCCGAAAACACCGAAGTCATCGACAAGATGGCGATAATCGAGGACGACGATCATATCGAAGCGTTTTTAAAGCGCTATGCCACCGAGTACGACGTCAGCAAGGACTCGCTTTTAATGAGACGTTACTTGAAAAGAAACGAGCCCGAAAAGGCCGTCCCTCTTCAGAATCAGAAGCTTTTCGAGATCATCGACGACGCGATCAACTCCCGCGCTCTGTATCTTCTTGACCGCAACAACAAAACGTTAGAGGGCTGCTTCGCGGAAAATACCGTACGTCTTGGAATCCTCCACTCGTTCTGCGAGGAGACTCCGACTCCCGAGCATCCCATAACCTGCGGAAACGGCGTGGATTACTGGGCGGAGACAAGGCTCGAGATCGGAATTCGCCGCGCGTGCTACCTTGCGGCGATGGGCAAACCCGAGGAAGCCTTCGCTGTTTTGGAGGATGTAATATCGCTGCTTGAAAATGTAATGAAGATCAAAGACCGAATCGAGCTTAAGACCTCACGCTTCACCCCGACTTTAAAATGGACCGCCGAGGAAAGCTGGTTCAATCCGAACGCCCAGCCCGGCGCGCTTGAGAGAAACATCTTCATAAACAACTCGCAAAACTTCTGCTTCGAAGTTTATCCGTCCTCGTATCTCCAAATGCTCACCGCCGATCAAGGCTGGGAGTGGTTCGACGCTATCAGGGAGGACGAGAGGTATAAGGCAATAGTAGATCGCGTAAGAAAGCTGGTCCTGACGAAGGAGTGAGAGACGGGTTGGGGGGATATAGATTAGATAATCAGAAGTCAGAACACGAACAGCGCCAACTTGTCGCTTGCATTCTCGCCGTCAAAAGTATAAAATAAAATCATACTACCTCAAAAATTTCATTCCCCTTTGCAACCTTTCGCGCCTTTTTCCGACTATATTACCGAAAGGAGACGAAGACCATGCCGAACGACGACCTCATCCGGGATTATACACTCAACTTCATGGGGAAAGTCTACTACTTCTGCCTTAAAAGAACCGGCAGCCCTTCCTTAGCTGAAGAGCTTGCTCAGGATATCTCCCTGAGGATCATCTCTTCGCTCTCAAACTGCGCTCGGCCTGAAAACTTCCCGGCTTATGTGTGGCGAACGGCGCGCAATTGCCACGCGGACTTCGCGGAAAAACGCCGAAGGACTCGGGAACGCTTCGGCGCGGACGTTTATGAGATCGAATTTGAGGACGATACTCCCGGTCCCGAAGAACAGCTTATCCGCTCGGAACAGCTGAAACTTCTTCGACGCGAGCTCGCTTTTATCTCGGAGGATTACCGTAAGATCGTAGTCGCGTTTTATATCGAGGACCGCTCGGTAAAGGATATCTCCGCGTCTTTGAATCTCCCGGAAAATACGGTAAAGTCAAAGCTTTACCGGGCACGAAAATTTCTGAAAGAGGGTATTGATATGGCAAGAGAATTCGGACCTAAGAGCTATAAACCGGAAAATATTTCTTTTGTGGCAAACGGAAACCAGCCTTCCGGGCTGCCGTGGAAGGCGGTGGAGACTATGTTTGCGAAAAACGTCCTTTTGGAAGCGTCGAACAACCCTTCCACCGTTGAGGAGCTGGCCGTAGCGCTCGGGATAGCCGTCCCGTATATGCAAGAGCAGGTGGACGCGCTCGTCAGCGCCACGCTTTTAAGGGCCTTGGACGGGAAAAAATATGTGACTGACTTCCCGATAGTATCGGCCGGAAAGCGCGTCGAAACAGTTGAGATCGTCAAAAGCTCCGCTCCGAAGGCTGCGGAGTATGCAGATGAGATCGCGGAGGATATTGTTAAGAAAATTAAGGACATGGGCCTTGCGGGCAGCCTTGACGCGGGAGGGTTGAAGTGGCTCGGGGTGTTCAGGGCGCTTCATATGATGGAGTTTTGTACGGAAAGCCCGGCGAGCGGGGGCTCCAAGCCTAAAGCCCGCGCAAACGGCGAAACATGGGAGTTTTACGGCTTCGAGGAGGGGGCCGACAACCCCGACCATAACTTCGTGAGCTGCAACGGCGTCGGCTGCGACGGCGGGCAAATAACCCTGTTTTTCTTTCATAAATACAACCTCGGCGGCGATTTTGAGATCAAAATGACCGACGCGAAAAGAGCCGTATGGGTGATGAAAACGGTCCGAGAAGGCAAAAAGTACAGGGACCTTACCGATCACGAAAAGACGGTAATCGACAGCTTCCCCGCCCTTGTGCGCGTCGAGCCGGACGGAAGGCTTGTCTCAAACGTCCTTCTCCTTTCGACCAAGGAGGACGAGGAGATCGAAAAGCTGATCAAAAATCACCCAAGCTTCAAGCCGCTCTGCAAAATACACTGCGAAAATGCGGAGAAGATACTCCAGCTTCTGCGCTCCGAGAACAGCGAGACGGTCAGGAAGGATCTTCCGGGTGTAGTGGGCACCATGAACCATATCCGCGGGTTTGTAGCCGACGAGGAGCTGGCTAAAGGAAGGCTGACGCTGCCCGAAAACCCGGCTAAGAGCTTGGCGACGGCTTATGCGGTGCTGAGATAAAATCCCGAACGCACGGATTGAGATTTTGATATTCCCGAAAATTCTTTTCATAAGGTTTTTACCGCGTCCCGCCACGATCAAAAAGGTCGTGGCAGGGGCGTATGGGGGAGAATATAAAAAAGAAAAACGCAGTCAAGAGATGGCTGCGTTTTTCTTATTATAATATTTGACTATTTACCTATTTACCTATTTACTCTCTTCTTCCTTTTCCTTTTTCTTGGTGTGGAGAGCTATTATCGCCGCGGCGGCGCAGAACATACATACTCCGGCAAGAATCGACGATACGAGCGGAAGGCTCACTCCGCTGTAGCCGTGCTGGTCGGCGGCGGTTGTGCTGAACTGCCAGTTGTCAAACATCAGATACTTTGCGTTTTCAAACACGAAGTAGATGTCATGCACCCCAGATACCCCGGAAACATCGCATCCTATGGCTTCCTTTTTACCTTTGGTATCAAGAGACATCTTCCCTATTTTCTCTCCGTCTACCCCGTCGAGCCTTATCTCCATATTCCCGCCCGAAGCGGAGATATCCGCTGAAAAGCTTCTCGCTCCGGTTCCGAAGTCCGCTCCGCTGACCTTTATGTATCCCCCGCCCTCGCGGCTCGTTATCAGAACGCCCTCCTTAGTCGTTACGGAAAGCATCCCTTCTGAGTAAGACATGGTCTCGGCTTCCTGCGGAGTCAGAGGATCGAGAGTTTCAAGCTGAGTCACTCCCGCGTCGCTGTGACGTATCAGCGGTATCGTGCCGTTGTCGTTATATTCAAATTCCGCGATGGCAGTGGAGCGCTTATTCCAGCCGCCGTGCGGCAGCAAAACGCCGTGATAGAAGAAATAGCTGTGACCTTTATAGTCTATGACTCCGGGGTGGATAGTAGTTGAATTTCCCGGCTCCATTATCACTCCGCGATAATCCCAAGGTCCCTCGGGGCTTTCGGCGGTGGAGTACGATATCCCCTCCGGGACTCCGCTTGAAGCGTATATCAGATAATACAGTCCGTCTCTTTTGCAGAGCCAAGGACCCTCGGTATAGCTTGACGGAGCGTCGGATTCAAACGGCTTGAAGCCGAAAGCTTCCTTTGTCATATCCTGCTGACGGATTTCGCCGTCTATAGATATCATATCGTCGTTAAGCTTGCAGTAATAAGCGTTAGGATTTCCGAAGTATAACCATGCCTGACCGTCGTCGTCTATCATAACGGTAGGGTCGATATAGAGCCAGTTCGGGCCTGCCAAAGGACCGCCGATAGCGTCTTTAAAGGGTCCGGTAGGGCTGTCCGAAACCGCAACGCCGATATTTCTGCCGCCGCCGTTTGTCACCGTGACATAAAGATAGAATTTCCCGTCTTTTTCCACGCACTGGCAAGCCCACGCGCTTCCGGGGTCCGCCCACTCGAAGTCCTCGGGCTTCATTATCTGACCGTAGTCGGTCCAGTTCACCATATCGGTAGTGGAATAGCACCGCCAGGCGGTCATGTTATAAAATCCGTTATCCTCTTCGGAGTCCTCGCCGGTATAGAGATAGAGCTTCCCGCCGTACACCATCGGCGCGGGGTCGGGAGTAAAAGCGGTCTGGACGGGAGGGTTTTCGGCGTTAAGCCTAAGCGGCGTAAGACCGCAGAAGCCGAACGCGATGGCAAGCGCCGCAAGCGCGGCAATCAGTTTTTTCAGGTTTTTCATAATAACGCTCCGTTTAAGTAAATGGTCTCAGCGGCGGCGAAAAAATTTTTTCATTTTCGTCCCGATTTCTTAAAGTATACTACATAATATTTGAAATGTCAATACGCTATTGGAAGACAGAAATCCGTTTAGAAGACAGAATGCAGAAGTCAGAAATCAGATGTTGTAACTATAGGTTTCGGAGCTTTTAGAGAGTTAGAGAGTTAGATAGTTAGAAATTAGAAGATAGAAGTGGTATAGCGGCGAGCGTCAGCGCGAAATGATATTCAGGAGCAGGAAGCTGTTTATTTAGATAGCGCGGCTTTATTTCTGCACAGCGGTAAATTCATTGGCGGAAGCCGGCGGTTATATTTTGCAGGCTCTTTTTGTTATCCGTAACCTTGTCAGAACCGCAAGATCTAAATTCGTACTGCTCTGCGCTGCACCCTCGGCGCGATATAGCTTCAAGCGCCGCTTTCGCCCCTAACGTCTTTCTGCATGTCTTTCCCTTTCTGCTCCCCCACCGGGCGCAGCCCGGCGCGCTAACGCACGCGACTCTCCGTCCTTTGTCCGGCGAGTCCGTCCGGCCATTCGGCCGGACGCGGGCTGCGCCCTCTTAGAAAATATAAATTAAAGCCTCAAAAAGCAGACGTCCCCTCAAACGTCTGCTTTTAAAAATCCGTAATTCTCCCCTAAAACTCCGTCTTTGCCAAAATCAGCGAAGCAAAACGGACATAGTGCTCCAAAAGATACGTCCTTTCCGCACTGAGCTCCGCGTGCATTCCCCTCTTATCAAGCGGCACTCCGAACGTCACCGTCAAAGTCTTCCCTCTTTTTCGTATGCTGTACTCGCTCCCATAACATTCCGAAAATTTGGTAAGTATATCCTTGCCGCTCGGATCAAAAAGATTCGCGGCCGCATTACCCAAAGACTCGTTCAGCCGCCTGGTGACGGTGATTTTAGCGTATTCGCCCTGCTTTTTCACGGAATATCTGATCTTCCCGCCGCCTTTTGAGCATTCCGCTGCGTTCAGTATGACGTTTGAAAAGCAAATCAGAAATCTCCCGATATCGCATTTGCATACCGTTCCCTCATCGCTTTCCGAGATCTCCGTCTTTATCTTAGCGCGGTCAAGATATCTCCCTGCGGAGCCTAAAAATTCTTTTATTATTCTTAGAATGTCAAAGCTCACGTCTTCCGGCTTTCTTTCGGCATAGTCAAGAAGTCCCGCAAGATTCACAAAATCCGAAACTATATTCTCATATTCGGCCCTGAGAACTTCTATCCTGCCGTCTGACGGATGATCCGCTTTAAGCTCCGCAAATATCGCCGCCGCGTTTTCTATATCCGTAACGCGGTCGTAAAAATCCTTCGAGACTAACAAAATCGGCTCCCGCTTAATTCTTTACACGTTAAATCTGAAAAGAATAACGTCCCCGTCCTGCACTACGTACTCCTTCCCCTCGGAGCGTACAAGTCCTTTTTCCTTCGCGGCGTTCATGGAGCCGCAAGCCTTAAGATCTTCAAACGCCACCACCTCGGCGCGTATAAAACCTCTCTCGAAGTCGGTGTGGATCTTTCCGGCAGCCTGCGGAGCTTTCGTGCCCTTCTTTATAGTCCAGGCGCGGCACTCGTCGTGCCCCGCGGTCAGGAAAGATATAAGTCCCAAAAGCGAATACCCCTCTTTTATCACCCTGTCAAGCCCCGAAACTTCAAGCCCGAGATCCGAAAGAAACATCTTTTTGTCCTCGGGATCCATCTCCGAGATCTCCGCTTCTATCTGCGCGCAGATCGGTAAAACCGCCGAGCCCTCCGCGTCGGCTATAGCTTTGACCGCCTGATAATTCGGTCTCGTCTCATAGTCGGCCGAAAAATCCCCGTCCGAAAGATTAGCGGCATAAATTACCGGCTTCCTTGAAAGAAGCGGGGTGGATTTTATCATCTCCTCCTCTTCCTCGCTGAACTGATAGGAACGCGCCGGCTTGCCGTCCGAAAGATGAGCGATAAGCGCTTCGGTCATATCTATATCGGCCTGATATTTCTTATCCCCTTTAAGAGCCTTCTTAGCTCTGTCAAGACGGCGCTCGAGCACTTCAAGATCCGAAAGAATAAGCTCAAGATCGATGGTCTCTATATCTCTTTTCGGATCCACCGAGCCTTCGACGTGAATAATATCGTCCGATTCAAAACACCTTACCACATGAATAATAGCGTCGCACTCCCGGATATTCGCAAGGAATTTATTCCCAAGGCCTTCCCCCTTGGACGCTCCCTTCACAAGCCCCGCTATGTCTACAAATTCAAGAGTAGCCGGCTTGAAGCTCAGAGTATCGTAAAACTCCGCGAGCCAGTCAAGCCGCTCGTCCGGAACCGATACCACGCCTACGTTCGGCTCGATTGTGCAAAACGGATAATTTGCAGACTCCGCTCCCGCATTTGTAAGAGCGTTGAAGAGTGTGCTTTTTCCTACGTTCGGAAGCCCGACCATGCCAAGTTTCATACCTTTTCTCCTAACCCGAAAGCCTTCCGCTTCCGATAAAACTCACTCGCCGACGGTTTTCTATATTTCCGCGCCGGCGTGAAAACCTTAATTATTTTATCATTTTTTACTGACTTTTAAGCCATAGTGAAGTATATCACAGCGATGAAGAAAAGTCAAGAAGTAAACGCAAAAAAGTCGCGTATTGGGGATATTCGGAGCGGCTATAAGAATTTAAGAATATAAGAATAAAAAACCGGGACCGTGAACGCAATTTACTTCGCTTACGGTCCCGACTGTATTTTTTCAATGCGGCGCGCTTAATTATTTGTACGCGCTATTTTCGGATACCCGGATTTTTCGCCGCGTGCCGGTCGCTGAGATTCCGACTTCCGTCTATCTTAACTTTTTTAAACTCTGTCTTTTATCTCGGCGGTGATCTTAGCTACGAATTCGTCAAGCGGCATAGATACCGTCTCGGTAGAGTCGAGCTTTCTTACCGATACCGTGCCCTCCTCGGCTTCCTTCTGTCCTACGATTACCATATACGGCACTCTGTCTACTACCTGAGCTTCTCTTATCATATATCCGATCTTTTCGTTTCTGTCGTCAAGCTCGGTTCTCACCTTTGCGGCTCTTAGCGTCTCGTAAACCTTGTTTCCGTACTCCGCGCACTTCTCCGATACCAAAAGCACCTTAGCCTGTACCGGCGCTAACCATGTCGGGAACTTCCCGGCAAACTGCTCGATAAGGTTTCCTATGAAGCGCTCGAGCGAGCCGAACACCACGCGGTGGATCATTATCGGGCGCTGCTTATCGCCGTTTTGGTCTACATATTCAAGATTGAAGTTCAGAGGCATCTGGAAGTCAAGCTGAATAGTCCCGCACTGCCAAGATCTTCCGAGACAGTCTTCGATATGGAAATCTATCTTCGGACCGTAGAACGCTCCGTCGCCCTCGTTTATCACATAAGGAAGCCCCAATTTTTCAAGAGCGAGCTTAAGACCGTTCGTCGCGGCTTCCCAGTCCTCGTCGGAACCCATCGAATTCTCGGGACGCGTGGAAAGCTCAACGGTGTACTTGAAGCCGAATTTCTTATACACCTCGTCGATAAGATTTACCACCCCTATGATCTCGTCGGTGATCTGATCGCGAGTCATGAATATATGCGCGTCGTCCTGAGTGAAGCATCTCACGCGGAAAAGACCGTGCAGAGTGCCTTTAAGCTCGTGGCGGTGAACAAGACCGAGTTCTCCCATCCTTATCGGCAGATCTCGGTAGGAGTGGGGCTGAGAGCGGTAAACCATTACCCCTCCCGGGCAGTTCATGGGCTTTACGCAGAAGATCTCGTCGTCTATCGTCGTGGAATACATATTGTCCTTATAGTGATCCCAGTGACCGGAGGTCTCCCAGAGCTTTCTGCTCATGATCATCGGAGTCTGGACCTCTACGTAGTGGTCGCGGGTATGGATCTCTCTCCAGTAATCCACAAGAGCGTTCTTGATCGCCATCCCCTTAGGAAGGAAGAACGGGAAGCCCGGAGCTTCCTCCGCGAGCATAAAGAGTCCCATTTCCTTTCCGATCTTTCTGTGATCGCGTTTTTCGGCTTCCTCCAAAAGCTTGAGATAGTCTTCAAGCTCCTGCTGAGTCTTGAACGCGGTGCCCTTTATTCTTGTGAGCATCTTATTATTCTTATCGTTTTTCCAGTACGCGCCGGAGACCGCGGTAAGCTTGAAAGCCTTAAGAGCCTTGGTATAGGTGAGGTGCGGGCCTACGCACATATCCACGTAATCCCCCTGCTTATAGAAGCTTATGACAGCGTCCTCGGGAAGGTCCGCGATATGCTCGGCCTTATACTTTTCGCCGCGCTCGGTCATATACGCCACGGCTTCCTCTCTGGGAAGAATAAACGGCTTGATAGGGATATTTTCCTTTACTATCTTTTTCATCTCCGCTTCGATCTTCGGCAGATCGTCCTCGCCCACGGTCTTATCCCCGAGATCTATGTCGTAATAGAATCCCGTTTCATTCGCCGGACCGTACGCAAACTTAGCTTCGGGATAAAGGCGCTGAACGGCCTGCGCCAGGATATGCGCGGCGGTGTGCCTTAAAATATGGAGCTCCTCCTCCTGCAAGGCTTCGCCGACGGTTCCGTTTGAATAGATTACTTTCATAAAAAATGTCCTCCTATTTATATAGTATTAAACTTTTCTTAAAACATACAGCGTGGTGATATCTCCTATTTCGATACCTACGCTCTCGGACTGTTTGCCGAACTCGTTGTCGTATCTGTCCCATTTGTGATAGTACGACTTGTCGCAGGCTTCGATCTCAAATCCGCACCTTGTAAACATCTCTTTCCAGGTTTCGCCGGGCTTGTCGTCGTAGGGTTTCCAAAGCGGCGGGTCCCACGTTGCATAGACCTTTTTGACCGCTTCAATATCCTCCCAACCGTCGCTTTCAATGGCGACAAACCTGCCGCCGTCCTTTAAAACGCGGCGGATTTCCTTCAGCGCTTTTATCTGACCCTCTTTGCCCGCTCTCGTTGAAGAAACTCCGATGTAGCTGGTAACGTTTTCAAAAGCGCCGTCAACAAGCGGGATATCCAGGACGCTGAACTGGGCAAGACTGATATTGCAGTCGCGCATATCCCTGTTTAAATACTCGCGCCAGGATTTAATAAGTATCGAGCAAGCGTCGGTCGCCAAACAGCCAAGCTTCGGATTGCTGCCTAAAATTATCGGAGCAAGACCCATTCCCGGACCGCATGCGATCTCCAAAAACGGCTCGGTCACATCGGAAAACAGTCTGCGGACCTCGTCAAAGATCTCTTTGAGGACGGGGCCTTCATGCTGCTTATCATACCATGTGTTACGGAAGCAGCTGTCGAGCCAATAGTCGCGGTCCTCTTCATCAAATTGGTCGCCGTCGGCGTCGGTATCGTAATAGTAATCGCCGCGGATCACTTTTTCGGGCGGGCGGTTGAATAAGCCGGAAAATAAATCGTTCATCGAAAACCTCCTCTTTTTTGACAGCGTGGGAAACAAAAACGCCCCATAAGCGCTTTCGGCTCATGGGGCGGCAAAAGCCGCGGTTCCACCCAAGTTTGTAACTCAAAAGCCGGGTAACGGCGGCAGCCGGCGCTTATTAGGCGCGCTCGGGGAACGGTAGCCTTTTTGCCGAAGCTCTGCGCCTATTCCACCCTCCGGCGCTCTCTGCAAAAGTTTCAAGCAAGGCCTTTCCCTTCATAGCTTTTTATTAATTCTATCATAAAACGCAGAGTTTGTCAAGGGGGAGGGGGACGTTAGATGTGGCCAAGGCGGCCACATCAAGAATACAGAAGTCAGAAGTCAGATGTCAGAACTTCAAGGCGTCGCCTATGGCGACGATTTTAAAAATAATGAATAATGCGGGCGATTTAGACACTCCCGGGGACGTTTCACGGCAATCGCTGTGTAAGTCCTGGCCATTTAATTATTGTCAGTGCTATCGACTGTAACAAGATTTACGGGACGGAGCTTTTCGGCTTGAAGCGCGAGGAATGGTTAAAAAGCTTTCTGACGTTTGAAAACGGTACCCCGTCGTACGATACGTTTGGGGATATTTTTGCGGTGATAGACCCGGAACAGATGCGGCAGTGTTTGATTGAGTGGACAGAAGGCAATCGTGAGAAGATTAGATAAGGTACAATATCTTTCGCAAAAAGAAAAAGGACAAAAATATAGACATGTCCCCGCACTTCTGGTAGAATG
>CANPYR010000025.1 GCA_947588805.1 uncultured Clostridia bacterium
CTTTTGTTAATCTCATTCTTTTATTATACCATATTTATTTGAAGAATGCAATAGTTTTATGTGAACAGACTCTAGTTCGTTTATTATTTCACTTAATTCAGAAAGATTATATGCTTTTTTCAAACGTACTTGGTATGTATTTATGCCACATATTTCGCCAATAATCACTGCATCGTACTTTTTAATCATTTCAAGAATCATATCTCGCTCAGCTGTTGCTTTTGCATGTATAATAAGTTCATTTGAAATGTACATCTTACCAGTTGATTCATCTTGCACAATTGATTCGTATGAATTTCAAAGGGAGTGAGCGAGAGAAGCAGCTGCTCCTTGTATGCAATCAGTTGCAAATCCCATACAATACTTTGAAACCTGACGAGAAAGCTGCGCTTTTGAGCGCAATATCAAAGTCAAAGATTTTGGGCAAGTTGGGAAAGCGTGGCAGAGGCAAACGAAAGCATAAAAAATAGGGCAAGGATTATCCTTGCCCTATTTACGCCCTAAATTCCGCTTGACAGTTGCCGTAAATCGATTTTTTGATTGAAAACTTCTTTATGAATACCCATCATTGCCGTGGGATTTTAATATTCAAAATTTAAACGGTTTCAGCGTCTTCAAGCGCCACTTACGCGCATATTATTCCTGTATTAGATTTGCAGCCGCAGGAGAATCCCCTAAATTCCGACTTCTGTCTTTTTTATTCGGTTGTTTCGGCCTCTTCCGCGCCGTTCTACTCTTCATAAACCACATCCAACAGCGGGGCGTTCACTCCGCTCTCTTTCGAGCATACCGCGATCCTCTGACCGCCCTCGCCTTCGCATATCGCAAACGCGACCGTTTTCGTACCGGGCTCGAGCGACCTGATCAGCTTCGTTACGTCAACCGTGATCTCATACCCGAGATCGGTGCTCAGCGCGGTGGCGAAATCCTCGGAAACGGCGGTCGTGCCGTCGATATCGTTCGGATCGTAAAGTATTTCCGGCATATTCTCCCATGTCAATTCCTTAGAGACCGCTGTATAGTCCTGCTCGCCGCTGCCGCCGCCCTCGTACCAATCCGTGCCGGCAAGAGCCGCAATTATCCTGTTCGTCGCGCTTTCGCCGCCGAAAGAGTCGTTGTAGATCAGCTTTAACGTCGCGCTTTTGACCTTTTCGGGATCAAAGTCCGAAAGACTGTATGCCAGATACCCGATACTGCAGTTCTCGCCTGAGCCGTTCGTCAGCTTTTCGCCGAAAAGCCCGCCGTCGGCGGAATCGGATCTTTGCAGCTCTATATATCTTCTTGCTCCGAAATTAAGCTTGGAATTATTCCCGCCGAGCGCAGCCATGGTATCCTCCTTCGGTACCTTTCCGGTAGGCTCGTTTATCGGGATCTTGCGCTGCTCGTGAGCAAAACGGTGCAGCTCTTCGCCGTCGAACGGCGCCACGATAACCTTGCTGCCGTGGTCGTCATACCCGGCTTCCTGCTCCTTCGGAACGTCGATGACAGAAAACGTCATCGCCTTGACAACTCCGTCCTCGATATAGACGTTCGGGCGCTCGATCTTGTTCCAGTGATTGACGGTCCCGTCCTCATATCTCAGGAAATCTTCGTCGGGTTGGTATGCCGAGCCGGGGTTGAGCTTCCAACCGTCAACGCCGTTCTCGGATGTGAGATAGTAGGCGTTTCGCGCGTCCCACTTGTTTACGGTGACGTGATAAAGCCCGTCGCTGTACCACATTACCGCGTCCTCTATGCACTCCGTCGGCATCCCCCTGACCTGTCCCCAGATATTTCGCGTCTTGACCTCGTATGTCCCCAAAAGGTCGTCCGAGATCGCGATATCGCCGTTTCGGTTGATGATCTCGTATTTCCCGTCCGGGCGCGCGATAAGGCAGGTGTTGGACTGCCAATATCCCTCGTTGACCTGAAGCGAGCCGATATTCTTCCAAGGCCCGTCAAGGCTGTCGGATACAAACACGTCGCCGCCTCTGGTCTCGCTTACGACTATCGCGTATTTGCCGTTCGGATCGTGCTTTTTAAGCTCCAGCGGCCAGACGTTATGCCCCTTGCCGCCCTGATCTTCGGGCCAGAGCAGTCCCTTATCGGTGTAAGGACCGTACAGGGAATCGCTTGTCGCGTAGACCGCGTTTGAGCCGAACCAGCCGTAATGCCCCTCGGACTCGTTCCAACGGCTTGCGAACATGTAATAAGTGCCGGATTTTTTGTCCTTGAGAATTTTTCCGTCCCAGTAGCAGAAATACTTGTTGCTTCTGTCCTCAAGACCGTTCGACTGATCCCTTAAGCCTACTCCCGCGCCCCAGCAGTCGGAGGTAAGCTCGCCGACAACCGGCATAGGCTCGAAGCAGTCCATAAACTGAGAGACGGAAGCCGGTCGGTTATTATTTGCCATATTTTTCATCCCCTTTACCGCGAATACCGCGACCGTTGCGGCAGCGGCGGCTAAGATCACAGCTGAGCTGACGATCAGTTTTTTCTTAGAGAAAGCGATTTTCATTTTGTCCTCCGGAATAAGTGACGTTATGGGGATATTATAGCATATGCGGATGGAAATAGCAAGATGGGAGGGGGGAATTTTGGAAGAGAGGGGAAATGGCGCGGGATGAACGATAGAGAGCGGGAAAACATTGCCGTTTTTTTCTGGCTCGACTGCCATAAAAGCAAAGCGTTAAAACTTACTTTTCGGGCTTCGCGGCTTGTCCTCAAAGATTTTTAATAGTGTTGTTAAAGTATTGCCTCGGTTGTCTCACTTACAAAACTCGGCAAGTTCGGCGGGCGCAGTCAGAGGACAGAATTGAGAAATCAGAAGTCAGAAGTTGTAACTATAGGTTTTAGCGCTTAACCGTCGGCGCGATAAGACCGCAGGTTTGGCCTTCGCTCCCAACGACCTCTGATATGGCCTTTCATTTCCTGCTCCCACCCGGGCCGCAGACCAAAAATCACCCTCGCCCCACAAAAAAATCAGGGCCGCGCAAGCCCTGATTTTATCTATACCGTTATCCCATCCTCGCTCCCCTCGCTCACTGCAGCGCTTCCACCTTATCCAGCCCGCAGCTGTCCAGCACGTTCTTCCCGCCTATGACGCAGGTCCCGGCGTTTTCCGTCATTTTCCCGAGGATCTCCGCTACTGCGGCGAGATCTTTCTTGTTAGTGGAAATGATCTGCGCTCTTTCGCGCTCAACGTCCTCCTGAGTGCGATCGGAAAGATATCTTCTCATCTCAAGATCTCCCTCGGCTCTCGGTGTGAGCAGGGGATCGGAATTCGAGAGGGTGCTGATAATATATTTTTCAACAGATTCGTCGCTTTCGCAGAATTCACGGAGCACCTTCGCCGAAGCCTTGAAGCTTTCAAGCGAGCGCGCGGGATTCGGGTCGCGGTAGCTTGAGAACATGATATCACCCTCGGCCGAAATGTTCAGATGCACTCCGTAGGCGCCGCCCTTTACTCTTACGTCGTTCCAGAGATATCCGTATGTGAGAAGCTGCGCCGCTACGGAAGCAGTGCCGCCGAGGTTCTTGACGTTTCCGGACAGTGAAGCGAATCCTATCTCCGCGGGTATCGAGAAACCTTCTTTTATTTTTTCGGATACGGGATATACCGCCTTTTCGGAAGGCTTCGAGTCTCCGAATACCGATATAACTCTTTCGAGCCACTTTTCATCATACGGTCCGGTCAGGCCGATAATAAGCCTTTCGCGGCTGAATATCTCGGAACAGAGCGCTTTCAGTTTCTCGCAGAGCTTTTCGCCGTTTTCCGAAAATTCTCTGTCGGTCTTCTGGAGATATCTTAAGAAGCTCACGCCGTCGAGCGCTTCGGATACCGCCGCGCGGGCGCTGAACGCGGCGAGGGCGCGTTTGGAAGCGAAGCTGTTTCCGCGCATCGTCACCGACTGCTCCATGCCTATCCTCATCTGACGGATAAGATTATAAATGTATGCCGTATCGTTAAACTGCGAGCGGTTTAAGATCTCGTCTGTAAGGCGAACCGCGTCGTCTTTGGATTTGTCAAGAAGAGCTATTTTCAGAGTGAAGTATGGCGTGGCTTCGACGCTGCTCTTTATCGGGGAAAGAACCGAAGCGCCGGGTCTGAAACGCCCAAGACAGCTTTGCAGCTCGCCGGAAAGCTCCAGCGCAGAGAAATGCTCGGTGGAAATATTTGAAAGAAGCCTTGAAAGCAAAGATACGTCCGCGAGCCTGTCGATAGTAAAGTCGGAAAGATCGAAGTAGAGATCGAGATAGGTTATCCCGTCGGTCTTGAGCGGGAAGTTGAGCGCCTTGACTCCGTTCACGTTTTCAATTGTTTTGGGAGTTTTCTTTCCTTCCTTCGGGATGTCGGAAAGTCTGAGCTTCGGAAGCTTATCTATCTGCTCCGGAGTATCGGGGGCTTCCTGACGGGCGCGCAGGGCTTTGAATTCATCCATTACTTTTTTGACGGTCTCGGCGTTCCAAGAAGCCTTGATCTTCGCGCAGCGCTCCGCTTCCTTAATGCGCTTTTCTTCGCCTAAGGTCTTAGACGGCAGCAGGCATACCTTAGCGTTATGATTATTTTCAAGGAATACCTCTTTAATAAGGCTTTCAAACCATCCCTCGTCTATCTTTCTTCTCAGCGAAGCGAATTTCTCGCTATAGCTCAGCCCCTGAGCGGGATCCCCGCCGTAGAGCCAGCTCTCATAAGTGGTCAACGCGTAAACGAGTCCCTTGGGCGTTGTGCCGAAGTCCTTCTCGCGGACCGCGAACTCCCGCGCGTTGAGTATTCCCGCCAGGTGCTTATGATCAAGACCCTTCTCGGAAAGCTCTTTAAGAGTCTTCTCTACAAGCGCCCAAATCTCCCCGCGCTTTTCGGGATCGCAGTTTTTGATTACGAGATTCGCCGCGGGCTGCTGAACGCCGTCGTAGCTGTAGAGCGATACGTCTTCCGCAAGACCTGCGTCAAGAATTGCTTTTGTAAGAGGGGAATCGTTCGTTTCGCATAAAGCGTCCGCAAGGACCGCGAAGCCTATCGTTTTCTCATCGTCCCGGAAGTCGTTATATACCCATCCTCCGGCGATTATAGCCTTGTTCTTCTCATCCTCCTCCGAGCCTATCTCATAGCTCGCCACGCGTTCTCCTCCCAAAACGGGGGCCTGCATGGGTATATCCGCGTCGACGTTTATTCTGTCGTAGCAGCCGATATAGGAATCAATTTTTTCAAGCGCGGCGTTTATATCGAGATCGCCGTCAAGAACGATCCTTGCGTTTGAGGGATGATAGAAGCGCTTATGAGAAGCGAGGTAATTTTCATAAGTAAGCTCCGGGATATGTTCGGGATGGCCGCCGGAGACGTATTTATAGCAGTTGTCCGGGAAAAGTCCGAGACCGAGCTCATACGACATTACCTCGTCGTTGGAAGCGAACGCGCCCTTCATCTCGTTATAGACGACTCCGTTGCAGCTGAGTTCGCCGTCCTCGCCGTCAAGCTCATAGTGCCAGCCCTCCTGTCTGAAGGCGTGGGGATCGGAAACGGAGAGGGGATTTAAAACCGCGTCAAGATAAACGTCCATAAGATTCAGAAAATCCTGAGGATTACGGGAGCTTACGGGATAAACGGTCTTATCGGGATAAGTCATCGCGTTGATGAAGGTAGCCATAGAGCTTTTAATGAGTTCAACGAAGGGTTCCTTAACGGGATATTTCTTGGAGCCGTTCAGAACGGAATGCTCAAGGATATGAAAGACTCCGGTATGATCCTGAGGGATAGTCTTAAAGCCTATGCAGAATGTTTTGTTATCGTCCTGTCTTTTGAGCCAGACAAGATCCGCGCCGGACTTAAGATGTTCCATTCTGACAAGATCGGCGCTGATTTCGGGGAGCTTTTCGGTATACAAAACTTTAAAGCCGTGAATAATATCGCCTTGATTCATAACGATCTCCTTTCGGGGTAAAAGAAATAAAGAATAAGATAATTGTACCACGTCGCGTGGAGTTTGTCAATCGTCGGAGAAAAAAATTCGTTATCGGTACTTGACAACAGAGAAAAAAGATGGTAGTATAACACTATAAAAAATTCCTATAAGGAGGAAAAAACGTTGAAAAGAATTTTAGCAGTTTTAACAGCGCTGACTATGATTTTAGCGCTGACCCCGGCATTTTCCGCGGTGGGAAATTTCGGGGACATAACTGATATAAATGAATTCCCGACCGAACCCGAAGGGGAAGTGGAGGGAGAATTCAGCGGGGCGGAAGATCATGCAAAGAGAATCCCCTATACAGATGCCAATATAGTAGGAGGAAGTATATATTACGATCCTGATACCGGTACTATTACCGGCTGCGACTCCGGAGTAATAACCTGCGTTATACCTCGCGCGATAGGAGACGTGGCAATTACTAAAATAGGCGATGAAGCATTTAAAAAAACCTCGTTGATGGAGATAACTATACCCGATTCCGTTACTGAAATTGGTTACAGTGCTTTTTCATATAGTTCGCTTGTTGAAGTTGATATCCCGGCTTCGGTTAAAACAATTGGTGACTTTGCGTTTTCTTGGTGCGATGTTTTGAAAAAAGTTACAATACTTGGAGCAGCTACTTTAGGCGACGGCGTATTTGAATATTCTAAAAAATTAGAAGAGGCAGATATTTCAAATGTTGTCGGTATGGGCAAATATGTCTTTGAATATTGTGAATCATTAACTAACGTAAAGTATCCTCAAGCCCTTGATGTTATACCAAACAGTACATTTTATGAGTGCAAATCATTAACTAAGTTTGTAATATCAAAAAATGTGAAAAAAATTGCCTCAATGGCATTTTATAACTGTAAGCTTCGCGGAGACTATGTGATTCCTGAAAATGTTACCGAAATCGGCGTCAGATCATTTTCCGGAAATAATATAGAGACTCTGACTATAAAAGCAAAAGTTAAGTCGATACCGAAAAATGCTTTTGAGAACAACAAAACTTTAAAATCGGTAGTAATCCCCGAGGGAGTATTAAGTATTGAAGAGTATGCATTCAATAGTGGATATGACGGGGCGCTGAAAACAGTCTATCTTCCGTCAACGCTTAACTCCATAGGTCTCTATGCTTTCTATCTTGGCAGAGAAGATAAATATGTTATAAGCGACGTATACTTCGGCGGCTGTAAAACGAAGTGGCAGAACGTAATAATTGCAAATGGGAACGACGATATCACCGTAAAAGCTAACTTCCACTTCGCCAGTCACGAGTACATTTATTTATATGACGATACATACCACTGGCTCGGCTGCGAATACTGCGGCACGGGAAAAGGAACAAAATCGCAACACCGCTTTGGTGAGAACGGCCTTTGCCTGATCTGCGGCTATGGTACTCCCGAGCCGGATGAACCCATTGAACCCGAAAAGCCCGAGTGCGACCACGATTTCGAGATAAAATACGACCGCGACAATCACTGGAAGATCTGCTCTGTCTGCGGGCTTGTCGTCGCACCCGAACCCCATTCCGAGCCGGATTCGTCCGGAAATTGCACCGAGTGCGGGTTTGAATTGAAACAAAGATACGATGTGAATAAGGACGGAAAGGTATCGTCCCTTGACGCGGTAATTATTTTAAGAGCGCTGGCCGGTTTGGATTAAAAATGAGAGTACTTTTCACCGGGGGATTTCGCTGTCCCCCGGTTATTTTATTATAAAAAATCAGTTTCAATATTATCTTTTGCCATTGACAACCGCCCCAAAATGGTATATTCTATTATTATAACCTAACTTAAGTAAATACGGAGGGAATTATGTTGAAGATTTTACACATGGTCGTCGCGGGAATGCTTCTGGCCGTGGGCGTAGCCGGCTGCGGAAACGTCTCCCAGCCCAGAAAATCCGATTTCCCGGATAACGAATTCAAGGAAATACCGCAGGAATATTTTTCTATTAACCCCGACGGCGGCACGGTCCTGAGTATCAAATACGAGACCAAGGACTATACCGGCAGCAAGGAAAAGTATGAAAAAACCGCTCTTATCTATCTCCCGAAGGGCTATAATCAGGACGATAAGGATACTAAGTATAACGTCTTTTATTGGATGCATGGCGGCGGCGGTTCCGAAAAGGAAGCCTTCGGCGGTCTGATGAGCGATTCCGACTATAAGAATCTTCTTGATAATATGATCGCAAACGGCGATATGCAGCCCTGTATCGTAGTCACTCCGACCTACAATAATAAGTTCAACGGCGACGCTACGGCATGTACGAACTATTTCTGGGAAGAGCTTGTGAACGATCTGATCCCGGCCGTCGAGGGACAGTATAACACCTACTGTGAAAAGACGACTTCCGCGGGTATCAAAGCTTCCAGACTCCACAGGGGATTCGGCGGCTTCTCGATGGGCGCGGCATGCACATGGTGGGTGTTTGAGAACGCTCTTGAGGAGGTAGGATATTTCCTCCCCGTAGCCGGCGACAGCTGGTCTTTAGGAATGGGAGCCGGCGGCTCTCAGCCTGATAACGCCGCTTCGCATCTTGCGGACGTGGTAAGGGATTACGGATACGACTGGGAGGACTTCTATATCTACTGCGGCGTAGGCTCGAACGACGATATGGCGGGTCCGAACATGAGACCGATGATAAATTCGATGAAGAAGGAAGAATTCTCCGACGTGTTCAAGTGGGCGGACAATTTCAAGGACGGGAATTTCTACTTTATCGAGCGCCAGGGCGGCTGGCATGATTATAACACCTGCTACAGAGTAGCTTATAACGGACTTCCGAAGTTCTTCGGGTGATAATTTGATAATTTATAAATGATAAAAATAATTAAGCGCCGGCACGTTGAGAAGCGTTCCGGCGCTGATTTTTTATTTTATTTTTATCCCTGTAAAATGATCTTATCGACTTCCTGTTCATCCGGTTCTTCAAAGAAGCTCTCGAATTTTTTGAGCAGATTTTCGTCAACGAAATAAGGCAGAGGTTTAAAAGGATTTTCAGAGCTTCGGGTTTGATCTGAAATACTTTCGTTACGGTTTTTGATCCTCTCGCGCCAGAGCGAATCGCTTATCTTCAGGTAGTGGATCTCAAGATCAACGCCCTCCGCTTTAAAGAATTCTCTTGCTTCAAGCCTTTCGCTTTTCTGCCAAAGCCCGAGGTCAAGAACGACATTAACTCCGTTTTTAGCCGTATCCGCGGCCTTCTTATAAAAATAACCCTGAAGCTTTTCAAAGTATTCGTCAAGAACGTCCCCGGGATAAGGCCCCAAGAGGAGCATGGTCAGATCGTCAATAGAAAAGAGCACGGCCGGGAGCTTTTGACAAAGCGTCTCGGAGTACGTAGTCTTTCCGGAGCAGAGCTTCCCGCAGGTAATGATTACTTTCGCCACGGTTTCAATCCTCCCAAGTAAATTTAGTAAGTTTTCCCTCGCGTTCAAGATCGGGGAAATCCCACTGCCGTAAGATCTCGTAAGCGGCTATCGCCACGGAGTTAGAAAGGTTAAGACTTCTGAGCGTAGGTCTCATAGGGATCCTCACGCAGGTCTCGGGGTTTTCATGCAAGAGCTCTTCGGGAAGTCCCGCGTCCTCTCTTCCGAAGAATATATAGCAGCCGTCGGGGTATTCGATATCGGAGTAAACGTTTTTTCCCTTGGTGGTGAAATAGAAGTATTTCCCGCCGGGATTTTTTTCAAAGAAATCGGAAAGCCCGTCGTAGTAGGAGATATCGAGCTTATCCCAATAATCGAGTCCTGCGCGTTTAAGATTTTTATCGGTCACTTCAAAGCCGAGCGGCCTGACGAGGTGCAGTTTAGCCCCGGTAACGGCGCAGGTCCGGGAGATGTTGCCGGTGTTCTGTGGGATCTGAGGTTCTACAAGTACTATATTTAATGTCATGGTAAAACGGTTTGGTCAGTAGGAGCGCGCAGCAGGGGTGCTGCGGGACCTGATGGTTGGCGGGCGATTATGGGGGAATGCTTTTTGGGTTCATTTTGTGCGGGAGGAGGGGGACGGATTGAGCTATAGCTTGCAGCTTCTGAGTTTCATGTCCGCGACAGGAGGGCTTGCGTCAGGCGGCGGCGAGATTCGCTGCTTTACTGCGAAATCACTACCGACTGTGCCCCACCAAACTTGCCGGGTTTTGTCCGTGAGACAACCGAAGCGGGCGTTTATGACCGCGAAGTCCGAAAAGCAAGTTTTAACGCTTTGTTTTTGAGGACAGTCGAACGGGAACAAAACCGGCAATGTTTTCCCGCCCAATCCGCGAATCTCGCCGCCGCACGGGACTTCTTCTGAATATCATTTCGCTCTGACGCCAGAGTTTCAAAATCCTTTTTTTGACGTCGTAGAGACGACGTCAAAAAAAGGGTGGGGAGACCCCCGGCGAGGGTCTCCCCACGCCAAAACAGTCCACAGGACTGTTTTGGCTCCCCTTCCTGCGCTCGCTTACGCTGGGGGTGTTTCGCGCCTGCGGGCGCGACCAAAGGTCGTTGCGATTAAAACTCTTTGAAAGGCTCCTGTGGAGCCTTGAAAAGCAAGTTTTAACGCTACGATTTCAGCCCCCCGGACCCCTGCGGCCTTTTGAGGAAAGGCCGGCGAGACCTTTTTAGTTTCCTCTCTTAGCAAGCTTTCTGCTTGCGTATTCAATCCGCAGTGTGCTCAAGCGCCGCTCTTGCTATGCTCCAGAAACATGGCTTTAACTTCATATCTCTATCGGCTAAAAGCGCGGCGTTTCTCCTGAGCTTCGGAGTCGAGTTCAACCAGGAATTCTCGTCGTCGGTGCCCCAGAACAGTATCGCGTCTAAAACTCCGTCGTCCGCAAAGTCAAGGAACATGTCGAAGAGCTCCGCATACTTCGCGGCCTGTCTCTCGTAGTCCTCGTCCGACCATGTGTAGAATCCTTCGTTCGCGATCGCTCCGACAAACATGTTCATGTCAAGCTCGGTTATCTGGATCCTGAAGTTGCCCTTGTGCTCCGGGAAACATTCGTCGTATACTTCCGCAAGTCCGGCTATTTTTTCAAGATTCTTTCTGTATGCCGCTACGTTGCAGTCCACCGAGATGTGGGACTGGAATCCTACGCCGTCGATCCTTACGCCCTTGCGCATCATTCTTTCGACCATATCGTACATGGCCTGAGTCTTGGAATCCTGCCACTCCATGTTGAAGTCGTTTATCATAAGAACTACGTCCTCGCCGCCGGCTTCGCGCGCAGCGTTGAAGGCGATCTCAACATAGTCGTCAGCGTATCCGTTTCCGTCAACGTCGCCGATTATCTCCGACCAGACCGACTGATCGTCGTTGAAGGTCCTGATGGCGTTTGCGTTCAGGACTTCGTTGCATACGTCCCAGTATTTTATATCGTCTTTATATCTCGTCATGACCTCGGTGATATAGGTGGTAACGCGCTCCGTGAGCTGTTCGCGGGAAGCGAGGGTGCCGTTTGCGCGGCAGTCCGCGACGGAAGCCTGATCGTTAGGGTCGGCTTTGAACCACCACTGCGGGACCTGAGAGTGCCAGACTATCGTATGACCTCTTAATTCCGCTCCGGCAGCCTTTCCGAGCGCGACAAACTTATCCGCGTCGTCGAAATTATAAACTCCCTCCGCGGGGTTGCAGTGGTCGGATTTCATCTCGTTTCCGAGGACGTAAAGGTTATAGTGCTTAAGGATACCCGCCTTGACCTGATCGTTTACCGTGACCTTCGGCCCCTCGGCTTTAGGATCGTAAGGAAGAGACTGTTCGTAGTCGTACATCTGATTTGAGGTGAACGCTACGCCTATTTTTACCTTGCCCTCGAAGTATTTATAGAGCGCCGGGACTTCGTAGTCGCCGATCTTATGCTCCTCAGCGGAGAGCTTATCGATCTCGTCAAGGCTGTATGTGAGCGACTGATCGGTGAGCTCCGTCTTATAATCGACGGTCTCGGGTTCTTTTTCGGCGCAGGCGGTAAGCGAAAGAAGCGTCGATACCGCAAGCAAAAGTGCAATTATTTTCTTCATAATGTCCTCCGTTAAATAAGTTTGATTTTTCGATATGCAATTGCAGTCATGCAATTATGCAATATTCAAGCACTATAATAATACCACATTCTCAAGTAATTTTGAATATGCAAATGTGACAATTTGAAGGGAATATTATTGTGCAGTTTGATGGAAACGAATCAATTAGACGTCAGAAATCAGAGGTCAGAGGTCAGAAGCTGTGGCTATAAGTCTCTACGCTGAAACGCGGGCCGCGCCCCTTTTAGAAGATAGAAAGTTAGATGATTAGAAGATAGAGAGATAGAAAGATAGAATAAATAGCGGCGGCAGTTTCTGCCGCCGCTATTACTCCCGTACTCATCCGTCCTCCCAAAATTCCTCCTCTTTTACCCCAATCTCCCGGCAAATCTTCATCATCAGATCAAACCCCGCGCCTGAAATCCCGCGGTTCAGAACGGTCATCAACGTCGAATACGGGATATCCGCGCGGCGCGAAAACTCGCGAAGGCTCGGGTATCTGTCAAGAATCATAAACCGGAGCCGAAGTTCCCTTTCGGCCGCTTTCATTCTTCCTCCGAAGCCGTAATTACCGTGATCCCGAGTCCCTCGATCTCCTCCGTGACCGAGCTGTCCGCAGTGCTGTCGGTTATGATTTCATCGAAACATTTGACTTCGCACACCCTGATAAAGCTGTCGCGGCCGACCTTTTTTCCGGGCATAAGAAGAATTTTCCTTCTGCTGTTTTTGACGATCTCGCGCTGAAACGCCGCCGTTTCGCCGGTTCCGTTCGAGAGACCGAGATCCGCGCTCAAACCGCCCCCGGTCATAAAGCATACGTCGAAACGGTATCCCGCCGCAGTTTCGACTGCCAAAGGATCTACCATCGAGCCGGATTTTCGCATTTTCCCGCCGATTACATATATGTCGCAAGTGTCAAAATTTCTCAGGTCGCTTGCCATATCGGCCGAATTTACCACTACGGTGTAGTAAAAATTTTTCGGCAGAAAGCGGAGCATAAGATGCCCGAACGAGCCGCCTGTCAGGTATATACAGTCGTTTTCACGGATATATTCCGCGGCTTTTTTCGCTATCGCGAGATATTCTGGAAAGACCGGGATTTTTGAAAAATCGCGCGGCGCGTCCGGCCTGACCGAAACCTGTCCGCTGTCCGGAAGCGGCTTTATCGCTCCTCCGTGGGTGCGCTTGCATTCCCCGCTCCGCTCTAATTCTTCAAGGTCGCGGCGAGCTGTTTCACGGCTTACAGAGTAGATCTCCTGAATTTTTGGGACTGTAATACTGCCCTCGGAAGAAATTATTTCCGCGATCCTGCGGCGGCGTTCTTCCATGAAAAGCTGCTGGTTTTCGTTGACATTGTTTTCCATAGCTTGCTCCTTTCTTTGCTTTTACGTGTTATTGTGTGTATTATCGGAACCGATAGACAGATTATAGCACATAAACAGTCATAAGTCAACACAAACGCAGGTCGGGATTGCGTTTTTTCGTTTCTCAGAGAGCAACTGCGCGCGCCCGGGTCCGGGCGAAGCCCACGCGCCGAAGGCGCGTCACCGCCTGCGGCGGTGTGCCGTCCTTCGGACGGCAGGGCTTCGCCCTAAGCTCTCTCCCGCAGCTTTATCCCCCCCGGCAACCCCGAGAGCTTCCGAAGCATCGCATTTAATGAAAGCAGAAATCGAAATCGGTCTGTAACGTCAAATAATCAGACAAAGGATTTTTATACTGCGGTCGGAATGTACGCTCCCCCGAAACCCCGACGACGGCAAAAGCGCCCCGACGACCGTCAGGGCGCTGCGCTTATTATTTTCTTATTTTCATATCACAGAAAAACTCGGAAATCAATTCAAAAATCAAACTCGATACCGTTTACGGTCACGCTCGATACCTCGCTTATGTCTACAAGTGTGGCGAAGTTAAGAAGGAAGCCGCCGTTCATATGCTGAGCGCCGCCGACGAATATCCTCGCCTTGTCGCCGGTTTCACCGAGGTCCTCGCTCAAAACCGTTCCGTCCCTGAGCTTTACCTCAACTTTAACCGTCGAAACGTCGAACGCTTCGCCGCTCGTTCCTCCCTGAGGGGAGACCTTTATCGCGGACGGCGAAAGCTCCATCAAGTATGCGCAGCCGTCCGATTCGGGGGCGTTCAGGGAATATTTTGACTCCGTTACCTCGTAGTCGTCGGAGGAAATTTTTACCTCTATCTTCCCGTCGTATCCGCTTACTTCGCCGGATCTGTCGGCTTTTTGATATTTTATCCCGTCTACCGTGAATATGAGATCCCCCTGCGGCGGCGTTGAAAGACGGCAGTCGGAGAGTACGAAGGTCGCTATATCCCCGTCGCGGGATACGAAGCTTGTGCTGCATACGCCGATAAACCTTCTGTTCCCGTCGATCTCTTCCTCAACCGTCGTGAACGATTCAAAGTATTCGTACTCCGCGCCGTCCGTAGCCTTTTCCGGAAGCCCCATCCCCGAAACGTTCAGATCAAACGTCCCGTCGAAGCTGTGGTCTGTAACTACTATCCCGGTAAATCTTGCTTCACCGGGCTTAAGCTCTTCCGGGTTCGGCGCTTCGGTCTCTTCGGCTTCGGATTGAGATCCGTCATCCGTCGCCGCCGGAGCTTTGGGCGCGGGAGGCGTAAGTTCCAGGCCGTTTTCCTCTATATCCATCTTCGGAAGCTCCTCCGGAACGTCCAACACGTCCTCTGTTTTTTCGTACTGATTTTTTATTATAGAAAGATTTCCGAATTTTACCGCCGCCGCTGTCCCGCAGCCTATCGCCGCGATTATCACAGCCGCCGCAAGTATCGCTATCAGGCGTTTTTTGCTTTTCACTGTTATGCTCCTTTCCCTGCCGTCAAGTCCGCGCTTTGTTTCAAGCGCTTCTACGACGTATTCGTCGCGGATTTTTCCGATCTCTTCGGCGATCCTTTTTCCGTTCATTATAAGCGCTCCTTTTCGGTCAGATAGCTTCTCAGCCTTTTAACCGTGCGCGAAAGCACGGATTTTACTTTGCTTTGCGATATCCCGAGGTCCAAAGAGATATCCGAAACCGAATCAAAGAAAAAATATCTGCGCACAAAAATTTTTCTCGCTTCCGGTTTAACGGATGAAAGGAAGCCGTCTATCACCATTCCGAGCTCAACGCCGTCGTAACCGTTTTCCGAAGCGCCGTCGGGGATGAGATATTCAAGCTCTTCAAGAGATACCTCGCAGTCCGAGGTTCTTTTCTTTGCAAAGTTATAGTCGAGCTTAGTAAGCGAGAGGTTTCTTATCACCTTGCAGATATATGCCTTAAGATTCTCCGGACGCTTCGGAGGGATACTGTTCCAGAGCGCCATCAAGGTATCGGAAAAGCATTCCTCCGCGTCGAAAGAGTTTTTAAGTATCTTATCCGAGAGCGAAATACAAAGTCCGCGGTACTTCTTTTCCGTCTCGGCGACGGCCTGCTCGTCTCTTTCAAAAAACAGAGCGATAATTTTTTCGTCCTCCATCTGCCTGCTCCTTTCTTTGGCCCTTCATCTATTAAGTAGGAAGTCGGCGGGATTTAGTTGCAGAAAATGTGGGGAATTTTTGAGGATTCGGGAGATGTGAGTTTGCAGGAGTTAAGGGCGCAGCATGCGGACGGCCGCAGGCCGAACGGGCTCGCCGGACTAAGGACGGCGAGCCGCGCGCGGAGCGCGCCGGGCTGCGCCCGAGGTGGGAGCCGCAAATGGAAAGACAAGCAGATGGTCATTAGGAGCGAAACCCGTACCCGCGCCTTCATCCCGCCGACTTTTAAGCGCAGAAACCTATAGCTACAACATCTGACTTCTGACTTCTCGATTCTGTCTTCTGACAGCGCCCTTGCAAACTTCAGAAAAATATGCTATAATAACAAAAATAACCCCAAAACAGGAGGAAATATCATGCCTACTTTAGACGAACTCAAAGAAAGATTTACCGCGGACAGGTTTGCGACGCTCGCCGGGATCGAAATAACCGAAGCCGAGCCCGGGAGGGCTGTATGCGAAATGAAGCTTAAACCGGAGCATATGAACGCAAACAACGCTCCGATGGGAGGAGCGATCTTTACGCTTGCGGATTTCACCTACGCGGTCGCTTCAAACGGCTTCACCGAAAAAATAATTGTCTCGCAGCACTGCTCGGTGACGTTTTTATCGACGGCAAAAGGCGATAAACTGACAGCGGAAGCAAAGTGCATAAGAGCCGGCCGCAGCACCTGCCTTTACAGCGTAGAGGTCCGCGACGATACGGGAAACCTTGTCGCATATGCGACGGTGAACGGCTTCACGGTGAAATAGAGATAAAATATCCCCGCCTTTGCAGACAGCTCCGGCGGGGGATGTGATAAAGCGGGATTTGTACGGGTGAGTGAAAATGGTTGCAAAACATGTTATAGTCCTGCCCTATGATAAGGTCTGGGAGCAGAATTATATAAAAATAAAATATGAGCTTCAAAATGCTCTCGGCAAATTGGCTCTGGGTATTGAGCATGTCGGCAGCACTTCTGTGCGAGGGCTGTCTGCAAAACCGATCATTGATATCGACGTTATCATAAGAGATTACTCTTTTTTCAACGACGCAGTCGCCGCCCTTAACAGTATCGGTTACCTCCATGAGGGAAATCTCGGCATTATCGGGCGGGAAGCGTTCGATTATGACGGTAAAGATCATTTGCAGAAACACCATCTATATGTTTGCCCACAAGATTCTGAAGAACTAAAAAGGCATATTGCTTTTAGGGAATATTTGTGTTCCCATCCCGAAGCCGTGTGTGAATACAGCCGGATCAAAGAAGAAGGGGCGGCGCTCTATCCGTATGATATGGAGAAATATATCGAGTACAAGTCTCCCTTTATCGAGAGAATATACAGGGAAATAGGGATACGGTAAATTCCCCTTTATCTCCCAATCACCTTCACACGTCTCTATCCCCAAAAAATCAGGCGGGTACTTCGCTTTTTTACTATTATTTTTAAAGGGCGGTAAGAGCTTCGCCCTTTACGAAAGGAGCAGTCATGAAAATAAATTGCGTCTGGGAACACAACGGCGAGGACAGTATTTTATTTGCGGAAAATTTTGCAGGAGCTTTTACTCGCGGAAGTTCACTGCGCTTGGCGCTTGAGAAAATGCCGGACGAAATTATTTCTTATATTCGCTGGGCGGGCGGCTCTGCGCCGGATTCTTTTGAATGCGAGATCATACAGGAAAAGAAGTCGGAGCTTACGGTTTCGGACGCGGACAGCGACGTGATTTTCGATTCTGAGAGGGGAGAACTGAGCATGTCGGAATATTCCTATCTAAAGAATCTCGCGCTTAAGTCCGCTCGGGATTTTTTAGCGCTGTACAAAGCCGTCCCGAACAAAAATCAAAGCTGTTTAAAAGAAAGAAGGACCTTTTACGGTCAGGTCCCTCGCACGGCGCTTGAAATGTATGAACATACAAAAAATGTCAACGAATATTATTTTAACGAGATAGGGGTTCCTGCGGATAACAGAGGGGATATTTTCGAGTGCCGGGAGCGCGGATTTTCGGCGCTCGAGGGGCGGCGGGATTTTCTTAAAAACGAGGTTTATCTCGGCAGCTACGACGAGGAATGGTCGGTGAAGAAGCTGCTGCGAAGGTTTATCTGGCACGACAGGATACACGCGAAGGCGATGTATCGGATGGCGGTAAGGACGTTCGGGGAAGGCGCTGCGCCGGATCTGTTCGGGGTGGGCAGGGGGGAAGGAATAGGGGAGTTTTAGAACGCTTTTTTCGTATCCGGCGAAAAAGTATGCCGCCGTCAGCATATTTTTTGTTTTGGACGCCCTAAAATTGGGAGGTTTTTAGAGGATAGCGAAGCGCTGACGCGCACGGCTCCCCGTCCTTCGCCCGTCAAACCCCTCCGGCCTACGTCCACCCGCAGCCAGCGCCCTCCCCCCCCCGCATTCCTCCCCATCCTAACCCCAAAAACAATCTTCTCCCCACTCCACCCCTCTCGCCCAATTCTATCTTCTATCTTCTAATTTCTAACTTCTAACTTCTAACCTCTATCTTCTAACTTCTATCAGGTCATTTCCTCCGGACGGAACACTTTATCAAACTCTTCTCCGGTCAAAAAGCCGAGCTCCAAAGTCGCTTCCTTGAGCGTTATATCCTTCTCAAACGCGAGCTTTACTGCTTTCGCGGCATTTTCATACCCTATCGACGGATTTAACGCCGCCGCCAACATCAGCGACTTGTTCACGTTCTCTTTCATCTTCCCGATATTCGGCTTGATGCCGCTCACGCAGTGGATCCTGAAGCTTTCCGCAGCGTCCGCCAAAAGCCGAACCGACTGTAAATAATTGTATGCGATCACGGGCAGGAAAACGTTCAGCTGGAAGTTGCCCTGCGAAGCCGCAAATCCTATCGCCGCGTCGTTTCCCATCACCTGCACCGCGACCATCGTAACCGCTTCGCACTGCGTGGGATTTACCTTTCCGGGCATTATCGAGCTTCCGGGCTCGTTTGCGGGGATCGTGATTTCCCCAAGACCCGTCCTCGGTCCCGAAGCGAGCCATCTTATGTCGTTCGCGATTTTCATCATGTCCGCGGCAAGCGCCTTTAACGCTCCGTGAGCAAAAACCGCTTCGTCTTGAGAGCTAAGGCTGTGGAATTTGTTGGAATCGGTTTTGAAGGGAGACCCGACCGCAGCCGTAATTTTGTCCGCAACAAGCCTGTCAAAGCCTTTAGGCGCGTTAAGCCCGGTCCCGACGGCAGTCCCGCCGAGCGAGAGGTTTGAAAGCGCTGCGAATGTAATAATTATCTGCTCGCGCGAGCGCTCCAAAAGAGCCTTCCAACCGCTTATCTCCTGAGAAAAGCGTATCGGGACCGCGTCCTGAAGATGCGTTCTGCCGCATTTCAGGATCCCGTCGTTTTCCTTTTCAAGCCGCTCGAATTCTAAGATAAGTCGCTCAAGAGCGGGCAGGAGCTTATCTTTTGTCTCGCAGACCGCCGCGATGTGGATGGCCGCGGGGAAGGTATCGTTCGAGCTCTGGGACATATTAACGTCGTCGTTCGGATGCAGAAGTTTTTTCCCGGCGATTTGATTTCCCCTGTTTGCGATAACCTCGTTGAGGTTCATATTTGACTGCGTTCCCGAGCCGGTCTGCCAGACTGCAAGAGGAAACTCGTCCGGGAGCTTCCCCGAAAGGATTTCGTCGCACGCGGCGCTGATCGCCGAAAGCTTTTCCTCGGTCATTTTCTCCGGCAGCAGCTCGCGGTTAGCTTCGGCGCAGGCTTTTTTCAGGACGGCGAACGCGCGGATTATTTCGGTCGGCATTTTTTCAATCCCGATCTTAAAATTCTCAAAGCTTCGCTGAGTCTGCGCGCCCCAAAGCCGCTCGTTCGGCACTCTGACCTCGCCCATAGAGTCGTGTTCCACACGGCAATTATCCATAATTTTACATCCCCTGAAATCAGTGAATTTTAAATATTCCGTGTTTGGAATATTTAAGGGTATATATTTTAGATTATTTTAGCATATGTTGTGGGGAAAGTCAACAATTTTGGGGAAGCGAGATGCGGAAGAAAAGGGGACTGTGGAGAAGATGTGTGAGCGGCGGGAGGAGCGATATTCCCCCTGAAAAACGCGGAAAAATTCTCTGCGAGATGTCTTACTCCTCTTTCTCGATTTCCTCCCACATCAGGCTGAGGGATTCGTTTTCCAGAGATTTTAACGTTTTGACGGCTGCTCCCGCGGCGGCGCTCCCTAAATCGTCGAAGGCTGCACGCTGTTTGGCCGCGCTTATGAAGCGAAGGCTGCCTGCGGAATAGTCGGGATTCCGGTCAAATTCCTTCGCCAGCTTTTTAGCCGCAAATAGTGAAGCGCGAGCGTCGCCCGGTTTTCCCAGCTTCAGCTGCGCATGGGCAAGACAAATTAGAAAGCTAACGCAGGATTTGTCAAACATATTGCTTTTTCCGTCCGTTTTCAGACTCGCCAAAAAGTCCAGCGCCATCTTGAGGATCGAAGCGCCCAAGGCATAGTCGTCCCGCTTGAAGTATACGTTCAAAAAACCGTTGACGATTCGTATCAGCATTGCCGATACGGAAACAAGCGCTGTGGAGAGATACTCCTCGGCGTCCTCGGGGCGGTTGCAGAATGCCGCGAGAGACTGCCCGATCACATCGTCGTTTACGCCGCGCGGGTTGTTATTTTTCAGTAGTTCCAGAGCCTTCTCCTCATCGCCAAGCTTGGAATATGCTCCTGCCATGTCGTATGTGATGGAAAATTCGCTGATTTTAGGATCGTTATTCTGTCCCAGCAAAAGTATCGCCCGCTCCATCAGTTCGATGGAACGCCGAAGCAGCGGCTTTTCGCTGTTCATTAACCCAAAAAGATAGTAGAGCATTGCGCTTTGATACACAACGTCAAAGCAGTTCGGATATCGAAGCAGCGCTTTTTCCGCTTCGGCAAGTCCTTCCGTATCCCTGCTTTGTAAATAATCTCTGAGCCGTGCGGCCGTATCGGCCTGCTTGTTGTTTTTCACATTATAGCCGAGCAGAACGTCTGTCGACGTATCAAACAAGTCGGCAATTTCAACAAGAAGCGTCAAATCGGGCGCGGATAAGCTCGACTCCCATTTATATACCGCCCCAACGGTAACGCCCAGCGCGTCAGCCAACTGCTGCTGCGTCATCGAGCGCGCCTTTCGGAACTTACGAATGGTATCCGCAAGATTTATTTTCATTACAAATCCTCCTTAGATTCGGAATTTGATAATATTATACCGGCTTTTTTCCTGCTTTTCAACACACCATTCGTATAATTTAAAGAGAAATATTTATACCGTCAGTAAGGGTTTGGAACGCTTTTTTAAGATGAATTTTATTAAGAGGGATAAGTTTTATGCGGAATTATTTACGCTTATGCGAATAATTAACAAGAATGATCTCTTCAAATTTTTTCATCCGTAACTCCTTAAAACCCGTCGTTATATCTTACCAAAAAAATCAAGCGGCTCGGCGAAATCATCCCGACCGCTTGATGTAATTAAAGATTCCCGACTCAAAAAATCCCTTTGTTGTACTTGAACTGCACGGCGATTATGCAGGCTATACCTGCGGCGAGCCCGATTATAAGCGTCGCTACAGCAGCTGCCGCGACAGCTCGCGAAGAAGCGAAAAGACCGATGATACCGCTGAGAATAACTGACAGCGCTATCAAAAGCATGGCCCTGCCGAACGCTCTTCCGTATCCCGCCCTGTCCGAGACTTTAGTACGGTGGTAGCTGTGAATAAGCTCGGTTTTACCCCTGTAAATCAAAATCCCGAGAGCGAAAAAAACCGCTCCGAACAAAAACATTATAACCGAATATGCTATCATAAATCTTCCTCCCCGTCGCAGTCTTAGGACATGATACTATTATACTTCGGACTGAAATTTTTGTCAAGACGGTAAAATATCAAAACGCGCAAGAACCCCATCCCTAACGCACTCAAAGTCGAGCCTTTTAATTTCTGACGTCCGACCTCTGACTTCTGTCTTCTAACCGGCTTGACAAAACGCCGATACGGAGTTATAATTTTTACGGATCTACAGAATTTAACGGAGGTGCCGGAAATATGCCGGGAAAATTTATCGTTTTTGAAGGGCTCGACGGCTCCGGGAAGGGTACGCAGATATCACGCCTTGCCGCAGAGCTTTCCGCTCGGGGTGAAAAGGTTCATCTCACCTGCGAACCTACGCAGTACGCAACCGGAGGTCTTATACGCGACGCGCTTGCGGGGATCGCCAAACGCACGCCCTCGGAGATGGCGGGACTTTTTCTTGCCGACAGAATCGCGCACTGCGAGAACCCCGCCGACGGGATAAAATCTCTTTTAGAGCGCGGATATACGGTTATCTGCGACAGATACTACTACTCCTCGCTCGCCTATCAGGGGATGGATCTCGGTCTTGAATGGCTTATAAAAGCGAATCTTGAATGTCCTGCGATACTAAAGCCGGATCTCTGTATTTTCCTTGACGTTCCGACCGATACCGCCGACGATAGGATCTCAAAGGGAAGAGCAAGCAGGGAAATTTTTGAAGAAAAAGAGACCATCGAGCGAGTAAGGAAGCAGTACTTCAAGGTCTTTGAAAAGCTTTCGGGGCATAATATCCGGGTGATAAACGCCGCAAGGTCCCCCGAAGAGGTCTTTGAAGACATTTTAAAAATTGTGATTTAAAGCGAAAAAGCATTTATAGCCGACACGATTACTTTTGACGACGGCGTTTTCTTTATCCGCGAGACAAAATTCAGAGCAAAAACCTAAGAAAAACGAGTCCTGCGCAGATGTTCCGGAAGGCACTACCGCCGCCGATACCGATAATCCGGAGAAGGAGGAAAATGTATATATGGAAAATGCCTAAGCCCTTTGAAAGCGAATCGGGCGGTGATTTATCGGCTAATTCCGGCTCTGCTGCAGAAGGATTGAATACGTTCCCGCGGGGATTTTGGGGGTGCTTTAATAATTAAAATAATTAAAATCAAACCGGCAGGCCGTCAATCGACCCGCCGGTTGAATTTTGTTTGAATTACTTTTGACAGCTTGCTCCGCGCTGCTGTCCGGTAAGATATCCGCAGCCCGAAACGTCCTGCCCACGCTCGGAATCTTCGCCCTGCCGATAAGACGCTCCGTGCCGCAGTCCCTCGACGTAGCTGTATCCCGCCGCAGCTTCTTCGGAATAAGGCTCTTCGCCCACTCCGTTTTCCGCAAGAAATTCATCCCGTTCATCCTCGGGAAGAGACTCGGCTTCGGAATAAAGCTCCTCGCGGGAAGCGCTTTCTTGCCGTCCAAAAAGATAGCTGAGAGTCCCCGGAGTCGCAGCGTAAACGGTTGCGCAGCCGAGAACTGCGACAGCTGCAGCTATCGCCAAAACCGATAAAACTTTTTTCATTTTGCATACCGCCTTTCATAAATTCGGCTTTCACCGTTGATTATATGATACTCCCCGAATTTAGGATGGCGATGAAATAAATTTGTATTTTTCGGGATTTTTTCGGCATATGCATGAATCACAGTTTTATCACGGCTTTAACGCAGAGGGAAAGGCGGGCGCGATTTTAAAAGAGAGCGCTGTACTGCTCAGCTGTCGTAATACTGCGCCTTGATATCATTAAAACCCATTAACCAGTCGGTCGTATACTACCTCGATCCAGCGGTACTGCTTTGTGTACCAGAAATCGTCCTTGAGCGAATCAAGATACTGCTTTACGACGTCGGCGGTGATCCCGGCTTCGGTATAATCCGTCGCGTTGTGGCTCGAAAGCCAGTCGATCCCGTAGCTTACATCGTCCGAACCGTCGGAGCTCGAAACAACGATCTCACCGGACTTCGGAGTAACGTCCGCGACGGGAGAGAGCATCATCAGCTCGGTAAAGGCTGAAACCTTCGCTTTTATCGCCTGGAACGCTTCGTCGCTGTAGTCGAGCCAGAGGATATCTTCGGAGCGCTCGTTTATCTGGTCGAAGGTGATCCCGGCTTCGCGCCAGTCGTAGATATTATGCTCGTAAAGCCATCCGAGCGTATATTTTTCGCCGTCGGCTTCGATCGCGAGACTTTCGTCGGTGAATTCCGGGCAGTCGGCTTCTGGCATATCCTCGGGTTCGCAGAACCTTCCTACCTCGATAGGAGGTTCAACCGGCGCTTCCGTGACGGCTTCAGTCTCGACGGGAGCGGGCGGCTCGGTCTGCGTCTCTACGTCGTCGTCCATGTCCTCGGTCCCGCAGGCGGCAAGGCAAAACGCAAGCGCGGCTGCAAGGAAAATTGCGGATAATTTTTTCGATTTTTTCATAACTTTACCTCTTTTGCTTTTTGCTTTTTGTTTTTTGAATTTTATTTCACGCTCCGGATGGGAGCGGTTTTAGGCGTTTGAATGCCGCCGCGTTTGCGCGAAGGGCATGGAAGCTCCGACGGATTTTTCCCGTTCATTTCAAAGCTTTGATTATTTCTTTGATCCCCTCAGCGACTTCCTCCGGAACCTTAATTTCCTCCCGCCCCGACGTTACCGCCATCACGGGCTCCGCTTCGGTTATCCCGCGCAAGTCGGCTTCGGCTTTGAACTGCTCGAGCGCTTTTTTGAAGCCGCTGCCGGGCTCCTCTATGAGGATATACAGCAGCTCCCGGCCCTCGCGGTAGTTATAATTCGACTTCACGGCGCAGAGACTGCCGCCTTTGGGATCCTGCACCACGCCTTGCTTAAGAATATATTCGACGTTTTTGCGTTCGGTTATCTCGGCGGACTTTTTGGCCCTTTCGGCATATTTTAGATACTCCGGGTCGTCCCTGTACCTCTTGAAATTGTGCCAGTAGGCGGTCGTGACAATGCGGGTGTAATTCGTCGGGTAGAAGTGCCATTCGTCTATAGGACATTTCCCCTCAAAAGGCAGCTTTTCATACTTCATAAAGACCACTAACCCGTGGTAGGAGCACAGGTAGTCCCTGCTGCCGTCGTATACGTTCACGCCCTTTTGAGTCACGCAGTCGAGCATTTCAAACATCTTCGACCCGCAGGTAATCTTTGTCCCGTCGGGGAGGTTTATCGCGTTTTCGATAAGCGTCAGCGCCGTATCGAGCGCCTTAAAGCCCTTTTCGCGCTCGTCAAAGAAAAGATAGTTGTTTGAGAGCCGAAGGAGCACCAGAAGCTTTGATTCTATCCACTTGTCCGGCTTGGTGAGGTCACTGCTGCCGGAGACCTTTTTCAGGATATCGAGGGCAAGCTCACAGCCGTCTATTGCCGCTCGGACGTCGCCTGCGTTTCGGTAGAGAGACATAAAGCAGAGCGCTTGTTCAAGCTGACAGTGCGTTTGATACTGATAAAGCGCGCGGTATTTTACATCGTCGCGGCCCTGATAGTAATTTTTCATCAGCTGAAGCTTGCTTACGTCCCGCTCCGAGCTGTGCTCGGAAATAAAATCGAGCGCGGCCTTTTCGTCGTCCTCAGATTCAAGATACGCGAAAATCAGCTTGTCGTGATACACGGGGTCGGTGCAGCGCTTGAGGGCGTTTTTGGCTATTTGCCTAAGAAAATTCATGTCCCGCTTTTCCTCCGGCAGCCTTCCTATTGTCAGCATGGTCTGGTACACGGCATGCCAGTCCTCGGGAAACTCTGCCCGAAGCTTGTTAAGTATTTCAAGCTGCGCCTCCGGGTCCTCTGCCGCCATGTAGCGGGAAAAGTACTCCTGACGGCGCGCTTTGCTTTCCATTGAGGAAACGCCGAGGAGGGTATCGACGGTCACGCCGAAAAAGCCCGCGATAACCGGGAGCATTTCGATATCGGGATATGCGGAGTTAGTTTCATATCTGCTTATTGCCCGATCGGACAGCCCGAGCGCGTTTGCAAGCTGCTCCTGAGTCATATCGCGATCGCGGCGAAGTTTTTTAAGATTTGATCCAAAATTAAGGTTCATAACAATTCTCCCCAAAAATATATTTCGGCCGATGAGTAAATTATATATTATTTGGGCGAAGTTGTAAACATCACGTTAAGAGAGAATTTTTCTCGGAAAGAGACTGCCGGAGGGGGACGGAATTCGGAGCTTTGAAGTCGGATTTTCCGACCGCGAGTCCCTGCGTTACAACCGCGACGGGATAAAGAAGCGGGCGGCGGCATTCGCCCCACTGAAACTTTGGATGCAGTCTTTCCCTTCCTGCTCCCACCTCGGCCGCAGCCCGGCGCGCTGACGTATCCGAAACTTTTACCCCTCGTTTTTTCCGTCAATATTCCCCTCGACGCTCTCCTTGGGGTCTTCATTCACATTGTTTTGCAGGTCGTTTTCATCCTTGGCCGTATCCTCCGAAGTCTCCTGCCGAACCTCATAAATTTCCTGCGCATTCTGGGTATTCTGCGTATTCTGCATATCCTGCGCCCACTGCTGCGGATATTGCGGATACTGCGGATTTTGCTGATACTGCGTATAAACCGGCTGCGGAGCCGTTATCGCGGCTTCATAGAATCCCGCAAGACCGAGCCCTAAAAAGTACGGAAGATATGCAAAAAGGAAGATCAGCAGCACCGCGACAAGTACAAGGAAGAACCCGCCTATGAATCTTATCTCGGATAATGCCGCCAGGAATACAAATATCAGAGCGGCGGCGAAAACCGGCAGGAATATAAACCCGAAGATCCTGCCGCGTATCCCGTAGGTCAGCTTTTTGGATTCCTTCCAAGCGTCGAACGGGCTTACGTCCTCGCGTTCAAGAAGAATAAACGGCACAAAGGCGCACTCTATCGTTTTAACGGCGTAAATTATCAGAAATACCCAGGCAACGATCCCGGCAAAAATGATATAAACCGCCGAGCCGAGGTTGAAGCCGTAGGAAAAGCGGTCGTAGTCGGCGAAAAGGGAGGATGAAAACGACATGAGCTCTCCGGAGGAAATAGCGGAAATTATTACCGGGACTACGAGCCAGACGCTTAAAATAAGCTGAGTCCAAAGGCTCCCGCCGATTATTCTTTTTGCGGATTTGAGATCTTTGAACGCGACAAAAAGATCCTTGGGCTCGGAATCTTTGAGACGCACCGTTTTTAGGCATACAAGGCTTACGCCTGCGGAGATCCCTGCGGAAAGCGGGAGAGCAAGCAGTGAAAAGCTGCCGACTCCCTTTATGTAAGACCCGCTTAAGCCGAAAGCGATAACTGCGGTAGCGATAACTCCGAGTATCACAAGCAGCCAACTCGTTTTCGGGCGGCTCTTGATAAGATATACCGCGTGCCTGAACCGCTGGCCCATAGTGTTATAGCTATAGTTATAATTCATAAGATCACCTCAATTAAGATTATGGACTTATTTTAGCATTTTTTTAATTTTTTGTCAACGCTCCCACAGCTTCTTAAGAAATTTTTAAGATTTTATTGACAAATCGCCGCTTTTGAGCGATAATAATATAAAGGAAAATAAAACTTCGGAAATCAACTCAAATAAAAGCGAGGTAAAAGAAAATGAATTATAACGTATCCGAAAAATTCAAAAACCTTAAGCCGTCGGCGATCCGCGAGATATTCAAATCCCTCGGCGCTCCGGGTTCCATCTCCTTCGCGGCGGGAAATCCAAACCCCGACTCTTTCCCGGTAAAGGAGATGAAGGAGATCGCGGACGAGATATTTGAAAAAGAGCCCGTGACCGCGCTGCAGTACGGAATCACCGAAGGGTATACGCCGCTTCGGGAGCTTGTAAAGGCGCGCCTTAAAAGGGTATACGGGATAGGAGAGCCGGACGACGATCTTATAATCGTTACCGGCGGTCAGCAGGGGATCGAACTCACCTGCAAGGTGATGTGCAACGAGGGCGACGTGGTATTATGTGAAAATCCTTCGTTCATCGGCGCTCTGAACGCGTTCCGATCTTTGGGAGCAAAGCTTATAGGCGTGCCGCTGAACGACTGCGGGATAGACGTGAACGAGCTTGAAAAGGCGCTAAAAGAGAACAAAAACGTCAAGCTTCTCTATACGATCCCGACGTTCCAGAACCCCGCGGGAATTACCACGGATCTCGAAACAAGGAAAAAAGTTTTGGAGCTTGCGGAGAAGTATGATATTCTTATTCTTGAGGATAACCCCTACGGCGACCTGAGATTTTCCGGCGAGGACGTTCCCACATATAAGAGCATGGACAAAACGGGACGGGTACTTTACTGCGGAAGCTTTTCAAAAGTGCTTTCTGCGGGTATGAGAATAGGTTTTCTCTGCGCGAACAAAGATATCGTCTCAAAAATTGTAGTCGCGAAGCAGGTCGAAGACGTTCACACAAACGTTTTGTTCCAGATGATATGTGCAAAATACATAGAAAAATACGATTTAGAGCAGCACATCACCGAAATCAGGGAGCTTTACAAAAAGAAAGCAGGCCTGATGATAAAGGCGCTCGAGGAGAATATGCCGAAAACGGTGAGCTTCACAAGGCCCGAGGGCGGCATTTTCCTCTGGTGCAGTCTCCCGGAGGGGCTTGAGCTGAGTGAATTTGTAAAGAGAGCCGGAGATAAGAACGTGTTCGTGGTACCCGGAACAGCCTTCGCAGCCGATCCGGAAGCGCCCTGCCGTTCGTTTAGATTAAACTATTCGATGCCGAGCGACGAAGAGATCGTGAAGGGGATAAGGATACTTGCGGATATCGCAAGAGAGATGGGAGCGTGAAAAGGGGAAATAAGTGAGGATGGGCAGTGACTGATAAGATTTACAAAATTAGCGGAAGTATGCGCGAAAGCAGCGCGTGCTTCTGCTTTTTTGCGTGTGAGGAGGGCTTTCTGCTTTTATTATTCTTTTAACGTGGGGAGCAAGAGGGCTTTTTCAGAACCCGGGTGCGGTGCTAAGCGAAGACCTGCCCTCGCATTGTGAACGCCCCTCGGAGTTCCCCTCACATGCCGCCCACGAAATGCTCGCCCCACTTTCTGACAACGCGCCTGAGCCCACACACTCACAATTTTTAGCACTCTCTTGGATTAATTGTTAGCACTTAACGTAATTGACTGCTAATTTTCCGCAAATCATAACCAAACCGTCACGATTTTATCACATAAGGGGTATATATTGATAATTGTCAAAGGGGAGAAGAAAAAGATCCCCGAGGACAAATAAAACAAACCAAAACACATATAATAAATCCTGAAGGAGGAAATAAATTATGTTAGTACCTTATGTAAGAAGAAATTTATCCGCTTTTGATCCGTTCCGTGAGCTCGACGAGCTTGAGCGCGCGTTCTTCGGCAGCCCCGAGGAGCGCAAGGGAGCGCAGTTCTCGACCGACATCCGCGACAACGGCGATTCGTTCCTGCTTGAAGCAGATCTTCCGGGAGTTAAGAAGGATGATATCAAGCTGGATCTTTCGGACAATATCCTGACGATCACCGCCGAGCGCCATTCGGAGTACGAGGAGAAGGACAAGAAGGGAAATTATGTAAGATGCGAGAGGAGCTTTGGGTCATACCAGAGGAGCTTTGATACCACCGGTATCGACGTTGACAAGATCGACGCGGAGTTTACCGACGGGGTATTGAAGATCACTATGCCGAAGCTTGCCGAGCAGAAGCCCGAGCCGAAGAGACTGACAGTCCGTTAAAGGCGCGGCGGCAAAGAGCCGTAAGATGAAAGAATAATGCCGACCCGTGAAGAGCGTAGCCGAAAAGGTTTCGTCGGCCTTTCTTCAAAAGGCTGCGGGGAGGTAAGAAAAAAACAGTCCGTTGGACTGTTTTTTTCTTACCTCCCTGCGTTTGCAGAGGCAGGGGGGGAGTTTCGCGCCTGCGGGCGCGACCAAAGGTCGTTGCGATTAAAACTCTTTGAAAGGCTTCTGTGGAGCCTTGAAAAGCAAGTTTTAACGCTACGATTTCAGCCCTTTGGGATCCTGCGGCCTTTTGAGGAAAGGCCGGCGAAACCTTTTTAGTTCCGTCTCTTTCAGGGCTATTCGTATTCTTTAACTTTGACTACCTCATAAACGCCCAATAAATAATCCCATAAACAACGCTCGCCGCCGTTCCGTACAAAATCACCGGCCCCGCGATCGCAAAAATTTTCGTCCCCACTCCTAAAATCCATCCCTCGGTCCGGAATTCAATCGCCGGGGATACCACAGCGTTCGCAAATCCCGTTATCGGAACCAGAGTCCCCGCCCCGCCATGCTTCGCGGCCTTCGGGTACAACCCCACCGCCGTCAGAATAGCTGAGCAAAGCACCAAAGTTATCGACGTAAACGCCGCCGCGCTGTCATCTCCAAGCCCGGAAAATCTGAAAAAGTCAAGAATTCCCTGGCCTATCAGGCAAATCGTCCCGCCTATCAAAAACGCCTTCGGTATATTAACCGTCGACCTGCTCGGCGCGGAAGCGTCGCTCGCCATCTGTGAATATTCTTTATCTGAAAGCTGCATTATAAAAGCTCCTTTTCTTTTTTTGCTTATTTTGCGCTGAAATTTTTGTTATATTCATCGTGGATAGACAAGCTTGAAAGGAATTTTTAAGTTGATAATTATTTTAAATATGTATTTTAGCGATTTGAAGAATGCTTTTTGCATTAAATGGGAGCGCTGTGCGTTTTGAACGTTCAAGCGGCGTGGAGAGCTGCGCCACGCACCTCTGATTTCTGATTTCTCAATTCTGTCTTCTGTCTCATTCTGCCGTCTCTATCCCCATATCCTTTAAAAGCTTCACAAGCTCGTCGCGATCTATATCCCCCCTCTCAAACGCTTTTTTCATCCCCGGACCGAATGTTACCGCCTGTTTACCGCCGCCGTCAAGCTCGCGCCCAAGTTCTAACGGCGTCCAGCCGCAGTTGCACCAAAGGCGCTGATTGTTTAGCATATTAACTGCCGCGTCCGCTATCATCTTAGCTTTATTCACCGACGGTTCCACTCCGAGCTCCGTTAAAGCGTCAAAAAGATCCTGAAGTTCCTCGGACGGTGAAAACATCCCCACAGAGCTGAAAAATCTAAGCTCTTTTACAAGACGCTGCGCGGCGTTAATGCTGTAAAGCTCCTTTTTAAGCTCCTCAGCCTTCTTCTCGTTGGCCTTATATCCTTCGACCTCGCCGCTAAGACATTTCAGCTTGAATTCATCCGCTCCGTCTATGTAGGAAAAATCCTTCAGATATTTTCCGGTGTATTTGCATGGCAATACTTGGGATCCGAAAGTGTACTCCTCAGCGGTGCATTTAAGTCCCTCTAAGACCTTGATAAGCTCCTTCTCATACTTATCCTGCGCCGAAGGATCGTAGCTCAGAAGATTTTTCGGGACGTAAAACGGTTTACCTACCGTATTCTCGTCTAATGCATATAAAAGATCAAACTTTCTCTTTCCTTTTCTGACAAGCTTTTTTGAAGCGATGATCCGGGACTTGTCCTCACGTTTTTCCTGCGAGTATACCTCGTCGGCTTCAAAGACATAAAAAGGGACCTTCTCGCGGCGCAGGATCCCGAGCGCGGCATAAAAATCGCGGCGGTGAAGCCTAACGGTTTCGGTTTTTGAGGAGAGCTCCATATAGACATTCCAAGCGTCCTCGGCGGCGACGTCCCCGTAAAGCTCGGCGCACGCGGATACAAATTTCAGAATAAAATCTCTCTGCTCCGGGCTGATTTCGGCATTTTGATATAAGCTGTCAATGCTTTTCTTAGACAGCGGCTTAGGATAAGTCATAATAACACCCCTGTTCGTATTTGACGGATTAAATTTATGGTGATATTTTACTATAAATAGGATGAAAAGTCAAGGGCGTGCAGTGGGGGAGAGACGGAAACGCAAATCAATTTTCGCTGTCGGCAACAGTCAATTCTCCGCCGTCCATCCGGACCTTTACCGAACCGTCGCCTTTTTCGGATATGTCTTTCACGTCTTCAAGCGCTCCGCTGACGGTATTTTGAAACCGTGACCTTTTCTGCGGTCTTGCAGTCGGCAAAAATAAATTTTTCACCGCAGCTGTTTGCGAAGTAATTTGTCTTACACAATTTGATTTCGCTGCGACAGTCTCCAACCTCAAAACTAAAACTCAAAAAATGAAGCGCCGCCGTTCCCTACAGAACCCGTCGCTTCTTCTTACACCTGCTAATATTGGCGGATTGCATAATACCCAAAAGCATGTCTCACACCGTAACGTCAGAATTTCCCGTTTTAAGATCCCAAATATTCTCAATTTGCAATTTGCAGACCAAACCAAATTCCCCCGGCAAATCCGCAAGCGCATTTCAATTTTTAAGCGGCCCCGGATCCCCGAGACCGCCGCTATGCCGTTATTTTATCCCCGAAAGCTCCTTATATTTTTGCTTTGTCGCTTCGCCGCCGCGAAGATGGCGCTCCTGCTTGTTGATGTCAAGGATCACCCTCACTTCGCGGTAAAGCGCCGGCCTGACCTTTTTAAGCCGCTCGCTTACGTCTTTATGCACCGTACTCTTAGAAATTCCAAACTCGCTTGCCGTCTGTCTGACGGTCGCTTTGTGTTCGATTATGTATTCCCCCAAAATTACCGGGCGTTCGCTGTCCTTTGGTATTGTCATACGCTCACTCCCATATGCTTTTTCTAAAGTATATGGGGCAAGGCGGGGATTTATGACAGGCGGGGTGGGCGGCTGGGAGTGGGAAAAACGATAGGGTTTGACCTTTTTCTTATTGTAGGTATTATTAGTTGGCAGATTTGATGTTAGGAATGCAAAAGTTGGTTTATTAGTGATGGAATATATTTTTGTGTATTAGATAAATATGTTTGGTTGATCGATGACGTGCAAGTATGCCGTTCATTTCGTTCATCATCTTCATATGCTCTTTTTTAGTCCCATAATATCTGTGACCGTCAATATAGCTTACAGAATTTGTCACAATATGTATATGAGGATTTGCAGTATTTTCATGCACAGCATACACAGTCTGATATTCACGTCCGAGATATTCAGCAAATTCATCAGCAATATTTGCAGCCTGCTTATAACTGCTTACTTCACCGTGCTGAAACGATACAATATAATGACGGCACTGCACACCGTCGGATTTGTTAAATTTATCAGATACTTCATTCATACTTTCAACTATATTATCAAAATCAATGCCCGCTCCTCCATAAAGCTTGTGAGGCGTTTTTTCGGGATTCATGACATAGCCTATGACCTGCTCTTTTGATTTAAGATCGCGGTATTTACCCTTTCCGTTAGCGGTTTTGAATATCGGCATAAAAACATCTCCATAAATACGGCGCGAGGGGAATAAACAAGCATTCTTCCCCACCGGGGTCCCAAAATAATTATTTATAGGTATGTTGCTTTGTAATTCTTTACAATGCGCGGATTTTAACAGTTTTTCTCGCACGGTGAGTATATTTTGACTCATTGATGCGCCTGTAAAATGTAGTCTTTTTCATGCCGAGCTGTCTCATAGTCTCGACCTCGGAAATCCTGCCGCTTTTCCACTGAGAAACTACCGCCTCGAACTCAGGGCAGGGCTTCGGCGCCCTGCCCTGAGTAGTCATTCGGGTATGCTCCATAACTGAGCTCGCGCCATCAGGCACGTTGAACCTCATAAGATGCGCCGGAATAGGTCGCTTGTAAATGCGAAGTTTTCCGTTGTGATTGTAGGCAATCCCCGTAGCATCGATGTCTCGCACCTCGCGGGCGGTTGAAAAGTACATTGAGAATGCGGTTCATCTGCCTCTTGCCGAGTGACCGATTATAATCCAAAACTCCGAATAAGCAACACATCAGACTTCCTCCTCTCCGTCGATGGGCTCATTTACATAGATTTGTCGCTCTTTCAGGTATTGGACAAGCTCGGGAGATGTGCAGGACTTGGCTAAGGTCGTCCAAGAGACGTTCTGTTTCTCGTCATCGGTTAGGTTAGTTGCAAGGTCACCATATCTTGTCCACAAGTTGAATCGTGGCAAGCAGGGTGCTGAGTTTGTGCGTTCCGCGGAAGATTCTGAATTCTACGGTGTTGAAATTGAGCAAATTGATACACGCGTATCTGCCACCTGTTTGAGCCTTTCGTAGCGTGTTCCAACATAGCTTTTGGATTGTCCTTATAGCCGTATCTTGCTGCCCAGCTGTCAAGCTGACGTTGGGTGCGGCGGCTGAACTTCAACAGCTCGTCCCAGTGTTTCTCAAAGAAGAAAAGCAAGCGTCCTATGCTTGCTTCCTGATCTTCGTTAGTATCCCCACAAGAGTCGCGGTTGACGTGGAAATGAAGTCCGCAAGTCCCGGCTTGATGAGATATGTACCCCATGCTCCGTGTCTCTTTCAGCACTTCAGCCCATGGTATCTTATTCATATGATAGTCGAGAGTTACAGGGTGTGTCACAATCTCAAAGCCATCGTGAAGTGAACCGTCGTGTTTGCAATAGATGTGCTCCGCATCACGGTTGCCTACGGACATAACCTGTTCTGCGTTATCATCATTTTCGCCTGCTTCATCAATTTCCAATTCTACACCAAAGTATCTACTGCCACTGCCATAGAAGATTGGGCAGGGTTTGTAGTAATAGTCTTGTATGCCGCCGTCACGTTCAAAGCGGCTATAGCAGTCATAACAATACGGCTCATCATCGTATCTGTCACGATAGTAGGTGTCGTCCGTGTGAATAATCCTGCCGCAACGGGTGCAGGTGTTATAATGGTCGTCGTAGCAGACGTTGCAGAGCGGAGTCTCCGAACTGCCGGCTTTGTTTTCAAGTAAGATGGGTTCGCCGCAATGGGAGCAGGTTGTAGTATACTCTCGCATACAATGGTCGCAAAGCCAGTATTCTTCCTCAATGAAATGAAGCTGGGACTCCGGGAGTGTATTCTCGCAGTAACAGAAGACGTGGGCCGTGGTTGATTGGGTTGGTGCGTTTGGTTTCATAGTAATACCTCCATGTAGATTTTTTATGTTCCGGGGTGCGTCGCCCCGTGCTACAAAGAAATAATATATGTCCGAAACAACCTGACTGTATGATCGGTTATATGGCGTCTTTCGCTTATCTCACCCCTGCTACTTGCTTTATGCCTTTTCACAATTATTAAAACCCACTTCTCTTTTTCAAATTATCCGATACTTTCCATAAAATAAACACAAACAAAAGTGATATAAAGAAACATAAAGGTAAATCCTTTATGAAAGGCGGATATGTACATGAATAACAATAAAACGCTTTTAGCAGAGTTCAGACGGTCAGCCCCTCAAAGGCAGGCAGAATACTGGACAGAGGAAGAAGAACAAGACTGCATTTCAAGTTACCTCGAAGGCGAGGACATTTCATCATTGGCAATGAAATACCAGCGCAGCGAAATCGCTGTTTTCAAAAAGCTTGACAGCAAAGGGGTTTGCGATTTTTGTAAGCGTTCACAGCAAAAAAACAAAATGTAACTGCGCAGACTGTATACACTATCGGACAGGGCAATGCAGCGGAGGCGAGATGTGCAAAAAGAAAATCCCCCGCCCGCTGATGAAACGGACGAGGGACAATGAGCTATTCAGATTGAACCACAATAAGACTTCCGTTAAGATTCAATAAGGTTTCAGGCGTGGCAAACATTTCTGTGAAGTGCTGTATCAAATCCGACGGCAGAGAAGCAAAATCCTCCTAACCGAGGCCGGTAACGAGAAACGTGCCTGCGATATAATCGTAGATCTTGCCGTCCTCATCTCGCAGTGCTCGGTTGAAAGGCTTATTCTTAGCTTTGATTCTTCGTCGCAGATTAAAGCGACGGGCTCATTCCGGGGGTAGACGGCTTGAATGCAGCCGCCGACTTCTCTTGAGAGCGACTTGAGGGAGTTCTCGACTTCTTTGACATATGGTTTCTTGCCGGGCTCAACTACAAGTACAGTGATTTTAAACATAATAAATCCTCCTGAAGTTTATTGAAGCGACGCTTCAGGAGGATAATATATATTCCAAAAACTGGAATTATCGGCTACAGTCGGCTTATTGTCCAAGTATGCCAAACGCTTTTGTTTTTTCATCCGCTGTTCTTTCTGCTGGAGGAGATTTCATACGGCAAGTCCAGTTCGGAAAGAAACCTGCTCAGAACCTTATCACCCATTTTGCGCTTGTACTCGCTGTTTCTTTTCTTAAGCTCGCTGTTTGGAAACGCGTTGATATGCGCATTGATGATAGCTGCACGAATCGGATCAAAGCTCTTATCGGTCAGTTCACGCTGCAGTGAAGCCTTGAGGAGCTTTTCAAGTCCTGCCTTTTCGCCATGAATCGCCGCTTCGTTTTCCCG
>CANPYR010000026.1 GCA_947588805.1 uncultured Clostridia bacterium
GCGAGCACTATTTCCTGCAAATATATCTCCGAAGTAATAAATTCCGTCAATTCTTCTTCGGTTATAATATTCTCGGTTTCAATATGCTCTGTAACAGTCTGATTATCGGCGTCGGAAATAACGGGAATCGGCGGTGCAGCAGAGCAGCCGGCTATCGTGAACATAATAGCCGCAATCAAAATCAGAGATATTATCCTGCAAATCGGACTTCGTCTTATTATCATTTTATCCTTCCTTGTCGGATAATCAAAATCTGCCATATGACAAATTACAATTATTCAGAATATATTATATCAAATTTCAGCAAAAAGTCAATCTGTTTTGGAAAATTTATGCAAGAGAACATCTCGATCGTTTATAATAAAAGCAAAAATAGCAGACAGGGGAATAATATCATTACTGCTTTTGAAATTTGCTTAGATATTAAAGCGACACTTTAGAAAATGCAGTCGCTATCGCAACTGCATGAGATTATAATGAATGTGAATTCCATTCGGAACTTCTTTTAATTAGTCAAAGCATATGAAATTGCCATTGGTCATGTTTTATGTGTAAGGTAAGCGTGGGAATGGGCTGCGGGTCTTTAAGTATGGGGAACACCCCTCCCGCATATTTCCCCTCCTCCTCGCGTACATATTATAAAGGGGTGATCCGATGTCCGAAATTCTTAACGCACATCACAGCGCAATTTTAGAGGATAGACAAAATCTTAACCTTTCCGGCGTTACCGACGTGGACAGCTTCGATGAAAACGAGATTTCTCTCTATACGACGCTCGGCGAAATGGTTATAAGGGGAAAGGCCCTTCACGTAAACGCTATGAACGTCGATACGGGCGATATGCAGATCGACGGAGATATCCGCTCGATCGTCTACGGCGATAAGGACAGAAAGAAAAAGCCGGGATTCTTCGGCAAAATCACAAGATGAGCCGCGCGGAGGTCTATGCCGAACACTTTTTCGGCGTTTCGCTCGAGCTTCGGCTTCTTCTTGGCGCGATTGTCCTCGGCGCTTTCTTGGGAGCTCTGTACGATATCCTCCGCGCGCTTCGGCTCAGCGTTCGTCACGGCGGCGCTGCGGTGTTTTTTGAAGACGTGGGATTTACGGTCGTATTCTTCGGCGCGTTCTATATCTTCTGCACCTCCCTCTGCCGCGGAGAACTCAGATTTTTTGTCCTGGCAGGTATGACGGCGGGATTTTTGATCTATCTTGTCACCCTCGGACGGATAGTGGTGAAGCTTGTCGGCGCAGCGGTTGAATATGTAAAAAAATTATTCACAATATTGGGCAGAATGCTCAAAAAATTTGCCGGGATTTTGTTGGGAACGCCGTATTTTAGGAAAAAGGACAAAAATTTTAGGGAAAATCCTTGCCAGAACTCTGAATATGATGTATAATAAAGCTGTATTGTAACGTCAGTTTAAGAACCGGAGGAGGCGTAAAGCTTTGGAACCTAAAAAGAGGAGAAGATCGCATCTTGGCGATCTTGTTAAGCTTACGCTCTTCGTGCTCGTTTTGGTGTACGCGGTCGGGCTTATAATCCAGACCCAGGCGGATATCGCGGAGCAGAGGATGCAGATAGAAAAGCTCCGCGAGGAGATAACCGAGACGCGTCAGGCAAACGACGAGTACCAAAGGATCTTAAAGACCAACGACGAGGACGAGTATATGTTCACGGTCGCGGTCGAGAAGCTCGGGTATGCGTATCCGAGGGAGAGAAGATTCTACGCGAAGTCAAAATAACGCTTTGCAATACTGACGGCAATACGGTTTCAGATCAGCAAGGCAATCTCAAGGCAATTTTTTACCGGGCAAAGGAAAAGGAAAACACAGCACATGCAGTTGGAAGTCGGAACGATTTTAGAGGGAAAGATCACAGGAGTGCTTAAATTCGGCGCGTTCGTCGATTTAGGCGAAGGAAAGTCGGGAATGGTCCACATTTCCGAGGTAGCGCAGAGCTATGTAAACGACATACACGAATTCTGCTCCGAAGGCCAGACCGTGAAGGTCAAGATCATCGGGATAGCGGAGGACGGGAAAATCAGTCTGTCGATGAAGCGCGCGGAGGAGAGACCGCAGAGAAACGCTCAGCCGCAAAGGCATGACAGACAGCGCGCGGAAGCGGCGGCGATGAAGGACAAGGAAGAAGCTCCGAGACCTCAGCGCCACGTTCAGAAAAAGCCGGTGAAGAAGGAAGTTTTCTCGCCGGAGGACTACGAATACGCATACGAGCCGAGGTCCAAGGTAACGGACGCCGGCTTTGAAGATATGCTGTCCAAGTTCAAAATGTCGAGCGAGGACAGGATGAGCGGCCTTAAAACCGTTGACGTAAAGAAGCGGGGAAGGCGCAAGTAGACAGACAGAAATCAGAGGTCAGAGATCAGAGCGGAAGCGCGTGATTTTTGGCGCGGACGGGACTTTAGGCGAAGCCTCTGATATCTGAAAGTCTGAAATCTGAAATCTGATTTCTAATCGAGGCTCCCTTAAGCGGGGGGCTTTGTGTTTCGGGAGGTATTTATGCGCAGAGCGGCTTTGGCAATGCTTATTGCCGTGATATTTCTGAGCGGGTGCGGAGCGCAGAAAACCGTCCCGGGCGAGGATCTGGTACTTGCGGCGCGGGAGCGGTATACCTCGCTTGATTCCGCAAAAGTTGAGATATCAAACGAAAAGACCGGCGAGACGGAGCAGACGTTTATCTTCAAGTACGACGAAAAGGATATAATGATATACTCCTACGTCGGGAAATCCGACGGGATATATCTTGCGCAGTACAATAACGGCCGGGAGCAGTTCACCAACGACAACGGAAACATCTCCGCGCTTTCGGTCACGGACCGCGAATTCACAGCATACTCTCGCGACGTGAAATATCCTATGGCCGACGAGGGACTTATACTATTTTATAAGGCGGGGATAATCCCGGAAAAATCATATGTCCGGGAAGCTGTACTGCTTGATCACCCCAACGCCGTTGAGGTGCATCACGAGTACGACGTTTCAAAAGTAGCTTCGCAGTACTCCGGAGAGGGCGAGCTGACGGCTTTCTCGACCGACTTTTTATTCGAGAACGACGGAACGCTGATGTGTTTTTACGAAAATACCGAGATCTCAAACGGCGGCGAAACCGAGAGCTATAGATATTTCATAGATATTTCGGATATAAATTCCGTCGAAAAGGTGGAAAATGTTGTGGATATTTCCGGGCTTGGGGACTAAAGGTTGTGGCTTTGGGGATTTTATACAAAATTCAGCTTAAAAATTGTAAAAAGTTCTACAGGAAAATTTCTGCATAACTCTTGACTAAAACCGGGTTATAGTGTTATATTATACGTTGCGTGACTGCGACAGATATGCGATGAAGCTGAAGGTTGCTGCCGAGAAAAAGGGCAGGTAATTTCAGCCGAGTATGTCCGATTTTAAACCGGGCGACTGTAATAACTGACACCGGCTTGAGTTTTTATTAAAAAAAGAAGGCGCGATCTTGCGAACGGCGAGATAAAAAAGCCGCTGGCGCCTAAAAAACGAAAGCCAGACACAGATCCTGTGTGAGTTTTTGGTCTTCCGAAAAGCGATAAGTTTTTCGGTATTTTTTATGGGGTCAAAAAGAAACACACGGAAGCGTGTTGGGATACAGAAAAATCCGCGGAGTACTGCGGATAAGCCCCCAGAAAATGCAAAATTATAAGGAGGCAGTTAAATGGCAGTCAATGAAAAAATCAGAATCAAGATCAAGGGCTACGAGCACTCGAACGTAGACGCGGCGGCGGCTAAGATCGTCGAAGCCGCAAAGAGAAGCGGCGCTAAGGTCTCCGGACCGGTCCCGCTGCCGACAGAGAAGGAAGTCGTAACTATTCTCCGCGCGGTCTTTAAGTATAAGGACAGCCGCGAACAGTTTGAACTGAGAACTCATAAGAGACTCATCGACGTTCTTCATCCCACCAACGATACCACCGCAGCTCTTCAGAATCTTGAACTCCCCGCCGGCGTAGATATTGTGATGGAGATCAAGTAATCTCCCAAAGAAACCGATATTTTGGGTTTCCAAACAATAATGTCCGGGGTCAAGTCGGTTGGACCGACCAATAACCGTATAGGAGGAAAATTAAAATGCAAAAAGGAATCATCGGAAAGAAGATCGGTATGACTCAGATCTTCACCGAGACCGGCAAGGTCGTTCCGGTTTCGGTAATCGAAGCGGGCCCCTGCGTAGTCGTCCAGAAGAAGACCGCCGAAAACGACGGGTACGAAGCCGTACAGTTAGGCTTCGGAGACGCTACCGCAAAGAGCCTTAAAAAGCCCCTTACAGGCCACTTCAAGAAGGCCGACGTAGCCCTCAAGAAGCACCTCAAGGAATTCAGACTCGACGATATATCTTCTCTTAACGTCGGAGATCTCGTCAAGGCTGATACCTTCGCCGTCGGAGACATAGTCGACGTCAGCGGAACTTCAAAGGGTAAGGGATTTGCCGGCACCATCAAGCGCTGGAACAATCACAGATTAAAGGAGACGCACGGTACCGGCCCGGTACACCGTCACGCCGGCTCCATGGGCGCTTGCTCGTCTCCGTCAAGGATCTTCAAGGGTAAGGGGATGCCGGGACACCTCGGCGCCGAGAAGGTTACTATTCTTAACCTTGAGGTCGTTAAGGTAGACGCAGAGAATAACCTTATCGCTGTAAAGGGAGCTATCCCCGGTCCTAAGAACGGCATAGTTACCGTAAGAGACAGCGTTAAGAAGGCTTAGTGGAAGGAGGATAACATATGTCTAAGATTTCCGTACTTGACGTCAAGGGCAATAAGGTATCCGACGCCGAGCTCAATGATGCTATCTGGGGAATAGAACCCAACGTCCCTGTAATGCACGCGGTGGTAGTGAATTACCTCGCGAATCAGAGACAGGGAACACAGTCCACTCTCACGAGAACCGAGGTTTCCGGCGGCGGCAGAAAGCCCTGGAGACAGAAGGGCACCGGCCATGCAAGACAGGGCTCGACTCGCTCTCCTCAGTGGACTCACGGCGGCGTAGCGTTAGGCCCGAAGCCGAGAAGCTACCGCTACACCGTAAACAAGAAGGTAAGAAGACTCGCGATGAAGTCCGCGCTTTCTTCTAAGCTCTTGGGCGACGACGTTATCGTTATCGATAACATCGGATTCGACAGCGTTAAGACCAAGAACGTCGCGGAGATGCTCAAGGCCGTGGGCGCGGAGGGCAAGGCCCTTATCGTTAAGTCGCTCTTTGAGGACGCTGACGGCTATACGGTCGAGAAGGCCGATACCGTTTTGGTGAAGAGCGCAAGAAACATCCCGGGAGTAAAGACTTCTACCGTAAATAATCTTAATGTGTACGACGTCCTTAACAGCGATAAGCTTATCGTATCGCAGGACGCAGTCGCTAAGATCGAGGAGGTATATTGCTAATGGTAAAGACCGCTCATGATATTATTATCAAGCCAGTTATCACCGAAGCTTCTATGGACGCTTTAAGAAACGGCAAGTACACCTTCAGAGTCATGAAGACCGCCAACAAGCACGAGATCAAGGCCGCAGTCGAAAGAGCGTTCGGCGTTAAGGTCGAAAAGGTAAATACCGTCTCTGTGAGAGGAAAGACTCGCAGAATGGGAAGATACGAGGGAACCACTCCCGCGTGGAAAAAGGCGATCGTAACGCTCGCAAAGGGCTCAAAGACCATTTCCTTCTTCGACGGAATGATCTGATTAGAAGATAGAGGATAGAAGACGGAAGACAGAACGCTTTGAGACGGTTTTCATATGACTTTTGCTTTCCCGCGATTTTGAAATCCGCGAAGGAAAGGACAGATCAAGGCATTAAAACCGGTTCTGATCTCTAATCCTCTGACATTCTAACCTCTGATATGGGAGTAGGCTCCCGATAAACCTATAATCTTTAAGGAGAGATAACCTATGGCTATAAAAAGCTACAAGCCGACTACGAACGGACGCCGCGGAATGACGGTAACGGACTACAGCGTTCTTTCAAAGGTCGAGCCTGAGAAGAGCCTTCTTGAACCTTTGAAGAAGACCTCGGGCAGAAACAGCTACGGCAGGATCACCGTCCGTCATCACGGCGGCGGCGAGAGAAGAAAATACCGCGTTATCGATTTCAAGAGAAACAAGCTTGATATGAACGCCACCGTTCTTACTCTTGAATACGATCCGAACCGCTCCGCGCATATCGCGCTCATCCAGTACGAGGACGGCGAGAAGAGATATATCATCGCCCCCAACGGACTCAAGGTCGGAGATACCGTATCCGCGGGCGCCGGCGCCGATATCAGACCCGGCAACGCGCTTCCGCTTATAAATATCCCGGTCGGTACCTTTATCCACAATATCGAGCTCTATCCCGGCAAGGGCGCTCAGCTTGTGAGAGCTGCCGGAAATATGGCTCAGCTCATGGGCAGAGAGGAAGGAAAGGTTCTTGTACGTCTTCCCTCCGGCGAAATGAGATATATCCCCGCCGATTGCATGGCGACAGTCGGACAGGTCGGAAATATCGACCACGAGAACGTCCACATCGGTAAGGCGGGAAGAAAACGTCATATGGGCGTAAGACCTACCGTCAGAGGTTCGGTAATGAACCCCTGCGATCACCCTCACGGCGGCGGCGAAGGAAAATCGCCGGTTGGACATCCTTCACCTGTCACACCTTGGGGCAAGCCGGCTCTCGGATATAAGACCAGAGCTAAGAAGAACCGCTCCGATAAGTATATCGTAAAGCGCCGCAACGACAGGTAATGAAGGGAGGCAGATGAAAAATGGGTAGAAGTGTTAAGAAAGGGCCTTTTGTACAGGAATCACTCTACAAGAAGGTCATCGCTATGAACGAATCGGGAGAGAAGAAGGCCGTTAAGACATGGAGCCGCGCCTCCGTAATCTTCCCTGACTTTGTTGGTCATACATTTGCCGTCCACGACGGACGTAAGCATATTCCGGTATATGTTACCGAGGATATGGTAGGACACCGGCTCGGAGAGTTCGCTCCCACCAGAACGTTCAAGGGTCACGCCGGCTCCAAGACGTCCAATAACGGTAAATAGGCCGAAAGGAGGAAACTTAAATGGAAGCAAAGGCAATACTCAGGAATGCGCGTATTGCTCCCCGTAAGGTCGGGATCGTTCTCGATCTTATAAGAGGAAAGGATCTTGAAACAGCGCTCGCCATCTTAAAGCATACTCCCAAGTCGGCGTGCGAATATCTTGTCAAGCTCGTGAACTCGGCCGCTGCAAACGCTGAGCATAACTTCAATATGGATAAGAACAGTCTCTATGTCTCCGAGTGCTACGTCTGCCCCGGACCGACTATAAAGAGATACCAGGCAAGAGCTAAGGGCAGCGGAGCAAGGATCCTTAAGAGAACGTCTCATGTCACGGTCGTTCTCAAGGAAAAGGAATAAGTCGTCAAAGGAGGTAAACTATGGGACAAAAAGTTAATCCGCACGGTTTGCGTGTAGGTATAATCAAAGATTGGGATTCCCGCTGGTTTGCAGATAAGTCAACCTTCGGCGACACGCTTGTCGAAGATTATAATATCCGTAACTACATCAAGAAGAATCTCTATTCCGCGGGCGTTCCCCGCATCGAAATCGAAAGATTCGCAGACAGAGTCAAGATCAATATCCACTGCGCTAAGCCCGGCTATGTGATCGGAAGAGGCGGCGAAGCTATAGAGAAGCTTAAAAACGATATCGAGAAGAAGATCGGAAAAACCGTTTCTCTTAATATCTTCGAGGTCAAATCTCCCGACCTTAACGCACAGCTCGTCGCCGAGAAGATAGCTCTCGATCTTGAGAACAGAATCGCTTTCAGACGCGCTATGAAGGGCGCTATCGGAAGAGCTATGAAGCTCGGAGCAAAGGGCATCAAGACCAAGGCGTCCGGCCGTCTCGGCGGCGCCGAGATCGCAAGAAGCGAGACCTATCACGAGGGAACCATCCCGCTGCAGACTATAAGAGCCGATATCGACTACGGCACCGCCGAAGCCGCCACCACATACGGAAGGATCGGCGTAAAGGTCTGGATCTATAAGGGAGAGGTCCTCAAGGGCGAGACCGCGGCAAGAGAAGAAAAGAACGACCGCAGACCTCGCAGACAGCGCGACGACAGAAACGGTTCCGACAGACCGAGAAGACCGAGGAACGATAACCGCGCTCCGAGAGGAGAAAGACCCGAAAGAGGTCCGAGACCCGAGAGAACCGAAAAAAGAGAAGGAGGTACTAAGTAATGTTACTTCCAAAGAGAGTTAAACACCGTAAGCAGCAGCGCGGAAGAATGAAGGGCCAGGCGACAAGAGGAAACTTCGTAGCATACGGAGAATTCGGTCTTCAGGCGCTCGAACCCGCCTGGATCACTTCGGCGCAGATAGAAGCCGCCCGTATCGCCATGACGAGATACATCAAGCGCGGCGGACAGGTCTGGATCAAGATCTTCCCGGATAAGCCGGTGACGACAAAGGCGCTCGGCACCCGTATGGGTTCAGGTAAAGGAACCCCGGAATTCTGGGTAGCGGTCGTAAAGCCCGGCAAGGTCATGTTTGAGATCTCCGGGGTAAGCGAGGAAACCGCAAGAGAAGCTATGCGTCTTGCAGCGCACAAGCTTCCGATCAAGTGCAAGTTCGTAAAGAAAGACGCCCAAGAAACGGAAGGTGAGTGAGTATGAAAACAAGTGAAATCAAGGAAATGACTCTCAATGAAATGCAGAATAAGCTCGCCGACTTAAGAGAAGAGCTTTTTAACCTTCGTTTCCAGCACACTGTCAACCAGCTCGACAATCCGATGCGCATAAAGGCCGTTAAGAAGGATATAGCCCGCGTTATGACCTTTATCAGTCAGAACCAGTCGAAGTGATTGAGAGGAGGATCATAAATGACCGAAAGAAAGCTTAGAAAGACGAGAGTGGGTACCGTCGTATCGGACAAGATGGATAAGACCGTCGTCGTCGCGATAGCGGATAACGTTATGCACCCTCTGTATAAGAAGATCATCAAGAGAACCGTTAAGTTCAAGGCTCATGACGAGAAAAACGAAGCCCATGTCGGCGATAAGGTCGAGATAATGGAAACAAGACCTCTCTCAAAGGATAAGAGATGGAGACTCGTAAGGGTTTTGGAGCAGAGCAAGTAATCAAGTAACGTCAAAACTGTATATGGGGATCGGAGAATTCAGCCGATCACTCAAAAATTTCTGATTTTTGAAAGGAGGAACTTGCTGTGATACAGATGCAGACCAGACTCAAGGTCGCAGACAACACCGGCGCTAAGGAGCTTATGTGCATAAGAGTCCTCGGCGGCACCCGCCGTAAATACGCAAACATCGGCGATGTGGTCGTAGCTTCAGTAAAGAAGGCTGCTCCGGGCGGCATGGTCAAAAAGGGCGACGTTGTAAAAGCAGTAATCGTTCGTTCAGCAAAGGGCCTGCGCCGCGACGACGGAACCTATATCCGCTTCGACGAAAACGCAGCCGTTATAATCAAGGATGATAAAACACCGAGGGGTACCCGTATCTTTGGCCTTGTAGCCAGAGAGCTGAGAGATCATGACTTCGTCAAGATCCTTTCGCTCGCCCCCGAAGTTCTGTAAGGAGGAACCGAATATATGAACAGTATCCATGTAAAGACCGGCGACTCCGTAGTTATTCTCAGCGGTAAGGATAAGGGCAAAAGAGGAAAGATCCTCGCCGTATCCCCCAAGGAGGGCAAGGTTATCGTTGAGGGCGCAAACTTCGCGACTAAGTCGGTAAAGCCCCGTCGTCAGGGCGAAGAGGGCGGCATAGTTAAAGCCGAAGCCGCCATGTATTCCTCAAAAGTCGCTCTTTGGTGCTCTAAGTGCTCTAAGGGAGTAAGATACGGCATAAAGACCGACGACGAGGGAAATAAGATAAGAGTATGTAAGCGCTGCGGCGCCGAGCTTAAGTAAGGAGGATTAGCATGGCAAGACTTAAAGATCAATATGTCAACGAGATCGCTCCCGCGCTTATGAAAAAGTTCGGCTATAAGAACGTAATGCAGATCCCGAAGCTCGATAAGGTCGTCATAAACGTCGGCTGCGGCGAAGCTAAGGAAAACTCAAAGGTCGTAGACGCAGTTATCACCGATCTTTCGGCAATAACCGGACAGAAGCCGATAGTATGCAAGGCTAAAAAGTCGGTCGCGAACTTCAAGCTCCGCGAGGGAATGCCGATAGGCGTTAAGGTAACGCTGAGATCCGATAAGATGTATGAATTCATCGACAGACTCTTCAACGTCGCCTTCCCGCGCGTCAGAGACTTCAAGGGAATAAATCCCAACTCCTTCGACGGAAGAGGAAACTATTCCACAGGCATCAAGGAGCAGCTTATATTCCCCGAGATCGAATTCGACAAGATAGACAAGGTCCGCGGTATGGATATCAACTTCATAACCACCGCTAAGACCGACGAAGAAGCAAAGGAGCTGCTTTCAATGCTGGGCGCTCCGTTCGCAAGGTGATGAGGAGGAATTAAAATGGCTAAGAAATCGATGATTTTAAAGCAGCAGGCAAAGCCTAAGTTTTCGTCCCGCGCTTACAACAGATGCAAGATCTGCGGACGGCCCCACGGATATCTCAGAAAGTTCGGCGTATGCCGTATCTGCTTCAGAGAACTCGCACACGACGGACAGATCCCGGGCGTGAAGAAGGCAAGCTGGTAAAGGCAAAGGAGGCAAAACAGTATGCAGATTACTGATACGATAGCGGATCTTTTGACGAGAATTCGCAACGCAAGCTCGGCAAAGCACGCTGCTGTGGACGTCCCTGCTTCTAACGTCAAGAAGGCTATAACCGAGATCCTTTTGGATGAGGGATATATCAAGAGCTACCAGATAGTCGACGACGGCAAACAGGGAATCATAAGAATTACACTTAAATATGACGAGAATAAATCCCCGGTCATCTCCGGTATCCGCAGGGTCTCAAAGCCCGGCCTGAGAATCTACTCAAGCTGCGAGGATATGCCCAAGGTGATGAAGGGACTCGGCGTTGCAATAGTTTCAACCTCTAAGGGAATCGTGACCGACCGTAAGGCGAGAGAGCTCGGAGTCGGCGGCGAAATCCTGGCGTTCGTTTGGTAAGGAGGAAGTTATGTCAAGAATAGGACTTAAACCCATAACCGTACCCGCGGGCGTAGAAATAAACGTAGCCGACGGAAACGTCGTCACCGTCAAGGGCCCTAAGGGGAGCTTAACAAAAGCTTTTAACCCGATGCTTTCCATCGAGGTAGAAAACAATGAGGTAAAGGTAGCCCGTCCTAACGACGAGCAGCTCGCAAAATCCCTCCACGGGCTTACAAGAACTCTCGTTCATAACATGGTCGAGGGCGTGGTAAACGGATACCAGAAGCTCCTCGTCATCGAAGGAACAGGTTACAGAGCCGCAAAACAGGGCAAGGACGTTATCCTTAACCTCGGATATTCACACCAGGTCGTAGTTTCGGAGACCGAAACCATCAAGCTCGACGTTCCCCAGCCTAACCAGATCCTGGTCAAGGGGATCGACAAGCAGGAGGTCGGTCAGTTCGCCTGCGAGATCCGCGCAAAGCGTCCTCCGGAACCCTATAAGGGCAAAGGAATCCGCTACGACGGAGAGGTAATCATACGCAAGGCCGGTAAGGCCGGTAAAGGCGCTAAGAAGTAATTGAAGGAGAGTTAAGCTATGGTAAAAACATTAGATCGAGCCAAGGCAAGAGCTCACCGCCACTTAAGAGTCCGCGCCAAGATCAGCGGAACCGCTTCGGTACCGAGACTCTGCGTCTTCCGTTCGGCAAAACATATCTACGCACAGGTGATCGACGACGTCGCCGGAACAACGCTCTGCTCCGCTTCGAGCATGACAAAGGGCTTTGAAGGAAACGGCGGTAACGTCGAGGGCGCCAAGAAGGTAGGCTCCATGATAGCTGAGCTCTGCCGCGAAAAGGGCATTGAACAGGTCGTTTTCGACAGGGGCGGCTATGTCTATCACGGACGCGTCGCGGCGGTCGCCGACGGCGCACGCGAAGGCGGACTTAAGTTTTAAGAGGAGGTAATCGTTTTGGCTATTATAGACGCGAGCAAATTACAGCTTGATATCGAAAAGAGAGTTGCTATTAACCGTGTATCCAAAACCGTAAAGGGCGGCCGTATTATGAAATTCTCGGCGCTTATGGTAGTGGGCGACGGAAACGGCACCGTAGGCTTCGGTATCGGTAAGTCGAGCGAGGTTCCCGACGCTATAAGAAAGGGCATCGAGGACGCTAAGAAGAACCTTATCCAGGTTCCTCTCAAGGGCACTACGATCCCTCATGAAATAGTCGGAATCTACGGCGCGGGCAAGGTTCTTTTAAGACCTGCCGCCGAAGGTACCGGAGTTATCGCGGGCGGTCCCGTACGCGCGGTGATCGAAGCCGCCGGGATCAAGGATATAAGAACAAAATCCCTTCGCTCCAACAATCCCTGCAACGTAGTAAGGGCAACCTTTAACGGACTTTCTTCCCTGAAATCCGCAGACGAAGTCGCCGCGAAGAGGGGAAAGAGCGTAAAGGAGATATTCGGTAAAGGAGGGGAGAACTGATGGCGCTTAGGATCGAGCTTGTAAAGAGTCTCAACGGCAGACTCAAGGGACAGATCGCAACCGCCAACGCGCTTGGTCTTCGCAAGATAGGCGACGCGACCGTTCAACCCGATAATCCCGCAACAAAAGGTAAAATCAACAAGATAGTACACCTGATCAAAGTTACCGAAGAAAATTAAGGAGGTGTAGCATATGAAACTGCATGATTTGGCTCCCGCCGAGGGCTCTTCGCGCGAGGCAAAAAGAGTCGGCAGAGGTCACGGCTCAGGCTGGGGCAAGACTGCCGCAAAGGGCCATAAGGGTCAGAACGCCCGCTCAGGCGGCGGCGTAAGACCCGGCTTTGAAGGCGGCCAGACAAGGCTTGCAAGAAGAATTCCTAAAAGAGGATTCACCAACGTATTCGCAACCGATTACGCCGCGGTAAACGTCTCGGAGCTTGAGAAATTCGTCGACGGAACGGTAGTTGACGCCGAGCTCTTAAAGGCGGCGGGTATCGTTAAAAAGGAAAAGGACGGAATCAAGGTTTTGGGAAACGGAGAGATCACCAAAAAGCTCACCGTGAAAGCCGCTGCTTTCTCAGCTGCCGCAAAGGAGAAGATAGAGAAGGCCGGCGGAGAGGCAGAGGTGGTATAAGGTGTTTGAGACGATAAAAAACGCTTGGAAGGTTCAGGAGATCCGTAAGAAGATACTCTTCACGCTCTTCATCGTTATCATCTATCGCTTGGGCGGCTTTATACCGGTACCGTTTCTTGACGCGACCGCTGTCGCGAACATGATAAACGGCGGTAACAGCATTTTCTCTACCCTGAATCTTTTCTCGGGCGGTACATTCAGTCGGGCAACCCTTATGTGCCTTTCAATTACGCCCTACATTAACGCGCAGATCATCATCCAGCTTCTCACATTCGCCATCCCCGCCCTCGAGCGCCTTGCTAAAGAGGGGGAGAGCGGAAGAGCTAAGCTCGATATGATCACCAAGTACACCACCCTCGGTATAGCGGCGTTCCAGTCCTGGGCGTACTACCTTACGCTCAAGAACTCCGGCTCGCTCACCTATACCCAAGGCTTCTCAAAGGCGATGGCTGAGATAGTAATTATCTGCTGCTTCACCGCCGGAGCGATGCTTGTTATCTGGCTCGGAGCTCAGATAGATAAGAAGGGAATCGGCAACGGCATCTCGATACTCCTCTTTGCGGGTATCGTAGCTAACCTTCCCCCGCAGTTCGGCGAGACCTTCAAGACTCTTGCCGAAACCGGAAACTTCTGGTATATTATCCTCATTCCGGTAATGATCGTACTCTTCGTTCTGATGGTAGCGTTCATAATCTTTATGGACAACGCCGAGAGAAGGATCCCGATCCAGTACGCAAAGCGCGTGGTCGGAAGAAAGATGTACGGCGGCCAGTCCACCTATCTCCCTATAAAGATAGCGATGGCGGGCGTTCTGCCGATAATCTTCGCGATGTCCTTCCTCTCCATCCCCCAGACTATCCAGATGTTTACCGGAGAGCCCGAAGCGGGCACCTTCTGGTACGGCTTCATGAGAGCCTTCAGCCAGACCAGCCCGATCTACGGAACGATCTACTTCATCCTCATCATCCTCTTCAGCTACTTCTACGTATCCATGCAGTACAATCCCGTAGAGATCGCGAATAACTTAAGACAGAATAACGGCGGCGTTCCGGGAATCCGTCCCGGCAAGCCCACCTCCGACTATATCACAAGAATACTTTCAAAGCTTATTCTTGTCGGAGCTCTGTTCTTAGGTATCGTAGCGCTCTTCCCGATAGTATTCGCGCAGGTCACCAACGTATCTGCGGTAGCGCTTGGCGGTACTTCGATACTCATCGTCGTATCTGTAGCGCTCGAGACGGTAAGACAGCTTGAGAGCCAGATGATGATGCGTCATCACAAGGGATTCCTTGAATAAAAATTTTAAAATAAGAGAAACGGGAAGCGGGGAAGATTTATATCCCCCTGCTTCTGACGGAAAGGAGCGCAGGCTTATGAATCTGATTTTACTTGGCGCGCCGGGCGCCGGAAAAGGCACACAGGCCGAGGTCATCTGCGCCGCTAAGGGTATTCCCGCTATATCTACCGGAAATATCTTGAGAGAAGCGGTCAAGGACGGGACCGAGAGCGGCCTTAAGGCTAAAAAGTATATGGACGCCGGAGAGCTGGTGCCGGACGAGGTCGTTATCGGCATCCTTAAAGACAGGATAGCGAGAGACGACTGCAAGAACGGCTTTATCCTTGACGGCTTCCCGAGAACAGTTCCCCAGGCTGAAGCTTTGGAGAAGATGGGCGTGAATATCGATAAGGTAATAGAGATCTATGTTCCGGACGATAAGATCGCCGAGCGCCTGAGCGGAAGAAGAGTCTGCGAGGCCTGCGGAAACTCCTACCATGTAGTTTTTAAGCCGACAAAGGTCGAGGGGATATGCGACGCGTGCGGCGGTAAGGTCGTCATAAGAAAGGACGACGAGCCGGCGACGGTGCTTGAAAGACTCAGGGTCTATCATGAAAAGACCGCTCCTCTGAAGGACTTCTATGAGTCAAGAGGAAAGCTCAGGACCGTTATCGGTCAGGAGGAGGTCGCCGAGACTACGCGTCTTACCCTCAAGGCGATAAACGAAGACTGATTATGATAAATATCAAAACATCGCATGAACTGATAAAGATGCGCAAGGCGGGCCTGATAACCGGCGGCGCGCTCGTAACGGCGGGAAAGAATATCGAAGAAGGTATGTCCACCTACGAGCTCGACCGGATCATTCACGACTATATAGTCTCGCATGGCGCGAAGCCGTCCTTTTTACACTATAACGGCTTCCCCGCGTCCGCCTGCATATCCGTGAACGAAACCGTAATACACGGCATTCCCTCAAAGCAGGAAAAGCTTAAAAAGGGAGATATCGTCTCGGTAGACGTAGGAGCGTTTATCGACGGTTATCACGGCGATTCCGCAAAGACCTTCGCGGTGGGCGAAGCTCCCGAGAAAGCAAAAGCTCTGATGGAATCGACCGAGGGAAGCCTGCTTGAAGTGATAAAAACGCTTCAGCCGGGAATGAGAATAGGAGATATTTCGGCTTTCGTCCAGCAGTATAATGAATCAAGGGGATATTCCGTCGTGAGACAGTACGTCGGCCACGGAGTCGGCAGAAATCTTCACGAAGACCCCGAGGTGCCCAACTTCGGAAGAGCAGGCCACGGCCCGAGACTTGTCGCGGGAATGGTCATAGCGATAGAGCCGATGATAAACGAGGGCGCCGCGGAAGTAAGAGTCCTTCCGGACGGCTGGACGGTAAAAACCGTAGACGGAAAGCTGTCCGCGCATTTCGAGCACACCGTAGCGATAACTCCTTCGGGAGCAGAGATACTCACAATGCCGGAATGATGAATAAGGACGGGATTAACACAGTCAGGGTACTGTCGTAAGATCGCTTGCCGGGCGGGACCGAGGGCGCTATTTCGTTGCTGTAGCGCAGGAAGGCCGCTTCGCGTTCATAAGCGACGGCAAGGAGCGAAAGCTCTCAAATCCGAAGCGCAAGAACCGGGTACACATTTCACCGGTCGGCGAAACGGTCGAAACGAAAGGCATGACGGATAAAAAACTGCGAAAGCTTCTTCGGCGGTATGAAAACGCGCCGGAGGAAAACTGACCGAGACGAAAGGAGAGAGCAAAATGTCAAAAGAAGATGTAATCGAACTTGAAGGCACCGTGACCGACGCGAGACCCAACGCGGTATTTGAAGTAGAGCTTCAGAACGGTCATAAGATTCTCGCCCACATTTCCGGGAAGCTCAGACAGAACTATATAAGAATAGTCCCCGGAGATAAGGTCACGGTCGAGATGTCACCCTACGATCTGACAAAAGGAAGGATCACATGGAGATCCAAGTGATCGCGTAAAGAAAATAACCAAGGAGGTATTTCAGATGAAAGTAAGACCTTCAGTTAAACCGATGTGCGAAAAGTGCAAGGTGATAAAGCGCAAGGGCCGCGTTATGGTAATTTGCGAGAATCCCAAGCACAAACAGCGTCAGGGTTAAAAAACTTAATGGAGGTGCATTTAAAGCATGGCTCGTATAGCAAGTATCGACCTTCCCAGAGATAAGAGAATAGAAGTCGCTCTTACCTATATCTACGGCATCGGTCAGCCGACCGCCACCAAGATATGCCGCGAGACCGGCGTGGATCCCGACCTTCGCGTCAAGGATATGACCGAAGAGGATACCGCTAAGCTCCGCGAATATATCGACCATAACCTCATCGTTGAGGGCGATAAGAGAAGAGAAGTACAGCTCAATATCAAGAGACTCATCGAAGTCGGCTGCTACCGTGGGACGCGTCACAGAAGAGGTCTTCCGGTAAGAGGACAGAGAACCAAAACCAATGCGAGAACCAGAAAGGGACCCGCAAAGACGATAGCAAACAAGAAGAAATAAAGGAGGGATATAAACTATGGCTCAGCAGAAATCAGGCAAGAAGACGGTCATTCGCCGCCGCAGAGAAAGAAAGAATATCGAGATGGGACAGGTTCATATCAACTCTTCCTTCAACAATACCATCGTCACCATCACCGATATGCAGGGGAACGCGATCTCCTGGGCTTCGGCCGGCGGGCTCGGATTCCGCGGCTCTAAGAAGTCCACACCGTTCGCCGCTCAGACAGCAGCCGAGACCGCAGCGCGCGCCGCTAAGGAGCACGGCCTTAAGACTGTTGAAGTATATGTAAAGGGACCCGGCCAGGGACGCGAAGCTGCGATAAGAGCGCTTCAGTCCGAGGAACTCGACGTTCGCCTTATCAAGGACGTAACGCCTATCCCTCATAACGGCTGCCGCCCGCCTAAACGCCGCCGCGTATAATTAAAATACCGGCCAAGACTGAGTTTAAAGTTATCTCAGCGTCGGGAAGGCGCGGGCATGACAGGAGGGGAAAGGAACCCACACCGTCAGGCGCGGCAGACCCGATAACAAAATTAAAAACGGAGGAAAATTTATAATGGCTGTAAATAAACAACCTATCCTTAAAAGATGCAAGGAATTGGGCATCAGCCCTATGGTTATGGGCGTTGGCAAGGAAACTAAGAGAAATTCCGCGGCCGGCTTCAGAAAGATGGAGTCCGACTATAAGATGCAGCTCAAGGAAAAACAGAAGCTGAAATTCATCTACGGAGTCTTGGAAAAGCAGTTCAGACATATCTACGAAAGAGCCGAAAAGATGGAGGGCCAGGCCGGTGCGAACCTTCTTACCCTTCTTGAATGCAGACTCGATAACGTAGTTTTCAGAATGGGCCTTGCGCTTACAAGACGCGAAGCAAGACAGCTCGTTTCTCACGGACATTTCAATGTCAACGGCCAGAGAGTCGATATTCCGTCTTACAGAGTTAAGGTGGGAGACGTTATCGCCCTCAGAGAGAATTCTAAGAAGAGCGTTAAGTTCCAGGAAATTGTAGAGGGAACAAACGGCAGGCTCATCCCGTCGTGGCTTGACGTAAACAAAGAGAGTCTTACCGCAAGCGTTACAAGGCTTCCCGTCAAGGAAGATCTTGACTATGAGGTAGAGGAACACCTTATCGTCGAGTTGTACTCGAAGTAACAGGGCGTTGAGCCAAGAACAGAAGATTATGGGAGGGCGGCGTTTTTTCGGGATATTCCGACGCTTAAGACATGCTATAATGCTGTAATAGTTAAAGCGCATATCCCGGAAAAATAATGTTGCCACTAAAGAAATGGAGGCTTGCGAATGCTTGAAAAAATTGAAAGGCCGAATATAGAAATAGTCGAGCTGAAATCAAACGGAACCTACGGCAAGTTTGTTTTGGAGCCCTTGGAGAGGGGCTACGGCACGACTATCGGCAATAGTCTTAGACGTGTATTGCTTTCATCTCTGCCCGGTGTTGCGGTCACATCCATCAAGATCGACGGCATACACCACGAACTCTCAACCATTCCGGGCGTCAAAGAGGACGTCAGCGAGATCGTACTGAACCTCAAGGGACTTACCGCGAAGCTTTTCTGCGACGGTCCCAAGACGGTTTATATCGAAGCTGAAGGCGAATGCGAAGTAACGGCCGGCGATATCAAGACCGATTCCGAGGTCGAGATACTCGTTCCGAATATGCACATCGCTTCTTTGGACGCCGACGCAAAGCTATATATGGAAATTGTTCTTGACCGCGGCAGAGGATATGTTTCAGCGGAGAAGAACAAGGCTCATATGCAGAATGCTCCCATCGGGCTTATCGCCGTGGACAGCATCTATACACCCGTTGTCAAGGTCAACTACACGGTAGAGAATACCCGTGTAGGACAGATAACCGACTTTGATAAGCTCACCCTTGAGGTTTGGACCGACGGCGTTATATCCGCAAAGGAAGCCGTCTCCATGGCAGCCAAACTCCTCAACGAGCATCTGAATTTATTCGTCAATCTCTCGGAAGACGTTGCCGTTGACAAGATACTGGCGGAAAAGGATAACAAGTCCAAGGAAAAGGTTCTTGAGATGACCATTGAGGAACTTGACTTATCGGTGCGCTCCTTCAACTGTCTGAAGCGCGCGGGTATCAATACTGTAAACGACCTTATAGAAAAGTCCGAGGAGGAAATGATGAAGGTCAGAAACCTCGGTAAAAAGTCCTTTGACGAGGTAAAGGAGAAGCTCAGGACTCTCGGGTATGAGATGAGCTCTTCCGAAGATAATGTTAAGTAGTTTTAAAAGGAGTTGAATAAATATGCCGGGAACAAGAAAACTGGGCAGGACTTCCGATCACAGGCGCGCCATGCTGCGCGGGCTTGTGACATACCTGTTCGAGAACGGCAGGATCGAGACCACCGTCACGAGAGCCAAGGAGGTTTCCGCGATGGCCGAAAAGATGGTAACTCTCGCCAAGGCTGGCGACCTTCACTCTAAGCGTCAGATTTATGCTTATGTGACCAAGGAAGCGGTTGCGAAGAAGCTTATAGATGAGATTGCGCCGAAGAACGCCGACCGCAAGGGCGGATACACCAGGATCATAAAGACCGGACCGAGGCGCGGAGACGCAGCGGAGATGGCGATCATCGAACTGGTATAATATTTAAAGTCCGAAGGCCAAATCAAAAATACACAATAAGCAAAACAAAATCGCGGGAGTCCGGCTATGGCTCCCGCGGGTTTTTATATATCGCAGCAGGTAAAATTCTGCACCGTAAAAAGCAAGGGCGAACAAACTTTTATATGTATACCGAAAATAATCAAAACCGAACATCTTGCATTTTATAAAAAAATGTGGTATAGTATCTTTATCTGTACTGAAACGAAGGTTTTATCATGAACATCCTCAAAAGCAAAATCTTTTTGTATCTGACCGAATTCTTTGCCGGCATGTCGGTAATGGCGGCCGAGCTCGGGGCTTCGCGGCTTCTTGCGCCTTATTTCAGCTCCTCTCAGATCGTCTGGACGATCATAATCGGCACTATAATGATCGCTATGGCCCTCGGCAACATCTACGGCGGGCGTTCTGCGGACAAGGATCCCGACCCCGACAGGCTCTATTCGAGAATTATTGTCGCCGCGTTATGGCTTGCGGCGATCCCGGTTCTCGGGAAATATATTATCGTCGGGATCTCGGGGCTTCTGATCCTCACCGTCAGCACAGGCCTTCTTATCTGGGCGGCGTTCGCCGCGTGCATGGCGATTTTCGTGTTTCCGCTCTTTCTTCTCGGCACCGTCACACCTTCTCTTGTAAAATATACCGTGGACAGCCTTGACAGCTCGGGGCGAACGGTCGGGATACTCAACGCTTCAAACACTATCGGAAGCATCATCGGAACCTTTGTGCCGACATTTGTCACCATCCCCGCCGTCGGAACCTCAGCCACGTTTCTTATCTTTGCGTTTATACTTTTTCTTCTTGCGGCGGTATATTTCATCTCGAAGAAAAAGAAGCTTATAAAGCTTGCGATCTCCTTCGCGGTTCTTGTGATATTCTGCATTTTCGGCGCGGTGTCTTCCTTTGCGTTCTGGGACGGCGATATAGAGTACGAGGGCGAATCGGTTTACAACTATCTCCAGGTCAAGGAGGATGAAAGCTCGGTAATATTATCCACAAACGTTCTCTTCGGCGTACAGTCGATGCTTGTAAAGAGCGGCGGTCTGACGGGGATGTATTACGACTACGCGATGGCAGCGCCTTATATGGCGGGGATAAACAGCCGCGAGAAGCTTGACGCGCTGATCTTGGGGATGGGCACGGGGACTTACGCCACGCAGTGCCTGAAATATTTTGACAACATAAGTTTTGAGGGCGTAGAGATAGATGAAAAGATAATAGACTTATCGCGGAAATATTTTGAGCTGCCGGACGGCGTGAAGGTCACGCTTTACGACGGCAGGGCGTATCTCAACGCTATTGATAAAAAATACGATATAATAATGGTAGACGCGTATCAGGATATTACGATACCGTTTCAGATGTCCTCTAAGGAATTTTTCACGCTTGTAAAAGATCATCTGAACCCCGGCGGCGTCATGGTGATGAACATGAATATGCGTTCCGGCGGTGAGAACGGGATAAATTCATATCTCGGAGATACCGTAGCTTCGGTTTTCGGAGAGGTCTACACCGTCGACGTAGGACTAAGCTCTAACGTTGAGCTTTTCGCGGCCGAAAGCGGCACGGAGCTTCTTCGGGTTATGACCGAGAACGTCGGAGTCGAAGAAAACGCGCAGCTCAATTCTTTAATGACAGACATACTTGAAAGCATAGAAGAATACGTCCCCGGTGACAGGATTATGACCGACGATCAGGCTCCGGTGGAGCTTTTAGGGATGAAAGCGATCGACGGGATCATTTCCGAGGAAACCGGATATTATCGAAAGGTGTTCAAGAGGTACGGATTCAAGGGACTGATCGAGAGTCTGAGCTGAGTCGGCTACCGGGACGGTTGAAGCTGCGGCTTACTGCTTCTATCTTTCATTTTGGCTGTTGAATGTGGCGAGCCGGATGAAGTTATAGCTGACTGCTTATGCTTTTCATTTCCGCATGCGGAAAGCTTGCGTAAAGCGGCGGCGAGATTCGCTGCATATCTTCTGAATCTCTACTGACTGCTCCCCACCCTCCCGCCCGGCCCGCGAATTTCGCCGCCGCTCCGGGGCTTCTGCTTCTGATTTTTACTTTTAGCGTACGCCCGGCCAATCAGGTTTTGACAGCATTAGCTGTCAAAAGGGGAGACGGCCTGCGGCCTTTTGAGGAAAGGCCGGCGAAATCTTTTTAATTTCCCCACGCTCACCCACCTTTTTCATCCTCATCCCAAACACACTACCCTAAGATAGGAGAGAGTATAATGCCTACTTCCGCGCCTAACGACAAAGACGCAAAATTTATTAAAATGACGACCGAACCCGTCGAAAAACTTATCGCTAAACTTTCCGTACCTACTATTATAAGTATGCTCGTCTCTTCGTTCTATAACCTCGCGGATACTTTCTTCGTCCGTCAGCTCGAGAGCGACTCTATGATAGCTGCAGTCGGCATCGTCTTCCCGCTTATGGCTATAATCCAGGCCTTCGGATTCTTCTGCGGCCACGGCTCCGGAAACTATATCTCCCGCGCTTTCGGCCGCCGCGATTATGCCGACGCGGAAATTATGGCCGCTGCGGGATTCTTCTACGCCCTCGGCGTAGGCGTTCTGATAAGCCTCGTGGGAACGGTATTCAAAAACCCGCTCGTTATACTCTTAGGCGCTAAAACCGACGCTGCGGCAGCCGCCACCTCGGACTATATGAGCTGGATAGTACTCGCGGCTCCGTTCATGACCGGAGCGATAGTTATGAACAACCAGCTCAGAATGCAGGGAAACGCGTTCTTTGCCATGCTCGGACTCACCTCCGGGTCTATACTGAATCTGATACTCGACCCGCTCTTTATCTTTAAAAAGGGAGACGCTCTCTTCGGAGGAGCATTCACCATGCCGTTCGGTATAGGTATGGGCGTAGGCGGCGCGGCACTTGCCACCGGGATAAGCCAGACCGTGAGCTTTATAGTTCTTTTCTTCGGGATGAAATTTTCCGACAACGTAAAGATAAGGATAAAAAACTTTTCTCCTAAATTTTACTACATAAAGGGGATCGTCCAAGGCGGGCTCCCGTCTCTCGTAAGGCAGGGACTTGCGAGCGTAGCCACAACTACTTTAAATCATGCCGTCGGGATATATCTCACCGACGGGACGATGATAGACGCGGTCCAGGCGGCTATGACCGGGGTTTCAAAGCTCATGAACTTTGCGGCTTCCGCTCTTATCGGCTTCGGGCAGGGCTTCCAGCCCGTCTGCGGCTTCAACTACGGCGCGAAGCTCTACGAAAGGGTGAAGCGCGCCTTCTACTTCTGCTTCAAGGTCTCGTTTATAGTGCTTTTGGCGCTCAGCGCCCTCGGGATAATCTTTGCGCGCCCGATAACGGCGGCTCTTGCAGGCTCTTCCGAGCTCGCTCAGTCTATAGCCGCGTTCACTCTGCGCGCTCAGCTTTCGGTCTTCCCGTTCATGGCGTGGGTCACTCTCACCAATATGATGCTTCAGAATATAGGTATGACGTTCCGCGCGACTCTTGTCGCAATGACTCGTCAGGGACTGACGTTTATTCCCTGCGTGCTTCTTCTTCCGCTTATAGTATCCGCGCTCGGTTTTGAGCCTGTGCTGGGACTTGAGCTCGCGCAGGCCGCCGCCGACGCTCTTGCGCTCGCTATCTCTCTTCCGATAGGCTTGCAGGTGCTTAAACAGATGGGGAAGAACGAGGATCGGGCTTGAACCGTGCGGCGATATCAAAAAAATATAAGGAATCGGGGCGAATAATATGACTTTGGGAGTTTGGGGAGAATTCTTCCTTAAAATGTTTGTGCTTCTTGCGGGAGTCTTTGCGATCACTCTTATCACCCCGCGGCTTGCTTCTTTCATAGACAAGCGCCGCGGAAAGGGTGAAGATCCCGAGGAGCCGCGACACGAAAGGGCGGAGGATGCAGATATTGATAATAAAGATAATAACGGAACGGAAAATGTCACCGAAAGCAACGACATTAAGTATAAAAAAGAATAAATATTAAGGAGAGTATATAAATTATGGCAAAAAACGAGAAATTAGTCGAACAGATAACCTCGATGGACGAGGATTTCGCGCAGTGGTACACCGACATAGTCAAGAAGGCCGGTCTTATCGAGTACACATCGGTAAAGGGCTGCATGGTGATACGTCCCTACGGCTACGCTATCTGGGAGAACATGCAGAGGATCTTAGACAACCGCTTTAAAGAGTTAGGGCATGAAAACGTCTGCATGCCGATGTTCATCCCGGAGAGTCTTTTAAACAAGGAAAAGGATCACGTCCGGGGGTTTGCGCCGGAGGTGGCGTGGGTCACTCACGGGGGAAACGAGAAGCTTGAAGAGCGTCTTTGCGTTCGTCCTACGTCCGAGACTCTTTTCTGCGAGCACTATGCGAACATCGTACACAGCTACAGAGATCTTCCGAAGCTTTACAATCAGTGGGTATCGGTAGTAAGGTGGGAGAAGACCACAAGACCGTTCCTTCGTTCCCGCGAGTTCCTCTGGCAGGAGGGTCATACCATCCACGCGACTGCGGAGGAAGCCGTCGCCGAGACGGAACAGATGCTTAACGTATATGCGGACTTCTGCGAGCAGGCGCTTGCGATGCCGGTTATAAAGGGAAAGAAGACCGAGAGCGACAAGTTTGCAGGCGCGGTTTCGACTTATGCGATAGAAGCTTTGATGCATGACGGAAAAGCGCTTCAGGCCGGAACGTCTCACTATTTCGGCGACGGCTTTGCGAAAGCTTTCGGGATCACATATACCGATCAGAACAACCAAATCAGGATCCCTCACCAGACTTCCTGGGGCGTGACCACGCGTCTTATCGGCGCGATAATAATGACTCACGGCGACAACAACGGGCTTGTTCTGCCGCCCGCCGTAGCGCCTATTCAGGTCGTTATCGTTCCGGTTGCTCAGCATAAGGAGGGAGTTCTTGAAAAGGCGAGAGAGCTTTACGAGACTCTCAAGTCTGCCGGGATAAGAGTCAAGCTTGACGATTCCGAGCAGTCCCCGGGGTGGAAATATTCGGAGTACGAGATGAAGGGAGTTCCCCTGAGGATAGAGATAGGCCCGCGCGATATCGAAGAGGGCCACTGCGTAGCGGTCGAGCGCCCGACGAGAAATAAGACCTTCATTCAGCTTTCGGAGCTTACGGAGAAGGTCCGGGAGCGCTTACAGGCCGTACACGACGACATGTACAAAAAAGCTCTCGAAAATCAACAGCGCCGGACATATTCCTGCCGCTCGATAGACGAGATAAACAAGGCGCTGAGCGAAAACGGCGACGGCTTTGTAAAGGCGATGTGGTGCGGCGATGAGGAATGCGAGGATAAAGTCAAGGCCGAGACCGGCGCGGGGAGCCGCTGCATCCCGCTCGAGCAGGAGGAGATAGACGGAAAATGCGTCTGCTGCGGCAAGCCGGCTAAGTGCATGGTTATATGGGGGAAGGCGTACTGATTTTTTGAGGGGGGTATGCGGCAAATCCCGCCGTCTTATCATGTCATTTCTCTTTCGCTTGTTGAAAGATAGAAGCAGAAAGTTATAGCTGCGTTTTGCCGGTCTTCCCGTCATGGAGAATAAAAGACAGAAGCAGAAAGTTGTGGATCAAGTGTTAGCTTGCTCCGGGCTTACGCCGGAGCGGAGTTTAATCCATACTTTCTGCTTCTATTTTTCATGAGAGCGGATTTATAGGGCGCTATATGCGGCGGCGAGATTCGCTGCTTTTCTGCTGAAGCACTACCGACTGCGCCCCACCCACCCGCCCTATTTCGCTCCTCGCCGCCGCTGTTGACTGAGCTTCATTTCATTCTGAAATGAAGGCTCTGTTTGATGATATCGGGGGTTCTGCTGCTTCGCTAACATGCATGAGGGCGCAGGTCAGCGGCGGCGAGATTCGCTATTTTCCTGCAGAAACTCTACAAACTGCTCCCCACCCACCCGCCCGGCCCGCGAATATCGCCGCCGCCCGAGGGATTTTGCTTCTGACTTTATTATTCTACAGTCATAAAGCTTATCAAACTGAACCTATAGTCTTCTGCCCCTATTTTTACTTTTATCGTACACTCGGGATGGTCAGGTTTTGACAGCATTGGCTGTCAAAAGGGGAGACGGCCTGCGGCGTCTCCCCTAACCCCTCTTTGGCGATACGCTTCGCTTATTGTACATACGCTTCGCTTATTCTTGTGCATACGCTTTGCTTATAGAGATTTCGCGCCTGCGGGCGCGACCAGGTGACTCTGTCCCCTGGACCCCTGCGGCCTTTTGAGGAAAGGCCGGCGAAACCTTTTTAATTCCTCTCTCCCCCTACGCTTCATGCAGGCTATCCCCTATCCGAGCTTAAATCCTTCTTCCTCTCACGCTCGATCTCCGCTGTCGCCCAAACCGTTACCCCAGCGCAGGTCAATACGTACAAAATCACAAACGCCGCGCCCGAAACTTCCTTCACCCATCCCGGAAGCTTTGAATAATAACTCTCATGATAAACAGTTTTATACCTGATAACATTTGACGAACTGTCCTTCCCGGCTACGTCCGCCGCGTCGTCCCCTTGGGGATCGTAAATCGTCGTCGCGGGCTCATTCGGTCTCTCGGTCAGCTGAACCGTCTCGGAATAGCCCCATATAAGTCTGCTGCCTGTCAGAGGAAGAGGGAACGCCAAAACCATGTGCGCGACGGCGGCGTTATATATCAGGCTGAAGACCAAAAGCGCTATCGCCCAAACGTTTGCCCTTGCAAATTCAAACGCGTTGCGCTTCTGATCTCTTTTCGGGATCTTCACCATGCCGAGCTCAAATGCCGTTATCCCGATCACTACGAACACAAACGCCGCAAGAGCGCTCACAAGTCCCGACTCTGCGGATGTCACCGAGATGAATATCCCGATGGCAACGCCTAAAAATATCAGCGCAGTGGCGACGATATCATAGGGCTTTGCGGGGCGCTTTTTTCCCACCGGGAGCTCCTCGAGCGGTTCTATGCCTTTTAGGAGGTAGTCGGTCGTGACTCCGAAGATTTCGCTCAGCGCCATTATTTTCTCTATTTCCGGCATCGACTGTTCGCTCTCCCACTTAGAGACCGCCTGGCGCGATACCCCGCATCTTTCTGCTAATTCCTCTTGGGACATATCTCGCGATCTTCTCAGCATTGAAATTCTGTCACCTATTGTCATTTTGATCTGTCCTTTCTTTTTTCAAATTGTATAAACTCTTTTAAAAAATACTGATTGTGCATCTCCTTTCGGGATAGAATACGGCCGCGGAAGCTGCTGCGGGGGGATAGAAAATCAGGACCCCGGCGAAAGCTTCTGAGAATATTATACACGGTTGCACGGTTGCAATCTACCAACCGAGCGATTTTTTACGTCAACTCGGGGTTGCAATTTAGGTTTATTTTTAAAATGCGCAGGGATTTTGGGGATGGAGGTATAAAAATATCCGCGATAACCTCGGGGGTTGTGCGGATGGAGTGGGGCGGCGGGATGAGCGGGAGAGGGCGGGAAAACATTGCCGGTTTTGTTCCCGTTCGACCGCCCTCGGCAAGCAGTATCGCTTCGGTTGTCTCACGGACAAAACTCGGCAAGTTCGGTGGGCGCAGTATATAATGATTCCGCAGTAAGACAGCGAATCCCGCCGCCGCTTGCACGCCCTTTTTTCATGATAAAATGAAAGATAGAAGCAGGGAGCCACAGCTACGCATACCCAAGCTTTCCAATCATACAAAATAACAAGCCGAAGCAGAAAGCTATAGTTTCAGATAGCACAGCTTTATCTCTGCGCATTAGTAAATTCATCAGCAGGGACTTGCGATTATATCGCGCAAGCTATTGCCCCGCCGGTAACTTTATAGAGCCGCAAGACCGTATGCCGTACTGCCCTGCGCAGAATCCTCGGCGCGATAAAACCGCAAGCGCAGCTTTCGCCCCTAAAGACCTTTTATTTAGTCTTTCCTTTCCTGCCCCCGCCCCGGGCGCAGCCCGGCGCGCTGACGCGCGCGACTCGCCGTCCTTCGTCCGGCGAGTCCGGCCGGCCAGACGGCCGTCCGCGGGCTGCGCCCTCCCTCGCTGCATACCCCGTCCCAACTTAACTTCCCCTCAAATAACTTAATCTTTATTAAACTCTCTGAGTCTCAGTCCCTCGTTCTTCTCAAGCGCCCACCTTATATTCCACTCGCTCGTAAAGAGCAGCAAATAATTTTCGCGGAAATCCTTTACTATCTTCGTATCCGAGCTGAGATTCAACGTCTTCGGATCAAGTCCCTCATTGTCTATCCATCTTATATACTGATACGGCAGGCCCTCGTTTATTATCTCTACGTTGTATTCCGTGAGCATCCTGTGCTCAAAAACGTCGAACTGCAGCATCCCGACCACCCCTACGATTACCTCCTCCATTCCGGAATCGGGCTCGCGGAAGATCTGTATCGCGCCCTCCTGCGCTATCTGAGTCGCGCCTTTTACAAACTGTTTTCGCTTCATCGTATCTTTGTGACGAATCCTTGCAAAGTGCTCGGGAGCGAAGGTCGGGATCCCTTCAAATTTTATATTTTTCCCGGGAGAGCATACCGTATCTCCGATCGAAAATACCCCGGGATCGAAAACGCCGATTATGTCCCCCGCGTACGCTTCCTCGATAACCTCTCGGCTGTCGGCCATCATCTGCTGGGGCTGGGAAAGTCTCATCTTCTTCCCGTCGCCCTGGACGTGGATCACCTCCATGTCCCGAGTGAATTTTCCGGAGCATATCCTCATAAACGTCAGCCTGTCGCGGTGAGCTTTGTTCATATTCGCCTGGATCTTAAAGACAAAAGCCGAAAACGCCGGGTCCGTAGGTTCTACGATTCCTCCGTCGCATTCCCTCGGGAGCGGCGAAGGACTCATCTTCAAAAAGCTCTTCAAAAACGGCTCGACGCCGAAGTTATTAAGCGCGGAGCCGAAGAACACGGGCGAAAGCTTTCCTGCTCTCACTCTTGCCATGTCAAGATCGTCGCCCGCGCCCTCTAAAAGCTCGACGTCGTCTTTGAGCCTAAGACGAAGGCTCTCGCCGATCAGAGAATTAAGCTTAGGATCGTTTATATCCGCTTCTATCGCTTCCGCAGCGTGCATACCGTCGCCGCGTTCGTAGCTCAGAATGCGCTTGGTTTCCCTGTCGTATACGCCCTTGAAATCCACGCCGTCGCCTATCGGGAAATTCATGGGATAGGTTGAGATCCCGAGCTCGTCCTCTATCTCCGAAAGAAGGTCGAAGGGATTTTTCGCGTCGCGGTCCATCTTATTGATAAAAGTAAAGATCGGGATCCCGCGCATAACGCACACTTTAAAAAGCTTCCTGGTCTGGTTCTCAACGCCCTTGGCCGCGTCGATGACCATGACCGCCGAGTCCACCGCCATAAGCGTGCGGTAGGTATCCTCGGAGAAGTCCTGGTGCCCCGGGGTATCGAGAATATTTACGCAGCAGCCGTCGTACTCAAACTGCATGACCGAGCTTGTGACGGAAATGCCGCGCTGTTTTTCGATCTCCATCCAGTCCGAGACGGCGTGGCGGTCGGTTTTTTTGCCTTTGACGGAGCCCGCGAGCGCGATCGCCCCGCCGTAGAGAAGAAGCTTTTCCGTCAGCGTAGTTTTTCCCGCGTCAGGGTGAGAGATGATCGCGAAGGTGCGCCGTCTTGAAATTTCGTTTATATAGTCTGCCACTGTTTTCAACTCCTGAAATTAAATTTGTGTGGGATAAACTTGATTTAAGCCCGCCGAGCGTGAGCTTTTAATACTATAGCATATTTTTTTGAAAAATGCAAGGGCGAGAGAAGAAAGGGGACAATCAAATCAATTTTACCGCACGACTCTCAAAATCGACTAATTAAGCGCAAAAACTAAATCCTCGCCGTCAAGCTCGTCTGTTTTTGCGAATCCGAGGGACTGATAAAGCCTTTGCGCCTTTGCGTTGCTTGCTTCCGTAGAAAGCTTGATCGGCGTTTTTGGATCTGCGGCCCTAAGTATTTTTATCGCAAGCTTCGCGGCGGCTTTTCCGTAACCCATGCCTTGAAATTTTTGATCGATGAAATAGCTCCAATTAAATCCCGAATCGGAATCGCTCCATTTTCTGAAAACAATAAACCCGATCCGTTCTCCGTCGGTCTTGCAAATCACGCAAGGGACATTATTGTCCGGGACAAGATATGCCCTGCCTATAGAAAAACCTGCGGGATTGACAAACTCCTCCTGCTCGGGGAAAACGCGGCATTCTGCGACCGCATACCAAAGGTCGTAGTCATCTTCGATTTTTCTCATGCTGACGGTTTCGGATATCCAAATATCCTTTGGAAGGTTATTTAATAAATCTAAAAGCGACTTTTCCATAGCGCCTCCGTTTTTCATATTAAGAGTTCTGACTTACTGCTGATTGATAAGCAACTCGCCCAGTATTTCATATTATACCATCCAAACGCAGAAAATCAACCTGCCGTTAAGACGGTTAATTTTTTTACAAAAGCTCCGTCCATATCAACCGCAACCCGGCCGTGCACAGAAAATTGTTAAAGATAGCCTAATAAATCATACCCAATTTATGCAAAAACAGAATAAGAGAAAATATTTTAAAAACCCGTCGGGATCTCGCCCGACGGGTTTTAATGCGATGTTGAGAAGTTGTTTAAAAGCTGCAGCTTACGGCAAATTACCGTGGTACTTAAATATAAGAATTAAACTATACGCCATAAGAAAATCTTATAAAAAATATAATTCGCAGTTTTTCTGAAAATGCAGCGCCCATCTTGCCGATACCGTACCCGAGGGCGAAGCGTAAGAGAAAATAAGAGCTCAGCTCGATTCATAATCACCGCTCTTCTGCCGCTGCCCAGCTCATAATCCCCGTTCCCTTCACCTTCCACGAATCTCTGCCGAAAGCTTATCGATCGCGCGCTTTTCTATCCTCGAAACATAGCTTCTTGAGATCCCCTCAAGGCTCGCGACCTCGCGCTGAGTGAGCGGAGGATTCCCGGCAAGACCGTAGCGGAGCGCGATGATCCTTCGCTCGCGGCGGTCAAGAAGCTCGCCGATCTTGCGGCGCAGAAGCTCTGAATTTATCCTGAGATCGACCTCGTCCGCAAGATTTCCCTCGGCCGGCAGGATGTCGATTAGCGTGAGCGCGTTGCCGTCCTTATCGACGTCGATCTGTTCCCCGAGCCTAACGTCCCCCGCCGTCTTCTTGAGCGCGCGGAAGTGCATTAGGATCTCATTTGCTATTTTCTCCCAGTGGCTCGGACAAGACCTCCTGCGCCTCGGGAAGCTCGACTTCGCCGTCACTGCCAAAGAGGAAGATGTGTGCGTTCTTGCCGTCCCAGACGATTTTTTTGATGACAGTGCGAATAGCAGCGCGCTTTTGCTCAACGCTGAAGCCGTCGATACCGCTGCTTATCCCCGAGAGAGTCCGCGCGATCAAATCGAACTCTATGTCCGAAAGCTGATGCTGCTCGGTCATCGTCACAAGCTCGGAAAGCCGAGTTTTAAGGTTCTCACCGCTTTCATGAAGCTTGTTTATTTCGTCGGTGATGTAGCTTTCCGCGGCGGTTCCCTCAGCCTTAATAATCGACGAAACAAGCGCGCGAATCTGCTTTTCGTTATCTTCAATCTGCTCTTTAATCCGCGAAATCTCGCCGTCCAAACCCTCGGCGGATTTCGTGATTTTCTTTTTCGACTGTAAAATCATCTCGGCGAGTTCGTCGCCGTTTTTGCCGAAGCCCTTCAGCACCTCTACGACCTTTTTATCGAGCATATTCCCGCTCGGATTGCTGATATTGCACACCCCGCCGCGGCTGCGCTCTTTGGTGTTGCAGAGATATGTATAAACCTGCTCGCCATCGGCATTTACGCGGTCGGTCAGCTTCGGGCGCATATAATCCCCGCACCTCCCGCAGCGCAAAATCCCCGACAAAAGCGCGACGTTGCTTCGGGACTTGCGATAGCTCTTTGACTTGTTTATTCCAAGAATTTTCTGGACTTTGATCCAATCCTCGCCCGAGATTATACCCTCGTGTTTGCCGACCGATACTATCCATTCGTTCATCGGGCGCATCTGATTTGACTTTCCCGCCTTCTGTAAAGTGCGGTTATATGCCATAATTCCGTGTATGCCGTCAAAATCCTCGGCTGCCGCAAAAAGCTCAACGCCGTTCTCGCGAAGATAATTATAAGCCTCGCCGTCGGCAATCATATATACGGGGTTTGTCAGAATGTTTTTGATCGTAAACCGCGAAAAGCTCTTGCCCTGCTTGGTTCTGAATCCCCCGACGAGCAGAAATTCGTCGGTCTTTGTGAGCGACTCCGTTTCGGTAAATTTCGAGAAAATAAGCCTGACGAGCTCCGCTTCCCGAGGGATAATTTTGAGCTTGCAGGCTTTTCGGGTTTTTCCGTCAAGGGTGACGGTCGAGACGCTTTCGGATTCATACCCCGTGGGCGTTATCCCGCCGAGCCAGCGACCGGTTTTAGCGAGTTCGCTCATATTGTCGCGAATCCTCTCGGCAATCGTCTCGCGCTCAAGCTGTGAAAACACCGACGCGATATACATCATCGCCCGCCCCATCGGGGAAGAGGTGTCGAACTGCTCGCGAATCGAAATAAATTCGATTCCGCGCTCACCGAGGTCTTCGATAAGCTTCGCGAAGTCGCCGATGTTTCGGCTGATTCTGTCAAGACGGTAGACGACTATCGCCGCAAATTCCGTTTTCCGCGAGTCCGCCATCATCTTTTTGAACTGCGGGCGTTCGAGGTTTCCGCCCGAAAATCCCTCGTCCTCGTAGACGAGCGCGGACGAAGCGAATTCCTCCCCGAAATGCGCAGCGATATACCCGCGGCAAAGCTCAATTTGGTTCTCGATGCTCTCGCCCTTGCCGGTGAATTTCGACTTGCGGGAGTAGATGACGTATTTTTTATCAGATATGGACGTCGGTTTCATGGAAATGTCCTCCTTGCTTTATGACTTTAAATCATTATATTATAGCGGACAAGAAAAAGCAAGTCGGAATTATATACAAATTTCTAAGCTTGCTTTTGGTATGAATATACAAAGCACAACATATCAGGTTTAAATCTGTTGCATTTTGAACACAAATGATATATAATTATGTCAAGGAGGTGCTTAAAATGGCACAAGCTACATTTAGTGTAAGAATGGACGAATCCTTGAAAAGGCAATTCGACGCGCTCTGCGCAGACTTCGGAATGAACGCATCGACCGCGATAAACGTTTTTGCGCGCGCGGTTGTGAGAGAGCGGAAAATTCCGTTCGAGATTTCATCTTCCAAAGAAGAAAAAGCTCTGAACGCGGTAGAGCTGTTAAGGGAGCAGGCGAGAAAAAGCGGAGCAAGCGAAATGACCCTCGATGAAATCAATGAGGAGATTAGGCTTGCGAGAGAGGAAAGAAAGAGAAAATGATTTGCGCGGTAATTGACACTAATGTTTTGGTGAGCGCGCTTTTGTCGGAAAATCCCGATTCCGCGACCGTTCAGGTGCTTCGGAAAATACTGAAAGGCGAAATCGTTCCGCTGTTTAGTCATGACATAATGGGCGAATATTCAAGCGTTCTTAGGAGAAGCAAATTCGGCTTTGATCCCGAAACCGTTGACATTTTACTGACGGCAATATCTGAAAAGGGAATTGAAATTGCACCCGAACCGACCGGGGCGACGCTGCCGGATATGTTTGACCTGCCCTTTTATGAAGTCGCGGTTGAAAAGCGCGACGAGGGCGCATATCTCGTCACCGGAAATCTTAAACATTTTCCAAAAGAGCCGTTTATCGTCACGGCAAGGCAATTATTGGAGATAATGGACGGCGAGCTATAACTCCTCCGCCTTGAACGCCTCGTAGCCTTCGTAATAATAACTGCGGTCGATGCCTTTCATATAGACCTCGCGGCTGTCTATCTCGTCGGTCAGGGCGCTTTTCAGCAGGTGCTTTATCTCCAAATCCTTGACAGGGCTGCGCTCCATTGCGAGCAGGTAGTCGTCCTTGTCAACGCGGCTCCAATCCACGACTTTATGCAGCTCGGTTTTCAGCATCAGATCGAGCCAAATCCGCATACTTCTGCCGTTGCCCTCCCGAAACGGGTGGGCGACGTTCATTTCAACGTACTTTTCGACTATCTCGTCAAACGTCGATTGCGGCATTTTCTCTATTTTCTTTATAGCTTCATCAAGATACATCACCGGGGCAAAGCGGAAATTCCCTTTTGCGATATTGACCGTCCGAACTTTACCGGCAAAATCGTAAATCTCGTCGAAGAGGTACTTGTGGATAGCTTGCAGCGCCGAGAAACTACCCGGAGTGAGCGAATCTAAAATTCCGTTTTCAAAGAGCTCCGCAGCCTTTTTCTTGCTGATTCGCTCTTCCTCGCGGGCAAGCTCAGCGGAACTACTAAGACCTAATTTGTTTTCGAGCATAGAGTACCTCCGTGGATAGTATATAATTATTATAGCATAGAAAAGAGGGAAAAACAAGGGAAATAATAAGAAAATTGTTGATGATATACAATTGAGGTGAATGATATTTATCTGGTTTAATAGTTGTGAACACCGCCGATTTATGGTATAATTGATATCAGTGTTGAGATAGTACAAAAACTCTTGCTTGGGAACAGCGAAAGCTGGGGGAGATTGCGGACAAAGTAATTGAGAAAAACGCCGAACTACAATATATTGAGAC
>CANPYR010000027.1 GCA_947588805.1 uncultured Clostridia bacterium
CCATTCAGGCATTTCTATTACAAGCGCAAAAATGTTTTCAGTCACAATTAGTTCGACTGCGCGCGTTTTGGTGAACCATTGGAGATTCGAACTCCAGACCCTTTGATTAAAAGTCAAATGCTCTGCCAACTGAGCTAATGGTTCGCTTCAAGGCTTAACTATTATATCAAAAGAAAACCGGTTTGTCAAGCTTTTTCAAAAATTTTAAACAAAAAACTTTTATGCGTTCGGATAGACGCATTCCCCTCCCCTTCTTCCCCCTTCGCATCCCCCAAAATCTCCCGCCGGACTTCATTATTCAGCTCCTGCACCTCTTCTTTATACATTTATACGCAAAATATACATTATTATTCACGAAATTGTGCATAAAACACTACTTTTCAGCGCTTATAGTGCATAAAGTTCATAAAGTTTTAAAAACATTCCCTCAACCCCTTGACAAAGGCGCTCTAACTGATATAATATGTTTGATACGTTTATATTTAATATAAAATAAAGCTAAAAATGAAAGGTGAAAAAATTTGAGCTTCAAGGCATTCATAGACGGGGCCGAGGGAACGACCGGTCTCCAGCTTAAGACAAGACTTTCTGCGCACCGTGATATCGAGATTTTAGAGATCGACACGGAACTTAGAAAAGATCCCGGCGAGAGATCGAGACTTATGAATATGAGCGACGTGACGTTTTTGTGCCTTCCGGACAGCGCCGCCGTGGAAGCGGTCGGGCTTTGCAAGAATCCCGAAACCGTTATTATCGACGCTTCTACCGCCCACAGAACCGCTCCGGGCTGGGCGTACGGCTTCGCGGAGCTGAGCGAAGAACACAGAAACGCGATAGCTTCCGGAAAAAGAATCGCTAACCCGGGATGCCACGCCACGGGATTCATTTCTTTGGTATATCCCCTTATCTCCCACGGCATAGCGCCGAAGGACTACCCCTTTACCTGCCACAGCGTCACGGGCTACAGCGGCGGCGGGAAGAAGATGATCTCGCAGTACGAGGATCCCGAAAGAGATCCCGAATACGACTCCCCGAGACAGTACGGACTCGGGCTTAAGCATAAGCACCTGCCGGAGATGACGGCTATAACCGGGATATCCGAGCCGCCGGTATTTAATCCTATAGTCGCAGATTTTTACAGCGGCATGGCGGTGAGCGTTCCTATCTGCGAAAGGCTTCTTGACAAAAAAATATCCGTTTCCGGTCTTATCGATCTTTATAACGAGCACTACCGCGGCTGCGAGCTTATAAGCGCTTCGGGCGCTCCGGAAAGCGGATTTTTAGCCGCCAACAGGATATCTAAAACCTGCAGGCTTGAAATTTATGTGATGGGAAACGACAGTCAGCTCACGCTCACGGCCGTTTTTGACAACCTCGGAAAAGGAGCTTCGGGCGCTGCGGTGCAGAATATGAACATCGCGCTCGGGCTTAAAGATACTGCTTATTTAGAAGAAGGAGACGCACTTTTATGACCAAAAGAATCAATGGCGGCGTATGCGCGCCGAAGGGTTTCAGGGCTGCGGGGATGCACTGCGGAGTAAGAAAGAACCATTCCAAAAAAGATATCGCTATGATAGTATGCGACGTAAGATGCGCGGCGGCTGCGGTATATACTCAGAATAAAGTATTCGGCGCGCCGATAACCGTCACAAGAAACAACCTCTCCGACGGATACGCTCAGGCCGTTATCTGCAACTCGGGAAACGCCAATACCGCAAATCTTGACGGCGTGGAAAAGGCTCAGATGATGTCCGACCTCACGGCTTCGGCGCTCGGTCTTGATTCAAAGGATATAATCGTGGCTTCGACGGGAGTTATCGGTCAGAGTCTCGACATGGCTCCGATCGAATACGGGATAAACGAGCTTCCTAAGCTTTTAAGCGCCGACGGCGGCTCGGACGCGGCGCTCGCTATCATGACCACCGATACAAAGGTAAAGGAGATCTCTCTTGAAACCGAGATCGACGGGAAACCGGTCAGATTCGGAGCTATTTCCAAAGGCTCCGGGATGATACACCCGAATATGGCTACCATGCTCAGCTTTATCACCTCGGATATAAATATTTCTCCGGAAATGCTCGGCAAAGCGCTAAAGGAAGTCGTCAAGGATACCTACAACATGATAAGCGTAGACGGCGATACCTCTACTAACGACATGGTATCGGTAATGGCTTCGGGGCTCGCGGGGAATAAGAGGATAGAAACCGAGGGAGATGGGTATGAAAAGACCGTCGAAGCCCTCAGGGAAATAGGGACTTATATGGCGAGTATGATAGCTGGAGACGGAGAAGGCGCTACCAAGCTTCTTACCTGCAAGCTTCATGGCGCTAAGGATATCCTCTCCGCGAAGGCTATCGCTAAATCCGTCATAGCTTCAAGTCTTGTCAAAGCGGCGATGTTCGGCGCTGACGCAAACTGCGGAAGGGTCCTTTGCGCGATGGGATACTCCGGAGAAGATTTCGATCCGTCTAAGGTCTCGGTGTGGTTTGAAAGCGCGGTCGGAAAGATCAAGGTATGCGAAAAAGGCTGCGGGATGAAATTCGACGAGGATCTTGCAAAAAAGATACTTCTTGAAAAGGAAATAGACATAGTCATAGAGATGGAAGAGGGAGAGGGTTACGCAACCGCTTGGGGCTGCGATCTTACTTACGACTATGTAAAAATAAACGGAGACTACAGGACCTGATTATAAATAATAAATGATAAATAATAAATTAAAAATAAAAAAACAGGCCCGGTCAGGAGGAGAAAATATGCCCAGTCAGCTTACAACATCGCAGCACGCCCACGTTTTAGTCAGCGCGCTGCCATACATACAAAAATACACCGGAAAGGTAGTAGTAGTAAAATACGGCGGGAACGCGATGATAAATCCCGAGCTTAAAAAAGCCGTGATGACGGATATCGTACTTCTTGCACTGATCGGCGTGAGAATAGTCTTAGTCCACGGCGGCGGGCCGGAGATCACCGATACCCTCAAGGCGCTCGGCAAGGAAAGCAAGTTCATAAACGGCCTGAGGTATACCGACGCCGAGACCGCAGAGGTCGTGCAGATGGTCTTGGCGGGAAAGATAAATAAGGATCTTGTCTCTCTTATCTCGCAGTGCGGAGGGAAAGCCCTCGGATTCTGCGGACTTGACGCTGGGATGATAAAATGCAAAAAGCTTGAGGGAAGCGTAGATCTCGGTTACGTCGGAGACATAGTGAGCGTAGATCCGACTCCTCTTGCAAACGCCATCTATAACCGCTATATCCCGGTCGTGGCAACCGTCGGAACGGATGAAAACGGTCAGGTCTATAACATAAACGCCGATACCGCCGCAGCGGAAATTGCGGCCGCGCTCGGAGCTGAAAACCTTATCGAGCTTACCGACATAAGAGGTCTTATGAGAGACGTGAACGATCCCGATTCTTTGATCCACGAGGTTAAGCTCTCCGAAGTCCAGGCGCTCGTGGACGGCGGCATTATCTCGGGCGGGATGATCCCGAAGGTGAAAAGCTGCGTTTCGGCGCTCGAAAACGGAGTCAAAAAGGCGGTAATGATAGACGGAAGGATCCAGCACTCGATCCTGATAGAAATGTTCTCTGACGAGGGCATCGGAACGCTCTTTACAAGGTAGGATTTTAAAATGACAGAATTTGAAAAAATACAGAAACTTGATTCCGAATACGTCTGCCACAGCTACGGAAGATTCCCGGTAGCGATCGAAAAGGGCAAAAACGCCCTGTGCAGAGATTTTGACGGAAAAAAATACGTGGACTTTACCAGCGGCATCGGGGTGAATTCCCTCGGCTTCTGCGACGGCGGCTGGGTGAGCGCCGTGACCGAGCAGCTCTCTAAGCTCCAACACATCTCCAACCTTTACTACACCGAGCCCTGCGTTAAGCTCGCTAAGCTTCTCTGCGAAAAAACAGGGCTTAAAAGAGCGTTCTTCGCAAACGGCGGCGCTGAAGCCAACGAGGGCGCTATTAAAGCCGCAAGAAAGTATTCCTTCGACAAATACGGCCGGGGCCGCAGCAAGATAATCACGCTCGAAAATTCCTTCCACGGCCGCACCGTTACCACCCTTTCAGCCACGGGTCAGGACGTTTTCCACAACTATTATTTCCCGTTCACCGAGGGGTTTGAATTCGTCCCCGCGGGAGATCTTGAAGCCGTGAAAGCGGCTTCGGACGGAGCCTGCGCGCTGATGATAGAGCTCATCCAGGGAGAGGGCGGCGTAGTCGCGGTAGACAGGGAGTATGTGAAAAACGCGGAAAAATTCTGCAAGGAAAACGACATTCTTCTCATCATAGACGAGGTCCAGACAGGTATCGGACGAACCGGAACGCTGTTTTGCTTTGAGCAGTACGGCATAGAGCCGGACATAGTCACGGCCGCGAAAGGAATAGGCGGGGGTCTGCCGCTGGCGGCGGTGCTTTTCGGGGATAAGACCAAGGACGTTTTCGGCCCCGGAGATCACGCCACGACTTTCGGCGGGAATCCGGTCGCCTGCGCCGGGGCGGTATATATACTTGAAAGAATGGACTCGGAGTTTTTGGAGGACGTAAAGAAAAAAGGCGAATACATCCGCGAGAGAGTCGGGAAAATGCCGCGCGTCAAGGGAACTTCGGGTTTGGGGATGATGATCGGGATAGAGCTTGAGGACGGGATCAAGTCGGGGGATGTTGTGAGAAAGGGATTAGAGACGGGGGTTTTGCTTCTCACGGCGAAGGCGAAGGTAAGGCTTTTGCCGCCGCTCAGCATAAACGCGGAGGAGATCGACGAGGGATTAGAAGCGCTTTATCGGGCGCTTGAGAAGGTTGGGGAGACAGGGAACTAAAAAGGTTTCGCCGGCCTTTCCTCAAAAGGCCGCAGGATTCCAAAGGGCTGGCCCTTTGGTCGCGCCCGCAGGCGCGAAACACTCTATAAGCGTTAGCGTATGCGCAAGAATAAGCGAAACTTATGTGCAAGAATAAGCGAAGCGTATATGCCAAAGAGGGGTACGGGGAGACGCCGCAGGCCGTCTCCCCTTTTGACGGCTAATGCTGTCAAAACAAGAAGCCCCGGCATACGCACAAAGTAAAATCAGCGGCAGAAAACTATAGGTTCAGTTTGATAAGCTTTATGACTGTAGAATAATAAAGTCAGAAGCAGAGCCCCTCGTGCGGCGGCGAGATTCGCGGGCCGGGCGGGAGGGTGGGGAGCAGTCGGTAGCGCTTCTGCAGAAAGTAGCGAATCTCGCCGCCGCCCCCACGCAAGCCCTCCTATCGCAGAAATTTGAAATAGAAGCAGTCCCCCATAGCTTTCTGCCATCACACCCTCTCCCCACATCCCCAAATAAATCAGGCGCAGGAACCCCTTCTCCTGCGCCTTGTCTGTTTTCTGACCTTCTCAATTCTGCCCTCTGATCGGCTTTATTCCACCGCGAACAGCATTCTGCCGTAGGTCGGGTAGGGCCAGTATTTTTCGCCCACGAGCGTTTCTATCTCGTCTGCCGAAGCGCGTAGCTCGTTCATCGCCGGGATGATTACGTCCCTTAATCTGTCGGCGGTCTCCTGACTGCTGCCGCCGAGAGTCCTGCTCAGCTCTTCAAGCTTAAGCATCCTCTTATACATCTCCGTCGAAAGCGACGTGAGTCTTTTTATCATATCCTTCTCAAACCCGCACTCAACATCCGCTACGCCTTTGAGACCGGATATTACCTCCGACATCTTCCTTACATATGTAGATACCGCCGGGAGGATATCCTTCTTCGACATCTCTATCATTGTAAGCGCTTCTATCTTTATCACTTTACAGTAGTTTTCAAGATAAATCTGGTATCTCGATTCAAGCTCCGTTCTTGAAAATACTCCCTGACGGCCGAAGAGCGCTACGTTTTCTTCATCCAAAAGATGCGGGAGCGCGTCGGGAGTGGTCCTTAGGTTATGAAGCCCTCGCTTCTCGGCTTCCTTTATCCATTCCTCGCTGTAGCCGTCGCCGTTGAAAAGAATATTCCTGTTTTCGGTTATCGTTCTTCTTATAAGCTCCTCCAGCGCTTCGTTGAAGCTCTCCGCGTCCTTGTCCCTGAGCTCCGCATAGAATCTGTCAAGCTCGTCGGCAAGAACGGTGTTTAACATCGTCGTCGGAATCGCAATCGAGCTTGCGGAACCGGGGCTTCGGAATTCAAACTTGTTTCCCGTGAACGCAAACGGCGAGGTCCGGTTTCTGTCGGTAGTATCCCGCTTGAAGTGCGGAAGAACATCCACCCCTATCTCCATATCTATCCTCTTCTTGCCCTCGTACTTGCTACCCTCAACTATAGAATCAAGTATCTCCGTGAGCTCGTCTCCCAAGAACATAGATATTATCGCCGGCGGCGCTTCATTCGCACCGAGCCTGTGATCGTTTCCCGCAGAAGCTACGGATATCCTTAAAAGATCCTGATATTCGTTCACGCCCTTTATCACTGCGCAGAGGAAAAGAAGAAACTGCGCGTTCTCTCTCGGAGTCTTCCCCGGCTCGAAGAGGTTTATCCCCTCCGAAGTCTGGACCGACCAGTTGTCATGCTTTCCCGAGCCGTTTATCCCCTCAAAGGGCTTCTCGTGAAGAAGGCACTTGAAGCCGTGACGGTGAGCGACCTTTCTTAAAAGCTCCATGGTGAGCTGGTTATGATCTGAAGCTATGTTTGCAGTCGAATATATCGGCGCAAGCTCGTGCTGAGACGGCGCGACCTCGTTATGCTCCGTCTTCGCCATCACGCCAAGCTTCCAAAGCTCCGCGTCAAGATCCCTCATGAAAGCTTTTACCTTCATTTTAAGCATCCCGTAGTAGTGATCCTCAAGCTCCTGACCTTTAGGCGGCTTCGCTCCGAAAAGCGTGCGGCCGGTATAGATAAGATCCTTTCTTCTTGCATACATATCCCTATCTATAAGAAAATACTCCTGCTCCGGCCCGCAGGTAGATATCACGCCTTTTGTCTCTACGCCGAAGAGCGAAAGGATCCTTTTTGCGGAACGGTTAAGCGCTTCCATGGATCTCAAAAGCGGCGTTTTATTATCAAGCGCTTCACCGCTGTAGGAACAAAAAGCGGTAGGTATGCAGAGGGTATTTTCCTTTATAAACGCGTAAGACGTAGGGTCCCAGGCGGTATATCCCCTCGCTTCAAAGGTCGCTCGAAGGCCGCCCGAGGGAAAGCTCGAGCCGTCGGTTTCGCCTTTTATGAGTTCTTTTCCCTTGAATTCCATTATCGGCTCTCCGTCCTTTACTCCGGACAGGAAGCTGTCGTGCTTTTCGGCTGTTATGCCTGTAAGCGGCTGGAACCAGTGTGTGAAGTGAGTAGCGCCGTGTTCGAGCGCCCAGTCCCGCATAGCGGAAGCTACCTTGGAAGCGACGGAGGAATCGAGCGGTCTGCCCGACTCTATCGTTTTCCTCAGCGCTTCATAAGCGTCCACCGGCAGTCTTTCGCGCATGACCTTATCGTCAAAGACCGCGCTGCCGAAGGTTTCGGATATCAGATTTGACATATTTTCCTCCAGTCGGCGCCGAGAGCCATTCGCCCCGGCCCCTGATATAAAAAGTGACATTAAGAGTATAGTACTTTTTTGGGTGAATGTCAATATGGAAGATGGAAAGTTAGAGAGTTAGAGGGTTAGAGGGGGAGCAGACGTCTCACCTTTCAACAGTTCTGCTGTCAAAAATATTGTGCTTGGATGTCGTGCGCGTACAATATGATAATTATGATAATTAGAAGTAGGGACTTGGAAAGGCGGCGAGATCCGCGGTAGAGGGCGGGAGGGAGGGCGCAGTCGGTAGCGATTCAGCAGGAAAGCAGCGAATCTCGCCGCCGCGTATGCAAGATTGCCGTTTTGCAGAAAGTGAAAAATAAATGCAGGAAGCTGTAGATTCATCCTGCTCGGCTTTCCTCCTGCGCCAAATAAAAAAAGAAGCGGAAAGCATGTTTTCAGTCGGCTCCGGCAGTAGTTTGGAACTACAGCAGATATTATCCTACAGCTTTCTGCTTCTATCTTTTATTTTTCGCGGCGGGAAATGGAAATCCCGGCAAAGCGCAGCTTCCGCCGCCCGCTCTATCTCCCGAACTTCCCCTGATAAAGATTCCCGATGCACTGCCCGAAATATGTCCCCAGCGCGGTCAGGATCAAATATATCCATGCCGTGACGTTGTAAAAAATAAACATTACCGGCAGAAATAATACCGCCGAAATAAGCGGCAAAAGCGGATCCCGCCCGTTTTTTCTGCCGTAGAAATACCCCGCCGCCATACATCCGCAGCAATCAAGTATCGGAACCATGTTGTATATATCCCCGCGCTGCATTCCGATCGCAGCAAAGGGAAGCGCAAAATATATCGCAAGTATGACTACCGCATACGGGAGCGCTTTTAAAAATCTTTTCCCGAGATTCGATTTCATCCCTATCCCATCCTTTACAGCAAAATTTCGCTCATTTCTTTACCGCCATCTTCTCGACCGCTTCCTGCTCCGGAGTCACGTAAAGAGTCTTCTGGTCCGTATAAATTACCATCCCCGGCTTCGAGCCGGACGGCTTTTTTACGTATTTAACGTATGTGTAATCCACGGGAACGCTCGAGCTGTTTCGAGCTGAGGAATTGTATGCCGCGATCATCGCCGCGTCCTCTATCGCGGTATCGGTGGGAGCGCCGGAACACTGCAAAATAACGTGCGAGCCCGTTATGTCCTTGACATGGAACCAAAGATCGTTTTTATCAGCGGAGTGAAGCGTTAAAATATCGTTCTGACGGTTGTTTCTTCCGGAGAGTATCCTATAGCCGTCGGTCGAAAGATATTCGGCGGGCGGGAGGGATTTCGGGGATTTTACTTTCTGCTTCTGAGATTTGATATACCCCTCCGACCGAAGTTCCTCGCGTATCTCAAAAAGCTCCGATTCCGTCGTCGCGCGCGAAAGAGAATCAAAGACCGATTCAAGATATCTAATCTCCTCTTCGCCCTTTTCAATCAGCGATTTTAACATCTTCTCCGCAGTATCCGCTTTTCGGTACTCGGAATAATATTTCTGCGCGTTCTGCGACGGCGTGAGTCTCGGATCAAGCTTTATCTCTATCTCTTCGCCATCGCCGTAAAAGTTCTCAAGCTTAACTTCGCTCATCCCTTTTTCAAGCTTCCAGAGATTAGACATTATAAGATCCCCGACTATACGGAATTCGTCGCGGTTTTTTGTCTCTGAAAGCTCTATCTTCTGCGCCGAAACGCGCCTTCTTACCCTCTCGTTTAAAGATGTAAGAAGCTTGAAAAGATCGTCCGCGCGCTGGCGAGTCTGGGCAAGAGCGTCGCGCTCGCTGTAAAAATAATCTAAAAGCGCCGAAGGGGAATCAAAATCTTTCGATATCATCAGGCTTCCGTACTGATTTATCCTAATAAACGAAAAGTCCTTCATCAGCCCGTCGCGTTCCTTTAAAACGCAGTAGACGTTTTGGCGGGAGGATAATTTTTCCTTCATATCCTTAAAGAAATACAGAAGACGGTCCTTTTCATCTCCCGAGAGCGAGTTTGAAACTCTTTCCGCGCCGCGGCAGGAAAAATACGCGGCTTCGCGAGCGACTACGGGGGAGATACCCTCGAAAATCTTTACCAGAGATTTAGAAAGCTCTTGGGATGACGACTCAAGCGAAGATAGAAGCTCTTCGGGTTGAAAATCAAGAGGATCAAGTCGCTTTTCGCGCGGAGGGAGAGTATACTCTATCCCAGGAAGAACGCAGCGCACGCGGGACATATCCTCGCTCACCCTTTTAATAGAATCGATAACACGTCCTGCGGGCGAGATAAGCAAGATGTTAGAGCACCTGCCCATGATCTCGACGGCGAGAGTTAAAACAACGCGGTCGCCGAGCTCGTCGGTCGCTTCAAAGTCAAAGAATAGTATCCTCTCGAAACCGTCCTGGCGTATTGAGATAAGCTTCCCCGAGCCGATATGTTTGCGAAGCAGCATACAAAACATCGGCGGGACCTTTGGATTTTCGGGCTCGCGGTCGGTAAAATGCGCGCGCGCGGCGCCGGCCGAGGAAGAGAGCAGGAGTTTTTTATTACCTTTTCCGACGGTACGGAAGGAGATAACGAGGGATTCGCGGGAAGGCTGGTGGATTTTATCGACGCGAGCGCCGATAAGGGAATCGGAGAGTTCCGATTTGATCAAGCTTAAGAAAACGCCGTCAAGGGCCATAAATAACCTCCGAGGAAAAAATATAAGGTGGGGGGAGAGAGGAATTAAAAAGGTTTCGCCGGCCTTTCCTCAAAAGGCCGCAGGATTCCAAATGGCTGAAATCGTAGCGTTAAAACTTGCTTTTCAAGGCTCCACAGGAGCCTTTCAAAGAGTTTTAATCGCAACGACCCCGGTCGCGCCCGCAGGCGCGAAACACCCCATAAGCGCAGCGTATGCGCAAGAAATAAGCGAAGAGTATATGCAAGAATAAGCGAAGCGTATCGCCACAGAGGGGCTCGGGGAGACGCCGCAGGCCGTCTCCCCTTTTGACAGCCAATGCTGTCAAAACCTGACCGCCCGAGCGTACGTTAAAAGTAAAAATAGTGGCAGAAAACTATAGGTTCATTTTATGAGGCTTTATGTCTGTAGAATACTAAAGGTAGGAGCAGAAAGTAGGGCGGCGGCGAGATTCGCGGGCCGGGCAGAAAACATTGCCGGTTTTGTTCCCGTTCGACTGCCCTCAGAAACAAAGCGTTAAAACTTGCTTTTCGGACTTCGCGGTCATAAACGACCGCCCGCTCGTCCTCAAAGAGTTTTAATCGCGTTGTTAAACGACCGCTTCGGTTGTCTCACGGACAAAACCCGGCAAGTTTGGTGGGGAGCAGTCGGTAGAGCTTCCGCATGAAAGCAGCGAATCTCGCCGCCGCATAACGCAAGCCGTCCTCCCGCACCGAATCAAATTCAATCGCAAAATCCCATAGCGACATTCCCCCTCCTGCCCCTAAAGCCATGCTCCCCAAACGCCGCCGCCCTCTATCTTCTAACCCTCTATCTTCTAACTTCTATTCAGTCCCCGCACTACTCGGTCCGCAGATGATATCACGCAATCAACCCCGAATCTCTCCTCGAGCTTCGACTTAAGATACGGGAGCGCAATCGCTTCAGTTTCGTAGTGCCCAGCGTCGATAAGAGTCATCCCGAGTCTGTCGGCTTCTATAAATCTGTCAAGCTTAACGTCCGCGCATATCACCGCCTGAGCGCCAAGCCTGTGAGAATCCTCCAAGATCTCGGAACAGGCTCCCGACCCGCATGCTATCTTTGTTATTTTTTTACCTCCGTCAACATACCTAAGAGCCGCGGAATCAAATACCTTCGCTACATAGCTCGCAAGCTCCTCAGCGCTCGTCTCCCCGCATTCGCAGAGCGCGCCGTATCCTATCTTCGCTCCGGTCACGGGATCGGTTCTGTTTATGTACGGAACGGTCTTAAGGCTCTTGAACCCGAGCGAATCTATCATCATCTCGCTTATCCCGTATTCCGCGCTGTCAAGACAGGTGTGAACGCCTATGCAGGGAATATCATAATAAAGCGCGAGACCGTAGGGCTGCGTGGTATCTATATGCTTCATCGCGTGAAAAATTACCGGGTGATGGGTGACGATAAGATCCGCGCCCACCTCTTTCGCCTGCTTGACGGCGCTGACCGTAGCGTCAAGACAGACCAGGATCTTTTTTATCTCCCGCGAGTCGTTAATATCCCCGACGCATAGCCCGGAATTGTCAAAGCCGTCCTGCGTGCGAAAAGGCGCGAACGAGTCGATGTAATTGTAAATTTCGGATATTGTGGTTGACATAATTTTACCTCCGAATGCAAATAGAAAACAGAATTGAGAGGTCAGAAGTCAGAAACTGCTGACCGGAAGGAGGGCTCTTAGAGGATAGAGGGTTAGAGGGTTAGAAGATAGAATGGATTCAGAGCGGCGGCGGGATTTGCGGGGAGGGCGGGAGGGTGTGTCGCAGTCGGTAGTGATTTCGCAGATAAGCAGCAAATCCTGCCGCCGCTTGCGCGCCATTTTTCATGACGTAGAGAAAAATAGAAGCAGGGAGTTGTAATTACGCTTCTGCCTTCCTATCATAAAAAATGAAAATCAGAAGCATAAAACTGTAAGTTCATATAGCGCAGCTTTATCTCTGCACATTGGTAAATTCATCAGCAGAGCCCTGCGATTAAATCATTTGAGCTTATCATCCCGCCGGTAACTTTTATAGAGCCGCAAGGCCGTAAACCGTACCGCCCTGCGCAGCCCCCACGGCGCGATAAAACCGCAAGTGCTGCTTTCGCCCCCAAAAAGCCTTTCATGCAGTCTTTCCCTTCCTGCCCCGCCCCCGGCCGCAGCCCGGTGCGCTAACGCGCACGACTCGCCGTCCTTCGTCCGGCGAGCCCGTCCGGCCATTCGGCCGTCCGCGGGCTGCGCCCTCCCCCTTGCGCATCCCACCCGCAACCTCGCTACTCCCCCAAAACAACCCCTCGTATCCCCTTCGCCAACTTAAAAAGCCCCTCCGCTTCCTTCGCCGTCCCCGGATCCCGACTCATCGCCGCTCCCTTGGCGGCCTGAAAAATCCGCTCGGATTCTCCCAAAAGATACTCAAACGCCACCGGCTCCGTCGGATCAAGCTCCCCGACCGCGGCTTCAAGCTCGCTAAGAGCCCTTTTTTTCGTGTAAATTTTTTCGGCATGAATTACCGGATAGATAAACTTCCCGTCCCTGACTGCAGACTCCGAAAGAATCCGAGTCCCGTTTTCTGCTAAAAATTTTCTAAGCGCAGCCGCGCGGGAATTCGGCTGCAAAATAAGCTTAACCCCGTCCGGCAGCAGATCGATATCCCCAAGGATCTCCGCAATGAGCTCCCCGCCCATCCCGGAAATAATTACGTCGGAGACGCTCGAAAGAATTTCCCGGGGAATATTCTTAAGCCCGTCCGAGCGAATAAGAGCTATCCTGTCCCCGAGCCCGAGCCGAGAAACGGTCCTTTCCGCCGACTTTAGAGGGCCCTCCGCTACGTCGGAAGCGTATGCAAACTTCGCCCTCCCGGTACTTATCAAATAACACGGCAGGAGAGCGTGGTCTGTCCCGACGTCCAAGGCCGAAGCCCCTTCCCCGACAAGCCCGGCGCAGTGCAAGAGCCGTTTAGGAAGCCTTACCGAGAGGGGGTTTTCCGGATTTTTAGAATTTTTAAAATTCTTAGGATTTTCGGGATATTCAAAACCGTTCGGATCAGTCAGCATTCTGACCGAAATATTCGCGAAGCTTTTTAACGAGTTCTTCGGGATCGTTTCCGTGAACGGCGCAAGCTTCGCCTATAGTCTCTCCCCGCGCCGAGGGACAACCGAGACAGTGCATCCCCATTTCAAGGAAGAGCGGAGCGCAGCCGAAATCCACGTCTAAAATGTCGCCGATAACAGAATCTTTTGTAATTTTATCCATGATTTATACCTCCTGTAATAGTATCAAAATGATTACGGTAATAGTATACCACATTTTCCCCAAAAATGCAAGAGGGATAAGAAGATGGGAACCCGCCCTAAGCGGCCGCATTTAGTGAAAGGCGGCAAGCAGAAAGCGGGTTAATAACGGAAGAACTCAAAAAAAACCAGGGGCCGGATCTTCTCCGTCCCCTGATCTATTATTTATCCTTTTCTCATTCTGATAGTCATGCTACGAGTTCTCTTGACTTCATTCGACGCGTCGCTTATCTTTGAATTCGCTACCCTCTTCGATGTGATCGGCTTCACGATCTCGCTCTGGATCGTCTTAAGAGAGAAGTGCTCGTTAAACTGCTTGAATACGTCGTCCGTCGTGAACTGCAATCTTATGTATACGTACTGCGAATCCGTATCCTTCGCCGCGCTCTCTACCTGCTTGCTGATTATGTTTATTCCGTCCTCGTAGGTCGTCGCAAGACAGCCGTTCAGATAGTACCAGTTGAGATCCGTAGAGGTCGCCGAGGGGGATTTGAAGTAGCGCGAAAGATCAAACACCGCAAGTCTTGTCTCTTTCATATATTGATCAGTCACGCAGAGGAAGTCGTAGTTGAGATAGTTGGAGTCGTCCTTTGAAGCGTTTCCGTCAGGGTCTCCCCATCCGGTGTCGACGTTATACCAGTTGCCGTTTATCTTTACCTTGACCCAAGCATGCATGTCGCCGAGTCCTCTTCCGACTCCGTATACAACGTCAAATCCCGCTCTTGAAAGCAGATAGAACGTCGCTTTCGCATATCCCAAACAAGTTGCTCCGCCGTCGCAGATCGGTCCGTAGGTCGAAGCGTCGTACTTGCCGCCGTAAACTACGTTCCGGCAGAGATATTCATATATATACTTAACTTTATTATACTCCGACATCCCCGAGCATCCGGCAAGGATCTCCCCGGTCTTCGCGTTGAGCGCTCTTACCATCTCCTGCGCTTCCGAAAGGGTGCTGCAGTAGTAGCTGAGAGAAAGATTCGTTCCCGTTCTGTCGCTTACGCAGTTGAAGTAGCAGTAACCGGTTCCCGCCATATGCACAAGGTTACTTGCGATCTCTCCCGCTTCATCGGAGGAAACGTATTCCCCGATATTTACCGAAGACTGCATCCCCTCGATAGCGGTCGCGATCTTCGTAAGGGCGTTCTTGAATCTGTCCTCGGTAAAGAGATTATACATATATCCGCAGGCGTTATTCTGAACCCAGCCTTCGCTCAGAGCCGTAGTCGGAGCGGAATTCTGCGTCTGGTCGCCGGAAGAATTATTCTGCTGGCTTACGTTTCCTCCCTCGGGGACGTTTTCAACCTCGTCCTCGCCGTCAAGATTCTCATATTCGTCATACTCGTCCGAAGTAGTGACCGCGGGCTTGGTGACGGCCGCCGCGGGCTTATCGGTCGAGAGATAGAGATTACTTACGAATCCCTTGGTCCCGTCCTTATAATTTATCTCATACCATCCGGTAGAAGCGCGTCCGGTGACCGTGACCTGTTCGCCCTCGGCAAGAGCGCCTATTCTGTCGAAATCGGTAGAAGGGCCTTTTCTTACGTTCAGGGACATAGTCGCATACATCGTCGCGGACATAGGCTCGACGGTATAATCATCCTTAGAAGTCTTTTTAGTCGTCGCTTCGGTAGCGGCCGCAGTAGTAGTTGCCGCGGTAGTGGTCGCTTCGGTAGTAGTTACCGGCTCGGTCGTAGTCACGGGTTCGGTAGTAGTTGCTTCCGTAGTAGTATCGGGCGCGAGGGTAGTTATCGGCGGCTCGGTAACAGACGCGTCCGGCGTAACGGCAGGTCCCTCGAGGGGTTCCTCGGCGACTCTTCCGCAGCCCGAGAGGGACGACAGAAGCAGCAGGGCGGCTAAGACTGTAGCCGCAAGGCGTTTTAGGTTCATGATTTTTTCCTCCTATCTGAATTTGAAAAAGGGTAATATATAATGCGATAAGCGTTCGGAGAGAGGGAACTAAAAAGGTTTCGCCGGCCTTTCCTCAAAAGGCCGCAGGCCGTCTCCCCTTTTGACGGCTAATGCTGTCAAAACAAGAAGCCCGGGCGTACGCTAAAAGTAAAAATCAGTGGCAGAAGCCCTCGGGCGGCGGCGAGATTCGCGGGCCGGGCGGGAAAACATTGCCGGTTTTGTTCCCGTTCGACTGCCCTCAAAACAAAGCGTTAAAACTTGCTTTTCGGACTTCGCGGTCATAAATGACCGACCGCTCGTCCTCAAAGAGTTTTAATCGCGTTGTTAAACGACCGCTTCGGTTGTCTCACGGACAAAACCCGGCAAGTTTGGTGGGGAGCAGTCGGTAGCGATTCAGCAGTAAAGTAGCGAATCTCGCCGCCGCTAATCCGCGCCCTCATGCATGTTAGCGTAGTGGCAGAAGCCCCGAAATCATCAGCCGAGCCTTCATTTCAGAATGAAATGAAGCTCAGAAGCCATGCCGGCGGCGAGGAGCGATAAAGTTGGTAGTAATTCAGCAATAAAGCAGCGAATCTCGCCGCCGCACCCCAAGCTTTCTTAACGCGGAGATGAAGCATTCATCGCAGAATCCCCGCCGTCAGCTCTTAACTCTCAGCTGCCGCAGCGCCTGTCTTTTCTCTATTCGGCGTCCTTGAGCGTAATTATAAACGTCAGCGGACCTGCGCCTTCTTCGTGGCCGTTATATACCGACCAGCTCTTTGAATTGAAGGACGGACCGTTATCGGCTATAAGCTGCATGATCTCGCCGTGACTTCCGTCGTCGCGGTTCGCTTTCAGCATCCTGTCCCTTACGTCCTCAAAGACCGACTCGTCGGACAGCCTCAGATATACATAGTGCCTTCCCTCGGAGTCGCAGTCCTTGATCTGCTGAGATACCACCGCCTTAGCTTCGTCGTAGGTCGTGCAGTAGTAGCCTTCGGTGATGTGGTAGCAGTGCTCCATCGAGCTCGCTACGGGCTCTGTGAAGAACGGATTCTCAAATTTTTCCTTGTGATCCTTTAAAAGCTCCTCGTCGGAAATGAGGAAATAGTCGTAGTTGATGTATGCCGGGTCGTCCTTGTCGGCAGGGTCGGCCCAGGTCGGGTCGATTATATACCACTGCCCGTCGGAAAGCTTTACATAGTTCCACTTGTGCGTAACGCTCGCGTTGTTTCCTCTTCCGATGCAGAACACCGTCTCAAAGCCCGCTCTTGATAAGAGCATATGCATAGCGTCCGCGTATCCCTGGCAGGTCGCCATTCCGTCTACAAGCGCTCCGTATGCGGTATAGAACGTCGGGACCTCCTCGGAGTACTTGCAGTTGAATACAAGCGCTTCGTGAAGATACATGAGCTTATCGTATTCGCTTCCGTCAGGCATCCCCGAAACTATCTCGTCAAGCTTCGCGTTGAGCTTTGCGGTCATATCCCAGGCCTGCTCCTCGGAAGCGATTATATCAAGATTAAACAGCGCAGTCATAGCGTCCACTTTTCCGTCGCCGTCGTTGTCATGCTTTAAGAAGCGGTTCAAAACGTAGGGATAGTCCATCGAGCAGTTTAAAACAAGCTGTATGAAATCATATACCTCCGCGCCGCGCGCTTCGCCGTCCTCAAGAGGATACGCGAGCGGGATGAACCCTGTCATATCTCGGATGGCGTTCATAGCCGCCGCAAGGTTCGCTTTGGTCTCGTTCGAGCAGTTTTCCCAGACATATTCGATGCCGTTTTCCTCTACGAAGCTTATATCGTAGCCGTTCCAGGTCTCGCCGTTAGAGGGGTTCGGGTTCTGCGGGATGACCTCGCCGTTTTCCCCCGCCGGCGGCTCTTCGGGAGCTATATCCCCGCTCACGGCCGGAGCCGCAGTCGCGACGCCCCCCTGATCGGGTTCGGGATTCTCGTTAATAGGATCTCCGCAGGCGGCAAAGGTAGACATGATCATAAACGCCGCAAGAATAAACGCTAAAATTCTTTTCATTTCCTTTAAGTCCTTTCTTAAATAACCTTTCTTCTTGAAGGTGATATGAGCGAAACTTCCGGGAAAGCTCCCGCCGCGCAGATAATTTGCGCAATAATCCACTATATCACTGATTATAATCATACCCCCAAAAGACGAGTTTGTCAAGAGGTAGGAGCAAATTTTTATGAAACGGCAAGGAATGCTTTTCTGTCCGCGCCGAAAACTGCTCTATCCCCCCGCCGTTTCACGTTCATGCCGCCGTCAGCCCTCATAGCCCAAAAAAGAGAGCTTCCCCCCACAAGCTCTCCTTTCCAAATTCTGTCTTCTGTCCTCTGTCTATCTGTCCTCTGACAGCTCTTGCTCCGCTTTCTGTAACATCTCGACAAGTCTCTGCGACGGCCTTTCAACGCGTGTGAAATCTATCTCTATAAGCTTTGAATGCGGGAAAGTCTTCTCTACGTCGTCTTCATCCACCGCGCCGGAATAAAACACCACGTCCGGGCCTATCTCGAAAAGCTCGTCCTCCGTCGCGTTGAATTTATCCTCTTTCCAAAGATTCTCGCCGAACGGCGCGAATAAATTCCCGCTCAGAGACGACTGCGGCGAAAGCATAAGCCCGTCGGGGGCATAGTCCTCCACGACGACGAAGGTCTTTCCGAAGCCGTTTGAGCTTATTTCCGACATCTTTGAATCGATTGCGGAATACGCGTTTCTTGCGTTCGCGGGACCTTCTAAGGCTCCGAAGAAGATGAACGAGAGCTTAAAATAGGTATCGCAGAGTTCGCCGAAGCTGTCCGGGGATTTGATCTCCAAAACGCGGATCCCCGCCTCCCTGAGCTTAAGAATATCCGTAGCCGCGATCGGAGAAGCTGTGATAAGGATCTCCGGAGCCGCCGATATGATCGCTTCCGGATCCGGAGAAGCCGGAGAGCCGACTCTTGGGAGAGAATTCACGCTCTCGGGATAGTCGCAGTAATCGCTCACGGCAAGAATCCTGTCTCCGAGTCCGAGCTCGTTCAGTATCTCTGTGACCGAAGGCGAGAGGGATACCACGCTCTGCGGCGAGCTCTCAAAGGTATCGTTTTCGACGCTTACCGGATAAGGCTCCTGCACGGGCGGGAGATCCTCCGCGACGGTTTTCGGAGCTTTGCTTACAAGCGGTTCCGGGATCGCGTCCGCGCAAGCGGAAAAGATCAGAGCAGTAATGGCAATAAATGTAAAATGCTTAAATTTTTTCATGGCTATTTCCTCGTTATGCGATGGGTTGGGTTTTATTTTTTGGAAGCGAAAAGACGAGATTGAGGACTTCCTGATTATGGCTTTCAATTATGCGAAGGGATAGGCTACGGACGGCGGCGGGATGAGCGGGGAAGGGAGGGTGGGCGGGCGCAGTCGGCAGCGACTACAGCAAAAGCAGCGAATCCCGCCGCCGTTTTCAACCCCGGGCGCTCCTGATTTTTTCGGCATGGCGAAAATATTAAGCCGACTAAAGCCGCAGCTTCCCGCTCGTCCGTATTCCCCATCTTCGCCTTAACTCATCCCCAGCTCCAAAGTCGCCGCAGCGTTCAACCTCATATCCCCGCGCCTTCCCGCCAAGTAATCATAATACCCCTGCGCGCCGATCATCGCGGCGTTATCCCCGCAATATTTTATCTCCGGCAGATAAAGCTTCGCTCCGAGAGAATCCGCTACCGACTTCATCTTCGACCTGATCCCGGAATTTGCCGATACCCCTCCGGCTATCACAATCTTCTTATACCCCAAATCGCTCGCCGCCGCGTAAAGCTTCTCGCCCAAAATATCCCCTACGGTCTTCTGAAACGACGCGGCCACGTCCTCTTTTATCACCGTCTCCCCTTTTTGCTCCGCGTTGTGAACGAGATTTATCACCGCGGTCTTTAATCCCGAAAAGCTTAGGTCGTATTTCCCGCCCGAAACCTTTGGATGTGTGAATTTATAAGCCGTTCTGTTGCCGGACTTAGCGGCTTCGTCGATGTATTTTCCTCCGGGATAGGGATACCCGAGCGTTCTTGCGACCTTATCGAAGCATTCCCCCGCCGCGTCGTCTTTAGTTCTTCCGATAACTCTGAAAACGGTATAATCCTCCACTACCGCGATATGGCTGTGACCTCCGCTTATTATAAGACATAAAAACGGCGGTTCAAGATCGGGGTGCGCAATATAGTTTGCCGCGATATGCCCTGCGATATGATGGACCGGAACGAGCGGAAGCCCCGTTGCAAGAGACAGCCCTTTTGCATAGCTCACGCCAACCAGGAGCGCTCCTATAAGCCCGGGGGCGTAGGTCACGGCGACTCCGTCAAGATCGGAAAACCCAAGGCCCGAGGAATACATAGCCTCCGAAACCACTCCCGATATGCTCTCTACATGCCTTCTTGAAGCTATCTCCGGCACCACCCCGCCGTAGAGCTTATGTTCTTCTATCTGTGAAGCTACTACGCTTGAAAGGACCTTTCTTCCGTCCTCTACCACCGCCGCCGCAGTCTCGTCGCAGGATGATTCTATCGCCAAAAGCTTCATTAAATCACTTCCTTCGGTATTCTTTTCTCATCAGCACCGCGTCCTCCTCGGGCGCGGTATAATATTTTTTCCGTATTCCGTATTCTTCAAAACCGAGCGCGGAATAAAGACTTCTTGCGGGAGCGTTAGACGTTCTGACCTCCAAAAAAGCCCTATCCGGCTCCTCGGCCTTTTCAAGCGCGTTTATAAGCGCGGTAGCGATCCCGCGGTTTCGCAGCTTTTTATCCACCGCGACGGAATTTATCTCCAGCTCCCCCATAACGCAGCTCCCGCTGATATACCCCGCGACCTTCCCGTCAAGTATATACACGAGCGCCGTTACATACCGCGGCTCGCAGCAAGCGATATATTCAAAGTCGTCTCTCGGCCAGGCTTCGGATTCAAAGCAATCGGTCTCGATCTTATAAACCCCGTCGATATCCTGAGGGGACATTTTTCGGATGGAGGACGCGGGGGGAAGTGGGAGGATGTGAGTCATGGGAGTCGGTCCTTTTTTATAGAGTGGGGTAGGCGGCGGGATGAGCGGGGAAGGGCGGGAAAACATTGCCGGTTTTGTTCCCGTTCGACCGCCCTCAAAACAAAGCGTTAAAACTTGCTTTTCAGACTTCGCGGTCATAAACGACCGACCGCTCGTCTTCAAAGAGTTTTAATCGCGTTGTTAAAAGCGTTAAAACTTGCTTTTCAGACTTCGCGGTCATAAATTATCGACCGCTCGTCCTCAAAGAGTTTTAATCGCGTTGTTAAAAGCGTTAAAACTTGCTTTTCGGACTTCGCGGTCATAAATTATCGACCAAAAGACAAGCTGATTTTGCAGCCAATCGACCGTCCGCAGGACGCTCTCTTGGGCAAAATCCCGCGTGTCCCGTCCTCAAAGATTTTTAATCGCGTTGTTAAACGACAGTCTCGGCTGTCTCACAGACAAAACCCGGCAAGTTTGGCGGGCACAGTCGGTAGTGATTCAGCAGATATGCAGCGAATCCCGACGCTATCAGAAGACAGAATTGAGAAATCAGAAATCAGACGTTGTAACTATAGGTTTCTGCGCTTAACCGTCGGCGACATAAAGGCGCGGGTGCGGGTTTCGCTCCCAACGACTTTTCCGGCTTCCCCCTATCAGAAGACCGAATACATAATCCATAATCCGGGCATTCAGAAACCGGACTTTTCCAAACTGCTTCCCTCTAACTTCCCGTAAATCTCGCTCTTTGAAAAGCCTGTCCTTTTCGCTGCGGCTCGGCAGGCTTCCGTCTTCTTCATCCCGCCCTCTATCATCTCGCGGGCGATCCCTACCGCTTCTTCTATAGTTATATCCGCTTTCGGAGCTTCTTTGTATCCCTCTACTACCAGCACAAATTCTCCCTTGGGCTTTCTTGACTCGTCGTCGTAAAGCGTTACCGCTTCCGAGAGCACGGTCCTTATTACCTCTTCGTGGAGCTTGGTGAGCTCGCGGCAGATACTTATCTTCCTCTCGCCGAAATATTTGTAAAGATCGTTAAGCGTTTGGACAAGCTTGTGCGGCGCTTCATAGAATATCACCGTCCGCGGCTCCTTCGCGCACGCTTCCAACGCTTCCTTTCTTGAATTCGGAGCAGTTGATAAAAATCCCTCAAACGCAAACTTAGAAGTATCAAGCCCGCTCACCGCAAGCGCCGAAACGACTGCGCTCGGGCCGGGCACAACCTCTACCCTTATCCCTCTTTCGGCGGCAAATCTTACCAGATCTTCTCCCGGGTCGGATATGCACGGCATCCCGGCGTCGGTAACGACCGCGCAGGTCTCTCCGGCTTCTATCCTTGCAAGTATCTCCGGACCGGCGTATTTTCTGTTATGCTCGTGATAGCTTACCGTCGGCTTCTTTATCCCGTAACGCGACAGAAGCTTTGCCGTGACTCTCGTATCCTCAGCCGCGATAAAATCAACGCTTTTAAGCGTTTCTGCCGCCCTAAAAGTCATATCCTCAAGATTTCCTATCGGCGTTCCGACTATATAAAGCTTTCCCAAAATAATCACTCCGAAATCCTGTAGATTCTCTTCATTTCCTCCGAATACTCCCCGTTTTCATACACCGTAAGCGGGCGCTCGATCCTCATAAATCCCGAACCGCCGCTTCTTCCCTCAAGCAAAATCAGCCAAGCCGGATCCTTCGCGGTCTTATGCACCGTGCGAAGGCGCTTGGGTTCGATACCGTTTTCCCGCATCGCAAAAACGCAGTCCGCAAGTCTCTCGGGACGGTTACATATACAAAGTCTGCCGCCGAATTTAAGATTTTTCTTCGCAGAGCGGCACACGTCGGATATGTCGCACAAAAGCTCATGCTTTGCCGCCGCGAGCGACGAATCCGCGCTTTTTTTACCCGTTCCCTCGGCGTAATACGGCGGGTTGCAGGTTATAACGTCAGCGGGGACAGGCTCGCGGAACGTCTTAAGATCTCCCAGGACCGGCTCAAAGTTTAAAAGCCCGGATCGGGATCTTGACAAAACCATAAGATCGTAAGCTTTCCCCTGTATTTCAACCGCTTTAACAGACTGCGGCGCGAAATCCCGAAGCATAAGAAGGGAGACGATACCCGTACCGGCGCAGAGATCGATAACGCGGTCCTTATGGCGCGGGGCGGCGAAGTCGGCAAGGAGGAAAGCGTCGGTACCGAAGCGGTGTTCGGAGGAGACTGCGGCGAAGATTTTATCGGAAAGTTTTTCGTAGGTTATATCGGTATAGGGCATGGGGCGATCTCCGGTTAGAAAATTTTTGCAGGGGGTGGGGGTAAGGGGGAATTAAAAAGGTTTCGCCGGCCTTTCCTCAAAAGGCCGCAGGATTCCAAAGGGCTGGCCCTTTGGTCGCGCCCGCAGGCGCGAAACACTCTATAAGCGTTAGCGTATGCGCAAGAATAAGCAAAACGTATACACAAGAATAATCGAAGCATATCGCCACAGAGGGGCCCGGGGAGACGCCGCAGGCCGTCTCCCCTTTTGACAGCCAATGCTGTCAAAACCTGACCAGCCCGGGGATACGCTAAAAGTAAAATTCAGCGGCAGAAAACTATCGGTTCAGTTAGTAAGCTTTATGACTGTAGAAAATTAAAGTCAGAAGCAGAAAGCCTTCGGGCGGCGGCGAGATGAGCGGGAGAAGGCGGGAAAACATTGCCTGTTTTGTTCCCGTTCGACTGTCCTCGGCAAAAACGACAGTCTCGGTTGTCTCACGGACAAAACCCGGCAAGTTTTCGTGCGCAGTCTGTAGCGACTGCATCAAAAGCAGCGAATCCCGCCGCTTCACTCCTCTCTGTTCTCAACCATGCTCCCCTCAATCATCCTCACAACATCCTCTCTCGTCTCAAGCATTCCCGCGCTGTTTCTCAGCGCTGCCGCCCCGCGCATCCCTTTAAAATACCACGCCACGTTCTTTCTCGCTTCCCTTATTCCCCTGCTCTCGCCTTTGTATTCTATTATCCTGTCAACGTGCCGCATTAGGATCTTGGCGCGCTCTTCCATGCTCGGCCCGTCCGGCGAAACTCCGGTTTCAAGATAACTCTCTATTTCCTTAAATATCCATGGCCTGCCGTTTGAAGCTCTCGCCACCGTGACAAAATCACACCCGGTCTCTCGGTACATCCTTTCCGCGTCCTCGCCGCTTGTTATGTCCCCGTTTCCTATTACCGGAACGCTTACAGCCTGCTTGACCTTTTTTATTATGCTCCAGTCGGCTTGTCCGCTGTACATCTGCGCTCTCGTTCTCGGATGGACCGTAAGCGCCGAAGCTCCCGCTTTTTCCATCATTTCCGCAAATTCCACGGCGTTTATGCTCTTTTCGTCCCATCCCGAGCGAAATTTTACCGTTACGGGACATTCGGCCGCGGATACCGCAGCCCTCACTATCTCCGCCGCAAGCTCCGGAGTCTTCATAAGCGCGGACCCGCCGCCGGGATTCACCACTTTAGCTACCGGGCAGCCCATGTTTATATCTATTATATCCGGCCGGAAAGGCTTAAGAAGCTTAACCGCGCGGTTTATATATTCCGGCTCTTCGCCGAAAAGCTGTATCGCGTACGGCCTGTCGTTTTCGTATACCTCGCAGAGCTCATACGATCCCGCGCCGGAATAGCATAATCCTTTTGCGGATACCATCTCGCTGCAAAGATACGCGGCCCCGAATTCTTTACATATATCGCGGTACGCCCTGTCGGCCACCGAAGCCATCGGCGAAAGACCGCAGGTTCTTTTTATCCTTACGCCGCCTATCTCAAACCATTCCATCTTATCTTGACCGATCAGCTGATGTCGTAGGTATGATACCCCGCTTTTTCTATCTTCTTTCGGAGCGAGTTGAATTTCAGGTCCTTGAATATCCCGCGGAAGCATATCTCTACCTCCGGCTCGGAATAGAAATAAAACCTGTATCTTCTTATGTCTCTTGAAGCCACCGTGTGGGTAGATCCCGCGTTTTGCTTCTTGAAGTTCTCCACGCACTTCTTAAAATCCACCTTTACCCTCTCGCCGTGGATAATAAATTCCGCGCCTTCCTCCGTTACCTTCAGCACTCTTGCCAAAACATTTCATCCTTTCCCGTGTTTTTATGAATTGTGAATTGTAAATTGCAAATTGTAAATTATGACTTTTATTATGAAAAGTCTTAACGGTTTTTTCATTTCCCCTTATTATAACACATAATTTTTCATTTGTGTAGTCCTTTTTTAAACTTTTTTGAAAATTCCTCTTTTCAAACCTTTGAAACTGTGCTATACTGTATTATAGGACAAAACGTCGGAGGATCGGAGGATAGTTTTTTATATGTTATATGCCGAAGCTTTCCGACGCTGATTTTTTACTTGATTGCGGGAACCCGGCTTTAGCGGGTTGAAGCTATGGGCGTTTGCTTCTGTCTTTCATTCGCCGTGAACGACGGGCGCGCAAACGCGGCGGCGGGATTCGCTGCTTTTCCGCCGAATTATTACCGACTGCGCCCCGCACCCAAACCCATCATCACCTAAACAGGAGGACGCTTTATGCGAATACTGATAGTAGACGGAAACTCCATAATAAACCGTGCCTTTTACGGGATAAAGATCCTTAACTCGTCAAAGGGCTTCCCTACAAACGCTATCACGGGATTCATGAACATATATTTAAGAGAGACCGAGCTTTTAAATCCGGACTGCGTCGCGGTCGCGTTCGATCTTCCGGAAAAGACCTTCCGGCATCTCAAATGCGACTACTATAAGGCCACCCGCCACGGAATGCCGGACGAGCTCGCCGTGCAGCTTCCGAAGCTTAAAGAGCTTCTTTCTGCGCTCGGGATAAATATCTTGGAGCTCCCGGGATTTGAAGCCGACGATATCCTGGGATCGGTTTCAAAGATCTTCTCGGACGCAGGCGACGAAGCTTATATCCTCACAGGAGACCGCGATTCCTTCCAGCTTATCTCGGATAACGTCACCGTCAGATTCTCCTCCATGCGCGAAACTATCAGCTACGACCGGGAGAAATTTACCGAGGAATACGGGACCGAGCCGATAAAGCTTATCGACATAAAAGCCCTTATGGGCGACAGCTCGGACAATATCCCAGGCGTTTCCGGAATAGGCGAAAAGACCGCTTTATCGCTTGTGCGCGAGTACGGCTCGCTTGAATATATCTATGAAAATCTTGACAGCCTTAAAATTACCGACAGGGTCAGGACCAAACTTTCGGAGGGAAAGGATTCCGCGTTTGAATCGAAGTGGCTCGCGACCATAGTCCGCGACGCTCCCGTTCCGAAAGATCGCTTTGAGTATTCCTTCAAGGCTCCGGACTGCGACGAAGTCTCGAAGATACTCACCGAGCTTGAGTGCTTCAAGCTTCTTGACCGCTTGGGATTTGAACGCGCGGCGGCTCCGGCAAATTCCTCCGCGCCCCAAAAAGAGCTTGAAGAAAAAATCCTTACTCCCGAAGCCTTAAGCGGCTGGTCCGGAAAAACCACCTACTTTATCTATTCCGGCGGGCGGCTCGACATTTTGGACGGCTCCTCGGTCTATTCTTCGGAGGATAAGGATCTTATCCTTTCATATCTCTCCTCCCCCGGGCCTAAGATCACTTTCTCCGGAAAAAACGCTTACAAGCTCTGCTTTGAAAATTCCCGCGAACTTAATAATCTCGTTTTCATCTGCGAACTCGCGGGGTATATCCTCAATTCTCAGGCCACAGACTATACTGTAAGTAATCTCTGCGGCGTAAATTCCATATCGTATAATCAAAATAGCCCTTACGCGGAGCTTTCCGCGCTTCCGCTTTTGAGTGAGAAGCTTAAAAACGGAGTGGAAGAAACCGGCATGTCCTCGCTCCTATTCGATATCGAGCAGCCGCTCTGCGAGGTTTTGGCTTCGATGGAGGTATTGGGGGTCAAGGTCGATTCGGACGGTATCCGATCCTTCGGCGATAGCTTAAAATCGGACATTTCCGAGCTTGAAGATAGGATATATTCGCAGGCGGGACGAAAGTTCAATATAAGCTCCCCGAAGCAGCTCGGGCAGGTCCTTTTCGACGAGCTCGGCTTAAAGCCGGGAAAGAAAAATCACCGCGGATATTCTACCGGCGCGGAGGTTTTGGAGGAGCTCGCTCCTATAAATCCTATCGCTCAGGACGTTCTTGACTACAGGACGCTTACAAAGCTTCTTTCAACATATGTAGACGGGCTTTTGGAGGAAGTCTGTCCCGACGGTAGGGTGAGGTCGGAATTCAAACAGACCGAAACAAGAACCGGCCGCATTTCATCTTCAAACCCGAATATGCAGAACATCCCGGTCCGCAAGGAGCTCGGGAGAAATATGAGAAAATTCTTCGTCGCCGAGGACGGAAAGATCCTTTTGGACGCAGACTACAGCCAGATCGAGCTGAGAGTTTTGGCTTCGATGAGCGGGGACGAAGCGATGCAGGCGGCGTTTTTGTCCGGCGCGGATATCCATACCCGCACCGCGGCTCAGGTCTTTGGGCTCCCGGAGGAATTCGTCGACGCGAACATGAGAAGGGCTGCTAAAGCTGTCAACTTCGGTATTATCTACGGGATCGGCGCTTTCAGTCTTTCAAAGGACGTCAACTGCTCGGTCCAGGAAGCCGACAGGTATATAAGAAACTACCTCGGGACTTATCCGGGGATAGATAAATTCATGAAGGATACCGTAGCGGAAGCCGAGAAAAACGGATACGTTACCACTCTCTTCGGAAGAAGAAGATATCTCCCCGAGCTTAAATCCTCCAACGGAAACCTGCGCGCATTCGGAAAGCGTGCGGCGATGAACGCTCCCATCCAAGGGACCGCCGCGGACGTTATAAAGATCGCGATGATAAAGGTCTACAGGCGGCTCAAAGAGGAAAATCTTGACGCGAAGCTTATTTTGCAGGTCCACGACGAGCTTATAGTCGAAGCCGCGGAGAGCTGTAAGGATCAGGCCGCGAAGGTCCTTTCGGAGGAGATGTTGAACGCGGTAAAAATGGCGGTGCCGCTCACGGCGGACGTAAATTCCGGCCACAGCTGGTACGATGCGAAGGATTGATTTTATGAATACTATTTGTAATAATTATATCGGTTTTGACAGATATAAATATATTCTTTTCGATCTTGACGGCACTCTCACCGAGAGCGCGCCGGGGATCATAAATTCCGTGAAGCACGTATACAAAAACTACGGGCTCGAATTGCCGCCCGACGGGGAGCTTGAAGCATTCGTAGGACCTCCGCTTATCGAATCTTTCATGAAGTTTGCCGGGATGTCGGAAGATAGGGCGCGTGAAGCGGTGGACGTATACCGGGAGTATTTTTCGGAAAGAGGGCTTTTTGAAAATTCGGTTTATGACGGTATCCCGGAGCTTTTATCGGCTCTTCGGGATTCGGGGCATATTCTCTCGGTCGCCACTTCAAAGCCGGAGGTATTCTGTATAAGGATACTTGAGCATTTTGATCTCAAGAAATATTTTAGCGTGATAAAAGGGATCCCCCTTGACGGCGAGGACATGACAAAAGCCGAGGTCATCGCCGAAGCGCTTAAGGAGCTTGGAGCCAAGCCCGACGAAGCGGTCATGATAGGAGACCGAGGGTATGACGCTTTAGGCGCAAAAGAAAACGCCCTCTCATGCGTCGGGGTTCTCTACGGCTACGGTACCCGCAAAGAACTCGAAGATTCGGGCGTTAAAGCAATATGCCAAACGGTAAGGGAGATCCAAAATCTCTTCCTCAACTAATAACTAATAACTATCAACTAACAACTATCCCTGGAGACCAATCTTCGGAATCTTTTCGCCATCTGAATAGCCTGGCGAGTCTTTCCGACGTGTTCAAGATATCTGTCCTCGCCCCAGACGGTATTTCCTAAAATATCCACCGCTCTTCCCTCGGTAGTCTGGTACCCCGAGAGCGCAAGCTCCATTTCGTAGATATTCGCCTTTTCCGGCGCCGGGATCCCCGCGGTCTTAAGTACGGTATGAGCGAACTCCGCGCAGGTATAGGCGTTTTTGCTCTCGAATTTTTTCCCGAACGGATATCCCGCCGCGGAAAAATAATTATATACATATTCATCCCCGCGTTCGCGCATATCGGATATAAGCTCTTTTACGGCGTTATATCTTATGTCGCTGACCGGGATTTTTATTATTTTAAGACGCGTGCGCGAGCTCAGGGTATATCTGAGCGGCGATTCGGTGACAAACCCGCCTATGAGCGGGTTCGAGCGGTAAACGCGTGAGAAGGAGTAAAATCTTCCGAGATCGGGCTGCAGGCAGACCGAACAGTGATTATAGCTGTTTTTGGTTACGAATCTTATCATCTTTCCGATTTTCAGATCGGTGGCTGAAAATATCATGTATATGTTTTTCATGTCGGCTCCGAATAAATTTTATTTGTGGGGGCGCGCCCCATTTAACAGCGAGATGAAAGACAGAAGCCGCCCCCATAGCTTCGTCCTGCCAAGCTCTTTAACGCGGTCCCCCCGAAAATAAGCGCGGAAAAGTCTCGGCTTACAGCTTAAAGTCTCTAACTCTCTATCCCTCTGACGTTCTAACATTCTAACGTTATCGAATCTTTCTCGCTTCAAGATAATATCTCTTGTCCGCGGCGCTTCCCATAGAGAAAGTCTTTCTCGGCAGCGCTCCCATCTTCATGACTGCGGGGAATAATTCTTCCTTTTTTATCGGCAGAAACTCGAACCCTATCACCCCGGGCTCCGTCGAAAGTCTCTTTATCACGTCGGTACCGTGGATGTAATCCACTTCGCCGCCGTTTTCTTTTATGTATTTATCTATGAACGCCTGTACGCTCCCGACCGAAAGCTCGGAAAGCGGATTTCTTATGTATAAGTCTCTCGTCGAATAGTTTCTGTGGATCCTTACGCTCTGATCCGACTTAAGACCCGAAAGCTCAAGCTCCATCGACATCTCCATTATGAACCTGTAGGGATCGTCTACCCTTAAGAGCCTGTGAATCGCTTCAAACTTAAGCGCGTCGGAATGAAGATTCGTAAGCTCGCAAAGAGCATACCTCGCCGGGTGATCCGACATATCCTTCCCGGGATTTTCGGCCTTTAACTTCTCATAATGCGCCTTGGCGGTGGCAAGGGAGTGATTCCCGTCTCCCATCGCAAACGGCGTCTCTTTTCCTTCGCAGTATTCGTCGAGCGCGGACTCAAATATCTTCTTCTCCTCTTCGCCGAGCAAATACCCCGTCACGTATCCCCCGCCGAGCATAAGCTCGGTCTCGTATACCTTAAGCATGGAGGATCTTCTGTCGGCAAGCTGCTCGATAACCGTCTTCTTCCTGTCGTCTATCAGTATCATTATATGCGGAAGCTCTATCTCAGCGTCGGTTCTTATCTCAAGCCTTGCCGGGATCCTTTCCTCTACCGTCGCTTCGGTAGCCCTTATCTTTGATTTCGATTCCGGGCTGTAGTCGTATTCCTCAAGATCGACCTTTCCGACTATTCCCTGTCTTAGGACTCCGTCGGACTGGATCCTCTCTACATATATATACGAATTTTTATACTCTTTGAATATTTCTTCGGAAATATACTCTCTGATATTTTCATTTACTTTTTTTATCCTGGCTTCGGTCTCCGGTTTTCCGAGATAGATCTCCGGTAGGATCAGCCGAAGAGTAGACGGCGCTCCCGCCACGGTATTACTCGCCCTTTCCCAATATTCCGGCTGGGAGGTGTACTGGTCGCACGCCACCACCGGCCATTTTCTCATGTCTTCCACTCTCGGAAGCAATATATCCGCTGCTGTAAACGCCGTTTGTTTTGCCATATTATTTGCCTTCTTTCCTTTATAATTTTTTGTATGGATCGCTCCGTTTCGCGCTGATTATTTCCGATATTTAAATTTCTGATATCTGACTTCTGACCTCCGCCTTCTAATCGCGCCCGCAGCACTTTTTATACTTAAGTCCGCTCCCGCAGGGGCAGGGGTCGTTTCTTCCGGGTTTTTTCTTTGATACCGTTCTCTGCTGATTCAAAGAACCGTCAGAGCCTGTCGGCAGCGGCTTAAGGACCTGTTTGCGCTCTATCGGCCGGTCCTTTCTCAGGTGCAGGTGATAGAGGATTCTGACTGTATCCTCGCGGATGGAAGAGATCATCGCGTCGAACATATCAAAGCCTTCCATCCTGTAGGCTACGACGGGATCGTGGCTGCCGTAGGAGCGAAGAGAAATACCTCTTTTCAGTTCGTCCATGTCGTCTATATGCTGCTCCCACTTTCTGTCGACCACTTCCAAAAGCACCGCTCTCTCCGCTTCGCGCATAATAGGCGTTGAAAGCTCCTGCTCTTTGAGCTTATATTTTTCCTCCGCGTCCGAAATTATCTCTTCCGCCAATTCCTTCTTATCAAGCTCGTCGAGCTCCGCAGGGGTATAGTTGAACTCCTTCTTATCCGTAAACAGTCCGTTGAAGAATTCTTTAAGCCCCGCAATATTCCAGTGCTCCGGCTCGTCTCCGGGAAGATACAGCTCCACGTTCTCCGAGATAAAGTCCTTTATCATCTTTTCGATATAGTCCTTTATATCCTCGCCCTCGAGCACCTTCGAGCGCTGGCCGTAGATGATCTCGCGCTGCGCGTTCATAACGTCGTCGTAGTTCAGTACGTTCTTTCTGATATTGAAGTTTCTTCCCTCTACTCTCTTCTGCGAGGATTCGATAAGCGACGTGATCATCTTCGCCTGTATCGGCATATCCTCCGGGATATTCATCGTCGTCATAAGCGAATTTACCCTATCCCCGCCGAAGAGTCTCATCAAATCGTCCTCAAGCGAAAGATAGAACCTTGATTCTCCCTCGTCGCCCTGACGTCCGGAACGTCCTCTTAACTGGTTGTCGATTCGTCTTGATTCATGTCTTTCGGTGCCGATAATAAAGAGTCCTCCCACCTCTTTGACCTTTTTGGCCTTTTCGCTTATGTCGGAGGAGTATTTCTCCATCAGCGCTGCGTATTCGCTTCTTCCCTTTAATATCTCGGGATCGTCGGTCTCGTTGAAGCCTGTAATTTCATATATCTGCCCGTCGTCGTATCCCGCCTTGACGAGATCGGCTTTTGCAAGAAACTCCGCGTTTCCTCCGAGCATGATATCCGTTCCGCGTCCCGCCATATTCGTGGCGATAGTCACCGCGCCGAGCTGTCCCGCCTGAGCCACTATCTGAGCTTCGCGCTCGTAATATTTCGCGTTCAGGACCTCGTGCTTTATCCTTCTTGCCTTTAAAAGCTTTGAAAGCTGCTCGGATTTTTCGATAGATACCGTGCCGACCAGAACCGGCTGGCCCTTTTCGTGACAGCGGACAATCTCGTCCACTACGGCGTTGAATTTCGCTCTCTCGGTCTTATATACCACGTCCTCGTGATCTATCCTTATCATCGGCTTATTCGTCGGCACTACCACCACGTCGAGCTTATATATCTCCCTGAACTCGTTTTCCTCCGTCTCGGCGGTGCCGGTCATTCCGGAGAGCTTTTTATAGAGCCTGAAAAAGTTCTGGAAGGTGATCGTAGCGATAGTCTTGCTCTCGCTTCCTACCTTTACGCCTTCTTTGGCTTCGATAGCCTGATGGAGTCCGTCGTTGAAACGCCGCCCGTACATAAGTCTTCCGGTGAATTCGTCTACTATAATGACTTCTCCGTCCTTAACGACGTAGTTTATATCGTTTTTCATCACGCCGTTGGCTTTGATCGCTATATTTATATGATGCAAAAGATTAACGTTTTCCGGGTCGGAAAGATTTTCCACCCCGAAAGCTCTTTCGGCCTTCTCAACGCCCGAGCGCGTAAGAGTCGCAGTCCCGGCCTTTTCATCCACTATATAATCCCCGTCGTAGATGGTATCGGTATCCTGTTTATTTTCGGTTTCCGCGATAACGACCTTTTTAAGACCTTTAGCAAACCTGTCGGCTTGCTGATAGAGGGCCGAAGCGTCGTCTCCCCTGCCGGAAATGATAAGCGGAGTCCTCGCTTCGTCGATCAATATCGAGTCTACCTCGTCTACGATCGCAAACGCGTGGCCGCGCTGGACTCTGTCCTTTTTATCCTTGACCATGTTATCTCTTAAATAGTCAAAGCCGAACTCGTTATTCGTTCCGTAGGTTATGTCGCAAGCATACGCGGCTCTTCTCTCGGCGCTGTTAAATCCCCCTTTGGATGAGAGGATAACGCCGATGGTAAGTCCCAAAAATCGGTACACTCTTCCCATCTCTTCGGCTTGGAACTTAGCGAGGTAGTCGTTTACCGTGACGACGTGAACGCCGTTACCCGAGAGCGCGTTAAGATATGAAGCCAAGCAGGCGGTAAGGGTTTTACCTTCGCCAGTTTTCATTTCAGCTATTCTTCCCTGATGCAAAACGATAGCTCCGACTATCTGAACGGGGAACGCGCGTTTGCCGAGAACTCTTGCGGCGGCTTCTCTTGCGACCGCCAAAGCTTCCGGCATTATATCGTCAAGAGTCTCCCCCGCGCCAAGGCGTTCTTTGAAAGCCGGAGTGCAGGCGGCAAGCTCGGTATCGCTGTAGCTTTTATATTTTTCTTCAAGATCCAGGACCTTCTGCTTAATAGGTTCGATGCGCTTAAGCTCCCGGTAGCTGTAAGTCCCGAAAATTTTATCCAAAAGACTCATTGTATAAAATTATCCTTTCTTCTTTTGCATATAGTTATTTATATTATAACCGATTGGGAAGGAAATGTCAATAGGTTTGGAAAAGAGGAATGCCCCCTCCCGCACATATTATCTCCATATTTTAAATTCCTCGCCGAAGGCAAAACCTTGTAATTCTGATATCTGACTTCTGACATCTGTATTCTTGATGTGGCCGCCTTGGCCACATCTCGGTTTTCGGGTGTGTCCATTCCACCCGCATTAAAGGAAATCAACCAGTCCGAAAGGCAATTCGCCTTTTGGATACTTCTCACG
>CANPYR010000028.1 GCA_947588805.1 uncultured Clostridia bacterium
GCCCGGTAGTTCAGTTGGTTAGAACGCTAGCCTGTCACGCTAGAGGTCGTCGGTTCGAGCCCGATCCGGGTCGCCACATTCAGAATTCAGAGTTCAGAGATCAGAAATCAGATTTCTGTTTTCTGACTCTCTGTTATCTGTCATCTACCCGCCTCTGTAGCTCAGTTGGTAGAGCAGGGGACTGAAAATCCCCGTGTCATTGGTTCAATTCCGATCGGAGGCACCAAATAGTTTTTAGTTGTTTAGTTGTTAGCTGTTAGTTGTTAGCTGTTTTTAACAATACTAACTACTAACAACTATTCTCTAACTACTATCCGCGGATTTAGCTCATCCGGTAGAGCGCCACCTTGCCAAGGTGGAGGTAGCGAGTTCGAGCCTCGTAATCCGCTCCAGATTTTTGTAAGGGCAGTCAAAGTCGAAATGGCTTTGGCTGTTTTTGCGTGGGGAGTATCAACGCAAGTTTTGACGTTGATACTCCTCCTTCTTTTTTTGATGCATCCTGATGCTTTCAAAAACGGAATTTTGATTGTTCGGGTTAATAGCGATATGATGTTCAGAAGCAGAAGCCTCGCCGCTCAACTCCATCCCTCCTCCGTCGTCAAGCAAAATTCATCGCCCGCCCCTCTGTCTCCGCCATTCCCCCCACTCCACGATTCATAGACTCCCCAACCCCTTGACTTCCCCGCTATTTCCATGCTATATTATTCACATCATAACCCCACGGGAGGCCGCAAAATGAACCGAAACAATACCTCACACCCCAGCCGCATAATAAAAACTGCAATAATCTTCGCATGCATAATATTCGCAGCTATCAGAACGGTTTTTATCTGCTCGGAATTTATAAAATTTTCCAAGCAAATATTCTTTGAAGTCCAAAATCCCTACGAGCGCTATGGGATCGCCATACCCGACGAATTCACCCGCATATTTCACTATGAATCCGAAGCCGGGTTCACAGGCGACAAGTGCGAAGCGGAGGGGTATATGGCAGACGGAAACAGCGACTTTTTCACAGACTTTTCCGACGGCCCCGACGACGGCGCGGAGGATCTTATGGATTTTGTTTTTGACGGCGCAGGCGTGCCGGAAAAATTACGGCCGGACCGTTCAAAAGAATATAAATGGAAAACATTTGAATATTTAGACGACAGACTCGTCATATTATACTTTCCCGATGAAGGAACGGTATATTTCGCTAACGCGATAATTTAATTTAAAGAATAAAAAATAAAGGAAGCAGTTTTACCCGCTTCCTTTTTCATTTCCCGCCGAAATCTCACAGCCCGAAGCTTATCGACAGCGCGTTATTTACCTTATCCATCGCCTGCGGAGTCAGCGTTCCCATTCTTTCCCTAAGCCGCTGCTTGTCGATCGTTCTTATCTGCTCCAAAAGCACCACGCTGTCCTTGGCAAGCCCGCAGGAGCGCGAATCTATCTCGATATGGGTGGGAAGCCTTGTCTTTTCCTGGCGGGATGTTATTGCCGCTGCGATAACCGTAGGACTGTGACGGTTCCCAACGTCGTTCTGAACGATAAGTACCGGACGAATCCCGCCCTGCTCCGAGCCGACTACCGGACTCAGGTCGGCATAATAAATCTCTCCTCTGTAAACGTTGTTCATTTTTAAAACCTCCTTGTAAAATACGAAACCGGTAATTAGCAATTAGTAATTAGCAATTAGCAATTAGCAATTAGTAATTAAAAAAGTCTGTGAAAAATTTCCGCCTTCTTGTTTTGCATATATATTTTTGCCTGTTTCAGGGAAGTTTATACAGTCTCCGAAAAAGCTGTCGCGCTTAACGCCTAAGTCGGTATGCTTAAGACTATCGCCGCCGACATTTTATAGTATGCGAATGCGGACAAAGGTGATTAGAGCGGTACCGGATATTACATATAATTCCTTAACTGATTAACTTTTCCGCTTCATGAAAGTTTGTCTCCGCTTTATCTTGATACGCCGCGCTTTTGGGCGTTTCTTTTTTTGTTTATACGTATTGACATTTTGAGAAACTTGTGTATAATAGTATTATGTAGTTTTATGTGTAATAAGATATCACGGTTTTTGAAGGAAGCGTAGCTTTTGATGATAAACAGAGTGCATTTTAAGTTCTTAATTGCCGTAGTTATAGCCGCTTCGGCCATTGCGCTCTCATCCTGCGGGGTGAAGATCTCGCAGGGCGAGATAACGATGCCGCAGCAGACGTTTGCCGATCTTGCACAGACGAGAGCGCAGACCGACACGGCGGTTCCGGCAGTCACCACCACGCCGGTGGCGACAGAATCCGCAACGCCGCCTGATACTACCGCGGCTCCGACTACGACCGTACCTCCTACCACTACCGAAGCGACGACTACTCCCGAACCTACCACCACTCCGGAGCCTACTACTACCCCCGAGCCTACGACTACGCCCGCTCCGACTACGACTCCGGAACCTACTACGACTCCGGTACCGACTACCGAAGCTCCGACCACCACCCCGGCGCCCACAACTACTCCCGCGCCGACGACTACTCCCGCGCCCACAACCACTCCCGCTCCTACGACTACTCCCGCGCCCACTACTACCGAAGCGGTAGTGGAAGAACCTGTTGCGGAGCCTTTCCAGTCGGATATCATAACCCGCGACTCCGACAGCGTTCCGGACGACGCGATGTATCAGGTGTTAAAATATTACAATATGATCCCGTCGATAGTGAGAAAGCACTTTGAAAGCGACGGCTGGACCGTAGTCGTATCGAATAACGTCCCGGGATGGTATAACTCCTACGACCCGCCGTCTCCGGCTCCCGATCAGCTTGCGGGATTCGCCACCACGAAGGGCAAGAAGGTATATATAACCAACCACAAGAACGCGTATAAATGCGTTATCCACGAGTTGGGGCACTATATCGACTACAGGATATGGATAGCGGGAGGATATAACTATCGAGTAACCGAGGACGCTGACTGGCTCAGGATCTATAACCTCGAGGTAGGAAACTTCAAGGCTTACTTCGATTCCCAGGCTCATAACATAGGAAACGCGAAGGAATACTGGGCCGAAGCGTTTTCAAACTTCGTGTTCGACGCGGACGGACTTTCCGCAAACTGCCCGAATACATATAACTGGATAGTGGCATATTACGAGCAGTAATAAAAGCGCTGCGAAAAAGATCCCGGATAAATTTTTTTCCGGGATCCCGTTTTACGGCTTTATAATTTTTAAATACTTATTTTTAATTTTAGAATCCCGAATCCCCGGGCTTTTGCATATAATGTAGAAGCTAAGGGGTGATGAAATGACGGATCTGATATTTACCTGCGCGGTCATATTCTCCGCGCTCCTGCTGATAGGGATCGTCAGGATATTAAGCGCGAGCGTGAATTCAAGGACGAATGGAAAAGGCCCGAAAGCCGAGCTGAGAATAATCTGCGACGAAGACGCGGGGTGCTTGGAATATATTCTCGGAAGGATAATAGGCTCGAAGGAGCTTTCGGAGCTTGATCTTAAGATAGTGCTTTTGGACAGGATCTGCACCGACGAGAGCAGGGAGTGGCTTTTAGCGCTTAAGCGTAAAACAGGCGCGGATTTTGAAATAGAAAGCGAGGAGAGCCCCGATCGATAATCAGACTGTGACTATAAAAGGAACGGTCGACAGCGTTACGTTCCGAAACGACGACAACGGCTTCGGCGTTATAATCCTCGATTTCGGCGGGAACCCTCTTACGGTCGTGGGCGAGCTCGGAAACGTCGAGGAGGGCGAGGATTTAGAGCTTACCGGGAGGTTCATGACTCACCCCCGGTTCGGCGATCAGTTCAGGGCCGATACCTGCATAAGGACTCTTCCCGTTGAAGCCTCGGCTATCCAGCGCTATCTTGCGGGCGGCGTGGTGAGAGGCATAGGCCCGGTGCTCGCTAAAAAGCTTGTGGAGAGATTCGGGGATAAGACTCTTGAGATAATGGAAAACGCGCCGGAGCGGTTGACGGAGATAGAGGGAGTCACCGCCGCGAAGGCTGAGAAATATGCTGAAGAATTTCGGAAGGTCATAGGCTTCCGGAATCTTTTGTCATATTTTACAAAAGCAAATATCCCGTCGGTTTACGGGATAAGGGCGTGGAGGAAGTATTCCGAAAACGCGCTCGAGCTTATAGATAAAAACCCGTATATACTCTGTTCCCGGAGCATAGAGCTTCCGTTTTTAAAAGCCGAGGGGATAGCGAGCGAAAAGGGGATACCAAAAGACAGCATTTTACGCCTTACCGCCGGGATAGGATACATACTTGAAGAAAACGCGAACGCGGGCCATACCTGTTTGCCGCAGGATAAGCTTATAGAGATCGCTGTGAATCTTCTTCGGGTGGACAGGGAAAAGATATTAGACGCTATAAATCAGGAGACCGAGTGCGAGAATTTATATATATATTTTAAGGATAAGCGCCCGTTTGTGATGCTCAGAAGCTACTACAGCGCCGAGACTTATATTTCCTCCCGGCTTGCGATAATGAACAGCCTTTCATATGATACGAAAATAAACTACGACGAGGTAATAGATCTTGCCGAGGAGGAAAACGGTATAGAATATGCCGATAAGCAGCGCGAAGCGATAAATACCGCGCTCGCTAAAGGCTTCATGGTTTTGACGGGAGGTCCCGGAACGGGAAAGACCACGACTTTGAACGCGATAATATCGCTTTACGAGCAGCAAGGTATCAAGCCGCTTATCTGCGCGCCCACGGGAAGGGCCGCTAAGAGGGCGTCGGATCTTACGGGAAGGGACGCTAAGACGATACACCGACTTTTAGGGGTAAAAGCGGGAGGAGACTATATAGCGTTCGAGCATAACGAGGACAATCTTTTGGAATGCGACGCGGTGATAATCGACGAGATGTCGATGGTTGATTCGCTTTTGTTTGAAGCTCTTCTGAGGGCGCTTCCGATAGACTGCAAGCTTATAATGGTAGGCGACAGCGATCAGCTGCCGTCGGTAGGAGCGGGGAACGTCCTTCACGATATAATAGAATCCGGGACGGTTCCGGTAATAGCTCTTACCGAGATTTTCAGACAGGCCGCTCAGAGCTCTATCGTGACGAACGCCCACAGGATAGTAAAAGGCGATATGCCGGTAATAGACAACTCGTCGGGGGATTTCTTCTTTCTGCAGAGCCTGGATTTTGAATCCGCGGCGCAGCTGACGGTAGATCTTTTGGAGACTCGGCTTCCAAAGGCGTACGGATTTTCTCCGATTAACGATATCCAGGTCCTCTCTCCGACAAGAAAGGGACCTCTCGGGACGGTGGAGCTCAATAAAAGGCTTCAGAGCGCTCTTAATCCCAAGACAAGAGAAAAATCCGAGATAAAGACCTTTTTATATACTTTTCGCACCGGCGATAAGGTCATGCAGACCAAAAACGATTACGATATATCCTGGAAGAAGGGCGAAGAGAAGGGAACGGGGATCTTTAACGGGGACATCGGGGTAATAGTGAAGCTCAATAAAATATTAGGAAATATAACTATAGATTTCGACGGAAGAGTAGCGGAATACAACGTCGGGATGCTTGACAATTTAGAGCTTGCGTACGCGGCCACGGTCCATAAGAGCCAGGGCTCGGAGTTCGACGCGGTGGTCATACCGATCCTCGGGGGATACGATCAGCTCTATTTCCGAAACCTTTTATATACGGCGGTGACTCGGGCTAAAAAGCTTATAGTCATTGTCGGCTCGGTAAAAAGGCTGGAATTCATGGTACAGAACAACAGGAAGATGAACCGCTATACCTGCCTTAAGCAGATGATGATAGAGGAATCGTTCGGTAAGAAGGATGAAAAAGAAAGCGTTTGATTTTGATCGGCTTGCGGATTTTGCCGCGGATTTTTTCTTTCCGAACCGCTGCCCTTGCTGCGATAAATTCATCCCTTACGACGAGCTTATATGCAAAGAATGCAGCGGCGGGATAGTATACGGAGATTTTTGCAGGATCTGCGGGCATTCGCCATGTCAGTGCAAGGAACAGAAAAATATCTATGACGGCTGCGCTGTTTTGATAGAATACAGAGGAGCGGGAAGAGACGGGATTTTGGCGCTTAAGTATTATAAAGGCCTTAACGCCGCAAAATATCTTGTTCCGAAGCTTTACGGCATTCTTGAAGAGAACGGATTTTTGGCTGCGGATATTATAACCGCGGCGCCGATGACCGGGGCGCGAAGAAACGTTACGGGATATAATCACGCGGAATATATAGCGAAGCTTATAAGCAAAAGAAGCGGGATACCGGCGGATTTTTCGCTTATAGGAAAACGTAAAAACGCCGGCGCTCAGCATTTTAAAAGCGGCCGTGAAAGAGCGGAAGCCGCGAAAAACGCATACAAAAAAGGAAAACGCGGAGATCTGAGCGGAAAGACCGTATTACTCTGCGACGATATAATAACTACCGGAAGCACGCTGAACGCGTGCTCGAAAATACTTAAAGAGAGCGGAGCGGAAAAGGTATACTGCGCGGTGCTTGCGGGCGGGACCTTTAAAGCTTGCGAAGAGGAGAGATAAAATGTCAGTACTTGACCTTGGGATAGATCTCGGAACGGCGAATATAATAATCTCGACAGGACGGGGCGGGGCTATACTTAACGAGCCTACGGTCATAGCGTTTGACAAAAACGCTGAAAGAGTCGCGGCGTTCGGGCAGGAAGCGTATAAGATGATAGGAAGAGCTCCGGAGCACATCGCGGTCATAAAGCCGCTTAAAGACGGAGTGATCTCGAATAACGACATGGCGCAGGAGCTTATCAGGCTCTGCATACTTAAAGTTATAGGAAAAAGGCTGATAAACCCGAGGATAGTGATGTGCGTTCCGAGCGGTATCACGGCGGTAGAGAGAAAGGCTGTGGTGGAAAGCGCGGTATCGGCGGGAGCAAGGACGGTATACCTGATCGAAGAGCCTGTGGCGGCGCTCCTGGGAGCAGGTGAGGATATAATGCGGCCGTTCGGCAGAATGGTAGTGGATATAGGCGGCGGCACGTCGGATATCGCGGTAACGTCTTTGGGAGGGATCGTGGCGGCGAATTCGGTAAAAAGAGCCGGGAACGCTTTTAACGCTTCGATACAGAGATATGTGGAAGACAATTACAGGATAGCGATCGGCGAGAGAACGGCCGAGGACGCGAAGATAGAAGCAGCGAATATATTCTGGCCGTCAGAAGAAAAGACCAGGACGGTTTCGGGAAGAAGCCTTACGACGGGGCTTCCCGCCAAAGTTGAGATAAGCGAGGGAGATTTAGCGCGCGCAATTACCGAAGACGTAGACATGATAATCGCGGCGATAAGGACGGTGTTTGAGAAAACGCCGCCGGAGTTGGTAGGGGATATCTACGACCACGGGATACTTCTCACGGGCGGCGGGGCGCTGCTCAGGGGATTGGATATGTATATAACGAGGGAGTTCGGCGTGAAGTGCCATGTAGCGGACGACCCGTTAGGATGCGTGGCGCGCGGAACGCATTTAGCGTTCAAGGTCAGGGATAAGCTGCGTAACGGTTTTGAGAAAGCGAAGCTGTGAGCGGATAAGAGACGAAAAAAGAATGGATAATATCCGCTGCGAAGAGCGGAATTAAAAGGTGCCGGCGGCATTTCGCCGGAAAGCCGCAGGGGGATATGGGGAAAGCGCGGAGCAGCAAGAGAAGAATAGGGAGGAAAAACAGTCCGCGGGGGGCTGTTTTTTTGTGGTCGGCAGTCAGTAGAAATCCAACGGATATGCGGCGAATCCCCCTCGCCCGCGCGCACCTTGACATTCCCGTCAAAATAAAGTATTATATAATCAGACAAATCCAAAAATTTTTCACCACACGGCGCAACTATTTGCACCCTAAAAGCGTATTATATATGAAACGGAAAGAAGACAGCGGAAAGGAGTTAAACGGACGATGCCGGAGGATATAAATATTTACATATCTTCTGTTGTAGAAAAATATTCCGACATGATATACCGCACAGCATATCACTCGCTGTGCGACCGTCATTACGCCGAGGATATAACACAGGAGGTTTTCCTGAAGCTAATGCGCGCTCTTCCGGATTTTGAATCGGACGAGCATGAAAAAGCATGGCTTTTAAGAGTCACTATGAATATGTGTTCGTCATATAACCGAAAGCGATACGCTCATCCCGAAACCGATCTTTTTGACGCAGCGGGCTCGGAGGAAGCGAAACCCGGGGGAGAAAGTCCGGTGCTTGAGGCTGTGATGTCGCTGCCCGAAAAATATAGGACCGCGGTTTATATGCATTACATAGAGGGATATAAGCTTGAGGAGATCTCAAAGATCACCGGCCAGAACCGTAATACCGTGGCTTCTATCCTTAAGCGGGCAAGAGAAAAGCTTAAAAAAATTCTGAAGGAGGATTTTGACTATGATGAAAAATGAATACAGATCAGAAGTCGATAACCTCCGACTCTCCGAACAGTTCAAAGAAGATCTTAAAAAGAAAATGCTTGCGGAATATAATAAAAACGGCGGCGTACCCGTTGAAAACGATAAGCCGATAACCGTGAGCCGCTCTTCAAAAATTTACCGCTTCGCGGGAATCGCCGCCTGCATAATCCTCGCGGTTTCAACTCTTAGCGTGCTGTCAGTGAAAAATATAAAGCGTACGGACAGCGCGGCGGACGTTAAAGATAACGGCTTGGCGGCGACTCAGGAGCCGGGAGAAGCCAATCAGGCCGACCAGCCCGAAACCGAAAAATATAATTATCCCGCGATCCTGTCCGAAGAGGAAGAATATCCCGTGGGAGAAGACGCAGATAACGGGACCGAGGAGTACGAGCCAAAAGATGGGATAAACGACGAAGAAATTCCGGTCGTGGCCGAAGACGGATCCGAACGAGAGAAAACGGCCGAAAACGAAATGATACCGGAATCCGATAACAACCCTTGCACCGATATTCCAGAAGATGAAAGAGATAATACAGAGCGCTCGGAATACGCTTCGCCTAACTACCGTGGAGATTATAACGGCGACGACTATATAAACTCCGCGTCCGGAACTCCGGAAGGAAAGCCGGAAACATACGTTATCGGAGAAATACGTTCGGGGCGCGTACTGATAACCGCTCCCGAGCCCCCTGCGGAAGAGCCCGAACCCGAGACCGGATCCGAGACGGTTTCCGAGCCTGCGGCGCCTATTCCCGAGCCGTCCGTGCCGGATAATTCTAACGCTTCGGAATCCGTCCCCGACGAGAATACCGAGGAATCGCCGACGGAAACTCCGGCGGAAGCTCCTGTAGACGCCCCGGAAGAAACCGACTCCGTTCCGGTAGAGGAGGATGCGGACGAAGCGCCTGCGGAAGCTCCGAGAGAAGCGCCCGAGGAAATTCAGGAGGATGAAATGTTGGATGAAGAGCCCGAAACGGAGCCCGTGGAAAATCCTGAGACCGAGAGCGAAGAGGTTCTGTCGGAAGCGGAATACGAAGAAGACGCGGCGCTCGAGTCGGATATCGCCGTACCCGAATCTGATGCCGAAGAAGAAGTATACGATGAAAATCCCGCCGGTATCTTCGGCGATGAGGAAAGGATCTTCACCGGCTATTACGACTACCGAGACGATAAGCTGCAAGGCGTTGCCATGCCTTCGTCGGTGGTAAGATTCAATATAGAAAAGGCGTACGCCGAAGAAGAGCTTCCCTATGTGGCGGCAGGGATGTATATCGATCCGTCTTCGGAAACTGTCTATAAAATCAGGATCACATACGACTACATGAGATCCGAGCCTGAAAACGCCGAAACGCTTATGATTAACGTAGGAACGGTATATACTCAGCTTTCCGGCCGCCCTGCGATGGAGGGAGAATATATCGCGAGAGTCATAACCGATCCCGATATCAACTGCGGGGTGGTAAATCTTGACGAGAATCTGATCTATAAGATATATAACGTGAACGGAGTGGATATCGCCTATCATTTGATCTCCGACAGCAACGAAAATATAGACCCCGGGGATACTAATATGGGTCTTACGCCGTCCGAGTCGGCGGTATACACGACCTCGTCGAACAATCCCGAGACCTATGTCCATAAAGCCGCGGTAAACGAGCTTACGAGATATTTAAAGAGAAATCTTTCAAAGCTCTCCTTCGCGCCGATCGACTATTCTTCGCTTGCAGCGGCTCCTTCTTCGGGACTCCGCGCGACCTATCAGTCTGACGGTCCGGAGATAATTCTTGCGGGCGGCTCCGAGGATGAAAACGCGCCGGTAACTCAGGAGGGGATAAGGACTTATCTTGAATCGATAGGCGCGGAGATAGGCGAAAAGACCTGTTCCATCATCGCGAAGAACGGAAACAAGGCAAGATTTGAAAACGGGGTTCTGGAATCGGTGACTGTGGTATCCCCAGACAGCCCGCTCGATATCTCGGTAAGAAATATAAGGGTAGGGGACAAAATATCCGAGGTCTTTAAAAAGCTTATTATCGATAGCTCGGACTTAAGTCTTGAAAGCGACGCTAAGATCACCGTCGCCGCCGGGGAATCGGATCCCGAGGTGGTTATAAGCCTTAAGGATTATAAGGTAAAAGAGATAAAGATCACCTATCCCGGCGTTGAGACGGACGGAGAAGACAGTTAAACGCGATAAATTTTAACGTCATATTATCCTTCAAAAAATTGTGCAACCTGTATAACTTTTTATGAGTATGCAGGTTGCATAATTGTTGTTTATGCATTAAAACCTCTTGACAAAAAATCAATCTTGTGCAATAATATATCTGTAATCATTCGGGAAGCTCAAAATCCCGGAAACTCCGAACTTTTATGATCTTCGATGGAGGTAACAAAGATGAAAAAACTAAAAAGGATACTGAGCGTAATTCTTTCGGCGGCGATAGTATTCACGACTCTCGCTTTTCCAATCGAAATTTCTGCGGTAGAGTATAAGCAGATGTCCGACGGTAAATCGCCGATAACGCCGCAGCAGGCGTTTTCGGAAATGACCTGGGGCGCGAATCTTTCGGATCTCTACGGCGCTACCTGCGCGGATTACGATCCTATAGACAAGGGATATATAGAATATGTGCCGACGGCCGAATTCGGAATAGGAATGTGGGCGTGGGATTCGTCGTGGCAGTGGTTAAGAACCTACCGCGGAAACAACGGCACTTTCACGTTAAAAAGCGAGCCGCTCTCATATTCGTTTAACGAAAACAGCCGGTATAACCAGATAATCAAGCTCGGCTTCTTTACGCAGTCAAGGGATCAGGTGATAGATATAACCCTGTCCGACAGCAAGATCATAAAGAGTAACGGCGAAGTGGTACCGCTTACCGCGATGGATAAAAGATATACGTTTACGACCGACGACGGCCCGGACGATAATCACTGGTACTACAAAAGGCTTGAAAACATAGAGGGACTTCCCGCCCCGAGCTCGGAGTACTGCCGCGGCGTATTTGAGACAACGGTTACTATTGAAAAAAACTCCACGACGTATGAAACCAAGTCCGATTACTTCTTCGAGCGCGACAAGTGGAAGGTATCGCTTGAGGAGCTGACTAACGCCTATATCGGCGCGGGAGTGAACGTGTTCCGTCTTCCGGTCACATGGGCTCCGTTTATAAACGATCAGACCTTTGAGATAGACAGGGAATGGCTTGAAGCCGTAAAGAAAGCGGTGGATTATATCTTATCTACCGGCGCGTACTGTATTATAAACATCCACGGAGACTATTTGCAGAAAGCTTTTGTCGGAACTCCCGACCCAAGCGGCGGCTGGACGAATCTTCACTGGGAAACCGGCTGGATCAGTGAAGATTACAGGAATTATGTAGATCAAAGATTCAAAGAAAGCTGGAGACAGATAGCGGAATACTTCAAGGACTATTCCTATAAGCTGATATTCGAGACCTGCAACGAGCCGAGGTCTGAAACGTCTCCTTTTGACGCTACACAGATCTCGAGAGTAAATGATTTAAATAAGATGTTCTACGAGACGGTAAGAAAAAGCGGAGGAAATAACGCAAAGAGAATTCTTACTCTCGCTCCTGCGGATTATATGACGGCATGGCAGCTTAATAATCTTTGGATGCCGGAAAATGACGATTACGTAGCGGCGCAGATCCACAGCTATATTCTTGAAGATTATAGCGGGCCTAACGCTAACTATAATTATGAATATGAAGTAGACAGAGTGGACGGATACATCAAAGGCTTCCGTAGAAAATACCCGAACGCCGCTGTAATAATAGGCGAAACCGGCGCTTCTCACTATTTCGATGAGAATACGCAGATCCCGAAGGTAAAGTATCTATTTGAAAAGATGAAAGCCGATGGAGTCCCGATCTGCTGGTGGGAGGACTTCTTCAACGACGACGCGGACTTCCATCAGTACTGGCTCTTCAACAGATATACAAAGACATGGGGAAAACCTAATATCATTAAAACGATACAGGATATCGCAGGATTAGGTATGAAGGCCGCAACGCATATAGAGCTTGAGGGCGAAGGCTATAAGACGGAATATACCGTAGACGAAGAGCTTGACGTTTCAAATCTTAACGTCAGGGTTTATGTAAACAACGGCACGGACTATACGGTTCCTGTGTCTCCGGATATGGTAAAGGGATTTGACAGCTCTAAGGCCGCGGACAGGCTGATACTTGACGTTATCTATAAGGGCTTCACCGCAAGGTATGAGGTAAGCGTAAAACGCAACGAGACGGTAAGACGCGCTCCGGAGGGGCTTGTGGGAGTAAAAGCGAAGACGGATCCCCCTTCAAACTGCAAGATAGTCGGCACCACGTCCGATATGGAATACGGCTGGGATGAGAATTTCACATATACAGTTCCATGCACCGACGGAGAGACTATTCTTGACGGACCAGGATTTTATTACGTAAGATATAAGGCGAACGACAAAGAGGTAGCGAGCGAGTCGGTGAAGATAGATATCCCCGATACCGCCAAGGCTATAACGATTAACGGCGAAGGATATAAGACGGAATACTTTGTCGGAGATGAGCTGGATACCTGGACGAATCCCGATAACGGTCAGACCACCGTGAATAATCTGACGGTATGGATAGACTTCTTAGGCGGCTGGGCGGGATATACGTATTATGTCCAAAAGGAAGATGTATCCGGCTTTGACAGCTCCAAGCCGACCGAACGCCAGACCTTAACGATAACAGTCGATGAAGCCACGACCACATTCGATATAAGTATCTCCAAACGAAACGACCGCGAATCGCCGTCAGGGATAACCGCGGAAGCTCCCACGACCTACGGCGGCTCGGACGGAAAGCTTGTCGGGACTACCTCCGCGATGGAATACAGCACCGACGAGAATTTCACTCAGGCTTTCGACTGTTCCGACGGCGAAACCGGAGGGCTTTCGTCAGGAAACTACTATTTAAGATATAAAGAGGACGATAAATATCTGACAAGCGGCTGGATCTGGATATATGTCCCCGAGGGCGAGCCTGCGTATATCAAGGGCATAAGCATAAACAGCGACAGCTTCAAGACGGTATACACGGTAGGCGAACCGCTTGACGTGGCATGGCTTACGATTTTGGTTGATATGAGCTACGGCGACGACTATACCGTCTGGGTGAGCGAGGATATGGTCCAGGGCTTTAACAGCGACTACGCAGTTGAATCTCAGACGCTGACGATAAGCTACGAAGGCTTTACCACTGATTATGTTATCAGGATAAACGAGCCGGAGATAGTTGTTCCTCCGCACGAGCATGATTATAAGTACAAATACGACGGCGAGTGTCACTGGTTCCACTGCAACGTTCCGGACTGCCCGCTTCCCGATCAGGCGAAGTCCGGGCATGCCTTCAACGACGGCGTTGTCACACTCGCCCCGACCTATGAGACCGAGGGAATAAAGACCTACACCTGCTCGGTGTGCGGATATCAGAAGACCGAAAGCGTGCCGAAGCTCGTCCACTCTCATGACTATAAAATGAAATCCGATTCGGAAGGCCACTGGGAACAGTGCGACGTAGAGGGCTGTCCCGAGCCTACTAAGCCGAAGTCAAATCATACATACGACAACGGAGTTATTACCACCGAGCCGACATATGACAGCGAGGGCGTGAAGACTTATACCTGCACGGTATGCCAGTACAAGAAAACCGAGAGCGTGCCGAAGCTCGAAAAGCAGCATGTACATGACTATAAAATGAAATCCGACTCGGAAGGCCACTGGGAACAGTGCGACGTAGAAGGCTGCCCCGAGCCGACTAAGCCGAAGTCAAATCATACTTACGACAACGGAGTTATTACCACCGAGCCGACATATGACAGCGAGGGCGTAAAGACTTATACCTGCACGGTATGCCGGTATAAAAAGACCGAAAGCGTGCCGAAGCTCGAAAAGCAGCATGTACATGACTATAAAATGAAATCCGATTCGGAAGGCCACTGGGAACAGTGCGACGTAGAAGGCTGCCCCGAGCCTACTAAGCCGAAGTCAAATCATACATACGACAACGGAGTTATTACCACCGAACCGACATACGACAGCGAGGGCGTAAAGACTTATACCTGCACGGTGTGCCGGTATAAAAAGACCGAAAGCGTGCCGAAGCTCGAAAAACCGGTGCTTAAAATCACGGCTTCGCCGGACAGCCTAAGCCTTGTCGAGGGGAAATCCGGGACGGTAAAGCTCGGTATCACCTCAAGTTTTGAGTGGGATACCTCGGCGTACAGCTTCGTCTGCGAGACGGGAGATAGTGTCAGCTGCGATGTGAACGGCGCTGTAGTGACTGTCAACGCGCTTAAAGAGGGTACGGGGAAGATTAGGATCACTCTTAAGGACGCTGACGGGAAGACGGCGAAGAATCCCGACGGAAGCGAGGTCGCGGTCGAGATAAGCGTGAGCGTTACCGCGAAGGACAGCTTCACTCCGGGCGATGTGAATATGGACGGCAGGATAAGCTCGGTGGACGCGGTTCTGGTGCTCAGGTATCTTGCGAATTTCAAGGATGAGAATGCGAACGTCGCTGCGATGGATTATAACGGCGCGGGCGGGGTTACGAGCCTTGACGCGGTGTTGATACTCAGGCATATCGCGGGATTGGATTAGAATTTGGAAGCTGATACGGAGAATATGAAGTAAAATTTTGACCGGCGAAACCTTTGGAGAGCGTTAAGCAAAAAGGTTTCGCCGGCTTTTTTCTAAATGCCGCAGGGGTTCGGGGGAAGATTGCAGCGACCGCCGCTCCTTGCGCAGAGCTCCCCATGCCCCGCCCCGAGACAGATCCGCAAAGTGAAAGCCTGCGAATAAGCCGCTCGGAGCAAACCCCATCCCCACCCCTCATCTCCCCACGGGTTCAACGCAGAGACCTATAGCCGCCACATCTGATTTCCGCCCTCTGACCTCTGTCTTCTAACAGCCTACCTGACATTCTTCCTCCTGAACGCCGCGACGCCCGCCGCGGTCAAAGCCGCAGATTCCCCAAGCGCCGCAAGCGGAAACCATACCGAAGTCGAGCCGTCCGACGAGAGAATTTCAAGAGTATAGGCAAGCGGACAGAAATACTCCGCAGTCTCAAAAGCCTTTCTTTTTTCGCCGGTCAGATATTTCGGGTTTCTGTATTCCTCGTCTATCCAAGTATCCCCGGAGAACGTCTTTCGCGTAACGAATTCCGTAGCTTGAAGTCTTGAATAAATGACAAGATTTGGTATAAGCAAAGCTGCGAATACCGTTATCGCGGCAAAAAGAGCGACTGCCCTGTCGGTTATCAGCCGTGAGATCAGGACTGATAACGCGGAATATGTAAGTGATACCGTGAGAACGCATATAACGCAGGCGAGGGGATGAGAGAGCCTTAGGATCACGTCCGCGCCCAAAACGTAATATCCTAAGCTCAGAGCGGCAAAAAAGTACGGCGGCAAAAGAAGTATTGACGCTAAAAAAGTTATCAGAACGTCGTTAAGATATATCTCGGTCTTAGTTTTTCCTATGATAATTTTGTTTCTTACAGTCCCGAAGCTGTTGTCGGAGCCTATGAAAAACGCGGCGAAGACTGCGCATTCCGCGCCCAAAAGAAGCAGAGGAAAGAAGAAATAGAAGTTATAAGTCCCCAGCATAAAGCCTTCGCCGTGCGCGGAAACGTTTATCATAACCGATAGGTAGTTAAAGTATCCGAATAAAAGATTAAAGATCATCAGCGCGAAAAAAATTTTTGATCTGAAAAGTCTTTTCAGGTCTGATAAAAACAGAGCGTTCATATATTTTTCCTTTCGGGATCGTGAAAAAGAGCTATTTTATATAACTACTTTATATTTTTTCTTCTGAATAAAAGATATCCGAAAACCGATATGAGCGGAATTTCCAAAAGATCCGCTATAAGCATTACGACGGGGCGTACAAGCCCTTCCGAGGGATCGTTTGAAAGAATTATCGCCTGAGCCTGAGGAATAATATTCAAAGCTGCGATCAAACGGCTTCTTAATGGCTCAGCTATATATAAAGGGTTCGGCTCGGGAGCGTAGGGTTGCATTTCTCCGTTTACAAATACTAAGTACGCCATCGACTCCGGCTCTAAAATTCGGTTATAAACCGAGCTGCATAGAAACGTTATCAAAATCCCTGCGGCTATAGCGAATACGGTTCCTCCGGCCTTTTGGGATATCAAAAGCCCTATAAGCGAAAAGAAGACCGAGTGGGCTAAAATAATCAGCAAATCAAGTCCCAACGTCACGAAAAACCATTCCGTTCCCCAGTCAAAAAGACGCTCGCGCACAGCCGCCGCCCCGAACAGGATCCATATAAGCGCTAAAATAAGCGAGGAGAATATGACGGTAAACGTCATTGAAAAATAAACCTGCGCTCTTGTTCTTCCGACGGTGAGCTTGTTTCTTATCACGCCGTCGGAATACTCCGTGCCGATAAAAAGCCCCGTGAACGCGGGAAGAATAAACCCGAAGATCAACGGTACGACCGAAAAAAAGTCTTCGACGGTGATAGTAATCGCATCTTTAAGCGCCGGGGTTATGATGAAAAACGCCGCAAGGCCCAAGACTATGATCCTGAAAACGGGACTTTTTGAAAGCCTGTAAAGGTCTGCTCTTAAAATATTTCTCATACCGTCACCCCACAAGACTTATAAAGTAGCTTTCAAGACTTTCGTCTCTGTCCGAAACGCTTATCAGCTCGCAGCCCGATTTATAGAGATTTTCGGAAAGCTTAGTTACCGAGCAGTTTCCGAAGATATCGGCTTCGCTGTCCGAGATAACGCTGTACTCGAGCTTCATATCGTCAAGCGTCCTGCAAAGAGCGCCTATGTCCGTGACCTTGACCCTTCGGCACTTTCTGCACGCGGCTTCAAGCTCTTCCGAGCTTATTTCCTTAACGGTCTTGCCGCCGTCTATAAAGCCGTAGCAGGTCGCGAGCTTTGAAAGCTCGTCAAGAATGTGGCTCGAAATAAGGAAGGTGATATTTCTTTCACGGTTGAGTCTTATTATAAGCTCTCTTATCTCGACGATTCCCTGCGGGTCGAGACCGTTAGTCGGCTCGTCGAGAACCAGGAAATCCGGAGAGCCGCAGAGCGCGACGGCGATACCGAGCCGCTGCTTCATTCCGAGGGAGAAATTCCTTGATTTTTTTCTTCCGGCATTTTCAAGACACACCGTCTCCAAAAGCTCCGGAACGCAGGAAAAATCGGGCAGCCCGAGTATTCTGCACTGCTGTTTGAGATTATCCTCAGCCGACATATCGAGATAAATCGACGGAGTTTCTACCACCGCTCCCATCTTTCTTCTTGCCCTTGATATCTTCGGCGAGCGGTTTTCGACTCCGTAGAGGGTATAGTCGCCGAGAGTAGGGGATTGGAGCCCGCAGATTATTCTTATCAGCGTAGTTTTCCCCGCGCCGTTTTTCCCGATAAGCCCGTAGATGGAGCCTTTCGGGACGTGAATCGACAACCCTGAGAGCGCTTTGAAGCTGTTATAGCTTTTATAGAGGTTGTTGGCGGTTAGGACGTATTCCATACGGATCTCTCCTTTTTATATCATTTTGCGCGTATTCCCGCGCGTTAAAGTTATAATATTACACGCCGGGTAAGCTTTGGGATAATCTTGGGTAAAGGCTTGGTAAAGATGTTATTTTTATTTCTATTTTTTATTCTTATCATCCGCTTCGAGCTTGAAGCCTATTCCCCATATCGCTTCTATATAGTCCTTGCCGCTCGCGTCCCGGAGCTTTTTTCTCAGGTTTGAAATGTGGATCTTTAAACTGCTGTCGGTGCAGTCGGGAGTATCCGCGGAGATCTTATCTAAGATCTGAGTCTTTGTGAAAACCTGCTTCGGACGCTTGATCAGAAGCTTTAATATCGCATACTCGGTCCTGGTGAGCTTAACCGGGGCCCCGGAAACGGAGACGGCGCGTGCTAAAGGATCGAGGGTTATGAGATCGTAGCTTATAGGAGAATCCGGACTGAGAGAGGATTCTTTTATGCGAAGGGATATCCTTGCGGAGAGCTCCTTTAAATCAAAGGGCTTAGTCACATAGTCCTGCGCGCCGCCCGTGAGAAGCTCGACCTTCGAGCGAGCGTCGGCTTTAGCGGATAAAACTATTACCGGGATCCCGCTTATATGAGAAAGGACCTCTTCGCCGGACGTCCCGGGGAGCATAAGATCGAGCAAAACTATATCCGGGCGAGTCTTTTCAAGAACCATCAGAGCTTCAGTCCCCGAATACGCGTGCAAAACGATATAGCCGTCCCTGCCGAGAGCCTCGTCAAGCATTTTGCTTATATGAATATCGTCGTCTACGACTAAAACGGTTTTCATTATTTCACTTCCTTGAATCATATTATATTTATAACCCGATTATATACCGCTTTGTCCGTAAAAGCAATAAAATTCCCCCGGAATTTTTGTCCCCGGGGGAAATCTTTACTGTTTTTTAACCTTTTCAGCTTATTTTTACCGTAGTGTTGTACTCGATATTGTTCCCGTCCTTCGGCACGGTGTATACAAGTATCAGCTCATAGTCTCCGGAATCGAGATGGACCCCGAAGGTGGTAGTGCATTTTCCTCCGTAGGTCGATTCGTAGATCACTTCGCCGTCCTTCTTTATCTGCATGACCATATCCACTCTTGAATCGGACGGAATGGCGATAAGCTGGACGGAGTAGTCCTTTGATTTATCCACGGAAAAGCTTATGCTGTGACCTTCTACGCCGCTTTCATAGCTCTCGGAGTTGAACGCCCCGGAATCGGAGTAGTCGAGAGCATAGATCCCGACGGCGGATTTGAGGCTGTTCTGAACGCTCGGATCGAGCGCCATTGAGCCTGCGAAGGTGATAAGGCAGAGAACGATCGCGACGGTTATAGCTATAGCCAAAGAGCGCTTGCTTCTTTTGTCCGACGGCATATCCATCCCGACTACAAGCTGCCCCGACTGCGGGATAATTCCCATGCTGTTCTCGGGAAGCTCTCCTACGACTATCTCTATCGCCTTTTTCTTTCTTAAGAGGAAGCAGGCGACGATTATATAGGGGATAGACCAGGTAAGCGCGTTTATATAGGTGTAATCGCTTATTTCCGAGGAGATGCTTCCTCCGAAAAGCCCGAGCGGGAGCATTGCCGCGCCGTCTAAGAAGGCGTGAAGGAGTATCATCACCCAGATGTTTCTGCAGCGGTAATAAATTGCGGTCATGGCTATCCCCATCGCGGTGACTGAGGTTATCTGGACCAAAACTCCGCTCGGCTCGGACGCTAATACATTGATTATGTGCATGAAACCGAAGAACAGTCCGGAATATATCGCCGCAGTCCAGACTCCCGCAGGGTTTTTGGCGTATCTGTCAAAGAAGAGATTTGCGATCACTCCCCTGAAGAAGCACTCCTCGGCAAAGCCTATAGCCAAAACCGTGAGCGGAAGCATTAAGAATTGCCAAAACGGAACCAGATCGTCGATGAAGTCCGGTATACCGCGAGACTCGAGCTCGTAAAGAAGATTCGCCGCCGCGGAGAAGAGATAGGTAACGATAAAGTATCCCGAGCAGGCAATACCGGTAAGAAATTTCGACGTAGAGTCGAACGCTTTAAGATAGCCGAATATCGCGGCGACTATCACCCCCGCTATGCAGACGACGGTTTCGGCAGTGAACTGCATGAGAAGAGAACCGTTTGATCTGAAGAACGCCGGGGCGAAGCTTAAAAGCAGCGAGCCTAAAAACATGGCGATGAAAAACAGAAGCGAGATTATAAATGAAGAGATTATCGGGTGACTTACCGCGGCTTTTCGCATATACATACCTCCTCGAAACTGCGTAACCGATATTTGATTAACGCGTAAGACGGTTTAATTGAGAGCTTTGATGGACTGCTCGATCTTTGAAAGCTTGTCCTTTGCGGCCTCAAGCTTAGCTCTTTCGTTCTCGACCACCTGCGCGGGAGCCTTCGCGACAAATCCCGCGTTATTAAGCTTTCCGCTGATGATAGCTATATCCTTCTCGGCGGCGGCTTTTTCCCTGTTAAGCCTTGTAAGCTCCTTGTCGCGGTCGATAAGCTCGGAAAGCGGTATGAAGAGCCTTGCGGACGGCGTGACGATAACTATCGAGCCCTCGGGAGCGGAGCCTTTGTTTATCATGACCTCGGAAGCCGAAGCCAGGCGTTCAAAGAACATTTTTCCCTTTTCGTATGTTTCGCCGTCCGCCGACTCGATAAACAGCTCGGCTTTCTTTGACGGCGGCACGTTCATCTCGGCTCTGCGGTTTCTAATCGCGCGTATAGCTTCGATTATCTTTTCAAACGCGTCCTCCTCGTCCGGGAAGCTGAGAGAGCCGTCGAACACGGGATACTCTTCAAGCATAAGCGGCTTTCCGGTCCCGTCGAGAGCCTGCCAGATCTCCTCGGTGATAAACGGCATGAACGGATGCAGAAGCTTTAATATCCTCGCCATCGCCCACACAAGGATCGTCTGCGCGGACTCGGCGCTTTCGCCGCCCGCGTTTATCCTCGGCTTGGTGAGCTCTATATACCAGTCGCAGTAGATATCCCAGATGAAGTCGTAAAGCTTCTGAGCGGCGACTCCGAGCTCGAATTTGTCAAGATTGTCGTTTACCTCTTTTGCAAGGGTATTTATCTTTGAGACGAGCCACTTGTCCTCAAGCTCAAGTCTCTCGGGAAGCTTTTCGGGAACGCTGAAATCGTCCGGAAGGTTCATCATGATAAATCTTGCGGCGTTCCAGAGCTTGTTTGCGAAGTTCCTGCAAGCCTTGACCTTGTCGTCGGAGTATCTCATATCGTTTCCGGGAGAGTTTCCTGTCGCGACCATGAATCTTAAAGCGTCCGCGCCGTATTTGTCGATAACTTCAAGAGGGTCTATGCCGTTCCCGAGAGATTTTGACATCTTAAGCCCGTTCGGGTCTCTTATAAGTCCGTGGATGAAGACGGTCTCGAAAGGTCTTTCCTTCATGAATTCCATTCCCGCGACTATCATCCTTGAGACCCAGAAGGTGATTATATCCCAGCCGGTGACAAGAGTAGACGTGGGATAGAAATATTCAAGCTCGGGAGTCTTATCCGGCCAGCCGAGTGTGGAAAAAGGCCAAAGCGCGGAGGAGAACCATGTATCAAGAGTATCGGGATCCTGGCGCATGGGTTTACGGCACTTCGGGCATATCGCGGAGTCCTCCTTAGTTACCACCGTCTCGCCGCAGTCGTCGCAGTAGAACGCGGGGATCCTGTGGCCCCACCAGAGCTGACGGGAAACGCACCAGTCGCGGATGTCCTCCATCCAGTTGAAATAATTTTTCTCGAATCTTTCCGGGATGAATTTTATCTGTCCGGATTTGACCGCTTCTATCGCGGGCTTCGCAAGGTCGGCCATCTTAACGAACCACTGAAGCGATACTCTCGGCTCTATCGTAGTTCCGCAGCGGTAGCAGGTGCCGACGTTGTGGGAATAGTCCTCTACTCTTACAAGGAATCCTCCGGCTTCAAGATCCTTAACTATCTCTTCTCTTGCCTTGAATCTGTCCATACCGGCGTATTTCGGATAGTCGTCCGTTATCTTAGCGTCGTCGGTCATGACGTTTATCACCGGTAGGTTGTGACGAAGTCCTACTTCAAAGTCGTTCGGATCGTGGGCGGGGGTGATCTTAACAACGCCGGTACCGAATTCCATATCGACGTAATTATCCGCGACTACCGGGATCTCGCGCCCGACGAGCGGAAGAGTTACGGTCTTCCCGACGTATGATTTATATCTTTCGTCCTTCGGGTTCACCGCGACGGCGGTATCTCCCAAAAGCGTTTCGGGTCTTGTGGTTGCGAGCTCCAGCCATCCCGAACCGTCTGTAAGCGGATAGCGAAGGTGCCAGAAATGCCCGGCCTGTTCTTCATAGTTCACCTCGGCGTTTGAGATCGAGGTCAGGCAGTGCGGGCACCAGTTTATTATCCTCTCGCCGCGGTAGATAAGTCCCTTTTCATAGTATCTTACAAAAACTTCCTTTACCGCCTTCGAGCAGCCCTCGTCCATAGTGAAGCGCTCGCGCTCCCAGTCGCAGGAGGAACCGAGCTTCTTAAGCTGGCCTATGATAGTGGAGCCGTATTTTTCTCTCCACGCCCATGCGCGCTTCAAAAATCCCTCGCGGCCGATATCGTCCTTGGTGATACCTTCTTTTTTCATCTCGGCTACGATCTTAGCTTCGGTAGCGATAGAAGCGTGATCCGTTCCCGGAAGCCAAAGCGCTTCGTATCCCGACATTCTCTTATGCCTGATAAGTATGTCCTGCAAAGTGTTGTCGAGCGCGTGGCCCATATGAAGCTGTCCGGTGATGTTCGGCGGCGGGATGACGATGGTATAGGGCTTCTTTTCGGGGTTGACCTTGGCGTGGAAGTAGTTTCCGTCGGTCCAGTATTTATATATCCTGTCCTCGACCGCCTTCGGCTCATAGAGCTTTTCCAGTTCTTTTTTCATTTTCAGTACCTCTTTCCTGAAGATTTTTCCGGAGCGATAAAAAATCGCCCCAAAGTCTTGCTTTGAGACGAGAAATTTCCCGCGGTACCACTCAAATTAGAGGACGGATAAATATTATCAATACCGAACCTCTCACTTTAACATAGCTGTAACGTGCCGCCACGGGAGGAGTCTAATCGGTAAAGGCGGGAACGGAACCCGCCGCAGACTTTTCTTTCCTCCGGCTCGGGGGCGACGGCAATGCATACGCTTTCGACGGCTTTCACCTTACCCGTCTCTCTTTCGGAAGTCGCTTAAAGCACTGCTCTCCCCTTTATCGCTTTTATAAAACTATAGCACAGTTTTTCGGAAATGTCAACAGAAAAAATCTAAAAAAATTGTGAATTATATTCCCACCGCCCGTATGATTTTGCCAAAAGAAGGGAATAATAGTGAAAGTTAAAAATTAAAAATTAAACCGGACTCATGGGAGGAAGATAGGATGAAATTTCTTAGGGCGTTCTGCGTATACGTATTCGGCGGGCTGAGCTATGGGATGCTGGAGCTTTTGTGGCGCTCGGAAACTCATATCTCGATGTTTTTCGTCGGGGGATTGTGTTTTTTGACGATAGAGATCATTGAGAGATACCGGCTTTTCGGCGGCAGCATTATTCTGCAGGCTCCGCTCTGCGCTCTGTGCATAACTGCGGTGGAGCTCCTCTCCGGGCTTTTGGTGAACAGGACCATGCACCTTGAGGTGTGGGACTATTCGTCGCTCCCGCTTAATCTCTGGGGACAGATCTGCCTGCCGTTTTCGGCGCTATGGCTCTGCGTATCATTCCCCGCGGAGATAGCCGCAAGGGGTATAAGAAAATACATCTTCGGCGACAGGCTTGAGAAAATACGTCTTCTTCCGAAGACCGAAGAGGAAGCGGCGTAAAAATTTCGCCGATATAGGAATCTCGGGAGAGCATGTTCCGCGTACACTGTTCGCATATTTGACGAATCCTTGAAATTCCGACTTCTTCTTTCTTAATAAGACATTACGGTCGAATCCGGAATTCCCGGGTTCGCGCATGAAAGAATAAAAACTCCCGCCGCCGGTGAAAGAACCGACTGCGGGATAATATTATTATTTATTATAATTTTTATTTTTATCCTATTCTTCTTTTTCTTCCTGATCCTCCTGCTCATCGCCGCCGCCCTCGGGGCTTACGGTTATGCTTACGCGCTGGATGCGCTGCTCGTCCACCGAGAGGACCTTGAAATGGAATCTCCCGCAGTCGCATTCCTCGCCGGGGTCGGGGATATGGTCGAGATTCTCCATCACAAGACCGCCTATGGAGTTGCAGTCCGTTTCTATCTCGTCGGGATCAAGCCCGATGTTGTCAAGAAAATCGCGTATAGAAAGACCCGCGTCCACCTCATATTCATCCTCGCCGACCTTGATAAAGGAGGTATCCTCTTCGTCGGTTTCGTCATATATTTCGCCGACGAGCTCTTCTATTATGTCCTCCATCGTAACTATTCCCTGCGTGCCGCCGTACTGATCCACTACCACCGCCATATGCGTTTTTGCTTTCTGCATCTGCTGCATTATCTCGGAGATCGTAGTCATTTCAAAGATATAGAGCGGTTTCTGGATTATCTCCCTGATATCCCGGCGGTTGTTGAGATACATATCGAAGAAATTCTTCTCGTGGATGATACCGACGATATTATCTATAGTCTTCTCATAGACCGGAAGACGCGAGAAGTGAGAGGTGATAAAAACGTCTTTAATTTCGTCGGGAGTCTGTTCGATATCCACCGCGGAGATATTTACTCTCGGGATAAGGATCTCGCTTATCGTTATATCCGAAAATTCGAGCGCGGATTTAACAAGATCGCTCTCGTTTTCATCCAAAACTCCCTCGTCTTCAATTTCGTCGATGATATACTTAAGCTCTTCTTCGGTCATGGTCGGCTGGTCCTTAGAGCCGCCGCAGAGCCGTATCACGAGATTTTTAAGCCGTATCAGAAGCCATACCACAGGCGTTAAAACGGTTATAAGTCCGTAGAGGGGGTATGCGATTATCATCGTGAAGGTCTCGGAGAATTCCGAAGCCATGTTTTTGGGGATGATCTCGCCGAAAATGATGATAAGAACGGTCATCACCGCAGTCGAGATCGGCACATATTTCGCGCCGAACCGCATAGAGATCATAACCGTCGCGACGGTAGTCGAAGCGAGGTTTACGATGTTGTTGCCGATAAGAATGGTTGTCAGCGTTTTGTCAAAGTTATCGGTGATTTTAATAGCCAGCTTTGCTCTTTTCGAGCCCTCGTCCGCATAGCTTCTAAGGCGCACCTTGTTCACTGACGAAAGCGCCGTTTCCGAAGCGGAAAAGACTGCGGACAGGATAATAAGTATGACTATTATGAATATGTCCATATAAAGTCTATCAAACCTTTCCGTGTATAAGCGCAGATTTGATGTACGGTCGAAGCATAAGTACAAACGTCTTCCGACCGCGCACAATTATACACGTTAATAAGTATATCATAACTCTGAGAGTTTGTCAAGGGGAAATAGGCTTTTATCAGTCGCGCAGATTTTAGAAAAGACCTTGACATTTTATTCTTAAAGGCGTATAATTATCTTATCATACAAAAGGGAGGATAAATAAATGAAAAGAATTTTATCAGCGTTGACGGTTTTGGTAATGATTTTTGCTATGTCGGGAAGTGTTTTTGCGGCGGGACTTCCGGAGCTTCCCGAGCTTCCGGTTTTGCCGGAGGGTAGTCTTGAGGAGCCGTTTATCTCGGATGTTTCGGACGACGTCGAAGGCGAATTCGGCGGCGCAAACGATTTTGCGGATAATTCCATCGCGTACAGCGCAGGAGTCGTCGGGGGGAATATTTATTATAATATTTTGAGCGACGTTAAATACGGCGGAGATTATATCGCCATCACCGGCTGCGACGATACGGTTATGAGCGCAAATATCCCGGCGGCCATTAACGGAGTGCCGGTTAAGGTTTTAGCAACCAATTCATTTAAGAACAAAAGAATCACATCAATTACATTGGCGGAAGGAATAGCAGAAATTGGAGAATCTGCTTTTAGCGGCGCAATGTTATCTACACTAACACTTCCTTCAACGGTTACGAAAATTTCATATAATTCCGGTTATAAAATGCCAAATCTTCGTGAGCTTACTATTCTTGCAAAAGATATAACATGGGGAACAAGCAGCCGTTGGGACAGTTTCTTCGCAGAATGCAAGCAGCTTACTAAAGTAACAATCAATTCCACAATAGTAGGCGACGTAGCATTTCAAAATTGTACGTCTTTATATGATGTTACATTTTCTGAAAATCTAATATCCATAGATCAAGGGGCTTTTGAGGGGTGTTCTGCTTTAAAAAGACTTTCGTTACCTAACAGCATAGAAACAATTGGCGGCTCTGCGTTTACAGGATGCACAAATCTCACTTATCTGTCATTAGGAAAAAATCTTGTTTGGATTGGTTCGGAAGCTTTTAAAGACTGCGTATCTCTTGATTCGGTAGTACTTCCTAATAATCTTACAACTTTATATAGCAGAGCTTTTATGAACTGCACCTCTCTTAAAGATATCACTTTCCCCAAAGACAGCCTTTTTGAAATTCAGGAATATTGCTTCCAAAATAGTGGTCTCGTAGATGTGGTTATACCTGACAGTGTTGTCACAGTAGGCGGATCGGCATTTTCCTATTGTCCTAATTTGAACTCAATAACAACATCAAAATCGATGGCAAATGTACCGCTTAGCTTATGCTTCAATTGCTACAATATCAAAAAGATTACTATAGCGGAAGGCACAGTTACAATTGGTGATTTTGCTTTTGGAAGTAGTGCAATGCCAAATGGTCAAATTATTCCCGTTACAATTGAGGAAATAAATCTTCCAAAAACAATACAAAGAATAGGTCAGGCTGCTTTCCGTTACAATGGTATCCATGAAAGCGTTACAATAAATAAAGTTAATATTGCCGCGTGCAAGGACAGGTGGAACGATGTAGTTGTTGAGGCTAATAACGATAACTTCCTCAACGCCCCCACAACCTACGCCGAACACGACTACCAGTATAAATACGACCAGAATACCCACTGGCGCGAATGCACCTCTTGTCTGGCTCCCGTAGGAAGCGCGGAGCAGCATAGATTTGACAGCAACGGCGCTTGCACGGTCTGCGGCTTCGGCAGAAAGCTCACCCCCGATGACCCCCACGACCACATTTTTGCGGAGGTCGTTACGTCGGATTATCACGGCAAAGAATGCTCTCTCTGCGGCTGGGGAACCGACTTCGGAAAGCATACGTTGGGCGAAGACGGAGTCTGCACAGTCTGCAATCAGATCCCGCCCAAGGGGAATACGGGGTACGATGTAAATAACGACGGCAAGGTAAGCTCCCTTGACGCGGTTATAATTTTGAGACATTTAGCGCATCTTGACTGATGTAACAGTGTACATTAAATTCGGCCATGCCCGCGCGGGCATGGCCGTTTTGCATATCGAAAATCCCCGGCTCGGCCGGTTGATGTTTATTGTATTCATCTCCACGACTCGACCCAAGGTCTTTTTTCATTTATTTCCTTTTTCCCTGCCAAAATTTTCACTGTGTAAAATATCCCCACCTCGGGCAGAATAATCCTGAAAATATTCTGAAAGGACCGATGTATTTGAAAACTACAGTTTCACGCCGCGGGCTGGTGCGGCTTATTTCGTTCTTTATTTTCGCGGTCGCGATTTTGGCGGCGGCGGATCTTATGTATATGCAAAAAATAAAAAGGCTCGAAAACGCCGTTCAGGCGGGTTATTCGAGCGCCGTTGAGGGGCTTGCGCAGAGTGCGGATACGATCAGCACCGTTCTCACAAAGGGCCGATACGCCTCCTCTCCGTCTATGATGAGCAGGCTTTCCGGAGAGCTGATGGCGAGCTCGATGCAGGCAAAAACCGCGCTTGAAAGCCTTCCTGTGGCGGGGATGTCGATAGATAATCTCGAAAAATTTTTGTCGCAGGTCGGAAATTATGCGACTTCGCTATCGCGCCGAGCGACGGCGGGCGAAAGCCTTAGCGACGAGGACAGGGCTAACGTCGCTTCGCTTTCGGAATGCGCGGACAGGCTCTCGGAGGAGCTCTGGAGCCTTAGGATGAAAATGGTGACGAGCGACCAAAGCGTTGAGGAGATCTTTGAAGGCGTTGACAGCGACGTCGGAAGCTTTCTTGCAGACGGCGTTTCGGGGATCGAGGACGGCCTTAAAGAGATGCCGAAGCTTATCTACGACGGTCCGTTTTCGGATCATATCCTTGAACGCGTTCCGCTCATGACAAAGGACGCGAATCCGGTTTCGGAGGACGAAGCGCGCGAGAAGGCCGCAAAGGCGCTCGGAGTCGATTCCTACAGGGTCCTGACGAGCGAAGCGGGAGAGGAAGGAAAAATGCCCGCATACTGCTTTTATTCCGAAGGCGGGCGCTGCGCGGTTTCCAAAAACGGAGGATATATAATTTATTGCATTAAGCAAAGAAACGTCCGGGATTCGGCTTTATCCGCAGAAGAAGCGACGGAATACGCGGAGGAATATCTTAAAAACCTCGGTATTGAAAACATGGAAAAGACCTATTTTGAATGTTTTAACGGCGTTTGCACGATAAATTACGCCTACCGCGACGGGGATGTGATCTGCTATACGGATCTTATAAAAGTCGCTGTGGCGCTTGATAACGGTGAGATTTTGGGGTACGACGCTCGCGGATTTTTGGTAAATCATCACGAGAGAAAATTTGACGAGCCGAAGATTACGGAAGACGAAGCGGTGGGGAACATCTCGAAAAGTCTCGAGCCGCAGGGGTGCGGGCTGGCTGTAATTCCGACGGATTCGGTCAAGGAGAAGCTGTGTTACGAAGTGAAATGCAGGACGGAGAACGGGCGAGATGTGTTGATTTATGTGAACGCAGAGACGGGGGATGAGGAGGAGATCCTGCTGCTTTTGATTACGGAAGCGGGGCAGCTGACGGTTTAGAAGATAGAGGATAGAATGGAAAAGTGTGGGAAAAGCAGGAAGCTATAAAGGAGAGGGAACTAAAAAGGTTTCGCCGGCCTTTCCTCAAAAGGCCGCAAAACCCCATAAGCGCACCGTATGCCAAAGAGGGGTACGGGGAGACAGCCTATGCTGTAAAAACCTGCCCCAGCTTGGTTTACGCTTAAAGTAAAAGTCAATGGCAGAAAGCTATAGGTTCAGTCTGCCAAACTTTATGACATCAGAAAAATAAAGTCAGAAGCAGAAAGCCCTCGGGCGGCGGCGAGATTCGCGGACCGGGCGGGAGGGTGGGGAGCAGTTTGTAGAGCTTTTGCAGGAAAGCAGCGAATCTCGCCGCCGCTTAACGCAAGCCTTGCCTATCGCAGAAATGAAAAATAGAAGCAGCCCCATAGCTGCACTTATACCAACCTTTCCGCCAGGCAAAATAAAAATCACCCCCTAAAAGCCCTTAGAGCAAACCCGAATTCGCCGCCCGCGATAAACTTACAGGAAGCTACACTCACTCCCTCATCACATCCGCAACAAAAAGCCGCGCCCACTAAGGCACGGCTTTTTTGCTTTTGTTTCGTTTTTACAGCGCCACAGCGCTATGCTCGGAATTACTCCGCAGTGGGCTCCTCGGGAGCAGCTTCGCCCTCGGCGTCGCCGGTGGAAGCATAGTAAGTGGTGTTGGAACCCGCGATGGGATCAACATCCTTGTACTGAGCTACAACGTTCTGGTTGGGATCGTAGATCATGAAGCCTTCAATGGTCTCGGCGCCGTTAGGAGTGAAGTCTACGAAATAGGTGCCGGCGTCAGGATCGTTGACCGCAACCGCGAAGGTTCCGGAAACTACCTCAGGAGTATCCATGACGGTGAAGGTGATGGTAAGATTGCCGCTGTTGGCCTTTTCGTCCCAGCCGGAGAACTCGGCCTTGTAGGTGCCGGACTCGCTCGCGAAGGCGCCGTTAGGAGCAACAAGCGTCTCGCCGCAGGCGGTGAGAACTACCATTGCCATCACAAGAACAACTGCTAATGTAAGGATTTTTTTCATAGTAAATTATCCCCCGATAAAATAAGAGTCGATTTTGCTAATCGCAACTATATTATAAACCCAATATTTCAAAATGTCAATAAAATATTACCAACATTGTTATATATGCACAGAATTTTCTTGAATTTTTAGTTATTTTTCCAACAACCTTTCGCCGGTTTGGCGTGATTTTAAGGAAAATCCTGTCATTTTTCGTCTTGCAACGCCTAAATCCCGCCGCAGAGCTTTCAGATCATGCTTACGCTATTTTCGTAATCGTAGCTGTGCGGGACCTTATCCACAGCCTTTTTGCCGACTGCTATCGCTATCTGATAACCGTAACCTTCCGGGAATTTAAGCTTTTCGGCATAGTATCCGCTCTTCTCTCCGGTCAGGACCTGTCTTATGCAGCCGATAATAAGGCTCCCGAGTCCTAAGGCTTCCGCGGCTATCGCCATATTCTCAACGGCTATCCCCGCGTCTACCGCAGTCCAGTGAAACGCTGTCTCGCCGCTTAAGACGACGACAATCGGCGCTGAGTAGTAGAAGTTGTCGGGGGTCTTCATCGCCTTTCCGGTGAGATCGCTTTGGATCTCGGAAAGGATCGGATCCGAGCCGCTCAGAACGCTGAAGTGTATCTCCTGGCGGTTGGTAGCGGTAGGAGCTTCGAGCCCAGCTTTTATTATCGCGTCAAGCTCCTCCTTAGTAAGCTTCTCCTCGGCGTATTTTCTCGTCGAGCTTCTTTTTTCAATAGCCTTTAAAGCGTCCATAGTATAACCTCGCTTTCTGTCTTAGGCGCTTATTTTTCTTCTTCAAATATCCATACCGATTCGTATACGTCTTTTCTTTCATCCTGCTTTAATACATGAAGCTTTATCCTGTTTCCGTCGACCTTTTCGTAGGTAAGATTTACCGAGCCGCGGCTGTCTAACATCTCGCGAAGGTTGTCAAAATTGATAAGCTCCTCGAAGTAGGGTGAAAATTCCGGCTTTACATATCTTCTCACATACTTTCTGAGCGCGTCTTTATAGTTATAGTCCGACTGCTCCAAAAGCTCCGCGAAATAGTTCGGGATATAGATATGTCTTACGTTTTCGGTATCGAGATCCACAAAATATACTCCCGCGAAGCGCTTCGAGATAAGCTTTAAGAAGTACTCCTCGTCCTTCTTTTCATTTAAAAGCTTCTCAAGCTCGTCGTTCATCTGATTGCGCTTACGTCTGTCTCCGTGGCTCTGATAGTATGCGGCTTTGTCCTCGCGCATCTTAAGCTCGGCTTCGCCGATAATACGCTCCCTGTCCTCCGGCTCGCCGGTTGCGAATCCCACGGCTACCTCGTAATTATCCTCTCTGAGGTCCTTTCTGACCTCAGCCATCACCCTTGAAACGGTGCCTTCGGAGAGCCTTACGGAAATTACCACAAACTCGTCGCCGCCGATCCTGTAGCATCTTTCATCGGGAAAGTATTTTTTCAGAGCGTCCGCGACCGCGCAGAGCATATTATCTCCCGCATCGTGGCCTAAAAGGTTGTTGACCTCATGAAGTCCGTTTACGTCTATGTATGCGACCGACATCCGCTTGAAGTTGGATTTTGCGATATTTGCAAGATCCTCGTTATACTTGTGGCGGTTATATAAAAGGGTAAGCGCGTCGCGGTTGAACATCTCGACAAGCTTTTCACGGTTGCGAAGCTCGGTTATATGCTCCTCGTGAACGTCGCGGACGTAAAGCGTAAGGATCTGGTTGTCGTTAGTATATTCTACCGACGGGAACAGATACATCTGCGCCCATCTGAAACCGTTTTGGGATTTTCTTCTGTAGCGGATGGTCCTTCTTGCGGTATCCTCCTTAAAAACTCTTTTAAGGCGTTCTACGTCGGTAAATTCAAGATAAGCGTCGATATCGTCGGGATGGACGTTGCCGTTTTGGGCGAACGAGCGGAACCAAGCGGATATGGAATTCGGTATCGGAGCGTTTTCCTCCATCACCTTGACGCGTTCGTATGTATCGGTAGTCAGGTTTATTCTCAGGATTTTATAATAGAATACGGAAAGGACAGATATCGCGTCGAACATCGTCGTAGTATCGGAATCGGCTTCGCGCCAGGAAAACAGGACCCATGGATTCTCGGGACTGCATCCCGCGGGAGCCATGATACTGAAAGTCATCCACCTGAAGCTGTCGCCGACCTTGCGGCGGTAGCTGTATACTCCTCTTCTGTCGCCGGTATAAGCCTTTTGCTTCACAAATTCCGGGTTTGAAAACTGTAAATAAGCGTCGGCGTGGTCCGGAAAAACTGTGCCGTCGCGGACCTGTCTGCGGATATAGGTATAAATATCCGGCGAATCGGCGTGGACATCGTCCTCAAAATCCTTTTCGCGCTTGATGAATTTAAATTCACCCGTTTCTATATTTACCCTTGCAAGCTTTGAAAATATCGAAATTACGGTATCTTCCGCAAAGCGGAGCATTGTCTCATCAATATAATCCAAAATAATCTCTCCAGACTCAGTGAAATTTTTTGGGGAAAGCGATATGTAAATAAGTGACGAATAAAAATAAAAATTTGAATGAATATTATTTATTTTAGCACATACTTGTGAAAAAGTCAATCCCCGCGCGGGGAAAATTTTGAGGATCGCGGGGGGAAAGACGCGGCGGCGAGAATCGCTGCTTTACTTCAGAAGCACTACTGACTGCTCCCCACCCTCCCGCCCGGCCCGCGAATCTCGCCGCCGCACCCGGGGTTTCTGCTTCTGACTTTAGTATTCTGCAGTCATAAAGCTTATCAAACTGAACCTATAGTCTTCTGCTCCTATTTTTACTTTTATCG
>CANPYR010000029.1 GCA_947588805.1 uncultured Clostridia bacterium
TTCATGCAGTCATCGCTTCTTTCGTTATGTGATTTGTAGTTATTTCATTATAACATTTTTTGAAGCGTTTGGCTGCTACCTTTGTAACAGATCTATTTTAACATAACACGACGTGGCATTTTTTGATAAATTCGCCGAATATTTTTGATATAAATTTTTCCGCAAAAATGTACACATTGTTGTAAAAAAGGTCTGCTGCAAAATAGCAGACTTTTTGTAAATTTCTGCCCTACAGCGAAACGTCGAAAGCGGCATATTGCAGGCTTTTGCGGCTGCTGTGCCTGTGATTTTACCCGCCCGCCACCGTTGATAGTTGCTGTAAAAGTTATCGGGCAGCGGCTCAGAATGTTCATTTTTCCTCCAAATTTTGTATTCGCTTGACAGCGCACGACGTTAGTGTTTATGAAAACGTGCATATTTGTCAAGCGAATTTTTCTGTTTCAACTTATCTTTTCAGTTTTCCTTGATGCTTATACCTGTTCAAACTTGGCATAGCCAATTTCGCTGTTTTGCGTGATGCTTCGTCAAAATGTGAATAAACGCACTATACAGTGAATATTGTTCGTTGCTTAGCGTCGCGTGGTTTGATATAGTTATCCATACTGGACAGATAACAAATTCGCCGTTTCGCGATTGTCCTGTTTTTGCCGCTTCCATGAAAGCCGTTCCTGACCCGGTTTTCGCTACACTGGCGTTGCCGCCTGCCTTGGTTCGCTCGGTCGTTAAGACTTTCGTCGCAAACTTCACCGACGGGCATATCCCTTTCTCACGGTCATTCAATTTTCAAGATGCCTGTCTCTCGACAATTATAGTATAGCGAAAAATTGCCCCTTTTCCCGTATGTCTATAAAGATGGAAATTAGCTCGAAAATCTTAAATTTCCACGCTCTTGGAAATTTAAGATTTTTGTGGTATAATTGAGGATGAGGTGATTATTATGTACGCGAAATTGACCATACCAGAAAGATTGAAAGATTTAAGAGTAATGCAGAAACATTTGACTTTGGAGGAGCTTGCAGAACAGACAGGACTTTCAAAATCTGCCCTCGGCAAATATGAAACCGATGATTACAAGGACATCAGCCCGTATGCAATCGTCACGCTTGCGAAGTTTTACGGCGTTTCAGCTGACTATCTTCTTGGACTTACCGAAACAAAAAATCACCCAAACACAACTCTTAGTGAGTTGCATTTGAGTGACAGTGCGATTGATATTTTGAAGAGTGGAAAGCTGAATAATCGACTAATTGGCGAAATTCTTTGCCACGAAAATTTCAGGCGACTGCTCATTGATTCCGATGTGTTTGTCGATAGAATCGTAGAAATGCATACTGAGGAATTACATCAATCATGAATGTCGGCAGGCCTAGGGTTTTAGAGAAAAACGGCGACGTAAACAATTTAGGCGCTCGGACTTTGGAAATTGCAGAAGAGGTAGACAAGCATTATATTGAGGGCGTTTTGATACAGGATTTGCTTTCGATTCTTAACGACATCAGAGAAAGACATTTGACAGACAGCACGACTGCCGATGCTCCGTACACGGCTGATGAGGCTCAGAAAAAGATTGATGAGGTTATGAACTTCAAGGGGAGTGAGCGGGAAAAGCAATTGTTTTTGGTCTGTAATCAACTGCAAATTCCATACAATACTTTGAAGCCAGAGGAGAAGGCTGCACTTTTGAGCGCAATATCCAAGCCAAAGATTTTGGGGAAATTAGGAAGACATGGCAGAGGTACAAGGAAACATAAAAAATAGCATTAGAATTTTTCGTGATTTTGTTTTCGATGATGTCATATATAGGTAATCGTCAGAAGAAAAAGCTAATTCGTTAAATAAGATAAGCAAAAGCCATACCCGAAATCTCGGATATGGCTTTGTTTAGCACCCTTTTGGCAGACTGCCGCATTAAAATTTTGCTTTGTTGTTTTATGCGAGACTACCCCGGGGCTGTTCCTTTTATTACTCAAACCCTTACTTTACTTCCCTTTACCCATGCAGACCGCGGCTCTGACGGTCCATATCCTCTATCACGATATCATAAATCTCGCCGAGAGTGCGGCAATATTCCAAAACCTTCCAAGGCTCGTTGGTATGGAAGTGGATCTTTATAAGATCCTCGTCGCCCACCGCTAAAAGGCAGTCGCCCTTGAAATTCTCGGTGAAGTAATCGTTTATCTCGTCCTCGTCAAGGTTTTCGCCCTCGATCAAAAGCTGCGTATCGTATCTGAATTCAGTCTCAGCCATGTTGTTTACACCTCCGTGAATATTTCGTCAGCCGCGCTTTCCATCGCTCTTGTTTCGTAAAGTTCTATAAGGCCCTTGTCGCAGAGACCGGACAGCTCCGGATCAAACGGCAGTCTTGCCAAAAGCTTCGTCCCGAATTTCCGGGCGATCTCTTCCGCGTTGGATTTTCCGAATATCTCATGCTTTTTACCGCAGTCAGGGCATTCAAACCAGCTGTAGTTTTCGATTATCCCCAAAAGCGGGATATTCATTATCCCGGCCATATTAACCGCCTTTTCGACTATCATCCCGACCAGTTCCTGGGGAGAAGTCACGACGATTATACCGTCAAGCGGGATGGACTGGAACACGGTCAGCGGAACGTCTCCTGTTCCCGGGGGCATATCCACGAACATATAATCCACGTCGTCCCAGATCACCTCGCTGTAAAACTGTTTGACTACGCCCGCGATGACCGGGCCGCGCCATACCACAGGCTGGCGTTCGTCCTCCAAAAGAAGGTTTACCGACATGATCTTCACGTCGCTCTTTGAGAGCGATGGAAGAAGGAATTCGCCTGTAGATTTAGCTTTTTCCTTGATTCCGAACGCCTTCGGGATCGAAGGCCCAGTGACGTCCGCGTCAAGTATTGCGGCTTTGAGATTTCGGCGCGAAGCTTCCACCGCGAGCATAGAGGTCACGAGGGATTTTCCCACGCCGCCCTTGCCGCTTACGATACCGATCGTTTTTTTGATATGCGACATCGGGTGCGGTTTTATTCTGAAGTCCTGTTCGGAAGTTCTTTCGGAACAGCTTTTACCGCAGCTCGAGCAGTCGTGATTGCATTCTGACATAATATTACTCCTTTTTTATATGATTTTTTAGGGGTGGATGAATTTTTGGGGGAATTGAGCGGCGGCGGGATGAGCGGGAGAGGGCGGGAGGGTGGGCGCAGTCGGTAGTGATTCAGCAGTAAAGTAGCTCATCCCGCCGCCGCATGCGTGCCCATTTTAATAGCGAAGGTGAAAGATACAAGCAGGTAGCCGCAGCTTCGCTTAGCCAAGCTTTCCTATCATGCAAAATGAAAATAAGAAACAGAAAGCTATAGGCCCAGACGTCCCGGCCTTATCTCTAAATTCAGCGGCGGAGACCTGCGGTTATTTTCTTCAAGCTATTTTTATCCTGACCGTAACTTTGTCATTCTCGCGAGAATTTAAGCCGTACTGCTCTGCGCTTAACCCACGGCGCGATAAAGCCGAGGGTGCGGTATTCGCCCCAAACGGCCTTCTGCTTATCTTTCCCTTTCTGCTCCCACCCCGGCCGCAGCCCGGCGCGCTGACGCGCACGACTCGCCGTCCTTCGTCCGGCAAGTCCGTCCGGCCATTCGGCCGTCCGCGGGCCGCGCCCTGCATAGCTGCACAGCTGCAAATCTCCTAACCCCCTCAAATCTACTCAATAACTTAAGCCGGCTCCCCGCCGTCATCCTCCGGAGCGGAAGTGACTTCGCCTTCGCCGTTGCCATCGACCGGAGCTTCATTCTCCTCCGGCGCGGCAGGGGAAACGCTTCCCGCGCCCTGCTCGTAAAGGAAGGTAACTATCCAGCCGTCAATGTTGTTTCCGCTTATCTCGTAAGGATATAGCTCCTTAGACTGCGGCGAAGGGCTCTTTTTGGGAAGATATATGTCGGTAGTCTCTTCCTTTGACTGCGGAGTGAAATATGTTATATAAGTCGAGCCGTCGTCGGTCTTTATGCTTAAAAATCCCGTGCTGACCGTGAAGTTTTTGAGATACTCTATATATTCTTCTAAGCAGTAGTCAAGATTATGCATAGCCGTCGCGTGCGCGACTCCTACGTATCTGAAATGCCATGGCTCGTTGTCGATCATAGTCAAACTCTGCTTCCCCTCGGGATAGCGGTTCACGAATCCGTACTTATAGGAATTTTCATATATCCAGAGATAGTCGCCCTGGTTGATCTTAGACTGATCGTATTTTCCGTTCTCGACGACGGTGAAGTCGATCGCAAGACCGGTGTGGTGCTCGCTGTATCCCGGCATGGCGACAAGAGTCGAAGTATCGCTTCCCGTGGACTTAAGATCCGCGTCGTAAAGCTCCTGCTGGTACTCAAGAGTCCTGTACCCCGCGTTTACCATAACTCCGTCCTTACCTGTGGCGTTATAGAAATCGAGCATCATCCTGTTAAGAGCGTCCATGACCTCCGGCCTTACTAAGACCGTGTAGTCCTTGACCGCGTAAGCGCTGTTCTTCTTCTCCCTTACAACGTCAAGACCCTCGTCGGTCACTTCGCCGAGATATTTTATCTTGTTGTTCACAAGAACCAAGTCCCCTTCGCCCAGATCCGCTGCAGTCTTTTTTACCGAGTCGAAAGTGTAAGAGGTCTGAAGAGTCGGGTCTGTAGTCATCTGGATCGTCGAAGCTTCGCTCTGATCGGAATTCATATCGTCGGAGCTTAGCGTCTGGAGGGGATCCTTATCCTTTTTTTGGAATATCGCCGAGCATCCCCGGGAGATGAGAAGAATCAAAAGAAGGAATATCGCCAACAAAAGCGCCAGATTTTTATATTTTATCTTATACCTTTTTTTCGCGTAGACGTTTGCCATAATAAACCTCCGTTCTTTGAACCCGGCTCCCGGGCAAAATTCTACAAGTAGACCGAAAGCCGATGACATACAACAAAATATTGTATATATTTATACTATACCACATTATTTCCAAAAGGTAAAGGGGTTTTCGGAAATTTTTTTATATATTTTTTCATAGCGCTTCGCGGCGATGCTTTTTATTTCAAAATTTTTTAAAAACCTATTGACGTCCTGTCAGCATGGTGGTATACTAAGATTGACATTATGTCAGAATAAAATATTATCCTTTCGCGGATAAAAAGGGGGAAAAAATTATGCCAAAAGGTTCGCCGGAGCTTGCTAAGTCGCGGCGCGACGAGATAATAAACGCCTGCGAAAAGCTTTACTGTACCAAAAGCTTCAAGGAGATAGCTCTTAAAGATATCGCCGCCGCGACAAGCTTTACGCGCACTTCGATTTACAACTATTTCCAAACGAAAGAGGAGATATTCCTTGCTCTTCTGACTCGCGAATATAACCGATGGATTGATGATTTATCATCGGTTCTTGAGCGTGAAAGCATGAGCCGCGAGGAGTTTGCAAAAGCGCTTGCTACGTCTTTGGAAAATCGCTCTCAGCTTCTTAAAATCATGTCGATGAACCACTACGACATGGAGGAAAACAGCAGGCCGGAAAATCTTTCGGAGATGAAAACGGCCTACGGAAAGGCTATGAGCACGGTCAGAAGCTGTCTTGGAAAGTTCTTCCCGGAAATGACTGACGCACAGACGGACGGATTTATCTACAGCTTTTTCCCGTTTATGTTCGGGATCTATCCCTACACGTATGTCACCGAAAAGCAGCGCGCGGCGATGGAAAAAGCAAAGGTCGATTATGTATTTTTAACGATTTATGAGATAACCTACAGCTGCGTTATGGGTTTGCTGAAGGAATGAATGAGAGACCGGAGATTGAAGCTTACGCGATTCCCTGGGGCATAGATTTCGGAAAGTATCGGCGAAAACGTCCGAGAACTATTATTCAAATCAATTAAGAATTAAGTATAAGGAGGAAAAACAAATGGAAAAAATCACTCAGACTGCGGGAAGAGATCAGTTAGGCGAATTCGCGCCCGATTTTGCGCGCTTCAACGACGATATTCTCTTCGGAGAAAACTGGAACAACCGCGATATCGATCTTAAAACCCGCTGCATAATCACCGTCGTGGCGCTTATGAGCTCCGGAATTACCGATTCCTCGCTCGTCTATCATCTTGAAAACGCGAAGTCTCACGGCGTTTCAAGAGCCGAGATCGCGGCGATCATAACCCACGTCGGGTTCTATGCCGGCTGGCCGAAGGCGTGGGCTGTTTTCAGGATGGCGAAGGACGTCTGGAAGGATGAGGAGATCACCGATAAGGACAGATATCAGAACACGGTTCTGTTCCCGATAGGCGCGCCGAACGACGGCTTTGCGAAGTATTTTACCGGCAAGAGCTACTTAGCGCCGATTTCAAAATCTCAGGTCGGGATATTTAACGTAACCTTCGAGCCGGGCTGCAGAAACAACTGGCACATCCACAAAGCGACGAAAGGCGGCGGGCAGATCCTAATCTGCGTAGGCGGCAGGGGATACTATCAGGAGTGGGGCAAGGAGCCGATAGAAATGCTCCCCGGAGACTGTATAAATATTCCTGCGGGCGTAAAGCACTGGCACGGCGCGGCTCCCGACAGCTGGTTCAGCCACTTAGCGGTCGAGGTCCCGGGTGAAAACGGCGGGAACGAGTGGTTAGAGCCGGTAAGCGACGTGGAGTACGAGAAATTGAAGTGACCGTGCGAGGGCTGCCGCGGAGAGCGGAAACGGATCGAAATTATTGAATCGAAAAAACAAAAGTACAGCTCGGGGCAAAAGACCCCGGCTGTATTTTTGCGGGTTGATGAGGGATGGGGGATTTAATTGCAGACGAGCCGGCGCAAATGCGAATCGGTTTTTAAGAATCGGTCCCACGAATCCCGAAAAAACTTTTCAAAGCGTATCCCGGCGCTTCAAATATGTACCCCCGAAGCGAGCCCCGGGGGTATAAAATTTTGTATTTTATATTTTATTTTTAATTTTTTATCGAACGTTTCCGCTCTTGTAAGCGTCGATCATTTTCTTGACCATCTGGCCGCCGACGGAGCCGGCTTCTCTGGAGGTGAGGTCGCCGTTGTAACCGTTTTTGAGGTTTACGCCGACTTCATTCGCAGCTTCCATCTTGAACTGTTCAAGAGTCTGTCTGCCCTGATCGCTGGTAATACCCTTCATTTTTAACACTCCCTTTTATTAAATCGCTTAATTTTCTGTCGATATCCGTGCTGAATTTTTAGCAGCCTTTTTTCGTCTGCAAGATTATTATAGCCGCAATTCCGCGCAATATTTAAGGTAATAACTGGCGGCACTGTAATTTTTTGATTTTTTAAGTATGAAAAAACGCTGACCGAGGAAAGAAATCGGAAGTAGGAAGTCAGGGGTGAAGATAACTTGAACGGCGGATTTTACTTTTGAATTGATATTCAAGGCCGCGATATTTTGCCAGACCTACGCACAGCATGGGGGCGGCGAGATTTGCGGGCATTGGCGGGCGGGTGGGCGCGGTTTATGAAAACTATCAGCGAAATCAGCAAATCACGCCGCCCCGCCAAGTCCTCAAATCCGCAAAAATAAAATTCATGACCGCAACCCCTGAGCCACGCAGACCCGCCCGTCCTCCCGCGCAAAATAAAAATCAGAACCGTCAAACCATAGCTTCCCGCAATCTATCTTCTGTATCTTTAACATAGATATTCTGCCCAAACCTACGCTCAGCATATCCGGCGAGATTTGCGGGTATGGGCGGGAGGGCGGGCGCGGTTTATGAAAACTAATAGCGAAATCAGCAAATCCCGCCGCCCCGCCAAGCCCTCAAATCCGCAAAAATAAAATTCAGGACCGCAATCCCTGAGCCCCGCCAACTCGCCCATCCTCCCGCGCAAAATAAAAATCAGAACCGTCAAACCATAGCTTCCCGCAATCTATCTTCTGTATCTTTAACATAGATATTCTGCCCAAACCTACGCCCAGCATATCCGGCGAGATTTGCGGGCATGGGCGGGCGGGTGGGCGCGGTTTATGAAAACTATCAGCGGAATCAGCAAATCCCGCCGCCCTGTCAAGTCCTCATATCCGCAAAAATAAAATTCAGAACCGCAATCCCTTAGTCCCGCCGCCAGCCCGTCCTCCCGTGCAAAATAAAAATCATAACCGTAAAACCATAGCTTCCCGCAATCTATCTTCTATCCTCTATCCCTCTAACCTCTATATTGATTAAGCTGCTCCGAAAAATCTGACTTCTGACTTCTGTATTCTTGATGTGGCCGCCTTGGCCACATCTCGTCACGCTTATTCCATTGACATTTTCTCAAAAATATATTATAATTTATCCGTCATTCAAAATTCGCAGTCAGGCAAAATATTCTATCCGATACCGGAACCGAATTCCGATATCAAACATCAAAATGTCCGGAAAGGGGCTGTAACATGACTCAGGTAAAAGGAAAATGGGCGTTTATCACCGGGGCGGCAAGGGGAATAGGCTATCTTACGGCATTGTTTCTTGCGCGGCGCGGATGTAATCTGATCCTGCAATCCCGCTCTTTAAGCCATACCGAAAAGGTTCTTGACGAAGTAAGGGCTTTGGGTGTAAAGGCGTATGCGGTAGAAGCGGAGCTTTCGGATCTTGATTCGGTTGAAAAAATGCTCGGGGATATCGACAGGCTCGGCGTTACGGTTGATTTCGTACTGAATAACGCCGGGATGCAGATAGCATACAGGACGGAATATTTCAAGACTCCGACTTCGGACTACACCGAGAGCTTTAAGATAAATACAATAGCTCCGGCGATGATAATGTATCATTTCCTGCCGGGAATGATAGAGCGGGGATTCGGAAGGATACTTAACACTACGAGCGGCATAAGATTAGAACCTCAGCAAGCGGGATATTCCGCAAGCAAGGCGGCGCTTGATAAGATAACTATCGACCTCGGTTCCACAGTCGAGGGGACCGACGTCATGATAAACCTTACCGATCCCGGCTGGTGCAGGACCGACCTCGGAGGACCTCACGCGCCAAACGCGCCCGAGAGCGCGATTCCGGGCAGCGCGGTGGGGATATTCGTTGACGATAAGAAGTCGGGAAGATATCTCGGCGCGCAGAACTTCGCCGGCATGACTCTTGAGGAAGCGGTGGAAAAAGCCGAGAGGGAATTCGATTCGCCGTATTAAAATCTAAGATCTAAGATCTGAATTTGATTCCGACTCGTGCTGCGCGGCGGCGCAAGATTTTGCGAACCGTCATACCGGAAATATATTATTCCGAATATGCGCGCCTAATGATAAATTCCCGCGGCGCAGAAAAAGATTAAGTCAAAAACCGTAAAAAAAATATTTTTGATATTTTTGAAAGGATGATCGATATGTCTGAAAAAGTAAAACTTCGTTCCGAGATAGCTGTGGAGGATACCTGGAGACTTGAGGATATCTTCCCGTCGGATGAAGCCTGGGAGGAGGCTTTAGCTTCGGCAGAGCCTATTATTACCGAGGGCGAATCGTACAGGGGAAAGCTTGGGTCGAGCGCTAAAACGCTTCTTGAATTTTTGCAGTACGACGAGGAAGCCGGAATTAAGCTCGGCACGCTTTTCGGATACGCTTCCGCAAGAGCGGATCAGGATACGTCAGTCCCGAAGTATCAGGACTACGAGCTTAGGGTCAGGGCGTTCTTCACAAGATACGCGGCGGCGATGAGCTATGTTTCACCGGAGCTTATAGCTATTCCGGACGAGACTATAGAACAGTTCTATAAGGACGAGCCGGAGCTTGAGCTTTACAGAACTTTTCTTACAAGGATCCTAAAGGATAAATCCCACACCCTCTCGGAACCCGAGGAGATCATAATGGCGAGGGTATCTCAGGTCAGAAACGGCGCTTCTTCCGCGTATAATCTCTTCGAGGGCGCGGATATCAAATTCCCGCCGGCTATTGATTCCGAGGGGAATCAGCACGAGCTTACAAATTCTACCTATATAGAGCTTGTGCATAACAAGGACAGAGTCTTAAGAAAATCCGCGTTCGAGAATTTATATCACACCTACGAGCAGTTCAGAAACACGCTCGCTTCGCTTTACGATACAGAGGTAAAGGGGAGGATATTCAGCGCGCAGTGCAGAAAATACCCGTCGATACTTGAAGCCGCTCTCACAAGAAACGAGGTGCCGGTTTCGGTGTATAAAAATCTCATAGAGACCGTTCATAAAAATAACGTTCACATGCACAGATACGTAGAGCTGAGAAAGAAGCTGATGGGACTTTCGGAGCTTCACTATTACGATCTTTATACCTCGCTCGTGCCGTCTGCGGATAAGAAGATAAGCTTTGAGGAAGCAAAGGAGACTGTTCTTAAGGCGCTCGCGGTTCTTGGCGAAGACTATACGGATATGCTGAAAGAGGGCTTTGAGAACAGGTGGATAGACGTATATGAAAACGTCGGAAAGCGTTCCGGGGCATATTCCTCCGGCCAGAGACCGCACCCGTACGTGCTGCTTAACCACAAGGACACTCTTGACAGCATGTTCACTCTCGCTCACGAGATGGGGCATGCGCTGCACTCGTATCTGTCGCTGAAAAACCAGCCGCCGGTATATTCGGACTACGTGATATTTGTAGCCGAGGTCGCGTCTACCTGCAACGAAGCGCTTCTTATGCAGTATCTTCTCAAGAACACCGACGACAGGACCGAGCGGGCGTACCTTATAAACTACTTCCTTGAACAGTTCAGGACCACTCTCTACCGCCAGACGATGTTTGCGGAGTTTGAGATGCTGACGGGGGAGATGGCCGAAAGAGGGGAGAGCCTTACCGCGGAGACGCTCAGCAAGCTGTACGGGAAGCTTAACGAGGATTACTACGGCCCCGGGATAGTGAACGACAGGGAGATAAGCTTTGAGTGGGAGAGGATCCCGCACTTCTATTACAATTATTATGTGTTCCAGTACGCGACGGGATTCTCCGCGGCGATAGCGTTATCGCAGAAGATACTTTCCGAGGGCGAGCCGGCGGTGAAGGCGTATAAGAAATTCCTTTCTTCGGGATGCACCACGGATCCTATCAATCTTCTGAGGATAGCGGGCGTGGATATGGAGAGCCCGGAGCCGATAGAGAAGGCGCTGAAGCTGTTCGGCGAGCTGATCGACGAGATGGGGAAGCTTTTAGAGGGGTGAGGATGGAAGCGGAGGGGAGCGGCGATGTTTTAACGCTCTTTCCGCTTATCGCGAAGCGGCGTATCCATCAATATAAAAAAGGAAGCAGCCAACCCTCGGCTGCTTTCTTTGAATTATTTTATATTCCCATCCCCACCTAAGCTCTCACCGATCCAGCCCCTCCGCATGAACTGCGTTCACTATCTTTCTTGCAAGCGCGCTTGTTCCGCAATCCGTCCTCTGCGTTCCCATCAGGACCGTCAGCCCGCTCTTCGGATAGTTCGCGAAGAAGCATCCGAGCCAGCCGTCCCAGCCGTATTCGCCCTCCTCGCTCATCAAAACAGCCTGACCGGGGTCTACAAGATGTCTCATGAGATTTCCATAGCTGTAACCGTTCAGTCCCTGCCAGTTAAAGCCCCTGCGCTGGCGCTCGGTAAGGCTCGGCGAAGTCATATATTTTACCGCGGCTTCGGATAAGATCCTTATACCGTTGAGCTTCCCGCCGCAGTGCAGCATCGTCGCAAATTTTGCAAAATCGTCAAGCGTAGATACAAGCCCCGCGCCGCCGGATTGGAACGCCGGGTCTGATCTCAGCTCGTAATCTATTCCTAAATGATTCGTCGGGCAGTGCTCCACCTTCCACTCGGAATAGTTTGTTCTGTATACCTTTGAAAGCCGCGAGCGCTTTTCCTCCGGAACGTAAAATCCCGTATCGTTCATCCCGAGAGGGTCGAAAATATTTTCTTTTAGAAAATCTCCGAACCTCTGTCCGGCGACATATTCTATCACCCCGCCCAGCACGTCCGCGGATGTGCCGTACATGAACCGATCGCCCGGCGCGAAGCAAAGATCGACCTTACCGAGCCTTTCGCAAAGCTCCTTTGTGCTCATCGGATCGTCGCTGCGGAGCCTTCTGTCGAGCTCGACAAAGATCTCCGCGACCTGAGCTTCGCTTCCCTGAGCGCCGGGATACGGAAGTCCGGAGGTCATATTCATAAGATCCTTTAGCATTATCTGGCTTCGGGCCTTGATTCTTTTTCCGTTTCTGCCGATGTAATACGCTTCGCTCCATCCCGGAACGGTCCAGCAAAGACAGTCTGCAAGATCGATCTTACCTCTGTCTGCGAGGATCATCACCGCAGCGGCAGTAATGGGCTTTGACATCGAATAGAGCCGCATTATGGTATCGCGTGAGAACGGAACGCGGTTTTCAAGATCTCTGAAGCCGTATTCCGCATAAGCGACCTCTCGCCCGTTTTTCAGGATAAGGACGTTCGCGCCCGCTGCGAATTTTCTGTCGTCGATTTCGGTTTTTAATATTTCTGTAAGCTTTTCGGTCATGATTTTACCTTCTTTCGGGCGGAGACGGTTAGAGGACAGAATTGAGAAATCAGAGGTCAGAAGTTGTGACTATAGGTTTCTGCGCTTAAATGTCAGGGAGATGAAACTTCGGGCGCGGTTTCGCTCCTAACGACATTTCTGCTTGCCTTTCCCTTTCTGCGCCCTCGCAAATCAGCTTTCTTAGCCCCTCTGCAACATGATCCAGTATCTCTGCACCGGATCGTCGTCCTCCTCAACATAAAGCTCGTTCTCCAAAACCCCTCCGTTGTTCATTATGGTTTTCGCCGAAGCGACATTCGACCTGTCGCAGGTCATAAGCACCTTATAAATCCCCATCCTCCTGCATTCTTCAAGCGCGAGCCTTACCATCTCGGTACCGTATCCCTTCTTGCGCTCCGAAGGACGTATCCCGTCTCCGATATGACCGCCGGTCTCCATCAGACGCTCGTCAAGATACTTCCTGATATTGACCGCTCCGAGCAGCCTGTCGCGGCTGTCGTCGTATAAAAAGAAGGTGTAGTCCGGAACAAGCCCCATGTCCTCCGCGTCGGCTTCGTCGACCTCAAGGTGATCGAGATAAAAATCAAAGTCGTGATAATCGTATTTTCTTATCGAGTAGGGGATGATCTTCTCGCCCGAGTCGGACCATTCCCGCATCATGTCGAAAAACTGCTCTTTGTATTCTTCGGACAGCTTTATGAGCCGCAGCATTTTTAGCCTTCACTCCCGTTTATATTTTAGTTTTTTTAATTTGCTTCCGTGATATCGATCTCTCCTATGCGTATCGCGGTTATGACATATTCCGTCCCGTTCGGAACTACCGAATAGATCATAGTCTTATCGACTTCGTCCTCGGAATCTATCCAGACGGTGATCGGCTGGCGGTATTCGACTGTGATATCCGCGCCGTTTTCCGTCTCTGTGATCGCGGTCACGTCGGGATAGTATGCCTGAGCGTGCGGAAATGCGGGGATAGTATACATCCCGGTATCCTCGTCGTAGTCGAACGTAAGCTCGGTATCGCCGACGGTCTTGTGCGAATAGCTGAGACCCGCGCCGAAGAGTTTTGTTATCCTTCTGTCAATATCAAGATATGAAACCTTATATGAACCGTTAGAATATTCATAGAACGCCGAGGGGTTGAAGATTATATCCCAGCAAGCGCAGGAAAGGATCACGTCCTCGTTAAGAGAGGAAGCCCCGTCAAATGTCGGAGCGTCGATAGCAGCGACCGGAAGAAACAGATCTTCAAAATATTCAAGCTGCGCCGAGTTATCCTTCTGAGCTTTTGCAAGGCTTACAGCCTTTAAAACCGTCGCGACGACTCCTATTATCGAAAAGATGATAAGAAACAGCCCGAATACGGTCTGCGCCGCCTGAGCGAGCGTGACGGCGGACTTTCCCTCTATCTCGATAGGCTCAGTCTCGTCGGCTCCGGCTTCGGTGAGGTCGAGAGCGTCCTCGTCGAGCGCTTCTATGAGATTTTCTTCAAGCTCCCAATCAAACCTGAATCTCTTTTTCGAGTCTTCGGACTTTTCGTCTTTTGAAATTTTTTCATCATCAGAGCGGGATTTTTTCTTCCCGGATTTTTTTGAGCCGCTTTTTTGCTCCGAAACGGCTTCCGCGCCTATATTTTCCGAAGCGCCGCTCTCCTCGTCCCTGACCTCCCCGGAGATCTCGGGATCGGTATTATTGTTGGTATTATTAGTATTATTATCCTTTGACATAAACTCTCCTTAACGTAATTTTAACCTGATCTTTGCTATTTAATTTTTGCTCTCTACTCTCTGATCTGCCCGTTTCCGGTGATAAGGAACTTGACCGTAGTCAGCTCCCTGAGCCCCATCGGTCCTCTTGCATGGATCTTCGCGGTTGAAATTCCTATCTCCGCGCCGAGCCCCATTTCATACCCGTCCGTGAAGCGCGTAGAAGCGTTTACATAGACCGCAGCCGCGTCGATTTTAGATTTGAACTCCTCAGCCGCCGCCACGCTGTCGGTGACTATGCATTCGGAATGCCCGGTGGAATATTTTTGAATATGCGATATCGCGTCGTAGATATTATCGACTACCTTGACCGCAAGGATATAGTCAAGATATTCCGTCGCCCAGTCCTCCTCGGTCGCAGGGACCACGCTTTCTCCGAGTATCATCTTAGTAAGCTCGCAGCCGCGTATCTCCACGTTATGAAGATCAAGTCTCTTTTTGAGCTTCGGAAGCACGTCCTCCGCGATATCCTTATGTACAAGGACCGTCTCGCAGGCGTTGCATACTCCCGGGCGGCTTGTTTTGGCGTTATCTACGATATCTACAGCCATAGGGACCGAAGCCGAGCTGTCGATATAGATGTGGCAGTTTCCGACTCCGGTTTCGATGACCGGAATGGAAGCGTTTTCAACGCAGGACTTGATAAGCCCCGCGCCGCCCCTCGGTATCAGAAGATCCACAAGTCCTCTTGCCTTCATCATGGCGGTCGCGGCGTCTCTTGAAGCCGATTCAAGAAGCTGAACGGAATCGGCGGGAAGCCCCGCTTTTTCTATAGCTGAGCGCATGATCTCGGTGATTATCATATTAGTGGTCAGAGCGTCGCTGCCGCCCCTTAAAACGGCGGCGTTTCCGGATTTAAGACAAAGCGCCGCAGCGTCCGCGGTGACGTTCGGGCGGGATTCGTAAATTATGCCGATAACGCCGAGAGGGACCCTGATCTTTTCTATTTTAAGACCGTTCGGCCTTGTTTCTCCCGAGTCTATAGCCCCCACGGGGTCTTGTAGGGCGATAACTTTTTTTATGCCGTCGGCTATTCCTTCGATTCTTTTTTCGTTGAGATAGAGACGGTCCACAAGCGAGCTTTTTATATTTTTAGCTTCCGCTGATTTTACGTCGATTCGGTTTTTCTCTATTATATCCCTTCTTCGCTCAAAAAGAGCTTCGGCGATATAGGAAAGAGCAAGATTCTTTTTATCCGTCCCCGCGCCCGAAAGTATTGCGGCGGCTTCCCTGGCTCTGAGACCTGTCGGTGTGAAGTCGTACATTTATAATCACCTCGAAAAATATTTTACTTAAGTCGATTCTGATTTGCAGCGAATAGCGGCTCCGCAACGGATATAAAGCAAGCTTTAACCTAAGCGTCGCGCCGTGACGTTTCAAAAATCCGCTTGCTTTACTTTTCGCCGGCTGCAAACAGCGTTCCGATTATCTTTCCGTCGATAACGTCGTACAGATTCTCGGCGCGCGAGCCGTTTATTATAAGCATATCTATCCCGTTTGAATTCGCAATTTTCGCGGCGCGGATCTTTGTAGCCATCCCGCCTGTCCCGAGATCGGTCCCCGCGCCCTGGGCGTAGTTTTCTATTTCCGGGGAAATATTTTCTACCCTTGATATAAGCTTCGCTTCGGGATGCTCGCGCGGGTTTTTGTCATAAAGACCTTCTATGTCCGACATTATTATCAGAAGATCCGCTCCTACAAGAACCGATACTATCGCCGCAAGGCTGTCGTTTTCTCCGACCTCAAGCTCCAACTCGTCTATCGCTACCACGTCGTTTTCGTTTACGATGGGAACGGCTCCGGAGGAAATGATCTTATCAAGAGCGTTGAGGACGTTTTCCTTTCGCTCGTCGGATATTACGTACTTTGTAAGAAGCACCTGCGCCACGGTGATGTTATAGCTCCCGAAAAGCCGGTCGTACATATTCATCAGCTCGCACTGCCCGACGGCGGCGCATGCCTGCTTTGACGGAGTATCCTTCGGGCGCTCTCTTAAGCCGAGCTTCGCCATCCCGAGCCCGATAGCTCCGGACGTGACCAAAACTATCTCTACGCCCGAGTTTCTTATGTCCGCAAGAGTCTTAACAAGGCTCTCGATGTGACGGAGATTAAAGCTTCCGGAGGGGTGCGTGAGAGTCGAGGTCCCGACCTTTACTACTATTCTTTTGTTATTCATTTTTATCTCTCCAAAATTTTCCTGAGGATTATTCGCGCTTATTTCGCCACGTTATTTATCGGTTCGCCGCGTAAATACGCCCGAAGATTTTCCGCGACTAAATCTATAAGCCGTATTCTCGTCTCCAAAGGAGCCCAGGCGATGTGCGGGGTGATAATGCAGTTCTTCGCGCCTAAGAGCGGGCAGTCCTTCGCCATAGGTTCAATCGTCAGAACGTCGGTGCAAAAAGCTGCGATAACTCCGCTATCAAGCGCTTCGCGCAGCGCGGGCTCGTCGATCGTTCCCCCGCGCGAGGTGTTTATCAAAAGCGCCGAGGGCTTCATAATTGAAAGAGTTTTTTTGTTTATCATCCGCTCGGTTTCCGGGGTGAGCGGGCAGTGGAGGGTGACTATATCGGAGCGCTTTAAGAGCTCGTCTAAGCTTACTGCTTCTATTCCGGAGGTATCTTCGGGATATGTTCTTGTGTGCACAAGAATTTTCATCCCGAAAGCTTCCGCGATTTTTTTGACCGCCTTGCCGATAGAGCCGTAGCCGACTATTCCGATGGTCTTACCGTTAAGCTCGTAGAGCGGCGGGCCGAAGTGCGTGAAGAGCTTTGAAAAGCACCACTCGCCCTTGCCGGTGTATTCCGCGTACTTCGATACGCTTGAATAGTAGTGAAGGATAAGAGCGAAGGTATGCTGCGCTACGGAGTTTGTCGAATATCCGGGGACGTTTGATACCGTCGCGCCCCTTAGCTTTGCGGCGGCGATATCAACGTTATTGTATCCCGTGGCGAATACCCCTACGTACTTTAAATTCGGGCAAAGATCAAATACTTCTTTGGATATCAGGCACTTATTTGTAAGAACAATTTCCGCGTCAGAGACTCTTTCGGCGACCTGATCGGGAGTCGTGAAGTCATACAAAACCGCGTCGCACTGAGAGGTAATAGGCTCCAAGGAAACGTCGCCGTCGGTGACGGTCTGGGCGTCAAGAATAACCGCTTTTTTCATTTCCCGTCGTCCTCAAAAGCGTTTTTTATCACGTCGTCGGAGTTATCCGGAATGTTCTGGTTCTCGGACTGGATGAGCTTATCTATGTCGTTAAGATCTTCCGGGAAGAAAGCTTCGGGATGTTTTTTCTCCTCTTCCTCGCGGAGAAGGCGTTTTTTCTCTTTGATTCTTTCATTCGCGAGCGCCCAGAAAAGGATCAGAAACAGGAATATTTCGCATATCGCCACTGCGGTGGCGCTTATTTTATCGTTGTAGAACTGTAGAACGACCGTCGTATCGCATATTAAAAGCCAGATAAGCGAGGACAGAGTCTTTTTTCTTATGAATATCGCGCCGAAGACGACGGCGGCGAAGACGCAGAAGCCGATATGGAGCCAAGCGGGCATCGGAGCGAACCTGCTTCTAAGGACCGAAGCGGCAAGTATAAAATTCATAAATCACACACTCCTTCGTGTTCAGATCATATTTGATACAAGTATACCATACTGCGGGGGAAAATGCAAGAGTTTTTTTGAATGGTTAGGGGATGGAGCGAGGGGAGGGTAAGAATTACGGAAGAGCGAAGCGCAGAGAGTACAGTCGGCGACTCCGGCTACTGGTTTCTCAATTCTGTCTTCTGACAGCGCAGCCCATAAAAAATCTCCCCCGCCGCGCCCGGCAGGGGAGTCCCTCAAAAAATCCGTTTTCTTAACCCCATCCCATCGCCGGCCTACTTCTTTCCCTCTTTTCCCTCGTGAAGCTGGAACACTTTATGCTCCTTGGAATTTTTCACCCTTGAGCTCTTTCTGTTCTCCGGGATTATCTCTCCCGCGGAAATAAGCGCGCGCTTGGTGAGCGCGGGCCCGACCAGCTCATAAACCAGCACCGAGAACAGCACTACGTTCCTGACCATGTGCCCGTCCTCAAGAGACTGCGCGGTAAGAGTCATTCCGAGCGCGACTCCGGCCTGCGGCAGAAGAGTTATTCCTAAGTTGTTTCGGATCGTTTTGCTGCACCTCGTCATAGCGCAGCTTGAAAACGCGCCGAAGTATTTTCCGAGCGAACGGAAGACTATGTATACAAGCCCGATAAGCAGTACCATAGGATTCAAAAGGATCTCAAGATCAAGCTCCGCGCCCGACAGCACAAAGAACAGAACGAAAAGCGGAGCTGTCCAGCCGTCTATCCTTCCCATCAGCTCCTCCGAGAAGTCGCAGATGTTGCAAAAGACCGTCCCGCAGATCATGCATACCAAAAGCAGACTGAAACCGATGTTAAGCCCGAATACCTCAAATTCTATCATCGAGATCGCGATAGTCAGAAATACGAACGCTATCGAGATTGAAAGCCTCTTTGAACGCGAGTGGAAGAATTTCTCGATTATAAACAGCGCCAGTCCCATCACAGCGCCTAAAATCAGAGAAAGCAGTATCTCGATAAGCGGCTCTAAAATTATCCCCGCAAGACTGATTTCTCCGCTTTCAAGAACCTTAGCTATGCCGAACGAAACCGAGAACAGAACAAGTCCCACCGCGTCGTCTATCGCGACTACGAGCAGAAGAAGCTTTGTCATAGGTCCGTCGGCCTTGTACTGCCTTACTACCATCAAAGTCGCCGCGGGAGCGGTAGCGGCGGCTATGGCTCCGAGAGTTATCGCAGCCGAGACGGATATCACCGACGGGATAAAGAAGTGAAGGATAACGAGCGCTACGTCGACTATCGCTGTGGTAATTACCGCCTGTAAAATGCCTATAGTGATCGCTTTAGCGCCCATCTGCTTAAGCTGTACCAGCCTGAATTCGTTTCCTATCGTGAACGCGATGAATCCGAGAGCGGCCTGACTGATTATGCTAAGAGAATCGACGGCTTCAAGACTTTCAAAGCCGATACCTATCCCGCCGAGCCCTAAAGCCCCGATACAGAACGGTCCGAGAAGAAGTCCCGCGACAAGATAAGAAGTTACCGCCGGAAGACTCAAAAGCTTCGCGATACGCGACGTCATAAGACCTGCGATAAGGCAGACCGAGATCTGAATAAGTAAAACCATAAGAGTCCCTCTGTGTAAAATATTCCGGCGCGAAAAATTTTTCCGGCTAAAAAGCGTCGGGCATGCGTAAGAAATCCGAACGCCGATAACCCTTCGCGCCTTATTTCAAATAATTATACTCTCGAATAATTTAAATTTCAAGTATCAGAATGTAGAATTTGCACAAAATTTTAAAAGGATTTAGTGCGGTGTGACGAATTTCAAGCAGAATATGAAGCAATCAAATATTTTGAGAGCGTTATATGAACCGCAAATATTTCTTGCTTTCGCTTTCCGATAACATTTTTTCTTGAATGCGATCGATAAAAAATGCCCCCGCAGCCTGACGGCGGCAGGGGTATTTGGTGGAAGCTGGCGGGCTCGAACCGCCGACCTCCTGCGTGTGAAGCAGGCGCTCTGACCAGCTGAGCTAAGTTTCCGGGATCATCCCGAAAAACAGGATCGTATTACATAATTTACCGGACATTTCTTCCTTTTGCCCGACGACAGATATTTTAGCATAAAAAACTTGATTTGTCAAGGTTGACAAGATAAAAAATTTCGGGTATAATGAAAATATATTTACTTTGGAGGTCATTATGTCACTTAAGAAAGATCTGAAGAAGCTTGCGGACTTCTCCGACAACCCCTACGACGCCGAATATAAGCCGAAAAAAGAGATGATAAGGCTCTTTGTCGGCTTACTGATAACCCTTCCGCTGTTTTTGGGATTCAGCTGTCAGTTCTACATACTCATATCCGGCCCGCTTTTCATCTACTGGATAGTAATATATTTCCGCGCCGCGGAATACTGGAAGGAGCTCGGCTGGAAGCTGAGGTGGTATATCCTTCCTATCATTCCCCTGATAATACTCGGGCTGTATCTCGCGCTCAGTCAAGCGCTTATCAACGGGATAGGATGGCTTATCTCCAACGTTATTTTTTACAGATAGATTCCGGGAGAGAATATGTTTACACTTCTTAAAACCGAGAACACGGCGCGCCGGGGAAGGTTCGAGACCGTCCACGGCGTAATAGAAACGCCCGTGTTCATGAACGTGGGGACTTCGGCGGCGATAAAGGGCGCGGTAAGTTCCCTTGATCTTATTGAGCTGAAGTGCCAGGTGGAGCTTTGCAACACCTACCATCTTCACATCCGTCCGGGGGATAAGGTAATATACGAAATGGGAGGGCTTCACCGGTTCATGAACTGGAGCAGGCCGATACTTACCGATTCCGGAGGATTTCAGGTCTTTTCTCTTGCGAAGCTGCGTAAAATAAAGGAGGAGGGGGTATATTTCAGATCCCACCTTGACGGAAAGAAGCTTTTTATCGGTCCCGAGGAGTCGATGAGGATACAGTCTCATCTCGGTTCAACTATAGCGATGGCGTTTGACGAGTGCGTAGAAAATCCCGCGCCTAAGAGCTATTCAAAGGAAAGCTGCGACAGAACGGTGCGGTGGCTAAGAAGGAGCAAGGCCGAGCTTGCAAGGCTCAATTCGCGGGAGGATACCGTAAATCCGCGCCAGCTTCTTTTCGGAATAAATCAGGGCTGCACGTTTGAGGATCTGAGAATAGAGCACATGAAGCAGATACGGGAGCTTGATCTTGACGGTTACGCGATAGGAGGTCTTGCGGTCGGGGAGCCGACGGAAGAGATGTATCGGATAATCGAAGCGGTCGAGCCGTATATGCCTAAGGATAAGCCGAGGTATCTTATGGGAGTCGGCACGCCGTCTAACATAATTGAAGCGGTAGCGAGAGGGGTAGATTTCTTCGACTGCGTAATGCCTTCAAGAAACGCCCGTCATGCGACGGTATTCACCTGGAGCGGGATCATGCATTTGACTAACCAGCGCTACGTGCTTGACGAGCGCCCGATAGATCCCGAGTGCGACTGTCCCACCTGCAGAAGCTTCACCAGAAGCTACATAAGGCATTTATTCAAAGCCGACGAGCAGTTAGGCGGCAGGCTTGCGGTTATGCACAATCTGTATTTTTATAACACGCTTATGGAGAGGATAAGAAACGCTCTTGACGAGGGCAGGTTCTATGAATTCCGGGCGAAGTATTCTGAGCTGCTGGCTTCACGGATCGACGCGGGGAGATGAACTTGGGGGCTGCGCGGCTTTTGAGCTTCATTTCATTCTGAAATGAAGGCTCGGCTGATGATTTCGGGGCTTCTGCCGCTTCGCTAACATGCATGAGGGCGCAAGGTTAGCGGCGGCGAGATTCGCTGCTTTACTGCTGAAGCACTACCGACTGCTCCCGCCAAACTTGCCGGGCTTTGTCCGTGAGACAACCGAGACTGTCGTTTAACAACGCGATTAAAACTCTTTGAGGACGGGACACGCGGGATTTTGCCCAAGAGAGCGTCCTGCGGACGGTCGATTGGCTGCAAAATCAGCTTGTCTTTTGGTCGGTCGTTTATGACCGCGAAGTCCGAAAAGCAAGTTTTAACGCTTTGTTTTGAGGACGGTCGAACGGGAACAAAACCGGCAATGTTTTCCCGCCCGGCCCGCGAATCTCGCCGCCGCCCGAGGGCTTTCTGCTTCTGACTTTATTATTCTACAGTCATAAAGCTTCATAAACTGAACCTATAGTTTTCCGCCTTGATTTTTACTTTTAGCGTATCCCCGGGCTTGTCAGGTTTTGACAGCAGAAGCTGTCAAAAGGGGAGATGGCCTGCGGCGTCTCCCCGTACCCCTCTTTGGCATATACGCTTCGCTTATTCTTGCACATACGCTTCGCATATAGAGTGTTTCGCGCCTGCGGGCGCGACCGGGGTCGTTGCGATTAAAACTCTTTGAAAGGCTCCTGTGGAGCCTTGAAAAGCAAGTTTTAACGCTACGATTTCTGTCCCCTGGACCCCTGCGGCCTTTTGAGGAAAGGCCGGCGAAACCTTTTTAGTTCCCGCTCTTACAGGGCTTTGATTCTTTTTTTACATTCCTGCCGCGCTTTGCGACTTCTGTCATCTGACTGTCTGATTTCTGTTTTCTAATATGTCATTTATTGAAATTTTCCTGATCGGCGTAGGTCTCTCAATGGACGCTTTCGCCGTCTCGGTAACTAACGGAATGTGTAAACGCTCAAATACTTTGACTCTCGCAGCGCTCTGCGGGCTGTGCTTCGGCGTGTTCCAGGGTCTTATGCCATCGATAGGCTACGTCCTCGGCTCGGCTTTCTCATCCTATATCGAGCGCTACGACCATATCATCGCCCTCGTTCTCTTAGGCTATATCGGCGGGAAAATGGTCTTCGACAGCTTGAAAAACGGCGACGACGGTCCCACTTCGACGCGGCTTAGGCTCTCCGAGCTTCTTGTACAAGGCGTTGCAACATCCATAGACGCTCTTGCGGTCGGAGTATCGTTTTCAACTCTTATCCCGAATTCTCAGATGGCGGTTTCCGCGGCTTTGATAGCCCTGACAACATTTGTTTTCGGATTTTCCGGCGTATATATAGGCAAAAAATTCGGGGATATTTTATCGAATAAAGCCCAGCTCGTCGGCGGGCTGATACTTATAGCGATAGGGATAAAAATCTTTCTGGAACACACTTTTTTCAGTTGAGGATGAAATAAAATGAAGAAAAAAAGACTTATAATTTTTGATCTTGACGGAACTGTTCTTGATACTATAGACGATCTTTCCGGCGCTGTGAATCACTCGCTTGAAAAAAACGGTTTTCCGAAGAGGAGCCGCGAAGAGGTGATGAGATTTGTCGGAAACGGCGTTTCAAAGCTTATCGAGAGGGCGCTTCCGGAAGGCGAAAAGACCGAGGAGAATATATCGGTTGTGCGCGAGGGATTTGACGAATTTTATTCCGAGCACTACGCGGATAAGACTCGGCCGTATCCCGGGATAAAGGAGCTTTTGGAGGAGATAAAGGGGCGGGGGATACTTCTTGCGGCGCTTTCAAATAAGCCGGAGATATTTACCCGGGATCTGATAGAAAGGTTTTTCCCGGGGATATTTGACGAGATAAGGGGAAACCGCGAAGGGATACCGAGAAAGCCGGATCCGACTTCGGAGCTTGATATAATGTCGAGCCTAAGCGCAGATAAGGAGGAAACGCTTCATATCGGGGACTCCGAGACGGATATCATGACCGCAAAAAACGCCGGAGCGGACGTTATTGCGGTCAGCTGGGGATATCGGCCGATAGAGACTCTTGAAAAAGCGGGGCCCGGCGCGATAGTATCGGATATAAAGGGACTTCGGGAAGAAATCCTAAAAAGAATCAACTAAAAATCGGGAGCAGGATCCTATATGAAAAGATGGACGATCCAGACTGCGGACAGCGAAGCTGTCGCAGAAATCAGCCGCAAAAGCGACCTCGGGCCGCTTCTTTCGGAGATAATGGTTTCCCGGGGATACGATACCCCCGAGAAGCTAATAGATTTTTTTAACGTGGACGAGCTATCCGACCCGTTTTTGCTTACGGATATGCAAAAGGCCGTAGATGTGATAAATAACGCGGTGGATCTCGGCAAGAGGATAACGGTGTTCGGGGATTACGATTGCGACGGGATCTGCGCCACGGCTATTCTTTACGGGTATCTTTTGAGCATAGGCGCGGACGTTTCCGCGGTCATACCCGAGCGCGAGGACGGATACGGGTTGAACCGAGAGACGGTCGAAAGGATGCGCGAAAGCGGCACGGAGCTTATTATTACTGTAGATAACGGGATATCCGCGATAGAGGAATCCGCGCTGATAAAGGAGCTCGGGATGGAGCTTGTCGTGACGGATCATCACCAGCCGTATGAAAAGCTTCCGGAAGCGGAAGCGGTAGTCGATCCGCACAGGGAGGACGATTTTTCAGAATATAAGGAGCTTTGCGGCGCGGGAGTGGCGCTTAAGCTTTGCGCGGCGCTCGACGGCGGGAATTACGACGCGGTTATCGAGCAGTACTGCGACCTTGCGGCGATAGCGACCGTAGCGGACGTGACGCCGCTTACGGGCGAAAACAGAGTCATAGTCAGGCGCGGACTTGAGCTTTTAAAGAATACCGAGAACATGGGGCTTTTAGATCTTATGGAAAAATGTTCGCTCGGTCCCGAGAAGCTTTCGTCGCAGTCGGTAGCCTTTACTCTCGCCCCGAGAATCAACGCCGCGAGCAGATTCGGAAGCGCGCGCACGGCTTTTGAAATGCTCACCTGCGAGGACGGAAACGCCGGAAAGTACGCGGACGAGCTTATAGCGTTAAATTCTAAGCGCCACGGCGTTGAGGACGAGATAATGCGCGAGATAACGGAAGCCGTCGAAAACGATCCGGAGCTTAAATATTCAAGAGTCCTGACCGTCGCGGGAAAAGGCTGGCGTCGCGGGGTAATAGGGATCATAGCCGCAAGACTTACCGAAACGTATGAAAGGCCGTCGCTGGTGATATCCGTAGGCGAGGACGGAATCGCGGTAGGCTCGGCGCGTTCGATTAAAGGATTTAATATCTTCAGGTGCTTTGAATACTGCCGCGAGCTTTTGATAAGGCGCGGCGGCCATGAGCTTGCGGGAGGTCTTACCGTAGCGGAGGAAAACATCCCGAGACTTAAAAAAATGATAGAAGAGTTTGCGGCTTCGGAATGCAAGACCGCTCCTAAGATAACTCTTTGCGCGGATAAGCTTTTAAGAGGAAAGGATATAACGTATGAAAACGCGGTTTCGCTTAAAAGGATCCAGCCCTGCGGAGTAGGAAATCCCGAACCTCTGTTCGCCCTGTCCGGGGCGATAGTTTCCGCAGTCTATCCTTTATCCGGCGGCGAGCATACAAAGCTTATACTCAATTACGACGGAGCGGTCGCTCAGGCGCTTTTATTCAGGGTAAAGACCGATAGCTTAGGCTTTAAGCCCGGAGACAGGATAGATATGATGGCGAATATGAGAGCGGAGGAATATAACGGAAAAAGAAGCGCGAGCCTTATCGCCGTTGATTTCCGTCCTCACGGAGCGAAGCAGGAAAAATACTTCGCGGCCGAGGAGGTATACTTAAAATTCAGACGGGGAGAAAGCACGGATAAAAAGCTTTTGGAGCTCGGACTACCAACGCGAGACGAAATGGTCGGCGTATATAACGCCGTGAAGCTCTCAGGCGGCGTCGAGAGCATAGAATCGCTTTACGCAAAGCTTTCGCCGAAGGGTATAAACGCGTTTAAGCTCAGGATAATAATAGACGCGTTTTGCGATACAAGACTTATGGAATTAAAAAGAGGGCGGGCTGTGATAATCCCGCCGACAAAAAAGGAAGACGTAATGTCAGCTGAGACGGTGACGGCTCTGAAAGAAGCTGTGAGCCGGGAAACGGGGAATGAGATATGACGCTTGAAGCCTGCAACGAAACTTTTGAAAAGCTGATAGAGCGCTTGGTGGAGATGGATAAGAACTACAACATCGAAAAGCTCCGTCGGGCATACGAATACGCAAGAGAGATGCACGAGGGACAGATGCGCGAGTCCGGGGAGCCCTATATCACCCACCCGATAGCCGTAGCTACGGTTTTAGTGGATCTCGGGATGGATACCGACGCTATCTGCGCGGCGCTTTTGCACGACGTGGTAGAGGATACCCCTGCGACCTATGACGACGTGAGGGATAAATTCGGCGAGGACGTTGCGAATCTTGTTGACGGAGTCACGAAGCTTGATAAAATCAAGCTCGCTTCCAAGGAAGAGCAGCAGGCCGAAAATATAAGAAAAATATTCCTCTCGATGTCAAAGGACATAAGGGTAATAATCATAAAGCTTGCAGACCGGCTCCATAATATGAGGACTCTCGGATTCAGAAGCGGCGTAAAGCGCAGAGACGTATCCTTAGAGACGATGTCGATATTCGTTCCTCTTGCGAACCGTCTCGGAATAAGACAGCTCAAGGAGGAGCTTGAGGACATATCCTTTTCTTATCTCGATCCGTTTGCATACGCTGAGATAGAGCAGCTTCTTGAAAAATCGAAGCGCGAAAGAGAAGAGTTTATCGAATCTATAAAAGATAGGATAAGAGCTCGCCTTTCAAAGGATTTCGATCCCGTTCCTACGGTAGAGGGAAGAGTAAAATCCGCTTACGGGATATATAAGAAGGTCTACGAGCAGGGCAAGACCTTTGACGAGATTTACGACAAATACGCGGTCAGGGTAATAGTGAATACGGTAACGGACTGCTATAACGTCTTAGGAATAATGCACGACATGTTCCAGCCGATCCCGAACCGCTTCAAAGACTATATCTCCACCCCGAAAGCGAATATGTATCAGAGTCTTCACACGACGGTCATGGGAAGAGAGGGGATACCGTTCGAGGTGCAGATACGGACCTGGGAGATGCATCACACCGCAGAGTTCGGGATCGCCGCGCACTGGAAATATAAAGAGGGGAGAAAGGGAAAATATAAATTCGACGAGCGTCTGAACTGGGTAAGGCAGATACTTGATATCCAAAAAGAGACCGACGACGCGGAGGATATAGTAAGGGCGATCAAAAACGATCTTGCCCCCGAGGACGTATTCGCGATGACTCCTAAGGGGGATGTGAAGACGCTTCCCCAAGGCGCTACGGTGATAGATTTCGCGTACGCTATACACACTCAGGTCGGGCATAAGATGACCGGGGCGAAGGCGGATAAAAAGCTCGTTCCGCTCGACTATGTGATAAAGACCGGAGAGATAATAGAGATAATCACGTCAAAGGATCCCGCTCACGGCCCGAACAGGGACTGGCTGAATATCGCTAAGACTAACGAAGCCAAGGCGAAGATCAGGGCGTGGTTCAAGAAGGAGCGCAGAGAGGAGAATATCGTCGAGGGAAGAGAGGAGCTTTGGAGAGAGCTCAGGCGCAATATGATAAGGATCACCGAGGAAGAGCTTCCCGAGCTTGTCGCCGTCGATATGAAGCACCACAGCTGCGAGACGGTAGACGATTTTTACGCCGCTATCGGTTACGGCGGGATATCGCTCTCAAAGATCCTTCCAAGGCTCAAGGAGGACTACCAGAAGAAATTCGTCCAGCCCGAAAAGCAGGACAGCTTTGAATTCACTCCCGCGACCGACCGCTCCGGTACCGGGGTAATAGTAGACGGACTTGAAAACTGCGTGGTAAAGCTCTCGCAGTGCTGCTCGCCGCTTCCGGGGGACGATATAGTCGGATTTATAACCCGAGGTCACGGCGTTTCGGTCCATAAGAAGGACTGCGTGAACTATCTCGCGCAAAAGGACGGCGAGCCCGAGAGGTGGGTATCCTGCCGCTGGGCTGGAAACCAGACCGCGGGATACTATAAGGTGGGGCTCGATATTATCGGCTATAACCGCATAGGTATTTTTACCGACGTTATGAACAGCCTGAGCGAAGCGAGGATCTCCACTCACGAAGCCGCCGCGAGGGTTTTAAAGAACGGAAACTTCATGGGCTCAGTTACCATCTCAGTCGCGGGAACAGCGGAGCTTGAGGGCGTGATCTCAAGGATGAAGAAGATATCCGGGGTGCTGTCGGTAGAAAGGAGAGCGAAATGACCTTCATTCCTCTTCGGGACATGGGACTTTTCGGGACCGACTGTTATATCTTAGGAAACAGCGATAACGAAGCGATACTTATCGACGCGCCGGAGCCTGCCGGGGAAATAATCGGGGCGTTAGAAAAAAACGGTCTTAAGCTTAAGAAGATACTTCTGACGCACGGCCACTGCGATCATATCGAATCGTTGAACGCGCTTTATGAAAAATACCGCTGCGAGGTATATATCCACGGCGGGGACGCGAATATGCTTTACAGCCGCGAGCTTTCCCTCGCGGGATATTTCGGCACGCCGTTTGAGAAATTCACAGGGAAAGCCGAGGAGATATCCGACGGGGATATCATAACTCTTGGGGATATAAGCGTTAAAACGCTCCACACCCCCGGTCACAGCGCCGGCTCGGTAACGTATATTACAGATGAAAGAATATTTACGGGCGATACTATTTTTGAGGGAACGGTAGGAAGAACGGATCTCGGCGGCAGCTTTGAAACGCTTCTTTGCTCGATAAAAAGACTTATGGAAGCCTGCATGCTAAGCTCTCTCCCGGCCTTCCCCGGCCACGGAGCCCCCACGGAGCTCGGTTTTGAGCTGAAAAATAACCCGTATCTCGAAGCCTTAAGATCAAAAACTAATCTCTAACTACTAACTACTAACAACTAACTACTATTTGCGCAGGTGAAATTATGACCGTTATACTTTGCGGACACAGTTTTAAATACGAGACCGAAGCGGTGACTAAGCTTTTTATTCCTGCAAAGAGGTTTGATTTTTTATTTGTCGAGTCGGCTTATTCGATTCCGGATATCGCGGGGGACCGCTGCGTTTTGATAAGAAACGTTTACAGCGGGATCTCAGAGCTTCGGGCGGATTGCAGAATAGGGGAGGAGACTGCGGTCTCGTCCGAAAAGGTCTCGCTTTCCGCGCCGGACTATGAACACGAGTGCGAGCTTGCTGTTTGCAGGCAGCTTTATATATGCTTAAGCAGACTGACCGGTATCAGGCCGTCGTGGGGCGTTTTGACAGGGGTAAGACCCGTAAAGCTTATTTCCGGGCTTCTTGACGGAGGGATGAGCGAGCCGGAGCTTAAGGAGTATATGAAGAAAAGATACTTCGTATCCTATGAAAAGACCGAGCTTTCCGTAAAAACGTCAAGAAATCAGAAAAAAGCTCTTGAAGGACTCCCGGAAAACGGTTTCAGTCTTTATGTATCGATCCCGTTCTGCCCGAGCAGGTGTTCGTATTGCAGCTTCGTTTCCCAGACCGTAGGAAGCTTTTTAAGGCTGATACCGGAATATGTCGAAAAGCTCTGCGAGGAGATAAGATACACAGCCGAAATACTCAAAGATATTTACCGCCGCCCGGATACGGTATACTTCGGCGGCGGCACGCCTACGACTCTTGAAACCGAGCAGCTTCTAAAGATAATGAAGACTATAGAGGAGTCGTTCGATCTGTCCGGGATACGGGAATACACCGTCGAAGCCGGAAGACCGGATACGGTGACTTATGAAAAGCTCCGCGCAATAAAAAGCGCGGGGTGCGACAGGGTGAGCATAAACCCGCAGACGCTTGATCCGAAGGTGCTTGAAGCTATCGGAAGAAAGCATACCCCGGAGCAGTTCTTTGAAGCGTATGAAGCGGCGAAAAGAGCGGGATTCAATGCGATAAACACCGATCTTATATCCGGGCTTCCAAAAGATACGCCGGAGGGATTTGAAAGCACGCTTAAGAGGATAATAGGACTTGATCCCGAAAATATCACCGTCCACACGCTCTCTATAAAAAGAGCCGCGGATCTTATGCAGGACCCCGACAGCGCCGCGAAAGCCAAGACCGCCGAGGAAATGTCAAGGATCGCTCGGGAAAGACTTACTGACGCTGGGTATGAGCCGTATTATTTATACCGCCAGAAAAATCAGCTTGCAAATCTTGAAAATATCGGCTGGGAGAGGGGAGGAAATCCCGGAATTTATAATATAAACATGATGGAAGAGGTGCAGACCGTTATAGCCGTAGGAGCTGCCGGCGCGACGAAGCTTGCGGCTTCAAAGGACAGGATAGGAAGGATATGCAATCCCAAGTTTCCTCTTGAATATATAACACGGTTTGACGAAACGGTCATGGAAAGAAAAAGACAGGCGTATGAGAAAATTATAAACTCCGATTACGGATTCCGACGGGATGAAATAAAATGAAGAAAAACGATATATTTGAGCTTGAGATCGACGGGCTCACCAACGAGGGAATGGGAATAGGAAGACATGAGGGGATGGCGGCGTTCGTCCCCTTTACCGCGCCCGGGGACAGAATTTTATGCCGCGCGGTGAAGGTGAATAAGAATTATTTATATGCAAAAACCGAAAAAATCCTATCGCCGTCAGGCGTAAGAATCGAGCCGTCCTGCGAGTGCTTTACCAAGTGCGGCGGCTGCGATTTTTTGCATATTGAATACGAAGAAGAGCTGAGACAGAAGGAAAAATTCGTCAAAGACGCTTTTCGCAGGATAGCCGGGATGGAAATAAAAACCGAGCCGATAATAACCGCCGGGATAACCGAAGGATACCGAAACAAGGCGCAGTATCCGGTAAGAGAGATAAACGGAGCCCCTTGCTGCGGATTCTTTTCCGAGCGCTCTCACAGACTGATAGAATGCGATAATTGCAGGCTCCAGCCCGAGATCTTCGGAAAAATAACCTCGGAGATAATTAAATATCAAAAGGAAAAACGCCTTTCCTGCTACGACGAGATAACGGGAAAAGGGCTTTTAAGGCATATATACTTAAGGCGCGGATACCGCTCCGGCGAGATAATGCTCTGCCTTGTAGTTTCAAAAAACACCTCCGCGTATAATTTTCTTGCGGAAAGTCTTAAACAGAAATTCCCGGAAATAAAGACGGCGGTACTGAATATAAATCCCGAAAAAACTAACGTTATTTTGGGCGAAAAAAACGTCCCGATAATCGGCGACGGAGTGATATCCGACGAGATCTGCGGTTTAAAGGTCAGCCTTTCGCCGCACAGCTTTTACCAGGTGAACACCGCCGCCGCGGAGCTTATATATGAGCGCGCGGGAAGATATCTTGATCTTAAGGGCGGGGAGACGGTTTTGGATCTTTACTGCGGCGCGGGAACTATCGGGCTTTCGCTTGCAAAAAACGCGGGAAGGATAATCGGAGCGGAAATAGTTGGAGAAGCCGTTGAAAATGCGAAAGAAAACGCCGCCGTGAATAATATCGGAAACGCGGAATTTTTTGCCGGCGACGCGGGGGATATCGCAAAGAAGCTTGCGGAGGACGGGGTAAGGCCGGACGCGGTGATACTGGACCCGCCGCGAAAGGGATGCGATCAGAAGACGCTTGACGCGGCGATAAAGATGGGGCCGGAGAAGATAGTGATGATATCCTGCAACCCCGCGACCGCCGCGAGGGATATAAAGTATCTGAGCGGAATGTACGGGCCGGTGATAGCCGCCCCCGCGGATATGTTCCCGAGGACGAGACATGTCGAGACGGTATGCTTATTGTCCAAACTCAATGTCAAGCAGCATATCGAAGTTGAACTCACCATGGACGAGATGGA
>CANPYR010000030.1 GCA_947588805.1 uncultured Clostridia bacterium
TCGACCGTCCGCAGGACGCTCTCTTGGGCAAAATCCCGCGTGTCCCGTCCTCAAAGAGTTTTAATCGCGTTGTTAAAAGCGTTAAAACTTGCTTTTCGGATTTCGCGGTCATAAACGACCGACCGCTCGTCCTCAAAGAGTTTTAATCGCGTTGTTAGAGGACCGCTTCGGTTGTCTCACAGACAAAACCCGGCAAGTTTGGCGGGCGCAGTCGGTAGTAATTCAGCAAATACGCAGCGAATCCCGCCGCCGCTTGCCGCGGTGGGGCCCAGCGCGAAATGATATCCATGTGCAGGGAGTTATAGGTTTAGATAGCAAAGCTTTATTTCTTCACAGCAGTAAATTCGGCGGCAGAGATTTGCGGCTTATATCGCACGGCTTTTCTGCTGTCAGTAACTGTGATGTATCCGCAAGAATTTAAGCCATACTGCGCTGCGCTGCAACCATGGCGCGATAAAGGCGCGGGTGCGGCTTTCGCTCCTAACCTCATTCTGCTTATCTTTCCCTTCCGGCTCCCTCACCCTATCGAAAAATTCCCCCTCCGCAAGCCGCAGCTCACAGAGGGGTTTCTCTCTTATTGCTTCTCTTTCTCGTTCACACGCTTGAGCGCCGCCGATACAAACCCCTTGAAAAGCGGGTGCGGACGGTTCGGGCGGGATTTGAATTCCGGGTGGTACTGCACTCCGATATGAAAATCCCTGTCGCTCAGCTCTACCGTCTCAATAAGCCTTCCGTCCGGCGACTTTCCGCTCAGAGTCAGCCCTGCGGCTTCAAATCTCTCGCGGTAGTCGTTGTTGAATTCGTAGCGGTGGCGATGGCGTTCCGCGATCTCACGCTTGCCGTAAAATCTCTCCATCGCGCTCCCCTCTTTTATCACGCACGGATAGCTTCCAAGCCTTAACGTGCCGCCTTTATCGATAGAATCCGACTGCCCGGGCATAAAATCTATGACCTTATTCTTGCAAAGCTCGTCGAATTCTCCCGAATTCGCGTCCTTAATCCCGAGAACGTTTCTTGCATACTCTATAACCGCTATCTGCATTCCGAGACATATCCCGAAATATGGCGTTTTTGTCTCTCTTGCATACCTCGCCGCAAGTATCATCCCCTCTATCCCGCGGTTTCCGAATCCTCCGGGGACGATTATCCCGTCGATCTCCGAAAGCCTTTCGCAGTAGGTCTCCTCCGTCAGAGTCTCGGAGTCTATCCAGTCTATCTCTACCTCCGCTCCGACTTCGCAGCCCGCATGTCTAAGAGCTTCTGCTACAGAGAGATAAGCGTCGTGGAGCTGGATATATTTTCCTACAAGGCCGATAGTCACAGGCTTTTTCAGCTGCTTTACGCGCTCTACCATCTCGCACCACTCTTTAAGCTCAGGCTCGGGAGCCTGAATTCCGAGCTCGCGGCAAACTACCGCCGAGAAGTTGGACCGCTCGAGCATAAGCGGGGCTTCGTAAAGATGCGGGAGGGTTATATTTTCGATAACGCAGTCCGGCTTTACGTTGCAAAACATCGCTATTTTTCTGAATATCGATTCCTCAAGCGGCTCGTCGCAGCGAAGAACTATTATGTTCGGGTTCACTCCGAGCCCCTGAAGCTCTTTTACGGAATGCTGAGTGGGCTTTGATTTATGCTCGTCGGAGCCCCTTAAAAACGGCACCAAGGTCACATGGATGAACAGGCTGTTTTCTCTTCCGACCTCAAGGGAGATCTGCCTTACGGCTTCAAGGAAAGGCTGGGACTCGATATCTCCTATCGTTCCTCCTATCTCGGTTATCACAACGTCCGCTCCGGTCTTTGTACCGACTCTGTATACAAACTCCTTTATTTCGTTTGTGATATGCGGAATGACCTGAACCGTCGAACCGAGATATTCTCCTCTTCTTTCCTTGTTAAGCACGTTCCAGTATACTTTCCCGGTGGTGAGGTTTGAGTATTTGTTAAGATCCTCGTCTATGAATCTCTCATAGTGCCCAAGATCAAGATCTGTCTCCGCGCCGTCCTCGGTCACATATACCTCCCCGTGCTGATAGGGGCTCATGGTACCCGGATCCACGTTTATGTACGGATCAAGCTTCTGAGCCGCTACCTTTAATCCCCTCGCCTTAAGAAGCCTTCCGAGCGACGCCGCAGTTATGCCTTTACCGAGTCCCGAAACAACCCCGCCTGTTACAAAGATGTATTTTGCCGCCATTTTTCTCCTCCTGCATTATAATATTTCGCCGCGCCTAAGCCGCGCGCTTTCGGATATCTGCCGTAAGCGCGCAGCCGACGCGTGTTTTTTATTTTTCTATATCTCTTATCTTACTTTTATTTTTCCTGACGATCTCCGTATTTCTCTATTATCTCCTTAGCTATAGCGCCGCGAGTTACGCATCTGTCCATCGCGGTCTTCTCGATATATCTGTGAGCCTCCTGTTCGCTCATTCCTTCCGAATCTATAAGCGCCCACTTAGCGCGGTTCACCGCCCTTATCTCCTCCATCTTCTCCTCAAGAGATCTCGTCTTCTTCTCCATCCTCTTTATCCTCTCGCGAGTCGCGCATAAAAGATTAAAGGACTGGATGACAAACTGAGAGCTTGATGGCTTCTGGACGGTGAGAACGCCGAACTCGGTAACGCTTGAGGATACGTCGCCATAGCTTTCCGGTCTCACAAAAAGCATCACCCCAACTCCCAGCTCGCCCGAAACGTCGATGGCAAGACGCGTTCCGAAGTCGTCCGGAAGCGGCGCGTTTATCATAACAATATCGTAATTTCTCTCCGAGAGCTCCCTTCTTGCAGCCAAAACCCCCGCCGCTACCCTCACGGGATAACAGCGGTGCGCCGGCAGAGCGTCAAGGAGCGCGCGGTTGAATTTATCGGAGGACGAAACAAGAAGAACGCTGTAAACCTGCTCGCGTAAGCCGTCCGAAGTCATGGCTTACCCCTCCCTACGCCTTTTTGTAGCTTTCAAGAATCTGCCGCGGAACATATTTTGCAATAAATCCGCTCGTTGCGGCTATCACGGACGCTTCCTCTATATCCCTCGGCAGCGCCCTGTACTGCGATACCGTCTTTTCGTCGGCCGAGTATAGATCCAGATCCGCGGGAAGCGGAAGCTCGGAACCGTTTTTAAGCCCTTCAAGCCCCGCGTATATCATCAGCCCGAATACAAGATAGGGATTCGCGACGGTATCGGGGCTTCTGAGCTCCGCTATCGATTCGTCCGGATCATCGCTCACCGGAGCCGGGATCCTTATCAGCTGAGAGCGGTTCTCGGAGCTCCATGTCACGTACTTCGGAGCCTTATTAGCGCCGAGTCTTAAATAAGACTGCTCCTCGGAATTCAAAAACAGAGTCATATCCGGGATACGCTCAAGTATCCCCGCGATCACCTTCGGCAAAAGCTCCCCGCGCTTGTTGTTATTAACTGATATCCCGACATGAAAACCGTTTCCGGGACGGGATTTGGTGGGCTTCGGCGAAAAGTCGGCTATAAGACCGTTTCTCGGCGCGACGGTAGATACCACCGAGCGAAACGTCACCGCGTCGTCGGCAGCTTTAAGCGGCTCGGACGGGCAGAGATCGATCTGGTTCTGACCGGGTCCCTCGGCATGAAAAGACCCCGAGGTCACGATCCCCATATCCTCAAGATCAAGACAGATCTCACGTCTTACGTTCTCTCCCCTGTCCGCGGGGGCGATATCCATATACCCCGCGTCGTCGTACGGCACGCCCGTAGATACTCCGGCTTCGTCGGTCCTGAAGAGATAAAATTCGCTCTCGGAGGAAAACCTGAAGCCGTACCCCTCCTTCTTCGCTTCATCGATAGCCTTAATCAAAAACCTTCTGGCGTCGCAGGCAAATTCCCTTCCGTCCGGGTGCGTAAGAGTGCAGAACATCCTGACAACCCTTCCGTGCTCCGGTCTCCAGGGCAGCACGGATAAGGTAGACGGGTCGGGGTGCAGCATCAGGTCGGAATGCACCGCGCCGCCGAATCCCGCAATAGCCGAAGCGTCGATAGCGATCCCTCTTGAAAACGCCCTCGGCAGCTCTCCCGGCATTATAGATATATTCTTCTGCCTTCCGAACACGTCCACAAACGCCAGGCGTATAAACTTTACGTCCTCCTCCATTACATACTGCAACGTCTCTTCTACCGTATAGCCCATAGCTTTCACCTCAAAATTTTCCTGTCTTCATCCTGCGGCTTCTTCTTATGATTTTTTTAAATTCCGAATTCTCAGTTCTGTACGTACATCTGCTTATAGGGATTCTTTGAATCCGGAGTAACGACGGTGAATTCCGACGACATTATCTCGTTATAGTTAGCCTTATAGAGCTCGCAGTACTTCTTTATATACTTCGCGATCTCCGCTATCTCTTCGTCGCTCGCCTTCTTCGCCGTGACCTGCTTCGGGAAGATTATATTCTCGCATCCCGATCTTAAAAACAGCTTCCCTCCGTGCATGCCCGTGCAGGGGAAATTCCCTACGATAGGCTTTCCGTCGGTGTTAAGTCCGAGGACTATTATAAGTCCCCCGGCCTGATATTCTCCCAAAAAGCTTCCGGTCCTGCCGCCGATGACCATCACCGGTACCTTTTCCTTATACGCTTTCATATGTATCCCCGCGCGGTATCCCGCGTCGGTCTTTACATATATCTCCCCGCCCCTCATGGCGTATCCCGCCGCGTCTCCTATCGAGCCGTGGATGATTATGCTTCCGTCGTTCATGGTATCCCCGACTGCGTCCTGCGCGTTGCCGAACACCTCTACATAGCCGCCGTTGAGATATGCTCCGAGAGCGTTTCCGGGAGTGCCGGTGATCTTGATATTCCGGTAGCTCATCCCTGCAGCTATGAATCTCTGCCCGCAGGCGTTTTCTATCGAACAATCCCCCGACTTTCTTATTATATCATTTAATTCCGAAAATTCCAAGCCCCCGGCGTCAATATTTTTTATTTTTTTCATCATACAACGCCCCCTAATTTTTCTGTCCTGTAGCTCTTTCCCATCGGCGCGAGCGACGGAGTTTTCTTAAGCGTTTCAAAATCCACCGAGTCGAGCGGAGTCTTATTCCTTATCATCGCGGTATATATCCCCGCTCTGGCGTTTTTGCCGATAAGTATAAAGCCTTTAAGAAGATTATCCTTTGTATAGAGCCTTTTTATATATCCTTCGCCCTTTTCCTCGTAGCATTCGCCCTCATACGTCCCCGCGGACATACAGTGAAGCCCGAAGAATCCTATCGAGTTCATCGGCATGGCGTTATCTATTATTTCTTCGCCGCCGGCCATATTTACTCCCGCGCAGCGCCCCTGCATATACGCAAGCGGCATTATCGCCATTACCTTTCTCTGTCCCGACGTGGAATCTACTGATTCCGCGCAGTCGCCCGCGGCATAGATATCTTTAAGAGAGGTCTGCATTTTTTCATCCGTAACTATTCCTCTTCCGCAATCAGCGCCGGCTTCCTTGAGAAGAGAGATATTCGCCCTCACGCCGACCGCCGTTATAAGAATATCGAAGCTTACCTCTTTTCCGCTCTTCATGTAAGCTTTATTTCCGTCGAATCTGACAGCGGTATCGTCAAGAAGAAATTCGATACCTTCCTTCTCGAGCCGCTCCTGCATAAGGCTCGCGCAATCGGCGTCAAGAATACTTGAAAGCACCCTCGGCGCTAAGTCGCACACGGTTATTTTTCCCACGCGCTCCGCTATTCCCTCGGCGCATTTAAGTCCTATGAGACCCGCGCCCATTATAAGAACGCTCTTATCCTCCGAAAGCTCCTTTTCAAGCGCTTCCGCGTCGCTAAGAGTCATGAACCCGAAGCGGTTCTTTACAGTTTCTATACCTTCAAACGCCGGAACGAACGGGTCCGAGCCGCAGGCCGAAAGAAGCTTATCGTAATTTACCTCTTCCCCCGAATCGAGCTTTACTTTTTTACCTTCGGGATCGATCTTTACCGCGGCGCGGCCGTACATCACTTTAACCCCGTTATCCTCGTAAAAGCTCTCGGGACGGTAAAGCATCCTCTTTTTATCGGTCTTTCCCTGCAGCAAATAGGATATGAGCGGCCTTGCGTATACATGACAGGGTTCGCGGGAAATTACGGTTATGCCGCCCTCTTTATCTACGGAGCGTATTCCCTCTATCGCTCCGACTGCTGCCGCGCCGTTTCCGATTATTACGTATTTTTTCATCCTTCTACCCCCTGTCCTCGAATACTATCGCCCTGTTCGGGCATCCCTTCACGCACGCCGGCTCGCCGCAGGAATTTTCAAGACAGAGCTCGCACTTCGATACCGCGCCGTGCTCGCCCTCTTTTATGCAGCCGTAGGGACATACCAAAACGCAGGTAAGGCATCCCACGCACTTATCGTGATCTACCTTTATCATCCCGTCCTCTTTGGAAAGCGCTCCCGAAATGCAGCTCTTTACGCAGATCGGGTCGGCGCAGTGGCGGCAGGAGACCGCGAAATTGATATCTCCGTATTCCTCTACCACTATGTTAGGATTTATCTTCTTTCCCCTTAGCGCTCTTACCATATCCGTATCGCCGGAATTTGCGTATGCGCAGTTATACTCGCAAAGGCGGCAGCCAAGGCACCATTTTTCATTTACATAAACTCTTTTCATAATTACTCACCCGCGTGGGAGATACCGAGTATCTCCAGCTCCTTTCCGGTAAGATTTACGCCGCGAAGCATGAGCCTGTTTCCGCGAAGGGATTCGATTGAGTTGATACCCATTCCTCCCATCAGCTCCATTATCTCATGCCGCCATGCGGTCATAAGATTTATAAGTCTTTCCGAACCGATATCCGGGTTCAGGCGCTTTACAAGCTCGGGGCGCTGAGTCGCTATTCCCCAGTTGCACTTGCCGGTCTGGCAGGTGCGGCAGAGATGACATCCGAGCGCTAAGAGCGCGGCGGTCGCGATATAGCATGCGTCCGCTCCGAGAGCTACCGCTTTAACCACGTCCGAAGCCGAGCGGATAGATCCTCCGACCACAAGACTTACGTTTCCTCTTATTCCTTCGTCTCTCAGCCTTTTATCGACCGATGCGAGCGCAAGCTCTATAGGAATTCCGACGTTGTCCCTTATCCTTGTCGGCGCGGCTCCGGTTCCTCCGCGGAAGCCGTCAATCGCGATTATATCCGCGCCGGAGCGGGCTATTCCCGAAGCTATCGCCGCGATGTTATGAACTGCCGCGACCTTGACTATTATCGGCTTTTTGTATTCCGTCGCTTCCTTCAGCGAATACACGAGCTGCCTTAGATCCTCTATCGAATAGATATCGTGATGAGGCGCGGGAGATATAGCGTCCGAGCCTTCGGGTATCATCCTCGTGCGGCTTACGTCCCCTACTATCTTAGCCCCGGGGAGATGTCCTCCGATTCCGGGCTTCGCTCCCTGTCCCATCTTTATCTCGATAGCGGCTCCGGCGTTAAGATATCCCTCATGCACTCCGAAACGTCCCGAAGCTACCTGCACTACGGTATTCGGCCCGTACTTATAAAAGTCCTCGTGGAGTCCGCCTTCGCCTGTGTTATAGTATATACCAAGCTCTGTAGCCGCGCGCGCTAAGCTTTCATGCGCGTTATAGCTTATCGAGCCGTAGCTCATCGCGGAAAACATCACCGGCATGGAAAGCTCAAGCTGCGGATCGAGCTTAGTCAAAAGCTTTCCGTCCTTGTCCCTCTCCATCTTAGAAGGCTTCTTTCCCAAAAACACCTTGGTCTCCATAGGCTCTCTCAGAGGGTCTATAGAGGGATTCGTAACCTGCGAAGCGTTTATAAGGATCTTATCCCAGTAAACCGGCAGCGGGTTCGGGTTTCCCATCGAGCTTAAGAGCACTCCTCCACTCGAAGCCTGCTTATATATTTCCTTTATGGTATCCTGTCCCCAGTTGGCGTTCGGTCTTAACGTGCAGTCGCTCTTTACTATCTTAAGAGCTCTCGTCGGACAGAGCGCTACGCAGCGCTGGCAGTCTACGCACTTAGTCTCGTCCGAGATCATTACGTCGCCGAACTCGTCGTATCTGTGCACCTGATTTGAGCACTGTCTTTCGCATACCCTGCATCTTATGCACCTTGAATCGTTTCTCACAACCTCGAACTCGGGGTAGATATATTCAATTCCCATTAAAACTTGCCCTCCTCTACCTTTACTATTACCGGCTCTCCTCCTGCGGGAGCGTAGAGCCTGTCAAGCGCCGGCTCCATCACCCTTATCGCCGCTTCCTCCGAAGCCGCGTACACCATGTCGTCCTTTTCTCCTACAACCATCGAGCGAAGCTTAAGCCTGTCGTTTAAGGCCATCATCCCGCCGTCGAATCCCAAAATTATTGAAAACGGACCGGTTACAAGAAGGCTTGAGTATACCGTTCTAAGGAATTTAAGCTTTTCCTGCTCCTCGGGACTCTTTCTTTCTATCGTAGACCAGAACGGAGCCGCGATCACTGAAGCCGTCTCTTCAAGAGTAAGTCCTTGCTTTCTCAATAGATAGTCCGCGATGTATGTAATTACCTCGGTATCGGTCTGGAGGGTGCATTTATATCCGAACATCTCTATATAGCGGCGGTTCGCGTCGTAGCTTGATATTTCGCCGTTATGGACTATCGAATAGTTCAAAAGCGCAAACGGATGAGCGCCGCCCCACCAGCCGGGGGTGTTTGTCGGATATCTTCCGTGAGAGGTCCAGAGGTACGCTTCATACTCGTCAAGCTTATAGAATCTTCCCACGTCCTCCGGAAAACCTACGGCCTTGAACGCGCCCATGTTCTTTCCGCTTGAGAATACGTACGCGCCCCTAAGCTCCGCGTTTATACGCGTCACGCACCTTGCCACGAATTCGTCGGGATCAAGCTGCGAAGCGACAAGGCGGTTATGCTCCGGGACTGCGAAGTATCTCCAGATAAGCGGGCAGTCGGTTATCTCGGGCATCTTTCGGGTGGGTATTATCTCGCTTCGCACTATTTCAAAGTGACGTGAGAGAAATTTTTCACACTCGAACCGGCAGTCGTTATCGTCGTAGAAGATATGAAGCGCGTAGTAATCCTTATAATCGGGATATATCCCGTACGCCGCAAAGCCGCCGCCGAGTCCGTTTGAGCGGTCGTGCATGGGAACCATCGATCTGATTATCCCTTCTCCCGAGAATTTCTTCCCGCTTTTTGATATCGCCGCGGATATCGCGCAGCCGGAAGGTATCCTCACCTCTCCCTCGCGCGGCCTTTCTCCGCTTATTCCATCGGGTCTGAACGTCATAAGACCATTTCCTTTCACATAAAAAATGAGCGAGCATTCCCAAAAAGAGGATATTCTCCCCTTCTTTATAAATAAGGAATGAACGCCTTTGCTCACCGTTATAAAGAGTTTCGCGGTCGCTGAAAACCTTCGGATCTTATTTTCCCGTACGTTGCAAAGCGCCGAAACATCTTTGATATTCTAACATATAATAAAGCGGTTGTCAAGTTTTTTGTAAAAATTTCTTTAGTAAAAAATGAAAGAATTTTGGCTCTGTCCTGCAAAAAAATTTATGAAAAGTGTGAAAATCGAATCTTTTTTAAAATTTTTGCAATTTTGGGGTTGACAAATCATCAAAATTGTGATAGACTTAAACGCGTTGAAGGCAAAGGAGTCTTTATGGGATAAACCGTCCCGTAAAGACTCCTTTTCTCATTTTCATTTCTTTATAACGTCAGTTATAGCAGTTTCTAAGGAGGAAATTTTATGTCAGAAGTAACAGAGATCTTCGGCTCTAACGTCTTTGACGACAGAGTTATGAAAGCCAATCTTTCCGCTTCGGTCTACAAGTCCCTTAAGAAGACGATCGACGAAGGCGCGAGACTTGATATCTCGGTCGCGAACGCGGTCGCGGAGGCTATGAAGGACTGGGCGGTTTCAAAGGGCGCTACTCACTATACCCACTGGTTCCAGCCGCTTACCGGCATCACCGCCGAAAAGCACGACTCGTTCATCTCCCCCGCGCCGGACGGAAGAGTGATAATGGAATTCTCCGGCAAGGAGCTTATAAAGGGCGAGCCGGACGCGTCGAGCTTCCCCTCGGGAGGTCTCCGCGCTACGTTTGAAGCGAGAGGATACACCGCTTGGGATCCGACTTCCTACGCTTTTATAAAGGGTAAGACGCTTTGCATTCCGACTGCGTTCTGCTCCTACGGCGGCGAAGCTCTTGATAAGAAAACTCCGCTGCTGCGCTCCATGGAAGCGCTTAACAAGCAGGCTATGAGGATACTTAAGCTTTTCGGGAACACCGACGTGAAGTGCGTGAAGACCTCCGTCGGGCCGGAGCAGGAATACTTCCTTGTAGACAAGGCGCTCTACGATCAGAGACCCGACCTTATCTATACCGGCCGCACGCTGTTCGGCTGCCTGCCGCCTAAGGGTCAGGAGCTTGACGATCACTACTTCGGCGTTATCAAGCCGAGAGTCGCAGCTTATATGGCGGACCTCAACGACGAGCTCTGGAAGCTCGGGATCCTTGCAAAGACCGAGCACAACGAGGTCGCTCCCGCTCAGCACGAGCTTGCTCCTATTTATACCACCACCAACATCGCTACCGACCACAACCAGCTCACCATGGAGATCATGCAGAAGGTCGCGGCTAAGCACGGTCTTGTATGTCTTCTTCATGAGAAACCGTTCGCGGGCGTGAACGGCTCGGGTAAGCATAACAACTGGTCCATCGCCACCGATACCGGCGTGAACCTTCTCTCGCCGGGCGATACGCCGTATGAGAACGCGCAGTTCCTTCTCTTCCTTGTGGCGGTGATCAAGGCCGTAGACGATTATCAGGATCTTTTAAGACTCGCGGTAGCTACTGCCGGAAACGACCACAGGCTCGGCGCTAACGAAGCTCCTCCCGCAGTCGTCTCTATGTTCCTGGGCGATGAGCTCCAGGCAGTTCTTGACGCCATCGAGGAGGATAAACCGTACGGCGGCTCCGAAAAGACTACTATGAAACTCGGCGTACACGTTCTTCCGAGATTCCAGCGCGACAACACCGACAGAAACCGCACCTCGCCGTTCGCATTCACAGGAAACAAGTTCGAGTTCCGTATGCTCGGCTCTTCAAACTCCATCGCCTGCGCGAACATCATGCTCAACTCAGCCGTAGCCGAGTCTCTTAAGCAGTTCGCAGACGTTTTGGAAGGCGCGGAGGACTTCAACGCTTCGCTCCACGATCTTATCAAGAAGACCGTCAAGGAGCACAAGAGGATCATCTTCAACGGCAACGGCTACGACGACAGCTGGATAGCCGAAGCCGAAAAGAGAGGACTTCTCAACCTTAAGACCACTCCCGACGCGATGCCGAAGCTTCTTGACAAAAAGAACGTCGATATGCTCACCGCGCACAAGGTCTACTCCAAGGCCGAGATCGAATCCCGTACCGAGATAATGCTTGAAAACTACGTCAAGACCGTGAACATCGAAGCTCTTACTATGGTCGATATGGCGAGAAAGATGATAATGCCCGCAGTCGAGGATTACATCTCCGCGCTCGTAAAGACCGTTAAGAACAAGCAGGACGTAGGCGTAGGTTCTAAGTATGAAAAGGATCTCGCCATTAAGCTCAGCGGACTTCTTGAAACCATCGAAGCCAAGACAGACGAGCTTGATGAAAAGATCAAAGAGTACAAGAAGATCTCCGACGTTACCGAAGCGTCCTACTTCATCCGCGATACCATTATCCCCGCTATGGACGTTTTAAGGGCTCCTGCGGACCAAGCGGAAGCTATTACCGACGAAAAGTTCTGGAGATATCCGACTTACGGCAAGCTCCTCTTCGGCGTTCGCTGATGAAATAAAATAATTTAGCAATTATAGCAGCTTTAAAATCCCAATAATCAAATATTAACTGCAAGTCCTTTGCGGGCAAGCGCTGTCGGAAGTCGGAAATTACGGATAAGATCTTAGTATCGCTTCCGGCTTCCGAACGTGGGGTCATGCTCTGGAGAGCAGTTATGAATATAACCCTTATTTTCCTTATAAAGAAAGGTGAAATTTATGACTGTTGAATTCTGGTACCTTATAGGCGCCGCACTCGTATTCTGGATGCAAGCGGGCTTCGCGATGGTTGAAACCGGCTTCACAAGAGCTAAGAACGCAGGAAACATCATCATGAAAAACCTGATGGACTTCTGCATAGGAACCGTCGTATTCTCGCTTTTGGGATATACGATCATGATGGGCGAGGATACCCTCTTCGGTCTTATCGGCATGCCGAACATGGACCTCTTCACACACTTCAAAGAATTTATCGCTTCCCCCGAGGACGGCTTCACCGGAGCCTCCACCTTCGTATTCAACCTCGTATTCTGCGCCACGACCGCTACTATCGTTTCCGGCGCTATGGCTGAAAGAACGAAGTTCTCCGCTTACTGCATCTACTCCGCAGTAATTTCCCTGATAGTTTATCCTATCGAAGCCCACTGGATCTGGGGCGGCGGCTGGCTCGCTCAGCTCGGCTTCCACGACTATGCAGGCTCCTGCGCCATCCATATGGTCGGCGGCATCGCCGCTCTCGTAGGCGCTATCTTCTTAGGCCCGCGTATCGGTAAATACGTTCGCGACAAGCAGGGAAAAGTAACTAAGGTAAACGCTATCCCCGGCCACTCGATCACGCTCGGCGCTCTGGGCGTATTCATCCTCTGGCTCGGCTGGTACGGCTTCAACGGAGCCGCCGCAACCTCCGTTTCCGAGCTTGCTTCCATCTTCCTGACCACCACCGTAGCTCCTTCGGTAGCCACCTGCACGACCATGATCTACACCTGGGTCAAAAACGGTAAGCCGGATGTGTCCATGTGCTTAAACGGCTCCCTTGCGGGTCTTGTCGGAATCACCGCCGGCTGCGACTCTATGGACTGGATAGGCTCGGCGCTTGTCGGTATCGTTTCCGGCATACTTGTAGTAGTTATCGTAGAGACTCTTGATCTTAAGCTTCATATAGACGACCCCGTCGGCGCCGTAGGAGTACATATGGCGAACGGTATCTGGGGAACGATCGCAGTCGGACTCTTCTCTAACCCCGACGCTCCCGCAGGTCTTTCGGGTCTTATCTACACCGGAAGCTTCAAGCAGCTCGGTCTTCAGCTTTTGGGCGTTCTGACCGTAGGCCTCTACGCCGCCGTCATGATGTGCATATTCTTCGGACTTATCAAGAAGTTCCACGGCTTAAGAGTTACCGCCGAGGAAGAGATTATGGGTCTTGATATCCCCGAGCACGGCCTTCCCTCCGCTTACCCCGACTTCATGCCTGCAGTTGATAAATTCGTAAGCTACGGCGACGTTGAGGTCCCCGCGGTATCGGGAGACGTTCCGGAAGCGGAAGCTATCCCCGTAAAGAAGGTTCCTACCTTCGAGGACGGACAGCCTAAATTCACCAAGATCGAAATCATCTGCAAGGAGTCAAGATTCGACGCTCTTAAGACCGCTATGTCTAAGCTCGGTATCACCGGTATGACTGTATCCCACGTCATGGGCTTCGGTCAGCAGAAGGGCAAGCCCGAGTACTACAGAGGAGTTCCCGTTGAGACGAATCTTCTTCCTAAGGTCCAGGTCGATATCGTCGTCTCGAAGATCCCCGTAAGAACGGTGATCGAGACCGCTAAAAAGGTTCTCTACACCGGTCATATCGGCGACGGAAAGATCTTTGTTTACGACGTTGAGAACGTTGTGAAGGTCAGAACCGGCGAGGAGGGCTACGACGCTCTCCAGGACGTGGAGTAAGCTTTCCGAATACCGACTGATTCTAATTGACATCTTCTCCTGTTATAAAGAGTGATGGAGCTTCCCCGGGGAGATTTTCTTCCCGGGGCAAAGCCCCGCATGGAGCCCATTCAGAAGTCAGAAATCAGAAGTCAGAGTTTTGAATTTGAAGTTGAGAGGAAAGGATTTTCCTTTGAACTCCGGATTCAAAATTTAAATAAAATTAAAAAAATAATTTTTGGCCGATGAGGGAAGGGACGGCCGATTGGGAGGATAAACTATGTGCTCGATAATGACTGTCGCCGGCGAATATGATATCAGAAGATTCCGCGCCGGGTTTCAAAGAACAAAATCCCGCGGGCCGGACGATTCTAAGATAATCAACACCGGCAAGGGGCTGATGGGATTCCACCGTCTCGCTATCATGGGCCTTACTCCGGAGGGCATGCAGCCCTTCGAGCTTAACGGCTCGGCGGTAGTATGCAACGGCGAGATATACGGATTTGAGCCTATAAAGAAAAAGCTCTCGGAAAAATACAGCTTCAAAAGCGGCTCCGACTGCGAAATATTGCTCCCCCTCTGGTTTGAATACGGAGTCGAGATGTTTAAAAAGCTCGACGCGGAATTCGCGCTCGTTTTATTCGACGGAAGGACCGGTGAATTCATCGCCGCCCGCGACCCCATCGGCATCCGTCCGCTCTATTACGGCTACAGCTCCGAGGGAAGCATATGCTTCGCTTCAGAGCCTAAAAACCTTGTCGGGATCTGCGATAAGATCATGCCGTTCCCTCCGGGGCACTACTATAAGGACGGAAAATTCGTCTGCTACCGCGATATCGCCGAGGTAAAGGAATATATTCATGCGGACATAGACGAGGTATGCAAAAACATCCATGACAAGCTCGTCAAGGGAATAGAAAAGCGTCTTGTAGCGGATGCGAAGGTTGGGTATCTTCTCTCGGGAGGACTTGATTCTTCTCTTGTGTGCGCCGTCGCGCAGAAGGCTTCCAAAGAGCCTATTAAGACGTTTTCTATCGGCATGAGCGGGGACGCGATAGATCTTAAATACGCAAAGCAGGTCGCGGACTACATAGGCTCGGACCACACCGAGGTAATTATCTCCAAGGAAGATGTTCTTGACGCTTTGGAGACGGTCATAAACATCCTCGGCACCTTCGATATCACGACTATACGCGCTTCTATCGGAATGTTTTTGGTCTGCAAGGCAATTCATGAAAACACCGACATAAGAGTTATCCTGACCGGCGAGATCTCGGACGAGCTGTTCGGCTATAAATATACCGACTTCGCGCCGTCCGCCGAAGCGTTTCAGCTTGAAGCGCAAAAGCGCGTGAGAGAGCTTCATATGTACGACGTTCTGCGCGCGGACCGCTGCATATCGGTGAACAGTCTTGAAGCGAGAGTTCCGTTCGGCGATCTTGATTTTGCGGAATACGTCATGTCGTTGGACCCGGAGATTAAGCTTAACAAATACAACAAGGGAAAATATCTCCTGAGAAAAGCCTTCGAGGACGGAGACTATCTCCCTCACGATATTTTATACCGTGAAAAGGCCGCCTTCTCGGACGCGGTCGGGCATTCTATGGTGGACTATCTTAAGGAGTACGCGGAGAGCTGCTACAGCGACAGGGAGTTTGAGAAGCTTTCGGAAAAATATACCCATGCGAAGCCCTTTACAAAGGAATCGCTTTTATACCGCGAGATATTCGAGCGCTTCTATCCGGGGCAGTCTCAGATGATAAAGGACTTCTGGATGCCGAACAAGGAGTGGGAGGGCTGCAACGTAAACGACCCGTCCGCAAGAGTTCTTTCCAACTACGGAGCAAGCGGAGTCTGAATTGAAATATTTATAATTTACCCCTCGGTTGCCGACGGAAGCAGACCGAGGGGTATTATTATTTTTGCCTTATTTACCGCCTTGAGGATTTTTTCTCCTCCCCGCCCTACAGCAGGTCCTTCATGGAATAAAGTCCCGCCTGTCTCGAAGCTAAAAATACCGCCGCATTCACCGCTCCTACCGCAAAGACTTCCTTTGAGTGCGCGGAGTGGCTGAGAGTTATGACCTCGTCGCGGCCCGCAAATATTATCTCATGATCCCCGACGATAGTTCCCCCGCGAACGCTGTGGATACCGATCTCGGACGGCTCTCTCTTTCTTCTTACAGAGTGCCTGTCGTATATATAGCCGTACTTGTTTCCGCGCGCTTCGTTGATGGCGTCGGCAAGCATTAAAGCCGTTCCGCTCGGCGCGTCCACCTTCTGGTTGTGATGCCGCTCTACTATCTCAACGTCGAACTGATCCCCCAAAAACGCCGCCGCCTTCTTCGCAAGCTCCGAAAGAAGATTTATCCCGAGCGACATATTCGCGGTGAAAAATACCGGGATCTGCGAACCTGCGGACTTTATCTTCTCCACCTGCTCCGGGGTGTATCCCGTCGTCGCCGCGACGAGCGCTACGCCGTTTGTAAGGCAGTAGGAAAGCATCTCGTCAAGCTCCTGGGGTCTTGTGAAATCTATCACCGCGTCGGGGCGCTCGCTGAGCTCCGAAAGATATTTATAAACCTCGAAATCGGAATATTTTACGGGATTTATATCCACTCCCGCTACCGTCTTGCAGTCGTTTCTTTTTGAGATTATATCCGCAATTATTCTTCCCATCTTCCCGGACGAGCCGCGTATACATATCTTGACCATGATCTTGCACTTCCTTAGGCATTATTTTTTATACGGTTTATTTAATGATTCCGAGATTTTTCATCTCATCCCGAAGCTTCTCCCCGAGCTCCGCTTGCATTTCAAAGAGCGGCGGTCGGCACCGCCCTACGTCCATACCCATAAGATCCATAGCAGCCTTGACAGGCACGGGGTTCACGTCCAAAAAAAGAAGCCGGGTGAGTTTATTATATTTCATAGAAAGCTCCCCCGCCGCCTTGAAATTATTATCAAGACAGAGCCGCGTGATCCTGTGAGTCTCCTCGGGGAGGATGTTTGCAAGAACGGAGATAACTCCGAGCCCTCCCATCGACATGAGAGGTACTGTGAGATCGTCGTTTCCGCTGTAAAGCGGCAGATTTTCGCCGCAGATATTCATAAGCTCCAAACAGTAGGAAACATTCCCGCTCGCTTCCTTTATTCCCGCCACATAAGGGTTTTGCGACAGCTTCAAAAACGTCTCCGGCTTAACCGTAAGCCCAGTCCTTCCGGGGATGTGATAAAGAATAGCGGGGAGCTTTATCTCATTAAGAATCATCTCATAGTGCCTGATAAGGCCGCTCTGCGAGGTCTTATTATAATACGGCGTTACCAAAAGCAGACCGTCCGCGCCCATCTCTTTAGCGGCTCTTGAGGTCTCTATGCAGTACGCGGTATCGTTAGAGCCGGTAGAACATATCACCGGCGCTCTTCCTTTTGCGACTTCGATCGCTCGCTTCATAAGCGCCCTATGCTCTTCGCCGGAAAGAGTCGCGTTCTCCCCGGTCGTTCCGACCGCCACTATCGCGTCGGTCTTGTTTTCTAACTGCCATTCGATAAGCTCTGAATATTTTTTCAGATTTACACTTCCGTCCGGGCAAAACGGGGTGACTACCGCCACCGCGGAGCCGGTAAATATTGCCTTGCTCATGGCTGTGGGCTCCTTTCGGAAATATGTGTGGGATCATTCGTGCTTTGGCGCGGGACTGCGCGCTTTTTTAATAATTTTTTACGTCAGTCAAAATATCCCTTCGCAGCTAAAAGCTCCGCTACTAAAACGCCGCCGCCCGCGGCTCCTCTGAGAGTGTTATGCGAAAGACATACGAACTTATAGTCAAAGAGAGTATCTTCTCTTAAACGTCCGATAGATACCGCCATGCCGTGCTCTAAATCTCTGTCAAGCTTAGCCTGCGGACGGTTATCGTCCTCGAAATAATTCAAAAACTGCTTGGGAGCGGAGGGAAGCTCCAAAATCTGCGGCTCTCCCCTGTATTCCTTCCACGCCTTTAGGATCTCTTCCTTGGTCGGCTTACTGTCGAATTTTACAAACACCGCCGAAGTATGTCCGTCCGAAACCGGCACTCTCAGGCACTGAGTCGTAATAAGCGGCTTTTCCGTCGGCACTATCACGCCGTCCTTGATCTCGCCCCAGATCTTAAGCGGCTCGATCTCGGACTTCTGTTCCTCGCCCTTTATAAAGGGTATGAGATTATCTACCATCTCCGGCCAGGTCTCAAAAGTCTTACCGGCTCCGGATATGGCCTGATAGTTACATGCCAAGACGGTCTTAAGCCCGAATTTCTTAAGGGGATGAAGCGCCGGGACGTAGCTTTGAATCGAGCAGTTCGGCTTTACCGCGATAAATCCGCGCTTTGTGCCGAAGCGCTTTCTCTGAGTCTCGATAACTTTAAGATGCTCCGAGTTGCATTCCGGGATAAGCATAGGAACGTCGGGAGTATGGCGGTGCTCCTTATTATTCGATACCACCGGGCATTCAAGCTTTACATATGCTTCCTCAAGAGCGGTTATCTCCTCGGAGGTCGGCATAACTATCGCGCAGAAGACAAAATCTACCTGAGCGGCTATTTTCTCCTTATCCTTAACCGCGTCCATCACCGTCATATCCCCTATCCAATCGGGCAGCGGAGTCTTCATCGCCCACTTAGAGCCAACGGCTTCGCGATATGTCTTTCCCGCCGAACGCTCGGAAGCGGCGAGCACCTTTATCTTAAACCAAGGATGCTCCGCTAAAAGCGTTACGAAGCGCTGCCCTACCATTCCGGTAGCGCCGATTATTCCCACGTTGTAAGTTTTCATAATTTCATGTCCTTCCCCGGTCAGAGGACGATACGCCGGCAGCCGTGATACTGTCGCTTATTACCGCCCGAGACTGTAAATTCTTCGTGATATTTTTCTATTGCAATTTCTCCGGCAATAGAGTATAATATAGAATATTATCACAAACGCTCGGAAATGTCAAGACGCAGCTATCAGAAATCAGAGGACAGAGTGGGGTAACTAATCATGCTTGATCTGAACAATCTCAAAAAATCCGATTTTTATTACGAGCTCCCCGAGGAGCTGATCGCGCAAACCCCTTTGGAGCCGAGAAACTCTTCCCGCCTTATGGTAATAGACCGCGCTTCGGGAGATATCTCTCACGACCGCTTCTATAATCTATTCAAATACCTTCGTCCGGGTGATACTCTTGTGGTGAACGATTCAAGAGTCCTGCCCGCAAGAATTTACGGCGAAAGAGAATCAAACGGAAGCTTCATAGAATTCTTGCTGCTCGAGCAGAAAAGACAGAACGTCTGGGAGATACTCTGCCGCCCCGGGAAAAAAGCTAAGGTCGGGACTTCATTCTCCTTCGGCGGGGGAAAGCTCAGGGCCGAGATCCTTGAAGTCTTAGAGGACGGAAACAGGATCGCGGAATTTTTCTGCGAGGGAAGCCTTTTTGAAGTTCTTGACGAGATAGGACAGACTCCGCTCCCTCCCTATATCACCGAAAAGCTTAAGGATAAGGAAAGATACCAGACCGTATATTCCCGCGAGACCGGCTCCGCGGCCGCTCCTACGGCGGGTCTTCACTTTACTCTCGAACAGATGGAAAACCTTCGCGAGATGGGGATAAATATCGCAAATGTGACTCTGCACGTCGGTCTCGGGACCTTTAGGCCCGTAAAGGAAGAAAACGTCTCAGAGCATAAGATGCACAGCGAGTATTACGTTCTTCCCAAGAATACCGCGGACATTATAAACGAAACCAAAGCGCGCGGCGGCAGAGTAATCGCAGTCGGGACCACATCCTGCCGAACGCTTGAAAGCGTAGTGAAAAAGCTCGGCCGTATAGCTCCCGACGAAGGCTCCACCGACATCTTTATCTATCCCGGCTACAAGTTCGGCGCGATAGACGGACTTATCACCAACTTTCACCTCCCCGAGAGCACGCTTATTATGCTTGTATCCGCGTTTTTGGGGTATGAAAACACCATGAACGCTTATAAAACCGCAGTGGAGGAGAGATACAGATTCTTCTCCTTCGGCGACGCGATGATTATCATCTGACAGAGAATGACCGTCAAATTTCGGCGCTTAGTTGAAGTTTTGCGCCGAGATCTTCTTTCTTCCCACAAAAACTCCGCACGGTACGCGGCCGTTTGACCGCATACCGTGCGATTTATTATGCATTACTGCTCGCGTAGCTTGTCCAGAACCCTACCACCGGGATATAGCTGCCTTCGGAGCAATATTTACTCTTTATCCCCTCTATTTCCTCGCCGATCTTATCCCAGTTTCTTTTTCTTTCCTCCGCGGGGACCGACGTATCCTTATCAAACTCCATCGTTATATACGTATTCTCCTCGGAATAAAAAATATCCGAAAGATACTTAAATACCCCGTCGGGATCCTCCTCGGTCTTTTTCTTCGCATACGCTTTGATCTCGTCGCACAGCGCCATAAGATCCTTAAGGCTTGCGCTGCATTCTACAGTTTTCACATAGTCCGGATACGGGACTCGCGAGTAGATATATTCAAGTATCTCTTCGCTTTCGTATTTTAAATTGACATAAAGATACGGGTCCAGTATCCCGGAATTATAGTACGCCCCGCCGTACCAGTCGGGAAGCCGTTCGGAATATGTAGGGCCGTCGGGGGAAGCTATCCAGTCGCTTATCAGGCTCTGTCTGTTCGCTTCGCTCCTTAGGCGGTACGACTCCTCGGTGAGCTTTATGCTCTCGGCAAAGAGCTCTCCCTTCGGTCGGTCCGAGCCGGATCTTTCCGAAGCGGCGTAGATATAATAGCACACCGTTTCATCCTCAGTCTCATACCTGAAATCCGATCCGTCGATCCTTGTGAGCTTAGAAAACCTGCTCCCGGATTCATTTAGAGTTTCGCCGTATTCCATCTCGTGATACTTCAAAGAAACCTCGCCGCCGTCGGGACGGATAAAGCTCTTTCCGTCGAAGAGCCTGCTTAACGCGTTTCTTATCTCCTCCGAAGCGTCTCCCGTCGCTTCATCTCCCGATACTACCACCGTTTCATATTCCGTATTCCCGAAGCTTTCGGTGTACGGGATTATTTTTATGATATAAAGCGCGCCGCGATAATCGCTTATCACAAAATCCGTCTCGGTCACTCTCTCAAACAAAAACTCCCCGAATCGGTTTTTGAGCTTAGTCTTTATAACGCCGCTCCGATCTGTCCTTCCCCTCAGCAGGCTTACATCCTGCCAGTCCTCCCGCGAAGCGCCGCGGTATAGATCCGCGTGGGGAGATATTACCTCGTCAAGCTTCGCTCTTATCTCCTTTTCGCGATCCCCCGCCGCTTCATCCTCGCGGACGGTATATCTGTACTCCCTGCCCCTAAGCTTTTTTCCGTCATAGGTTACGGCTTCGTCATATATATTCGGGTCGAAGCAAAGATCGTATTCTTCAACGTCGTCGAAATATTTTGCCGTTTCCTTTGCGGCCCTGTCGCTGAACTCGTCTCCGCTTTTTGCGGATACGGTTTTGCCGCCCGTCTCGAATATAAGTCCGTCCGAGCCGTCCGAGATGAATTTAAGGCCGGTTTCGGTTATCTCGAAGTTGTAGGTCTTATCCGGATTTTCAAGCTTAAGACTTTTTCCTCTGACAGAATATGAAAACTCCGGGCTTTCTCCGTTCGCAAGAGCCGATATCTCGCAGCTATCCTTTCCCGTAAATACGAGCGAAGCTCCGTATCTGAGCGCGGAATCGTCGGTGACGAGAGAATATCTTTCAAAATATTCAAGCCCGGCTCTGTTTTTGGTCGCGATCCTTTCCTCGGGCGGCGCGGAGATAATATACGCCCCGAAGGAGATTATTACAAGCGCCGCTGACGCTGCCGCGCAGATATATCTTTTCTTCGGACTCTTGCCGTCGCTTTCCATTATGTTTTTTATCCTGTCCCTAAGCCTTTCGCCGGAGCGCGACAGATTGGCTTCAAGCGCGCCGGAGGACTTTGAAGACAGTGAAAGAATAGCTCTTGCGTATTCCTTTCTTGCTTCGTACTCCTCGCCCTCAAGCGCCGTCATGTCGCAGCAGATCTCGCTTAAGCCGATACAGTATTCCTTGCATATCCGGTAAAACGGATCGAACCAGCAGAGCCGGGATATTATCTCCAAAACGAGCCTTTTTAATATATCCAACCTTTTTATATGAGCAAGCTCGTGCCGCAGAGCGGGCGCGGAGATATCCTTAGAGCGCGTATATATCGCCGGGTGAAAAATCCCCGCCGCCATGGGCGAGGAAATCCCGTCGGTCAGATACACGTGAATTCTACCTACGTCGAAAAGATATTTTCTTCTGCGCCTAAGACCCGCCGCGGCTTTAAGATATCCCCAAAAAAGCTTTATTATAAGCGCGGCCGATACGGTTATCCAAACAATTGGCGCGAGCCGTGACAGCGCCGAGAAAATCTTTGCGAAATATTCGCTTGCAGATTCTCTTTCTTCTGAAATCAGATACTCGTCGCTTTGAGCATTTTCCTCTTCGGTATATTCAAGCGCCGTCCGGGCATATTCTTCGCTGTAATAATATATCGCTTGGGAGCTTTTTACCGGTTCTACGGTTCTTCCGGGCAGTATCGGTCTTAGCGGGAAATATATCGCCGCCGCAAAAAACGGAGCCGTCAAAATAGAAAATATTACAGCTTCCTTCTCGTGAGGCGAAAGACGAAAACGCTTTGAAAGAGTCGAAAAAATTATCGCCGCAAGCGAGGATATAAGGGATAGCGCCGCGAAGAGGATCATCCCCGCCATCACTTATACCTCTCGTCAAACCATTCCCTCAGCTCCGCTATCTCCTTTTCCGATACCGAGCCGGTATCGCATAAAAGCGCGCAGAGTCTCTTAAGGGAGCCGTTGCAGTTTTCCTCTATAAGGCTCTTTGCAAGCATAGCGCCGTACTCCTCTTCGCTTATGCGGGAGCTGTATCTTCCGGCGTGCTTCACCTTCTCGCAGGATATGTATCCCTTATCCGTGAGCCGCTTTAAAAATGTGGAAACGGTCTGGACCTTCCATTTTTTTGTCTCGGAAAAGCTTTTTGTTATCTCCCCTACCGTCAGACCCGGCTCGGACCATATTACCTTCATGACCGAAAGCTCCGCTTCGGAAAGCGTCTGGCGGGGAAGCGTTTTATCCGACATTATATCACCCCCTGGTAGTCGTTAGTGAATAGTAGTTAGTTGTTAGTATTTGTCGCGTATATAAGTTCGTAGAATTTGGTTGAATCCCTTGTGACCGCGTGCGGGACGGTATCGCTTTCAAGCTTTCCCGCTTTTACGCATTCCATCGCGTCCCTGACTTCATATACAAAACCGTTTTCGGTTTCGGTATCGGTAAAGTGCTCGGCTATATTCCCCTGAGCGTCATATAAAAAAGCTTCGTTTGCGTAGTGGCTGTGCGGGACTATTATTTTCCCCTCCTCGCCGTACATGATAAGTCTTTCCTCTAAGGGATTGACTATAGAAGTTGTAAGGCTTGAAATCGTATCCTTATAAGTAATAGTCGCGTGATTTACCGTATCCACTCCGCTTTCATGCCAAAGCGCGCTCGCGGTGATACTTTCGTATTCATGCCCGAGCATGAGAGTAGTAAGATCGTATGTATACACCGAAAGGTCGTAAGCGGTCCCGCCGCCGAGCTCTTTATTGAAATATCTGTTTCCGGGACGTGTCGAAGCCTTAAATCCTAAGAGGATATCGGTAAAGCGTATAGTTCCTATCCTCTTTTCGTCCGCCCACTGCTTGGCCTTTCTTATCGCGGGAAGATAATAGCTCCACATAGCTTCCATCACAAAAACGCCCTGCTTCTTTGCAAACTCAAGACATTTTTCCATTTCCCTGACGTTTGTGAACATGGCCTTTTCGCATAGAACCGGGATTTTGGATTCAAGACATAGCATAGTCAGAGCAAAGTGAGAACCTGTGTCCGCGCCGATATATACGCAGTCGGGATGTTCCGACAAAAGCATTTCTGAATAGCTGTCAAAATATGCCGGTATGTTCTCTCTTTCCGCAAATGATTTCGCCCTAACAAGCGATTTAGACGATACCGCCACGACCTCGCAGCCGTCGATCCTTCTGACCGCGTCGCAGAATTTCCGGGAGATATCCCCCGCGCCCATAACAGCATAACGAAAGTTTTTCATTTTCTTCGGCTCCTTTCTTTTTTGTTAAACGTTTGACGATCGGTAGGTTTTTTATATTTACATATAATTATACCATCCGAGATGTCAGGTGTCAACTGTTTTAGACGGCGAAGTTGCGTCCCGAACGTCAGAAAAATCATAATCCGAGCTTCTTCCGCGCTTAAGCCTTGGGGCGCGCGACAATCGCAAATTCTCCTTATTTCCGACAGCTTTCTGACTCCATATCCGCCGCTCTGCCCTCGCTCCCGATTTTGCCGCGTTTTTTCTTATGAAATCTCTTGACAAAGGCTAAAGTATAATGTATAATATCTGTAACTCAATGTTATTAACTGTGTTGAGTATCTACTAAATATTGTTACAGGAGGATAATACTGTGAAGAAGATAGTTTCTCTGCTTCTTGCCGTCTGCCTTATTCTTACGGCAGTTCCCGCTCAGGCTATCGGCTTTTATGCCGAAACGTCCCCGGCGACTCAGACAGTTGCGACTCGCTACTTCTATTACCAGCTCAGCTCTCGCGCCAAGGTCTTTTACGACGCTATGGACGAGATGTACAAAAACGGACAGTTTATGACCGGAACCGCTCTGGTCGAACTGACGGACAAAATCGGAGGTACCGCTCTTTCGGAGCATATGGTCGGAAAGGCTAATCTCTTAAACGACTTCGGCGCTGCAAGGGACGCTTTCTGGCTCGATACCCCCGATATCTTCTATGTCGATTCGTCCGCGCTCTCTATTCGCATAACGCAGTCCGGGAACGATTACCATCTCTATATGGGCCCCGGCAGATATGATACATACTATAATCCGGCGTTTGAAAATGAAGCCGAGGTTAAGGCTGCGGTAGAAAAATATAACGCCGCGCTTGACGCTCTCGTCGCCAAGGCTGCAAACGCCGCCGACAATGAGAAAAAGATCGAGATCATCCATGACGAGATCGCGAAGTCCGTCACCTACAGAGACGAGCTCACGCTTCTTGAGATGGTCGGAGAGGGTTCAAGAAATCCCGACAGCATAAATCTTATCCGCACCTCTTACGGCGCTCTTGTCAATCATGAGGGCGTGTGCGAATCCTATACCCGCGCGTTCAAGTCTGCTATGGATAGGCTCGGGATCCCCTGCGTGATGGTCAGGGGCGTATACAGGCACGGCGAAAACGATATCGAAGAACATATCTGGAACGCTGTGTATCTCGATTCAAACGTCCCCGCTGAGGCGGGCGTCATGACCGCGGCTTTCGGTCAGAGCGGCTGGTTCGCAGTAGACGTTACCATGGACGACCCGATCTGCAAGGCCACTCAGAAGACCTCTACCGGTCTTGACGGCTACGAGAGCCACGAGTATCTTCTTGCGGGCGATTCTAAGATGCTCGCTCACCATGTCGTCACTCCCGTAGTCTCCGAGTCGGGATTTGAATTCAGCTTCCCGATGATGAACTACGAGTCCGCTAAGAGCACCGTTATCACCGATGAAAATTCTCCTCTTCAGGTCCGCTACACCGTCGGCTCCGCTTACGGCGAACAGGACGCGGGGATCTATTACGTCAGCTATATGGGAATGAACTTAAACGAGATGATAGCGGCGGGATATTATCTTCTTATGAAATATACCGTCTACGACGTTATTTACGGCTGGCAGGAGACCGACTGGGGATACGTCACGCCGGAGCTGTTCATGTTCCCGAACGAGGGACATGAGACAAGATTCGATATGCCGCATGTCGAATACGTGGAATTCGGCGTTACCGAGACTCCGTATCCCGCTATCACCGGCAACAGTATCCCGGACCTCTTCTATCACGGCGACCCGAAGCTTCTTCTTGCAGATTCCGGAATGGTTCATAACGAATACGGAACTTACAGAGCGGCTCCGCATGTCAGAAAGGCAGAGCCTACCCAGACTAAGACCTGGGAGATTGACGGAAGCTGGAAACACGTCACTGCGGAGTACGACGATATCCTTGTTTTACAGGACGTGTACGACAAATACTGCGCGACCGAAAACTATCAGGCTCCGGAGTACCGCTCGGAGATCCAGAAAGTCACCGCTAAGGATATCAAGCTCCGCGTTTTAGTCACCGACTACGGCGTAGGCATTGAGAGCGGTATCCGCACCCAGGACTATGCATATCTCACCAGAAACCTAAACATCCATCACGTCATCCCCGAGGAAGGGAAGCCCTATTCTATCGTTGAATTCGACTTCTGCCCGTCGGAGATGTGGGCAGACGATAACGTATTCTATTCCTTCTATGTCGAAGGCGTAGTCGGCGCTTGGAGCGGAAAGGCTCCGGGATACTTCGGCTACGGCTGCGCTCATCCCTGCGCGATATGCTGCTGGCGTTCGAGGGGATTCGACTATAACTGCTTCGGCAAGCCCCAGATCCTTTCTGACGGCGATCTCTCGGTCGGAGACTTCGTTGAGAACGCCGCCGGCACTCCGTTTGAGGAAAATCTTAAATCCCGCCTTATGCTCGTCGTCGAGGACGCTAACAAAAAGGACGACCACGTCATGAACGAGCTCGTCGGGGAAAAGATGAATGAAAACGTACTGTCCTCTTCTTCCTATCATATAAATCTCACCCTCTGCCGCAAGTGGATGAGCAACCTCAAGGACGGAATGTCCATCCGTCTCTCCTGCGGCTTCCCCGTAGGCTACGGCCCCGAGGACGCGGGTGTCACATTCAAGGCTTATCACTATATCAAGGACTCCGAGGGAAATATCACCGGTATCGAGGAGATCCCCTGCACGGTAACTCCTTACGGACTTCTTATCGAGGTCAAGAGCTTCTCGCCGTTCCTGATAGCGGCCGTCGAGGACGACGGCTCGGAAACCGATACTTCCAAGACCGTTCTTTTAGTAGCGGATCAGGGAGGATCCATCTCCGGCACAGGAGCCGTGAACGGCACGGTAAAGCTTGAACCCGGAAAATCCGTCGCCGTAACCGTTACTGCGGACGAGGGATATACCGTCGATACCGTTGAAGCTTCCGGAGTTTCCAAGGCGATTGAAAATAAAGAAAGCTTCGAGATCAAGTATGAGGATATCGAAGGAACTTCCTCCATCGTTTCCGCTAAGTTTATATCTGCTAAAGTTGCAGAACAGGAAGTAGGCGAAACTGTTATTCCGGTTGCGGTCGCTCCCGATCCGTTCAGCATTCAGGGCGGCTCTCAGTATGAAGAGGGCGCCACCGCAATTCTTTCTGTAATAGCTCCTAACGACGCTTATACCTATCAGTGGTACAAGGTAAACGGAAACGTTGCTACCGATTCCACGGTCGGAACAGGCTCGTCTCTTTCGATCACAGGACTTTCCGTTACCGATTCCGGCTCATACTATTGCATAGCGATCGCTACCGCGGGCGTGACTATGGAGGAGACCAAATCAACCGACTCCGTAACTTTCACCGTAACTCCCGCCGCGACGGTTCACGATACTCACACCTACGGCGAATATACCTCGGCGGGTCCCGAGGGTCACTATCAGCAGTGCACTCACTTCTATCCCGACGGCAGTCGCTGCGAAAACAAGACGGTCACTGTCCCGCACACCTATAATTCCGAGGGAGTATGCGAATACTGCTCCTACCGCGACGACAGCGAGCACGTACACGTATTCTCCGAGAAGTTTGAATACGACGACGCTTCCGGGCACTTCCGCCGCTGCGTATATGTAATGTCCGACGGAACGCTCTGCGGCGAAAAGGACGAGGTTGTCCCTCACGACGATCAGGGTTCCGATCATTCCTGCTCGGTCTGCGGCTACAAGGAGCTCTCCCCTGTTCACACCTGGGGCGACGAGTACGTCGGAGATGAATTCGGCCACTACAAGACCTGTCTCGGCTGCGGCTCGCATTCGGCTTTAGAGAAGCATGAATTCGATCCCGAAGGAGTTTGCACGGTCTGCGGATACTATTCCTTTGACGCGCATACGCACATCCCCGGAAACACTTACTTTGCAGACGGAATGAACGGTCACTATCATATCTGCGCATACGCTAACGAAGGCGTAAGCTGCGCTTATCAGTTCGAGACCGAACCCCACCGCTTCAACGCGTTCGGGGTATGCTCCGACTGCCAGTATGTAAACGAAACTCTCCACCAGCATACCTATATTGAAAGCGACTGGTATATCGGTGAAAACGGGCACTACAGGATCTGCACATTCGTCTACAACGACGGAACGAGATGTGAAGAAAAGGAGCCCGAGACTCCGCACACCTTCGTGGACGGCGTTTGCTCGGCCTGCGGCTATGTTGACAGAACGAGCGACGTTCCGGTCGTCCCGAGCGTTACCAAGGGCGACGTAAACGGCGACGGCAGAATCTCTTCGATCGACGCGGTGCTGATCTTAAGGTACCTTGCAAAGCTTCCGAACGACGTATTCGACGCTGACGCCGCAGACGTAAACGACAGCGGAGATATAAGCTCCCTGGACGCTGTGCTGATTTTAAGAAAGCTCGCGAATTTGGATTAGGGATTTGAAATTAGGAATTATAAGTTAGCGATTAAGGAATATATTTTTCCCCCGGCAGGAAGTGCTGCCGGGGGGATTTTTTATTGATATATCTTGAAGGGAGATTTTATCCGATGAGTTTGGACATCACCCTTTCTTTTTCGTATTTGTATTCATACATCAATATTGATGAATATTGATGCTAATACCTGTCTGATCA
>CANPYR010000031.1 GCA_947588805.1 uncultured Clostridia bacterium
CTTAAATTTTTTGCCCCGAGGTACAATTCAATGATAGCCCGGGAATGTCAAATTTTCTATCGGGGAAATGTAAAATCGGGGTAAAATTTTTGATTGATATTAAAAGTACCCAAGCCGTTTTTGCGGAGTGGGTACTCATTTTAAGGGAATGAATCCAATGAAAGCCGGTTTTGTTCCTGCGGGGCTGCCCCGAGAAAAGGTTTTTGTGTATATGCATACTCTTATAATCAAGGGGCAGGCAAAAATCAAAATTCATATCAATTTCCACTGCTTAACGTCTTTAATAATCGGCAATGCAAATCAGAATTTTATCGGTTCGCTATAGATTCCAACATCTCTTGAGAAAGCACCGTTATTTTCCTGTTATGGATCCGATATATCCGCCCTGTCAACGAGGCGTATCCGTCTTTTACAAAAATAGCGCTGTCATCTTCCATTGCACAAATAGGGAGTTCCATGGAGACTTGCTTCAATGTTTGTACCAATTCTTTGTTTTTCATGTCAAAATGAGCTTTGATTGTAATATCGACAAGGTCAAGTCCATCGTAAGGCGTCAAGGATTCCCAAATATCAACAGAATGCTTTGCCATATTGATCGACCCGGCGCTCACCCCTAAAATAACCGCCGAACTGCTGCGGATTTCATCAACAATCGCTTTTCTGCGAAGCAGTTGAAATTGCTGCGTTGCATTGCTGCCCATAAGGAAGATACACGAACCCGTTCGGATGAGTTCTTTCGCTAAAATTGCCTCTGTTCTGTTATCAATTACATAGTATTCAGAAAACGGCAAATCACATTCTTCAAACATACCGTGCATACTGGCAGCATCATTATCATTGCGTTGATACTCTGACGGCCATGCGCTTACAAACACAAGCCTTTTGCGAACAAATAACTCTTCTTTGAGACGATTCACAACAGCATTCGGAAAATGAAGCGTTGGAAGCCCGCTAAACAAGCCAAGCATTTGTGCATTCATGAATCTTTTCCTCCATAAATCCTGATTTATTTTATATGTGAATTATACCAAATGCTTGAGAAAATGTCAATGCTGACACGGTGGCAGGACGAATTTTGGCGTTCAGCCAGCGATATCCGTGAGATGGATATTTAACGTGGTATTCCTGAAATAACATAATGTTGTTAATAAATACCTTCGTTCTGTTCGACGGATTTGAAAGCCGCTTTTTCCAACTGTAAAAACTGCTGCGGCATATTCCCGTAGTTTCACAGAGCAGCTTTACCGGGAATTCTCCCGACAGCTCCATGATCACTTGATATTCTTGCTGCCGTACAGAATTACCGTACCATCCCCCTTCACCTCGTATCCTTTTTTTAGCCGAGCTTCCGTTATCCGAGCTTTTACAATCTCTTGGATAAGCTGCTCCTTTGTCATGGATTCCAGTTCTTCCATTCCGGCGGGCGGAGTTTGAAAGGACGGAGCAGAGATTGAATGCTTTGCCGCCTGTTTCGGAGGAAGATGCTCGGAATCGCGGTACAGTCTCATATAGTCTCGCGCTGACTGTTCGCTGATGCCGTATAACTCTGCAGCCTGGCGACGAGTGATTTCACCTGCATAGAGCTTGCGCCCGATGTCCAATCTTTGTTCTTTGGTGTACTTCATTTTAAACCTCCTGTTTGCTTTGGGGATTGCTTGTGCGGAAGATGATTCGTTCTTGTCTTATTTTATACTATCTTCTGTGCCAAATCTACCCCCTTCGTGTACGATTTTAGGATGGCGCTACATTCCGATGTGCTTCGGGATAATAATAACCGCTGGAAATTTTGTCCCTTGGTTTTTCGGGGCAGGATATGAAAAAGTCGTTCCGCTTTTGCAGATTCTCTCGATGCTGATTCTTATAATCGGATTCAGTAATGTGGTCGGCGCACAATATTTGATTCCCACAAAAAGGCAAAATAAATTTACAATATCTGTAATACTTGGCGCCGTTGTAAACTTCTGTTCGAATATATTTATGATATATTTTTTCAAGTCGATCGGTGCCGCAATAGCCTCGGTGGTCGCGGAAACCGTTGTTACAATGTCCATGATTTTATTTGTCAGAAAAGAGCTTTCTGCAAGGATGATGCTAAAGGAAGGACGAAATTATTTTATTGCCGGAGCTGCTATGGCATTGGCTCTATTGCCTCTTGCAAGACTGTTTTCACCGTCGGTCATTCATACTTTAGTGATGGTCGCGGTCGGTGCTGCAGTATATTTTGCCGTTTTGTTAATAGAAAAAGATGAATTCTTTATCTCGAACATTGCAAGTCAGTTTAATCAGATGAAAAATAAATTATTACATAGTAGGAGAAAATTATGAAAAGCAGCAATCTTACTGAGCCTATAAATTTGTTTGTCCCCGGCCGCCTTTGCCTTTTCGGCGAGCATACCGATTGGACCGGACGCTACACCGAAATAAACGCCGACGTTCTGCCGGGAAAGGCAATCGTTACCGGAATCGACCTCGGCATATATGCAACCGCCGAGAAAAGCGATACTTTTGAACTTTCATCTCTCGATGAAAACGGCAACGCCGTGACATTTTCCTGCAATATGGATAAAGACGTTTTGCGCGAAGAGGCAAAGGAACCGCAGTTTTTCTGCTACGCCTGCGGGGTGGCGGCGTATCTTATTGAAAACTACCGAATCGGCGGTGCGAAGATAGATATAAACAAGGTCACACTTCCCATCAAAAAAGGCCTTTCCTCAAGCGCGGCTATCTGCGTTTTGGTGGCTCGGGCATTTAATGAGCTTTATTACTTAAAGATGAGCATAAGCGGCGAAATGCAGGCGGCATATAGAGGGGAGATGCTGACAAAGTCCCGCTGCGGAAGACTTGATCAAGCTTGCGCATACGGTGTCGCTCCGGTTTGCATGGAATTTGACGGCAACGAGGTCTATGCCGAAAAGCTTTCTGTCGGGAAGAATATGTATTTAGTCTTTGCAGACCTGATGGCTAAAAAGGATACCAAAAAAATTCTTTCGGATTTAAACCGTGCCTATCCATTCCCTCAGACCGAAACGGATAAGAAGATACATGAAGCTTTGGGCAAGGACAATCAGCGAATCATTTCCGAAGCAGTCGACGCAATCGCAAAGGGCGACACCGCAAAGGTTGGCTCACTTATGACCGAGGCTCAAAAGATGTTCGATGAAAAAGTCGCTATAGGCCGTCCGGAGGAATTAACATCGCCTGTTCTTCACGGCGTATTAAATGACCCTAAAGTCAAAGAACTCACCCTCGGCGGGAAGGGAGTCGGTTCTCAGGGTGACGGCACTGTTCAGTTTATCTGCGAGGACAAGCTTAAGCAAGCCGAGCTTGTAAAGTATCTCGAAGAACAGGGCATGGAGCCGCACGCGTTCATGCTGCCTGCCGGGGACAGAGTTAGAAAGGCTATTATTCCCGTTGCAGGCTTCGGAACAAGAATGTACCCCGAAACAAGATTCGTCAAAAAAGAATTTCTACCTGTAATAGATCAGAACGGTCTTGCAAAGCCGGTCATCATGTACCTGCTTGAAGAACTTGAAGAGGCAGGAATTGAAGAGATAATCATTATCGTCGGTGAAGAAGAGCTCGAGGGTTTCAAGGAGATGTTCTCAAAGGGCATCACAGAGGAGCGCATCAAGAAACTGCCCGAATCGGTCAGAGAGTACGAAAAGAAGATCGCGAGCATAGGCAGAAAGCTGAAATTCTCTGTTCAAAAGGAGCGCAGAGGTTTCGGGCATGCCGTTTACCAGGCGAGGGAACACCTCGGGAAAGAACCGGTGCTTTTAATGCTCGGAGACTTCATCTACAAGAGCAACATTAACCTGAATTGCGCAACGCAGTTAATTAAATCCTATCAGAAATCCGGCGGTAAGCTGACGGTCGGAATAAAGCCTGTCGAACTTGAAAACGTCGTTCACTACGGTATTCTGACAGGCACATTCGATGATCGCCGCAGCTACATGATGAGCGTGACCGAGATGTACGAAAAGCCGACAGTGAGATATGCAAAAGATCACCTCGCTACGAAAACGCCGAAGGGGAGGGAATATTACTGCACTTTCGGCACATACGTCCTCACGCCCGACGTGTTCGATTATCTTGAAGAAGATATTAAGAGGCATGACGAGACCGGCGACCCGAGCGAAATTCAGCTGACATCGGCGCTTTGCAGGGTGCTGGAGGATAAGGGCATGACCGGCGCGCTGATTGACGGAAAGAGCTATGATGTCGGGATTCCCAAGGCTTATGGGGAGACGATTTTAAGATATTCGGAGGTAAAGTGAAATGTCAATACTTGTCTGCGGCGGTGCGGGATACATAGGCAGCCACATTAACAAGCTTCTTGCGCAAAAGGGCTATGACACAATAGTCTACGACAACCTTATTTACGGTCACAGAGAAGCGGTAAAGTGGGGAAAATTCGTCGAAGCCGACCTTTGCGACAGAGCTGCGCTCGACCGCGTTTTCAGTGAAAATAAAATAGACGCGGTGTTCCACTTTGCGGCATTTGCATACGTCGGCGAGAGCGTGACCGAGCCCGCGAAATACTATTTCAACAACGTCTGCAACACGCTGAATCTTTTGGAAGCGATGCGCGCTCACGGCTGCGACAAAATCATATTTTCCTCGACCTGCGCGACCTACGGCATTCCCGAAAAGCTGCCTATTACCGAGGATATGCCTCAGAATCCTATCAACCCTTATGGTGCTACAAAGCTGATGGTCGAAAGGATTTTCAAAGATTACAATACTGCTTACGGGCTTAAATATGTTGCTTTGAGATACTTCAACGCCGCCGGAGCAGATCCCGACTGCGAGATAGGCGAGAATCACAATCCCGAGACGCATATAATCCCGCTTGTTTTGGACGCAGCATACGGCAAACGCCCCGACATAAAGGTCTTCGGCAGTGATTACCCGACACGCGACGGCACCTGCATAAGAGATTATATCCACGTTACAGACCTTGCTGACGCTCACCTTTTGGCGCTTGAATATCTGAATAAAGACGGCGAAAGCGGCTTCTTCAACCTCGGAAACGAAAACGGTACGTCGGTCCTTGAGGTGATAGATTCGGTCAAGAGGGTCACGGGTAAGGATTTCAAGGTGACGCTTGCGCCGCATCGCCCCGGCGACCCGCCTACGCTCGTCGGAAGCAGCAAAAGAGCGCAGGAAATCTTGGGCTGGAAGCCGAAGTTTGCAGATATTGATACTATCACAAAGCATGCTGCGGAGTAGTATAAAAAGCTAAACGGTATTGAGGGATAAAATGTACGACTATCTAATAGTAGGTTCCGGACTTTACGGCGCGGTGTTTGCGCATGAGGCAATCAAAAAGAGCAAAAGTGTTTTGGTGGTTGAAAAGCGCAGTCATATCGGCGGAAATATATACTCCGAAAATGTCGGCGGTATCAATGTCCACAAGTACGGACCGCATATTTTTCACACCAACAGCGACGAAGTCTGGAATTATGTAAATCAGTTTGCGACTTTCAACAGATTTACGCTTATGCCTGTTGCACATTACAAAGATGAACTGTACAACATGCCTTTCAACATGAACACGTTCAGCAAGATGTGGAATATCTCAACTCCGGCAGAAGCGCAGGAAATCATCGAGAAACAGCGCGCCGAAATCCCCGGCGAACCGAAAAATCTTGAAGAACAGGCAATTAAGCTTGTCGGTCGCGACATTTATGAAAAACTTGTCAAAGGCTATACCGAAAAACAGTGGGGCAGACCCTGCACCGAGCTCCCGGCGTTTATAATCAAGCGACTGCCGGTAAGATTTGTGTATGACAATAACTATTTCAACGACAAGTATCAGGGCATTCCAATCGGCGGCTATACCCAAATAATTGAGAAGATGCTTGAAGGCGCAGAAGTACGCCTGAACACTGATTTTCTGACGGATAAAGAGAACCTATCAAAGCTTGCAAAAACGATAGTCTACACCGGCCCAATCGATGCGTATTTCAACTACTGCTATGGCGAACTGGAGTTTAGAAGCTTGCGCTTTGAGACTGAGAATCTGCCGATTGAGAATTATCAGAGCTGCGCGATGGTGAACTACACCGAAAAGAGCGTGCCATATACGAGAATCGTCGAGCATAAGCATTTTGAATTCGGCTGCCAAGGTGGGGAAAATACCAACCATACCGTCATCACACGCGAATATCCGAAAGTCTGGCAAAAAGGCGACGAGCCGTATTATCCGATCAACGACGAGCGCAACAATAGCTTATACGAGAAATACAAAGCTCTTGCAGATTCCGAGAAAAACGTCGTCATCGGCGGCAGGCTTGGGGAGTATAAGTATTATGATATGGATAAGGTCATAGCGGCAGCGCTTGAGACCTGTTCAAAAATAGGACTTTAATAACGAAAAGTAAGGAGAAAATATCATGCAGCCTAAATTATCTGTAATTATTCCGGTATACAATGTTGAAAAGTATATCAGACAATGTCTTGACAGCGTTTACAGTCAGACTTTCCGCAATTTTGAGGTAATTATTATTGACGACGGTTCGCCGGATAATTGCGGAAGGATTTGTGATGAGTATGCTGAAAAATATGGCAACGAAATTAAGACAAAAGTAATTCACAAAGAGAATGGAGGACTATGTCGCGCCAGAAATGACGGTATAGATGCAGCTCAAGGCGAGTGGATTACCTTTGTTGATTCGGACGACTGGATTGAACCGGATTACTATGAAGCAATGTTTAATGCTCTTGGGGATAAGAAGGTCGATATTTTGTTGCTGGGAAACGCTATATTAACGAATCGGATGGAAATCAAAAGATATCTCACACTTTTGATACTTCTAAGCTGTATAAAACTCCCAAAGAGCTTGACTATATGCTTGTAAAGGTTTTATTAGATGAGAAGAAATATACTAAATTTGGGACAAAATTTTTATGTGCTTCGCAAGCCCCCTGGGACAAAATTTATAGAGCTAATTTTATTAACGAGATATCATTAAAATATTTGACAACACTCTCTGCAAACGAGGATGTTTTATTCAATTTTATTGCATTTGGTCATGCAAAATGTATTGGAACAAGTTTGGTCTGCGGATATCATTATAGACAGGTGGAAGGGTCGATTGTACATAGCTTAAGTAAAAAAAGGTAGAATCGAAAGTAACAGTACCCGAGGCTGAGATAGATTTTCTAAATAATAATGACAGAAGCCCACTCGTTAAATCAGCATTAAACGCAAGGGCAATAGCTTATGCAGGAGCCGTTGTAGGTTACTTTGCGCAGAATCCTTCTTAGACCGAAAAAATGGACAGCTATTTAAAAAAGCCATGCTTGGCAGAAGCAATTTATGAAGGAAAAAATCCATATGAAACTATAAAAGACAGAATAAAGAAGATTATTCTTCGTTTGCCAAGCTCAGCTATTATCAAGATATATATGCTTTACAGTAAAATAAAGTAAAACGTTAAGGCAGACATATTGATATGTTTATTACGAAGTATAATAAATAAGATACAATAACTTATAAAGGAGAAGTGTAAAATGCAGCCAAAGCTTTCAATTGTAGTTCTTGTATATAATGTCGAGCCGTATATTCGTCAATGCCTCGACAGCCTCGTCAATCAGACTATGAAAAATATCGAGATTATCTGTATAGACGACGGTTCGCTTGACAATTGCGGAGCAATCTGCGATGAATACGCAAAAGTCGAGCGGGGGGGTAATATTTAGAGTTGTTCACAAGAAAAATGAGGGGATTATTGCTGCTCTTAATGACGGCATTAAACTAGCAAGTGGAAAATATATGACTTTTGTCGATTCTGATGACTGGGTAGACACTGATTTCTACGAAAGAATGTTTATGGCGATGGGCGAAAAAGAAGCAGAAGTATTTTGCTCGGGAGCAAGATATAACGAATATGAAGAACGAACCGAGCTTGATGTAACTTTAGAATTCCCTTTTTATTATGAAAATTCTGAGAATCGTGCATATCTTATGGGCAGAACGATTATACGGGTTCCGTCGGAAAATAACAAATTTGGCCTTTGTCAGCTGTCATATTATTGGAATAAAATTTATCTTGTGTCATTTCTAAAAGAAAAGGTTTTAGGCTGGAGCAAGCATGATACTTACGGCGCAATTATGGACAGTATATTTTCTTTTTGCGTATTTTCAAAGGCGGAACGAGTGGAGGATGTACTGAAACGGGATATCATTACAGAAAAAAGGTTCCGGGTTCTCAGACTAACAAATATTGGTCGGATTTACTTAAAATAAGCTCTAATAATGCCGAAGCGCTTTATGATATGATTAGAAACGACGATAACAGAAATAATCATTTTTTGCAAGAGGCATTTATAACCAGATGTCAGCTACTATTTGTATGGACTATTCCCAACTATGTTCATTCACCCCAAAAGGCCTCCTATATCACAAGAGCAAAAGAATACAGAGAATTCAAGAAAGCTAAGTACTTTAAAGATTCTCTTAAGACTAAAACCTCATTCGACTCTAACAGGTTTTATTTAAAATTACAGCTTTTAAGGATAACAGGATTGTGGGGAGCGTATGTAATTGAATATATTAAAAAATTGCATCGATAAATAGAATTTGAAACGGTGCCATTTTGTAATAAATAAGACGGGATTAAGAAAACGATTAAATGGTACCTCAATAATAGAAAGTGTGGGAGACAAGAATCTCCGGCGAATATCAAAACTAAAATGAAAAAAGTATGTGGAGAGGTAATAAAATCGGTTTCGGTTTATACGGGTTTGTATTTGCTCACGAAGCAAAAGCCACAGGAAAAATGTTCTTGAAATTGATAAACGTTAACTAATACGGCGCGAACAACGACGCCGCGTGGAATTACCTCAGCCAATTTGCTGAATTCCAAGACCATGCCGCTGTCAATTTCAACGACCGTAAGACCACATGAACGCAGATCATCTAATTGAACGAAGGGGCACACATCTGCGAATACTGCGGCAAGTCTTATGACTGGATTACAAGGAAAAACGAAAAAGGCAAAATCGTGGTATCTAAGCCTGCGGCTTGACCGAGTGTTGCACCTATGTTATAATAAAACCAACATGGGTGCAGAATTTAAAGTGTCTTGTTTTAGAAGGTAACAAAATGACAAATTCTGCAACAAATGTAAGGGCAGCTCTTTATTTAAGGCTTTCAAGAGATGACGACCTCGCCGGCGACAGCTCAAGCATACTGACGCAAGATGTAATATGTAAAGGGGGCATTCTCCCAAAAATATTACATCATAGCTGACGGTTCATTTGCGGAAATGACGTTCTATGAGGAAAGGAGCATAAAAATGGCGAAATGAGGGACTATGACTTACGAACTGAACGGCAGAGGTTATACCGCTGTTGGCGATTATCTCCTGCCAAATATCGCGTAAGGTGATGAAACCTTGCATTTTGGTCGTTATTCTCGCCTGCGGCAGAAGTTTCTGAAAGAAAATCACGGCGGCGTTTATAGCGAGATGCTGCTTAGCGGTTCTCTTTGGGAACATCTCGCAGAGGTTGAGGTTTCCTGTCAAGCACGTCTGGAACGAATAATTTCGGCACTTGCCGAAAGCGAGGGTGTAACAGAAGCGTTGAAAGAAACGAATCAACTGAATGGGTTCGCAAGATGAACAGCGTTCGCAGCCGAGCGGAAGAGATCGTTTTGGCAGAATTGATTTACACCTTATGAAAACTGCCCTCAGGCAAACGCTTGAGGGCGGCTTTATATTTAATTTCGTCTCTCAATTCCCTCCGCGCCCGGTCGTCCCCACAAGAGGAACATTCCGGGCGCGGTTATAACTACTCTACTCCTCGATCATTCGGGAGTTTCTGAAATAAAGTGAAATGCACCATACCGCGCAGAGGGCGACAAGGGTGTATATTATCCTTGAGATAAATCCTGCGGAACCTCCGAAAAGATACGCTACAAGGTCAAAGCCGAAGATTCCGACAAGACCCCAGTTCACGCCGCCGACTATCAGAAGAAAGAGCGCTATTCTGTCCAGTATTTTCATCCTAATCATCCTTTCATACAAAGCTTCGCTTGAAATGAACCGCCCAAATATATGCGGGCAATCTTAGTTTTGCCCGCTTTTTTTCTTTTATTCATTTTTTCGCTTTTTGCTCCGAAGCAAGGACGGATGTGAGGAAATTTGTCTTGACAGACGGGAAACTCGCTATTCGCCCGCTTCAAGAACAACAGTAAAACCGGGTTCGTTTGAAGGCGGTATTTTGTACTTGATCCCCGAAGTCAGTTTTTTTATCTCAGACTCGGAATAAGGATGAAACACCATCCCGTCCCATTTGCCGCTAATGAATAAAAAGTCTCCGTCCTTGTTTGTTTCATGCGGCGAAGACTCATATTCGCAGTCTGTTTCATCTAAAGTCAACAGCACGCAGCCGCCCGGCTTAACGATGCGCAAAAGCTCCTTGACAGTCTCCGCGCCCTGCTTTATCGGCATGTGATCAATTACGTCTTTTGCGACGACAGCGTCAAAGCTTTCGGATTTATATCCGGTTGACAAAATATTTGCCTGTTTAAAGTCCTTTGTCGGATATCCGTTTACCGAAAGTAATTTTTTAGTCAGTACTATAGCTTCTTCCGCGATATCAAAACCGGAGATCTCAAACCCAAACCGCGCCAGCTTAAGAGAATAAGCGCCGCAGCCGCAGCCGGCGTCGCAGACATATTTCGCTTTCTTTTTCCGTAAAAAAGCGATGACGTTATCTTCAGATGTATTAAAACCCGTAACATAGGATGATACGCGATCGGCTTCAATCGATTCCCACGTTCGATTCCAAAACGTTTTATCCATATTTTGCAATCCGTTCCCTCTTAAACTTCCACCCCGCCGAGCGCTGCCCGCCCGGCATTTTAATTTTATACTATAATATTATACCACCCCTCCGCAAAGAAATCCACATTTCGTTAATATGCTTAATCAACCTCCCGAAAGCCCCGCAAAGCGACTTCGCTTTACACCCGAGCGCGCCTTTTATTCCCTCTCTTCCTTTTCCCGTCATGTTTTTACCTTTTTCGCCCCTTTGGCGCCGAATGCTTTCATTATTTGCCGTTTGTTTTTTGTCTATTCTCCCGAAATTGCTGATTAGGGGTTGATTTAAATGCTAAATTCTGGTAAAATATCGTTGAGAAAGGAAAAATTTACATTTTCCTAAAAAGAACGGAGGATAACAAAATGACAAAGAAAATCAAAGTGCTTATCGGCGACGATTCAAGAGAATTCGGGGTTTCGACTGCGGATGTTCTGCGCGGGATGGGATTTTTCTGCATAACCCGCCCGAAAGACGGCGCGGTGCTGTTTGAAGCCATCAAAGACGAGGAGCCCGACGCGGCGATAATAGATCTTTCGATGCCGAACATCGACGCGATAGAGCTTATGAAGAAGGTGAACAGAAGCGACTCAAAAAAGCCGGTGTTCATAGTCACTGCGCCTTTTGACAACGCCTTTGCGCAGAAGCAGGCGATGCAGGCCGGAGCCGCGTATTATATGATGCGGCCGTTCGAGCCGAAGATGCTCGGGGACAGGATAAACGAGCTTTTAGGGTATGACATTTTAGAGACCGGAACGCTCGGCGCGCTTCCGCAGAGGGAGCTGAGTTTAGAAGTAGTAGTTACCGAGATGATACACCAGCTCGGGGTGCCCGCGCACATCAAGGGGTATCACTATCTGAGAAGCGCGATACTGCACTGCACGGAGGACGCGGAGATGCTTGAATGCGTAACGAAGCTTTTATATCCGACGGTAGCGGAGGAATTCCAGACCACGCCGTCAAGGGTTGAGAGAGCGATAAGGCACGCGATAGAGATAGCGTGGGACAGAGGGGACGTTGAGACGTTGAATTCATATTTTGGGTTCACGGTGAACACAGGAAAAGGGAAGCCGACGAATTCGGAATTTATCGCGCTCATTGCGGACAGGATAAAGTTAAGGTATAAGGAAGCGGTGAGGTTGTAGGGGGATGCTGAAAAGCCCTCTGTGCGGCGTTCGCTCCTAACATCCTTCTTGCTTGTCTTTACTTTTCCCGCTCCCACCCGGCCGCACCCCCGTGCGCTAACGCGCACGACTCTCCTTCCTTCGTCCGGCGAGCCCGTCCGTCCGTTCGGCCGTCCGCGGGCTGCGCCTTCCCCCACTGCTTATCCCTCACCTCTCAAAAAATCCCCCCGGCGCAGCCATTAAAGCCGCCCCGGGGGGGATCCAAATTCAATTAACCTTTCCGACTCTTATCCTCAGCTGTTCATAAACTCCTCTACCTCGGCGTTGAGTTCCTCAAGGTAGTAGGTGATCTGATCGGCGTGGGCTTCCTTTACCTGCGCCCAGGTCTGAGCGTCGGACTGCATACCGTTTCTCTCTATGTCGGTGCAGATCGTTCCGAGTTGCGAACCGAGCGCGTTCTCGTCGTATGCCAAAACTACGTTGTCGCCGTTCGCGAGCTCCACGCAGAGGTCGTACATTTCAAGCATCTCGTCGGTCCAGAGATATTTTTCCATCTTCTGCATCCTGTCAACGCTCATAACCGTAGGATCTATCGCCTTGAAGCGGTCGCACATCGCAAGAAGCGCTACGCCCTGCGGGTTCGGAGCGTCCTTTACAATGCAGTATCCCATCGGGTCGGATTCTACAAACTGCTTTCCGTCTCCCTCGGGGTCTCTCGGCATCGGAACGAACATGAGCTCGTTCGCAGTCACGTCCGCATACTCTGCGGAGATTTCGTCAACAGGTCCCGTGATATGGTAAGGACCGCCGCAGCTGAACAGAAGTATTCCTTCTTTGAGTCCGTCGCCGAAGTCGGCTGCGGAAGAGCTGCCCTGGTTTCTTACTTTGTAGCCCTTTGAATAGTAGGGGAAGATGCACTCGTTCTTGTTGAGATCGTAAAGGAGATTGCCGGCGCGCTCAAGAGCCGGGTTATCCATATTCGACTTAAACGTATCGCTCTCAAGATCGTAGGAAACGATCGGGAAGCCGCAGGAGCGCTGCAAGGCTCTTGAATAGAACCAGCCGTCAAGCGCGTAGCGGTCGTCGTCGGGATCGGAGAAGTCGCTGCACATTTCATAGAATTCATCCCAGGTCCACTCGTTATTATAGAAGAGGTCCGCGGGATCGTCAAAGCCCCACTCGTTTATAACTCTTCTGTTATAAGCGAGGATCGAGCCGAAATATAGGTCGGTGCAGAGGAGATAGATATCGTCGCCGATAGAGAAGTAGTTTCTCATATAGTCGGCGATACCGCTCCAGAGCGGGTCCTCAAGATCTATGTAGTCGTTGATCGGCTGGAATGTGCCGTGAAGGGCGTAGTAGGGGAAGTTTTCGGTCTCGGCGTTGTAGAAGTCGGGGGACGTTCCCGCGAGCATAAGGTTTGCAAGCTGAGTAAATCTTTCATCCCAAACGCATTCAACCCATTCAATATCGCAGCCGTATCTTTCCCTGAACGTAAAGAAACCCGTGTTTACGATTTCACCCTCGGAATAGTTGTGGAAATCGTCGAACCAGGCGTACCACTGGATAGTGGAATTTGCGCCGGGGGCCTCTTCGACCGGCGGAAGGTATATACCGGCGGCGTTGAGGATAGCTTCCGCGTCCTCGGTGGAAAGAGTAAGCTCTATAGGGACTCTCTTCTTCCCTCCGCAGCCGACAAGTCCTGCGATAAGTATCGCAGTAAGCAGGATTGCCATTACTTTTTTAAACATTATCACTACCTCCAAGTAAGGTTTATGATAATATTTTAACATATAATAAGGCAGTTTGCAATAAACAATACGCACAAAAACCTGCAGGTCAGATTTCACAATTTGACGAAAAGGGGAGGGATGGCGCGGCGGCGGGATTCGCTACTTATCTGCTGAGTCACTACTAACTGCGCCCGCCAAACTTGCCGAGTTTTGTCCGTGAGACAACCGAAGCGATACTTTAACAACGCGATTAAAACTCTTTGAGGACGGGACACGCGGGATTTTGCCCAAGAGAGCGTCCTGCGGACGGTCGATTGGCTGCAAAATCAGCTTGTCTTTTGGTCGGTGATTTATGACCGCGAAGTCCGAAAAGCAAGTTTTAACGCTTTTAACAACGCGATTAAAACTCTTTGAGGACGAGCGGTCGGTCGTTTATGACCGCGAAGTCCGAAAAGTAAGTTTTAACGCTTTGTTCTGAGGGCGGTCGAACGGGAACAAAACCGGCAATGTTTTCCCAACCTCTCCCGCTTATCCCGCCGCTACCACCCCAATTTCTCAAAAACCAAGCGCGGGACCATCTCGGTCCCGCGCCTGTATTTATCCTCTTAATTCATCTTCTAAAACCCTAACTTCGTTTTGAAGTCGGCCGCGATCTTTTCACTCAGCGCCTTCGCTTCGTCATGAGTCGGGGCTACCGTCGTATAGTAAGCCTTGACCTTGGGCTCGGTGCCGGACGGACGGATTATTACCGAAGCGCCGTTTTCAAGCCTGAACTGGATAACGTCCGACTTCGGAAGCTCTATAGCCGAGGTCTTTCCTGTCGTAAGATCGGTATCCGTTTTCTTCATGTAGTCCGCAAGTCCTACGACTTTATACCCGGCGATTTCGCTGAACGGCTCGGCGTGAAGCCTTTGCATCAGCGCCGCCATCTCTGCCATCCCCGCCGCGCCTTCGCAGACGAAGTTTGCGATCCCGTGATAATAATTTCCGTACTTTTTGTACATGGCTTCCCTTGCGTCAAGAAGCGAGATCCCCTTTGAACGGTAGAACGCCGCCATCTCGCAGATCATCATCGATCCTACTACCGCGTCCTTGTCTCTTACGTAAGATCCGGCAAGATATCCGTAGCTCTCCTCAAATCCGAAGATGTAACGGTAGTCCTCGCCCGCGGCTTCAAGATATCCTATCTGTTCGCCGATAAACTTAAAGCCTGTGAGAACGTCTCTAAGCTCGACTCCGTATTCCTTTGCAATAGCGGAAGCTATAGCCGTGGAAACTATCGATTTTACCGCTACCGGCCTGTCGGGCATCGTCCCGAGGGCTATTCTTTCGCGGCAGATATATTCAAGAAGAAGCGCTCCGACCTCGTTTCCGGAGAAAAGAACATAGTCTCCCTTGCCGTCCGGAACAGCGATACCTACGCGGTCGCAGTCGGGGTCGGTAGCTAAAAGAAGATCGGGATGTACGGTCTGGCAGAGCTCTAAGCCCTTCTGCAGAGCTTCCTTGATCTCGGGGTTCGGGAACGGACAGGTCGGGAAGTTTCCGTCGGGATATTCCTGTTCGGGAACTACCGTAACGTCACTGATTCCGATCTTTTTAAGTATCGCTCTTACGGGCTTGTTTCCGGTTCCGTTAAGAGGGGTGTATACTACTTTAAGCCCGCTCTTCGGGGTGATCTCGGGATGGATCTGCTGCTCCGCTACCTTATTAAGATAGCTGTCGATAGTATCCTGACCGATATATTCTATCATTCCGGACTTAAGTCCTTCGTCAAACTCGACAAGCTTCGCGCCGCCGAACATCGGGACCTTTTCGATAGCGGCTAAAACGATATCCGCAGCTTCGATAGTCATCTGACAGCCGTCCGCGCCGTAAGCCTTATATCCGTTATATTTCGCAGGATTGTGAGAAGCGGTGCAAACGATTCCGGCCTTGCATTTCAGACTTCTTACCGCCCAGGAAAGCATCGGGGTAGGCATAAGCTCGGGATAGATATACGCTTTTATCCCGTTTCCTGCGAGCACTCTCGCGGCTTCCTTTGCAAAAACATCCGACTTGATCCTCGAATCGTAGGCTATAGCGACGGCCTTATCCTCATCCTTGAACGCCCCGTTCACATAGTCCGCAAGACCCTGCGTCGCTCTGCGGATGGTATAGATATTAAGGCGGTACGAGCCGGCGCCGATAACTCCGCGAAGACCTCCGGTGCCGAATTCAAGATCGCGGTAGAAGCGGTCCTTGATGGCTTCTTCGTCTCCCTCGATCGATTTAAGCTCGTCGATAAGGTCGGGATCCTCCGTCGCGTTTTCAAGCCAAAGCTTATAAAGTTCAAGTTCTTTCATTTTAAATTACTCCTTTCGGGCAGATATTCATATATTATAATTATACTACAAGGCGCGCTTAATTTCAATAGGGAGAAGTGGAAAAATATCGTCGGGGTTTTTGGTTATTTCTAATAGTAAGTAGGGGGATGTGTTTGCAGGGAGACAGGGAGCAGCCATGCGCAAATCCCGCCGCCCAAGCTTACTTTGGTTTTACAGCCGAACATATCAAAATTGGAGACCGCCGCAGACGGTCTCCAATTCACTCTATTGCATAAGCCAACGCTAACGCTGCGATTCCCGCAGCTCTCCGTCCTGCTATCTCTCCCTCTCGCGGCAGAGATAGTAATCCAGCTTCTTCTTTACCGCGTCCGGGATCTCGCGCGCTACGGGGCAGCGCTTCGCGTTCTCCATCCTTGACGCAAACGCTATTATAAAATCTATGTCCTTCTTCATCTGCTCGCCGCTCATTACTTTTACGGTATCGTATGAATTATGTATGGTTGCGGTGTTGTGCGGAGCGAGTCTTGCAAAGCTCAGGCTCGGCACGCCTTTATCGGCAAACGGCGTGGAATCGCTTGAATATACGTCCTGGCGTGAGGATATCCCGAAGCCGTATTCCTGAGCGAAATATTCAATATAGTGAACAAGCTTATCCTCCGCAGAACAGCAGGCGATGAATTTTCCCATTATCGACCCTATCATGTCAAGATTTATATTCAGAATTATTTTTTTGAGCTCGTCCTCAGAAAGCGCCGAGGTATATGCCTTTGATCCCAAAAGACCCCGCTCCTCGGAACCGCACCAGATGAATCTCAGAGTGTAGTGAGGTTTATATCCTCTTTCGGCGAAGTGCTCGAGCGCGGCTAAAATCCCGACCGAGCCGGACATGTTGTCGTATACGCCGCAGGAGAGGAATGTTGAATCATAGTGAGCGGTGAAAACTATAACCTCGTCGGATGCGCCGGGAAGCTCGGCGATAACGTTTCGGGATTCCCCCTCGTATTCGTCCTGCTCTATCGAGATCTTCGCGGTTTTTGCTCCGGAAGCGATAATCGATATCGCGTCCTTGGCGTTTATATTCACGCCTAAGATCTTTCTGCCCTCGCTTACAAAGCTTCTCAGCTCGCGGCGGTCGATATCGCGGTCGGAATAATTTGCGTCGCCGTCGTAGGTGATGAATCCCACCGCGCCGTTATCAAAAATATCGTGGTACGTCCAGTACCCTAAATATCCGTCGATCATGACGATTTTTCCTTTGCAGCCCGCGAGCGAAGCGGGATCGGTATTCGGAAGATAGTAAAGCGGCGCTTCTATCTCTCCCGAGCCGCAGAGAAGATACCCCCGGCAGGGGATCTCGTTTCCGTCGATAGTAAGAACAGCGCTTTTGACCTCGGCCATATCGACCTTGAAGGGCCAAATCTCGGCCTTAACGCCGTACTCCTCACACTTTGAAGCGATATACCTTGCGGCTGAAAGCTCCTCCTCGGAGCCGCCGGTCCTTACATAAGCCGTTTCCTTAAGAATCTGCATAATTTTTTCGGGCGTCATGACTATGTCTCCTTTTAGAAAATAGAAATTAGAATGTTAAAAGTTGGAAATTGAAAGCGTCAGAGTGATGAAGCTGTAAACTATACCTTTCGGTAATAAGAATAGTGCGCGACGGCGTATCTCTTTTCGCCGGTCGCTGCGTCTATTCCGCTTATCTCTACTCCGTTTCCCGATAGAAGCTCGGCTACCGTCGCGCCTTTTATCTTGCACCTGAAGACCTCGTGCGCTTCGCACATTATCACAATAACGTCGTCAAGCACTATTATCCCGCCGTCTCTGCCGAGAGTCTTCTCCTGACCGTCTATTCTTTCAACGCAGTACTGTATCGCCTTGCCGTTGAATTTTTCAAGCTCGCGGCGCGAAAGCTGATATTTGTCCTTTTTCCCAAACAGTCCCATTTTATGCTCCTATCTTATTTATCTTATTATCTTACTATTTTATTTTCGAGATCCATTCTCCGTCCCTTAATATATACTGAAACTCACTCAGATCCGAGCTCTCCATCACCGTTAAAAGCCCGTTAAAATCATCTACAGTCGGAAGATTTTTAATTTCATCCCGCTTCGCCCATACCATCTCTCCCTCCTCCGAGGATCTGAGATCTCCGCTGAATTTTTCCGCGGTGAATAAAAACACGAGATATCTCCCGCCGTCGGACGGAAACTGCTTTATCCCGCAAAGCGTCGGATCCTGAGCCTTAAGCCCCGACTCCTCGTAAAGCTCTCTTACCGCAGCTTCCACTATCGATTCTCCCGGCTCGACATGACCGCCGGGCAGCGTATAGCCCCGCCAGTCCTCGGCGACCCTGTTCTGCAAGAGAATTTCATCCCCGCGGCGCAAAAGAAACAAAGTCGTCAGCTCGCAGTTTTCTTTTCTTGCCAAAGTCACTTCCCCCTTTCGCCTAAGATCTTTTCAAACCTTTCAAGCTCGATTTTTAATCTTGCCACGGGAAAGCCTATGACGTTATAGTGATCCCCGTTGATTTTTTTGACGAAAAGCCCGCCGCGGTCCTGGATCCCGTAAGCTCCGGCCTTATCGAGCGGAGACGATTCGGAGATATATCTTAAAATATCCGAATCGGAAAGAGGATAAAACGTCACCTCGGTAGACTGCGAAAACGACATATTTTTGCCCTCGCAGCATATGCACACCCCGCTCACGACGGTATGAGTGCGCCCCGAAAGCGCCTTAAGCGTCAAAAAAGCTTCGGCTTCATCCTTGGGCTTGCCGAATATCACTCCGTCAAGAATGACGACGGTATCGCAGCCGATAACGACGGCTTCCGGATATTTTTTCGCTACGCTCATAGCCTTTCTGACCGAAAGGATCTCGGGGATATCCTCCGGCGAGACGTTTTCGGGAGGAGTTTCGTCCGCGTCGGAGGGGATGACGTCGAAGCTGTCGAAGATATAAGTAATAAGCTCCCGTCTGCGCGCAGACTGAGAAGCAAGGATAATTTTTCTGCCGTCGAACATGTTTTTTCTCCTTTGGAAATATCGGATGGGATAAGTATATCACAGCGCGACGGAAAAATCAAGATGGGGGAGAGGTATTGATGTGGCCGAAACGGGCCCGACAAGAAGACAGAGGTCAGAAATCAGACGTCAGAATTACAAGGTTTCGACTTCGGCGAGGATTTTAAAAAATGGAGAGGATGTGCGAGGAATGGCGGATGATGAGGGGAAGCTGTGGGTTTATGCGGTTGTCTTTAGGAAAGTTTGCGAGGCGGCGAGATTCGCGGTAGGGGAGGGCGGGTGGGCAGCAGTCGGTAGTAGCTTTATCAGAGGAAGCGAATCTCGCCGCCGCTGACGTAGGCTTGTTTCACGCAGAAATAAAATTCAGGAACAGAAAACTATAGATACAACGCCCCGGCTTTTCTCCTCCGCAAAATAAAATAAGAAGCAGAAAGGAAGGCCTCAACAGCCACGGCTATTGCCCGAGACGCTGATGAATTAACCGAAGCCTTCTGCATCTATTTTTCATTAAGAGAAATGGAGAAATGGCTCGCACGCGGCGGGATTCGCTGCTTTACTGCGTAAGCTCTACCGACTGCGCCCGTACTCCCGCCATTTATCTCGAATCTCGCCGCCGCTGTCCCCCTCATCCCCCACCCAAACCAAAAGCTCCCCCCCTTTGTAACCTTTATGTTACTCACATCTTCTATCTGTAATCAAACTGTAACCAATTGTTACCTCTCTGTTCTTGAATTCGACAGCGAAGGGTGCTATAATAGGCTCACAACAGTAAAATCACTGCTAAAATCTACCCCGAAGGAGGTCGGCGAAATGAAAAAGACTAATATTCACGTTCTGAATTCCTTGCTTGCGGGCATTCTTATTTGCGGAATGCTTGCCGCGTGCGGCGCTGCGGAGAAGAATTTCGCCGCACCTGAAAATCTTTCGGAGATCCAAAAAAACGATAACGTTCCGACTTACACCGCTCGCGTAGAACAAAAAACCGAGCCGGAAAATGCTCCGGAAACCGAAAAAGAGCCGGCGGAAGCGGTTTCGGAAGAGATCCCCGAAAACGGTAACGACGAAAACATCCAAAAAATTATAGATACCGCCGAGAGCCTGCTCGGTATCAAGTACGCAAGCGGAAAGTGCTCGCCTGAGGAGGGCTTTGATTCTTCGGGATTTGCGATGTACTGCTTGAAAGAAGCGGGGATCGACTTCCCGAGACGTATTAAGGATCAGCTCGGCGCGGGCGAAGAGATCGGTTACAGCGCGCTCAAGCCCGGAGACGTTGCATTTTTCTCCGCTGAAGAGGGCGGGAAGGCTAACTTCTGCGGGATATACGCGGGCGGCGGTCTCATAATCTACTCTCCCGCACCCGGCGGCGCAGTCAAGACTGCAAACATCACGACCTCCTACTGGACGCAAAGGTTTGTAAAAGGCGTTCGTCCGGCGGCATAGCTCGAAGAGCTTAATCAACAAGACATCATCTTATCCTCCTTACTTTCATTTTTCCAAAAAAGCACGAAGCCCCCATTTTGCCGGGGGCTTCGGTGTTTTTGGGGGATTTGCGTTAAGGAGTGGAAAGAGCGAGAATTAAAAAGGTTTCGCCGGCCTTTCCTCAAAAGGCCGCAGGATTCCAAAGTGCTGAAATCGTAGCGTTAAAACTTGCTTTTCAAGGCTCCACAGGAGCCTTGAAAAGAGTTTTAATCGCAACGACCTTTGGTCGCGCCCGCAGGCGCGAAACACTCTATAAGCTTTAGCGTATGCGCAGAAATAAGCGAAATGTATACACAAGAATAAGCGAAGCGTATAGCCACAGAGTGGTACGGGGAGACGCCGCAGGCTGTCTCCCCTTTTGACAGCTAATGCTGTCAAAACCTGACCACTCGGGTATACGCTAAAAATAAAAATAAGGGGCAGAAACCTTCGGGCGGCGGCGAGATTCGCGGGCCGGGCGGGAGGGTGGGGAGCAGTCGGTAGAGATTCAGCAAAAAGTAGCGAATCTCGCCGCCGCACAACGCCCCCATAAATCCGCCCCAACGAAGATAGAACCATCAACCCATCTTCCATCCCCGCCCTCTATCTTCTAATCTCTAACCCTCTAACCTTCTACCCCAGCACGCAGCCCTTCTTCAGAATCACATTAGCATACTGCCGTCTTTCACCGGTAGCTATGATCGCGTACGCGCTCTCGGCCTGCCTGTAGAACTCGAAGCGCTCCAGCATATTCACCGACTCCATCCCCTTGCCCTCGGCGGCGAAGATGATCTTTTCGTACTCCTTCCATACCGATACGTCCGCGCTGTCGCCGGGGACGCGGTCCATAAGGCTAACCGGGCGCTCGACGTACTGATCGAGCGGGATGAGCTCGAGCACAGCTTTCAAGACCTCCGGAACGTTGTGGCCGTCCATCCTTATCACCTTTGCGTTCTTTCCGACGGACTCCGCAGGGAAATTCCCGTCAGCGATAACTATTTCGTCGCCGTGCCCCATCTCGCAGAGAATTTTTAACAGCTCCGGCGAGATCAGCGGCGATATTCCTTTAAGCATTTCAATTACTCCTTGTAGATTTTATTTTAATTTTTACGCTTAGTATCTTACGAAATCCGCTTTTAACTGATTTTTTGTAAGATTTTTCTTTTGCGGATTCATACGACGCCCCGAAATCTCAGACTTCTCAGAGCATGTTCGGGATCTCCGGCAGCCTTTCAAATGGACCGAAGCGGAAAAATTTTCTTGCGTTTTCACCTAAAAACGCCCGCTTTTCTTCATCAGAGAGCTTCGGAGTTTCAAGAATGAACCTGACCGCCATTTTGTAAGTTATCTCCGTCATTGTTCTCGGGTAATCGCTTCCCCACATCAGCTTTTCGATCCCGCATATCCCGGCAGCTTCTCTTACGGCTTCTATCGCCGACGGGAACGGATAGTATTCATAGTTGAAAAGCCAGGTCAGACCGCCGCTCTCAATATAGACGTTTTCATTCTTTGCAAGCTTTATCTGCTCCTGCCAGCCCTTGGTCGTCACCATCCCGAAATGTCCTATCGCTATTCTCAGATTCGGGCAGCATTCTATCAGATATTTCATGTCTTCGGTCTGCGCGTCGCCGTCGGAAAGATCTATCGAGATATACATATCTCTTTTCTCTATATCCTTAAAAACCGGAAGAAGCTTTTTAAGATCCTTATCTTTAAGCCTTGAAGCGCATATTTTCAACCCGTCGAAGCCTTCGACGCGGTAACCGGGAGCTTCTTCATAAAGCGAAGTTATCCTGAATCTGTCGGGATATTTTTTTCTCACTTTTAAAAGATATTGGTCCTGATTCCCGTCCATATATTCCTGAGTGACCGCGCAGGCGTTCACGCGGGCGTAGTCCATATTCCCAAGAAGCCTCTCGGCGGTATTTTTCCCGTCGTCCATGTACGCAGGAGTCATCTGGCGCGCTTCGCCCAAAAAGCTCGACCTGCCGTTTCCGAGATCTTTCACCGGAAGCCCGTTTATCATCCCGTCCTGCTTCTCCCAGAGATGAAGATGTGAATCTATTATGCAGTTTATATTTAATTCTGCCATTAAATCCTTCACAGCGTAACACCGTCCTTGAAAATAGCGATCTCGGCGTTTTTATTCCTTTCACTCGCGGTCGGTTCGCCGCTTGCAACGCTTAACACATAGTCGAAAAATTCCCGGTCAAGATCTTTCCCGTCAATTATCCCGCCCGCGTCGAAATCTATCCACCCGCGTTTTTTCAGATATAGAGGGGTGTTTGAAGATACCTTCACGGTCGGAACAGGCGAGCCGAGAGGAGTCCCGCGCCCCGTGGAGAAGAGTATAAGGTTGCAGCCGCAGGCCGAAAGATTTGTTATAGCCACTATGTCGTTTCCCGGGCCGTTAAGAAGATTAAGCCCCGGCTTTTTTATCCGGTCTCCGTAGTCCAGAACATCCGTGACCTTTGAGGTACCGCCCTTCTGAACGCAGCCCAGGGACTTTTCTTCAAGCGTAGTGATACCTCCCGCGCGGTTTCCCGGGGACGGGTTTTCATATATCTCCTGGCCGTGAGAGGTAAAATAGTCCTTGAAATTATTTATAAGACTTACGGTGCGCTCGAATTCCTTTTCTGTCTCGCAGCGGTCCATCAAAACCGTCTCCGCGCCGAACATCTCCGGGACTTCGGTCAGGACTGCCGAGCCGCCCATCGATATTATTTTATCCGAAAATCTTCCGATAAGAGGGTTGGCGGTTATCCCGGAAAAGCCGTCGGACCCGCCGCATTTAAGACCTATTTTAAGCTTCGATACCGAAACCGGCTCTCTTTTGAACCCCGCGGCATACTCTTCAAGACTCTTGATAAGCTTTACGCCCTCCGAGATCTCGTCCTCAGAATCCTGAGCGTTTAAAAATTTGACTCTGTCGGGATTTACGTCCCCAAGAACTTTTTTAAACTCCGCGATATTATTGTTCTCGCAGCCGAGACCTAAAACAAGTATTCCTCCTGCGTTCGGATGCTTTACAAGCCCGGAAAGGATCTTTTGAGTCGTAAGATGATCCTCCCCAAGCTGAGAACAGCCGTAGGGGTGCGTAAGAGCGATAGCTCCCGTGAGCTCGGATAACCTCTTCGCGATGCCGTTCACGCATCCGACCGTAGGGATTATCCAGATATCGTTTCTTATCCCGACTTCGCCGTTTTCTCTTATATACGCGTTCACCGTCGCGGGCGTTTCGGGGACGAGCTTGCAATCGGATGGGGTATATTTATACTCCTCGCGCAGATTCAAAGCCGTCTTGAGAGAGTCGGTATGCACCCGCTCGCCCTTTTTGATATCCCGAGTCGCTTTTCCTATCGAGAAGCCGTACTTTATCACTATCTCCCCGGCGGGGATATCTTTGAGCGCGACCTTATGTCCCGTCTCGGAATCTACCGACACGCTGTCGGCGGGATGAATTTTAATAAGGCTCATTTCAAAGCCTCCCGGTAATATCCCTCCATACCGTCCTTCTCAATGATCCCGCAGGTCCTTTCGACCTCGGGAAGCATGAAGCTTATATCTTCTCCCCAGTAGTCGGCTCTTGAAAGAATATCCTTAACGCTCGCGGTCTTCATGAACTTAACGATCTCTTCCCCGTCGTTTGCTTCATCGGTCCTGTAAAACTCTATAAGCGCTGCGAGGGACATGGTGAGAAGCTTAGGAAGCCTGCCGTTCATATCTCTGTATTCAAGTATAGTCGGAAGGACTCTCGCTTTGAATTTACTCACCGAGTTGAGAGCGATTGAGAGAAGCTGATGCTTTACGAACGGATTTGCAAATCTTTCAAGCACCGCCGCGCCGAAGGTCTTGTCCTCGTCCTTTGAGCCGAGAGTGGGGATGATCTCCTCGTCAAGAGTCTTTTTAAGAACTCCGCAGACCTTTTCGTTATCAAGGCATTCTTTGACCGTGGAAAGCCCGTAAAGCCTTGCGGCTAAGACCATTGAAGTATGCGCGCCGTTTAAAATTCTCACCTTGCGCTTTTTATATGGCGTAACGTCGTCTGTCCAGATGACGTTTATCCCGGCCTTCTTAAGCGGGAACTCGTCCTCGAAATTTCCTTCTATGACCCAGAGATGGAATATTTCCGCAGTGTTTAAGAGCCTGTCCTGAACGCCCAGCTCCCGGCATAACTGCTCCGCTTCGTCCTTAGGGTATCCCGTGCAGATCCTGTCGACGAGGGTGTTGCAGAAATGATTTTCATTTTCTATCCAGCTCTTGAAATCATCCCCGAGCTCCCAAAGCTCCGCGTACTTTAGCACGTACTCCTTAAGAAAGTCGGCGTTATGATCTATAAGCTCGCAGCAGAAGAGAATAAACCCCGGGAGCTTAAACTTATATCTTTCATATAAAAGCGCGGTGAGCTTAGCGGGAAAAGACTTCGGCGGGGCATCGGCAAGCTTCTCGGTCCCCAAATATTCTATCCCGGCTTCGGTAGTGTTTGAGATAATAAATCTCATGTCGGGGTTGTGAGCAAGGCTCAGATATCCGTTATAGTCTTTATAGGGATCGACTCCGCGCGAGACGGAATGAACCTCGGTGCAGCAGTTTATAACTTCGCCGTTTTCTATCCCTCTGAGGTACTGATGATAGACTCCTCCCTGGGCGTTCAAAACGTCTATTAGACCTTTTTCTATCGGCTGCACGACTACCGCCTTACCGTCGAAAACTCCCTTTTCGTTCATTATATGTATGAACATGTCGGCAAAGGATCTTAAAAACCCGCCTTCGCCAAACTGTATGATTCTTTCCTTCATCCTTCAGTCCTCCGATATTTTCACTAAGATCTTGCAAAGATCGCCGTTGTTGTTTGCAAGCGCTTTAAAGGCTTCGTCGGCTCTGTCCATGGGATATACGTCGCTCACCATCTTCAGCACGTCCACTCTTCCGCTCGCGATTATATCTATTACCGCCCTGAAGTCCTGCGGGTAGGAGTTGCGGCTGCCGAATACGTTAAGCTCCTTCTTAAGAAGGATGGAGTGAAGGAAGGTGGTCTCCTTCTTTCCGTTTCCGATCAGGATTATATTTCCCGCGAACGCCGCGCAGTCGATGCAGTTCAAAAACGTTACCGACTGACCGCAGGCTTCTATGCAGCAATCAAAGCCGTCGCCGCCGGTTATCTCCATCGCGCGCTTTACTATATCCTCGTTCTTGGAGTTTATTACCCCTTTCGCTCCGAACATCTTCGCTTTTTCAAGTCTTCCGTCCAAAATGTCCGCTACATAAACCTCCGCGCCCTTTTCCTTTGCGGCGATAAGAGCGAAAAGCCCTATCGGTCCCGCGCCTACTACCAACACTCTCTGGCCTGCCTTTACGGGCGCGCGGTTCACGGCGTGATAGCTTATAGTAAAGGGCTCGACAAGAGCAAGCTGTTTTGCGGACAGGCCTTTTCCGTCGTAGATCCTCTCTACCGGCATGGAAACATATTCGCAGAAGCTTCCGTCGCGCTGCACGCCCATGGTCTTATTATCTGTGCAGCAGTTTACATAACCCCTGCGGCAGGAATAACATTCCCCGCAGTTGAAATACGGGTTCGCGGTGACTACGTCCCCGACTTTAAGGCCCTTATCGTTTTCGGGGATAGAAACTATCTCGGCCGAAAATTCGTGCCCGGGGATCCTCGGATAAGTCGTAAACGGCTGGTTTCCGGTATAGCTCGCTACGTCCGCGCCGCAGATCCCGCCGTAAAGGATCTTAAGAAGGGCTTCTCCCTCCTTAGCCGCCGGCTTTTCGGTATCAGTGACCGCGATCTCAAACGGTTTTGTGATAAGTACTGTCTTCATAGTGCGTTCCTCCTAAATATAAATAAAACATTAGAATTAAATATTTATGTATTTCTTGTTCCAAACGACCGCGGTCTTCATCGGCGCGGCCTTGGAATAGATTTTGTTTTTATATGCTCCTATGGGGTCGGACGCGAATTCGTCGCGGTCTATAAGCTCCACGATCTCGTTATAGCGGCTCTTCGCCAAAAGCTCTATCGCCTTTTCCATATGGCACTGTCTGAAATTGATGGAGCCGAAGATGAGATGATTCTCAAACCCGAACGGCATCGTATCGTATTCCACTTTAGGCCCCAGCGAGAAGCTGTTATAGACTCCGTTGCACCCTAAGACCTTCTGCTCGAAAGCTATCCTGTGCTCGACGTTAGCCCCGCTCACGCCGATGAACATGGTCGCCCTGCCGCCGAGACGGTCTATAATAGCGTCCGCGAGCTCTTTTTCGGTCTCAAAGTCGCTTCTTAAATATCCCGCTCCGGTCTCGCGGATCGCAAATTTTACCTTCGGCGAATCATCGGGACTTCTTGCGACAAACAGGATATTTGCGTCAGGGTGATTTCTCTTTATAAGATCCCCCATGAACATCCCGGTAGTGCCGAGACCGAAGATCACGGTGCGCTTAAAGACCTCTTCCTTCGCGATCCTTCTTGCCGTCTCCTCGTCGCACTTCTCCCTTGCCATTACGACTCTGAATAAATGCGCCGAGCCGAGATCCTCCATCCTTTCAAGCTGGAACAGCATACATCCGAACGGATCCGGGAAAACCATCTTCTTTGCAAATTCAAGATCAAGCTTCCCGTCCTTTACATACCCGTCCGGGATCTTAAGAAGCATATCGGGATTAAAGTACTGCGCGTCCGCAAAAAGCCCGTCGGCCCTGTCGCAGCCGTATTCAAAATACGTCTCGTCCTCGGTGTAGCGAGTCGGATCATAACTGTCTCCGCCGCGTATCAAAACGATAGCGAAGCGATTCTCCGACGGGACCCAGACTATTCCCTCGTGGCCGTTTATAAGGCGGTTTTTGCCCTCCGGGAATTTCGGCCCCAAAAGTCCCTTCGAGCCCATATTCATAAGCTCGTTATCGGTCCCGCAGAACCCGACAAGGACCGGCTCGCATAAAATCCCTTCTTTTTCCGGTTCGCCGCGGAGCCTGCGGCGTTTAGGGTTAAAGATCTCGACGTCTCCGTATACCAGCGGTCTTTCGGCGCTGTTCTGAAAATATGTCCCCTTTACGATCATAATAACACTCCGTTTCAAGTAAATTGCAGCTGTAACGCGTATGGATCGCTGTCGGGGGAAACTGCGCGTAGGATTTGCCGAGGTTTTGCGGGCGGGAATTTCTCTCTTAGGCGGTCAGATATAATTTTACACCAAAAGATGTTTTTTTTCAATAGGGGCGAGGAGAAAATTTTGGGCGGAGGGGAGTAGGGGGAATTAAAAAGGTTTCGCCGGCCTTTCCTCAAAAGGCCGCAGGATTCCAAATGGCTGAAATCGTAGCGTTAAAACTTGCTTTTCAAGGCTCCACAGGAGCCTTTCAAAGAGTTTTAATCGCAACGACCC
>CANPYR010000032.1 GCA_947588805.1 uncultured Clostridia bacterium
GGTGGAAACAATAGGGCTCGAACCTATGACCCCTTGCTTGTAAGGCAAGTGCTCTCCCAGCTGAGCTATGCTTCCTTGACCGTTTTTGTCTTCCCTCGGGACGACTTTGTTATTATAACGCATTTTTCTCAAGTTGTCAAGAGGTTTTTGAAAATTTTTTTAAAAATTTTTTGCATACCGGGCTCGGGCTAAAATAATTAAATGTTTTATTCATTCCCGCCCCGCGAAGCATTTCACACCGCGGCCTTTAAAGAATTCTCAAAGCTCTCTGTTATACGCGTTTTTATCTCCTTGGGATCAACCCCCAGCACGAACGCGAATTCGCTGTAAAGCATCTCCTCGGCCATCTTCGAGAACTTAACGTCCACGGCCGGGAGGTTTCTTTTAATGAGAGCAAACTCGCGCTGCTTCTTAAAAACGTATTTTATCACGCTAAGAAGCTTCGGACAGTCATAGCTCCTGACGAGGTCGCGATAATAAAGGCTCGCAAGCTTCGCGTCCTTCGGAACGTCAAGATCCGCGCTGATGTCCTTGATTTTCTCGATAAGCCTGTCGGCATAGTCGCGCGATACCACGTTTCTCATGATTATCGTGGTATCAATCGGCGTATGAATCTTACCGCTTCGGTAAACCGGCGAAAGGGTATAATAGGTTCTGTTTTTGTCAAGACCCGCTATCCCGGGATTTCCTATAGCTTCTACCCTGCAAACGCCCTCGCTTCCGTAAATAACATATTCGCCTACATTAAACATAACTACCTCAGATTCTCACATTCACCCATACGAAAAAGTAAATCTATATCTATTTTTACAGGTACATTATAGCACATAAACGCCTAAAAATAAAGGCTTTTCGCACACTTTTCAAAAAGATTGGATGAATTGACAATTAACCTGTTAATGATGTTGGTTATTTTGAACAAAACGCAGCTATATTTTTTCAGCACTTTACCGAAGCTTCGCTTTTTATTATGAAATTGCAAAAGGTGAAGATTTTGTGGGATATGCGGGTGATAAGGGCGCAGCGGCGGGAACGTCTCTTCTACAAATATTACTTCAATCTTCTAAAATCTTCGCCGAAGGCGAAACTTTGAAATTCTGATATCTGATTTCTGGTCTCTGATATCTTGACTGCATCTTGACTCCGCCGCGGTTCTATGCTATAATATCCTCACAGAAAAGGAGCGAAACTCATGACCTATCACCCGGTTACATCAAATACCCTCTCAGACTTCCTCTCATTCTTCGACCGCTCGGCCTTTCCCGCAGGCGACGAGTGGGCGGGCTGCTATTGTCTTGAGGGAAGCTGCGACAGGCACTTTGAAATATCCTTTACCGACTGCAAAAAACGCCGCGAGCTCGCTTCACGGCTTGTTCTTGAGGGTAAGCTCGGCGGCTATATCCTCCGCGAAAACGGTAGGGATATAGGCTGGGTGAAGCTTGGCGATAAGCTTGATTTTGACGCTTTTAAGGATTGGTATCACGGTGAAATGCCGGAAAAACGCGGAGTAACCGCCGTGCTCTACTGTATCGACCTGATACCTGAGTATCGCGGTAAAGGGCTCGCTAAGGAGATTTTGGATTTCGCGATAAGGGATTCATATGAGAAGGGCTATGAATTTCTTGAAGCGTATCCGTCTTCGGATCCCGAAGAAAAGCGAAACTACCGCGGCCACTCCGGGATGTATTACAGCGCCGGGTTTGAGCTTATAGGCTCGGGCGAGGATTTTCTAATAGTCAGAAAGACTCTTCGCTGAATTTTCTGTCATGTCGGAAAAAGCTTGCGGGATTTACCCAAGCAAAACCGGCAAAATTTAACTGTGCGTTCCGAAAAACGCCCGGGGGTGTTGCCTTGAAAAACCACCCCTAATAAAAAACAAGGAGATTTTTTTATGCAAAAAAACAGTTTTAGCGGGTTAAACCCTCGCAGGCTTGTAAAGCTTGCGGCAGTCGCAGCGCTCTATGTCGCGCTCACATACGCCCTCGGATTCATGTCCTACGGAAGCATACAGTTCCGCGTCGCGGAAATGCTTATGCTGCTCTGCTTCTATAAAAAGGACTACGGGATCTCATTAACGCTCGGGTGTTTTATCGCGAATATCTTCAGTCCGATGATGATCATGGATATGATATTCGGGACCTTAGCAACGCTTATTGCGGTGCTTTTGATCTACATAAGCCCGAATCTCTACGTCGCGTCGCTCGCGCCGGTTCTTTCAAACGCGATAATAGTCGGGATCGAGCTCACGGTCGCGTTTCACTCCCCGTTCTGGCTCAACGCGTCGGAGGTAGCGGCGGGAGAATTCGTCTGCGTATCGGTGCTCGGAGTAATAGTATTCAAGCTTCTTGAAAAAAACGGAGCGTTCATGAAGCTGATAACGGAATAAAGGCTTTTAGAAGACAGAGGTCGGAAATCAGAAGTCGGATGTTGTAGCTGTAGGCTTCTGCGCTTAAAAGTCGGCGGGATGAAGGCTCGGGGGCGGGTTTCGCTCCTAATGACCTTCTGCCTGTCTTTACATTTGCGGCTCCCAACCCGGGCGCAGCCCGGCGCGCTTCGCGCGCGACTCGCCGTCCTTCGTCCGGCAAGTCCGTCCGGCCTACGGCCGTCCGCGGGCTGCGCCCTGCCTTGCTATATTCTCTCCCCCGCATTTTTCATACTTTAAAAAAATTTTCCCGCCGTCCCTGCAACCTTTTCGCCTTGAAAAGCGTATTATCAGTGAGAATCAAGGTCAGTTCTTTCCGACCTGTCTCTAACCGTTTCAAAAAAGCCCCGCCCCGGTTTATTGCCCGGGACGGAGCTTTTTCTTTGTAATTCAAACTTATCCCCCGAAAATTTCCCTCTCGACTCCCCGCATGACCTCTCCTATCTTCTCTCTGAATATAAGCCCCGCGCGGGAATCGTACGGCGTTTCGCTCCTGTTAATCAAAACTATGTTTTCCCCGCAGAAATATCTTATAAGCCCTGCTGCGGGATATACCGCGAGCGAGGTGCCGCCGATTATCAAAAGATCTGCCTTCGAGATAGCTTTAATCGCCCGAGTCAGGATTTTTTCGTCGAGCGGCTCTTCGTATAATACCACGTCCGGCTTTATTATCCCTCCGCAGCTTTCGCACTTAGGTATCTTCCCCTTGCAATCCTTCACCGACTCTGTGGGAAATTCCCTCCCGCAGGAGAAGCAGTGATATTTATATACCGTCCCGTGGATCTCAAGCACGTTTTTGCTGCCGGCTTTCTGATGAAGCCCGTCGATGTTCTGAGTGATTATCGCGTCAAGAAGTCCTTTTTCTTCAAGCCTTGCAAGAGCTCTGTGAGCGGGATTCGGCTCTACGTCATAACTAAGAAAATATTTGTAATAAAAATCGTAGAAAACCTCCGGCTTCGCTTCAAAAAAGCTCCTGCTCAGAATAGTCTCCGGCGGGACTCCGTACTGCTTTACGGTGTTATATAGTCCGTCCTCGCTTCTGTAATCCTTGACTCCGCTTTCGGTGGATACTCCCGCGCCGCCGAAGAATACCGTGCTTTTGCTGTCGCTTATCATCCTTGCAAGCCTTGAGATTTTTTCATCAGTCATAATATCCCGCCTTTCAGATGTAAAACCTTCCGAATATCAAAATCTAATCCCGTATCTCCATCAAGAGCTCTTCAAATCTTTCACGGCTGCAAAAAGACGTTCCCTCTTTTTCGACTGCTCCCGCCGCGGCGCAGGTGCCGAATCTGAGAATATCAGCGGTAGAAAGTCCCTTTGAAATCGCAAAGCACGCGCCGGCTACCATAGCGTCTCCGGCTCCCTGAGCGCTCTTCGCGTCGATCTTAAGGCCCGGAAGCGAGAACGTATCGTTTTTCGTCACCGCGACCGCTCCGTCCGCGCCTTTTGATACCGCCACTATCCCCACTCCGCAGCAGGAAATTATCTCCTTTGCAGCCAAAACTATATCGTAGTCGCTCTCTATTCTGCACCCGAAGGCGGCCTTAAGCTCGTCTACGTTCGGCTTTATCATGTAAGGAGAAGCCAAAACTCCCTTTGAAAGCGGCGCTCCGTCCGCGTCAAGAATGATTTTGGAGCGCGGGCTTTCCTGTTTTACCGTGGAAATTATCACTTTATATATGTCGGAATCCACCCCCGGAGGAACGCTCCCCGAGAGCACGAAGATCTGATCCCCGGCGCGGTCCTTTGCGATCTTCTTCAAAAGCTCTAAAAGCTTCTGAACGTTTTTCGGAGATACGACCGGGTTCTGCTCGTTAATCTCGACGGTGTTGCGGGTATTTTCCACATATATTTTCGTATTTGTCCTGATTGCTCCCGGGCAGGGGATAAATTCGCAGTCCACCCCGACGTCTGTAAGAGTTTTCTGAACCCTCCCGCCGAGCTCGAAGTTGAATCCCACCGCGCGCGAAGGGATATCAAGAGCCGCGAGCGCAAGGCTCACGTTCACGCCTTTTCCTCCCGCGTCAAGCCTTACCGCCGAAGCGCGGTTTACCCTGTCAATTGAAAAATCCTTGAGTACGATGGTTTTGTCGATACTCGGGCTGAGCGTAACTGTAGTGATCATAGCTGCCTCCATCATTTCGCAGGATATGTAATACATTATAGCACAGACATGAGAAAATGTAAAGAGTTTGGTGAGGAAATGATGTGACCGCCTTGGCCGCATCTTAATATATTACAGTCTTGCTTTCTCCGTCAAAATATGCTATAATATACCCCACCGCGCCAAAGGAGGTTATCATGAACATCTCACTCTGCGACGACAACGCGGTCGAACGCGCATACATCAAAAATATCGTCCTTGACTGGGCTTTGCAGTCGGGGGCGTTGGTCTCGGCGCGCGAATACCCGTCGGCCGAGACTCTGCTCTTTTCTTATCCGGACTGCCCGCCGGACATACTGCTTTTAGACGTAGAAATGCCGGGCATGAACGGCGTTGAGCTTGCAAAAAAGCTCCGCGCTCAGGCCGAGACGGCGCAGATCGTCTTCATCACCGGCTACCCGGATTTCATAGCCGAGGGGTACGAGGTCGAAGCGCTGCACTATCTCGTTAAACCCGTCACGCCCGAAAAGCTCTTTGAGGTGCTCGATCGCGCGGCTGTGAAGATTGAACAATCCGAGCGCAAAATTCTTGTTCCTTTTGACGGCGGGGAAATTGCGCTGCCGCTTCGGGAAATTCGCTATATCGAAGCCCGGCGGCAGTATTCGCTGATACGCGCGGCGGCGGGCGAATACCGGCTCAAAGTCCCTATTTCCGAGCTTGAAAAGCGACTCGACGGGTATTTTATGAGGGTGCAGCGTTCGTTTATCGTCAATCTCCGCGAGGTCTTGCGCATCAACCGCACCGAAGTGATTTTGAGGAGCGGCGAAGCCGTCCCCATCAGCCGCGGCATGGCCGAGACGGTTGGCAAGCGCATAATAGAATTATTCTGATAGTTGTTAGAGATTAGTAGTTAGTAGTTAGTTGCGAGGCGCCGCCTTGCGCCGACGATTTCAAAGTGCGCAAAATGTGCAAAATTCATAAAAGTCCGGATTTAAAAATATAAAATCGGGATAATATGATTTTATGATTTAAATTGTTAAAGTGCTTTTTGGTATTTAAACTGTCATGCACAATCAGCACAATCGGCACAATCGACCCGATAATGTCGAAAATGTCGATAGTTCATGCGAATATCGGGGGCGGGAGAATGCTTTTAGACAAAATTATCAACAAAAAAATCGAGCGCTACCAGTCCGAACTGCTCCAAAAGTACTGCGACGAGGTGGAGTCGATGTACCGAAAAATGCGGGGCTGGCGGCACGACTATCACAACCACATCCAGGCTATGCAGGCTTCGATGGCGCTCGGGAATTACGACGAGGTGAACCGGTATCTTTCCGAGCTGAACGACGATCTTACGAACGTCGATACCGTTATAAAGACCGGGCGGGTGATGGTAGACGCTATCTTAAACGGCAAGCTTAATATCGCCGCGCAGAACGGTATCCCCGTCAACGCAAAGGCGAAGATCCCGGAGGGAACGCCGGTTTCGGATATTGATTTATGCGTTATCATCGGGAATCTTTTGGATAACGCGATTGAAGAAAATAAGCGTATCGAGCCTGAAAATCGCTTTATACGCGTCTATATCGGCAGAAAAAACACGCAGTTTTATCTCTCGGCGACAAACGCCGCCGGCAAAAAGCAGCGAAAAAGCGGCGTAAGGTTTGAATCCTCAAAGGGGCATGACCACGGCTTCGGGCTCGGGCGGGTTGGGTATATAGTGAAGAAGTACGGCGGCTGCTTCTCAGCCGACAGCGAGGACGGAGGGTTCACAGCGGAGCTTTTGATTCCGCTGGTAGTTGTTAGAGAATAGTAGTTAGTAGTTAGCTGCGTTGTGAGATTACTAACTACTAACAACTAAAAACTATTAACTAAGAGGGTAGAATTCTATCCTCTACTTTTATGGATTTTGCACATTTTGCGCATTTTGTCGGTCAGCGTGTGCAAAATGCGCAAAGTTCATGAACTTTCTATCTTCTATCCTCTAATCATCTGTCTTCTAAATGCAGTCTCTTTTTCAATCCCTCTTGTAAAACGCCCGAAAAATTGATGTGCGCAGCTTCCGCGGCCTCGTTCAGCCAAGACGGAACGGTCAGCGTTTTCTTGACCGACGCGGTATCGTGCGCGCGCTTATAGGCCAGCTCGTCGTACTCGATCATCATCATGAAATCCGGCGCGGCGGCTTTTATATCCTCCGGGCGGGAGGGCGCGGGCAGCTTTTCAAGCCCGTCAAGATAAAGCCCGACTGCGTCTTTAATCATTTCGACCGCTTCTCCGACCGTCTCACCCTGAGAAAAGCAGCCGTCAAGATCCGGCACGCTGACCGAATAGCCCTCGGCTTCGGGATGAAAAATTGCGGGATAATAAAGCTTCTTCATTTCAAATCGCTCCTTTATTATTTATTTATTTCAGACCTGCCTGCTTAAGAATGCTCTGCTCTGTGCCCTTTTTCAGCTCCTGCGCATGAAAGGGGACTATCACCGTCTTGCCCGTTTCGGGGTTGTAATATTTTCAGTGGGAACCGTTAGAGCTGACAAATCGGAACCCGTTTTCTTCAAGAAGCTTAACCATTTTTCGTGGCGTCATAGGCATTTTATAATTCCCACCTTTCCGTAGTAATATTATAGCACGTATTATACGTATTGTCAAGCATTTTAGAGTATTAGAATGTCAGAGGGTTAGAGGATGGAAAATCTCAGCTCGAGTTTTGTGGATTTTGCACATTTTGCGCATTTTGCCGGTCAGCGTGTGCAAAATGCGCAAAGTTCATGAACTTTCTATCTTCTATCCTCTAATCATCTATCTTCTAAATGCATTCCGTACCCCAAAAATTACATTTCGTACACTTTCCCCCAAAAATCTTCGCAAATGTGTTACTCTAAATGCCGAGGTGATAATATGTTCAGAAAAAAAGAAAAAGAGCAAAAGCCTAAGCCGAAATACCCGATTTTATCCTGCGTGGGCTACGTCTATCGGCTCCTCTGGGAGAACGCGCGGTTTTTGGTGTTCGTGGGGATTGCGGTCGTGCCGCTGTCAATTTTGTCCGCTGCGTTCGGGCTTTACGCTTCGCCGATGATAATAAGCGCTCTCGGCAAATATTCAAGCTTCGGCTATGTCGCTCTCGCGGTCGCAGGGATAGTCTTAGCCCGCGCGATAGTAAACGCCGCAAACGGTACGCTTCAGACGATCATCCAAAACTCTGAGAACCACGTCGTGTCGCTCTTAGCGTATAAATCGATGGAAGCGACGAGGCTCGGCGATAACTATTTACTTAATGATGTAAATTATCGCGCCATACTTGACAGGGCGAACGCGGGCGTTCGGGATCACTCACACGCCACCCACTTCCCGATGATTTTTGCCGAAACGGTCGGAGAAATTATCAAATTCTTCCTCTTCGGCGCGACGGTTTCAATGCTTAGGCCGGAGCTCGTGCTGCTTTTGATAGCCGGAGCGATTATCGACCGCAGAATGTCTAACCGGCAGTGGACTAAGCACTACGAAGAGCGAGACGGCCGCAACGCTTCGGAGCGAAAGCGGGACTACATCGCGGGGAACATCACCCGAAACTTAAGCTATCAGAAAGAGATACGTCTCTACGGCATGACGAAGCCCCTCCGGGAGCGCTATAATAAGTGCATCGACGAATGCCTTGACTGGCAGAAAAAGCATGATCGGCGCGGTTTTTTGGTCTCGCTCGCAGGCTTTATAACGGTGCTTTTGCGGGACGGGCTGGCCTACGCTTTGCTTATATTCAAGGCGCTTCGTGGCGAGGTAGACGCGGCGCAGTTTGTACTCTATTTCTCGGCAATAAGCTCCTTGGCAGGGCTTTTGGGCGGGATAGCCTGGCGGTTCCAACAGGTCAAGGAGGGCTCTGCGCAGATAAGCGACATTCGCGAACAGATAGAATATAAGGGAAAACTCAACCACGGAAAAGGCGTCGACCTTCCGAAAAAGCCGTTTTCAATCGAGTTCAGGGACGTTACATTCAAGTATCCTAAAGGCGAAAAGAATGTTTTGGAGCATGTCTCGTTTAAAATAGAGCCGGGGGAAAAGATAGCGCTGGTGGGCTTAAACGGCGCGGGTAAAACTACCCTTGTACAGCTTATGTGCGGGCTTTTGCTGCCAAACGAGGGAGAGGTCCTTTTAGACGGGCACACGCTCTTTGAATACAACCGCGATGAGATGTATTCCATGTTCGGGCTGATCCCGCAGGAGTATAATCTGCTTCCGGTATCGCTTGAAAAGAACATCGCCTGCACCGTGAACGAGGATGAAATCGACCGGGATAAGCTTTTGCGCGCGGTCGATCTCTCGGGGTTTAAGGATAAGGCCGACAGCCTGCCGATGGGCTTAAAAACGCCGCTTGACAGAACGGTAAACGACGACGCGGTCGACCTCTCGGGCGGGGAAAAGCAGAGACTTTTGCTTGCGCGCCTGATATATAAATCCCCGCTCTGCATGATCTTAGACGAGCCGACGGCGGCTTTGGATCCGATCGCCGAGGACAGGATGTATCGCCGCTACAACGAGATCTCAAAAAATTCGACCTCGGTATTTATATCCCACCGCTTAGCTTCGACCCGGTTCTGCGACCGAATTTTCCTTCTTGACGGCGCGAACTTTGCAGAAGTCGGAACGCATGACGAGCTGATGGCAAAGAAAGGAAAATACCGCGAGCTGTTTGATGTTCAGGCAAAATATTATCAGGAGGAGGCGCCGGAAAATGGCTGAAAAGACTAAAACAGGGCTCAGAGACGATATAGCCGCCCTTAAGAGGGCGATGAAGATATGGCGGGAGTACGCGCCGAAGTACTGGACTTTTTCGATGATCAGAAAGATCTTACAGCGGGTTTCCGCATACTTTTCACTCACGATGTCGGCGCTTCTTTTGGACGAAATATCCGGAGCAAGAGATGAGAAAAGGTTAATTATTTTCGCGGTGCTGACGGTTTTGGGGGGATTTATATTCTCGGTGATATCCCGCGCCGCGCAGATGAAAGAGATGATTTTAGACCGTCAGAGCATTTACAAATATACCCAAATCATGTTTGACGCGAACTGCAGCTTGCAGTATGAACATCTCGAAAACCCCGACGTTAAGCTCCTCAGCGAGAAGATAGACGCGAATACAAGAACGGTTTACGGCGGTCTGATGAGCATTTTGTATAATGTCCCGAACGCTATTGGAGCGCTTGCCGATCTTGTGCTTTCGCTTTCTCTGACTGCCGCCGCGCTCTTTGCAACCGCCTCGGGGCAGTTTACCGGCATATTAGGATTTATCAATTCGCGTTGGTCGGTATTTATAATTCTCTTAATTATCGGAGCGTTTTGCGCACTGACGGCAAAGCTCAGGATAGTCCGCAGAAAGCGCGAGGACGAAGCGTGGACTGAGGTCTCGCTCACAAACCGCCGCTACAACTCCTACGGTCGACTCTGGGGCGCGGATATGACGATCTTCGGGCTTCACGCCATCGTTCTGAACGAATATCGCAAGCACACCCTTCGCCCGACATGGCTTTTAAAGCTCGAAAAAACAGGGCTTTTGTTCGGCACGCTCGAAGCCCCGAAAAACGCCGCCATGCAGATATTTATCCACCTCTACGTCGCCGCAAAGGCGTTTATGGGAGCGTTCGGGATCGGCAGCTTCGTCCTCTACGAGGGCGCGATAAGCCGCTTCGTGAGCGCTGTTGACGAAATAACCGCGCTTATAACGCAGCTTCGCTTCAACACCGGCTATCTAAACACCACCTATGAATTTTTCGACCTGCCGAATAATATGTACAAAGGTACGCTTGCGGTCGAAAAGCGGGACGACCTTGACTACGACATCGAATTCAGGGACGTGAGCTTTAAGTATCCGAGGACCGATTTTTGGGCGCTTAGGCACGTCTCGATGAAGTTTAAGATCGGGGACAAGATCGCGATCGTAGGGAAAACGGCTCCGGAAAATCGACCTTTATAAAGCTTTTATGCAGGCTCTACGATCCCGACGAGGGAAAAATTTTGCTTAACGGAATTGACGTTACGCGTTACCGTTACGACGAGTACATGGCGCTGTTTTCGGTTGTTTTCCAGGATTTCAAGCTGTTTGATTTTTCGCTCGGGGATAACGTCTCGGCGGGCTTTGGGTATGACGAAAAGCGCGCGAGGGACTGTCTTGAGCGCGCGGGAATGGGTGATAAGCTTAAGGAGCTTGACAAAAAAGCGGCCGAGGAGGGCAAGTCCGCTCTCGAGTATTGCATGGGCCGAGAGTACGATATCTGCGGCATAGAATTTTCGGGCGGCGAGGAGCAGAAAACCGCGCTCGCAAGGGCTCTTTACAAGGAAGCGCCGTTCGTGATCTTAGACGAGCCGACGGCGAGCTTAGACCCTATCGCGGAAGCCCAAGTCTATGAGAATTTCAACCAAATCGCCAAGGACCGCACCTCGGTATTCATCAGCCACAGGCTTTCAAGCTGCAGATTTTGCGAGAGGATTTTGGTGTTCGATAAAGGAAAAATCGTGCAGGACGGCGGTCATGAGGAGCTCGTAAAGCAGGAGGGAAAGTATCGGGAGCTGTGGGAAGCCCAGGCGGGGTACTATGTAGAGGATAGAGGGTTAGAAGTCAGATGATTAGAAATTTGAAGAACATGAAAAAACGAAGAATCACTCGGCGGCGCACTGCCAAAAGCCGGAAAACCGGCGCAGCAGTCGCTTGAATCCGTCATTTTAGATTCTGCGCGCCACACTGTAATAAACGCTCCTACGGGCTACAGGTCCTGAGGATACGGCCGCTCATTCCCATCTCCCTACGCACCTCAGGCACACCTCAATAACTCCGTCGATCCCGTCTTTGCAATCGCCGCTGATCCACTGCTTTACAATCGCGATAAGTCCGGAGATATAGAACATGATGATGTACGGTTTTTGCGCTCGGAGCAGTGGAAGCGGTCGAGGATCGGGGAGAAAATATTCTCAAAAAGCTTCCGGAATGTGCCGGCTGTGTTCATAGTTTAATACCTCCGTTTAATTTTGTGATTTTATTATATCAAGCGAAGCTTATAAAGTGAACGACGCGGCTGCGGGTTTTTGTCGGGCGATCGGCTGTTTGGAGAATTATATCATGAAGATTATGAAAAATTAACGGTTTGCCGACGGTATTTCAGGCGCGATTGAAAGGCATATAAATTTTCCTGAATATTCTCTCAAATTCGGCAAATAATACAAGCACGAGAAAACGTGGGGCAATCATAAAGTTGCCCACAGAAATACAGGAGGCAAACATGAAAGCTACAGGAATAGTCAGGAGAATTGACGATTTAGGCAGGGTTGTGATCCCGAAGGAAATACGCCGCACTATGCGTATCCGCGAGGGCGACCCGCTCGAAATATACACCAACAGCGAGGGGGAGGTCATCTTCAAAAAATACTCCCCGATCTCGGAAATGTCCGAAAATGCGGGCTCCGCTGCCGACGTTATCCACAAGCTCGGCTCTGCGCCGGTCGTCGTTTTTGACCGCGATCACGTCGTCGCGGTGTCGGGGCTCCAGAAAAAGGAATACTCCGAAAGACGGCTGTCTCAGGGTCTCGAAGAGCTCTTGGAAACGCGTAAAAGCTGGGTCTACGAGGGCGACGGCAAGCCGATTTTGCCCGTAGAGGGGATCCAGAAGCACGCCGTGGCGATCTCTCCGATAATATCCGCGGGGGATCTTGCGGGGGCTGTGTGCTTCCTCGCGCCGGACGGGAACTCGAAGGGCACCGCGCTGCAGCTCACGCTCGCCCAGACCGCTGCGATGTTTTTAGGCCGGCAGCTTGAGGAATAGCGGCGGGGATAGGTATAAAATGAAAGGGCAGGCATATTTTGCCTGCTTTTTTGCTGTGGGGATGAAAGTCTATGGTTTCATTTGTAAGTGTAGTACGCTAAAGCTTTTGCCGCTACAGTTTTATGGATTTTGCGCATTTTGCACACGTTGAGCTGCAAAATGCGCAAAATGTGCAAAGTTCACGAAGAAGCAGTTTTGAGAATGAGATGGAAAACGAAATTTATATTTTATGAATTTTCAGCATTTTCGACGCCGTTAAACAGGTTAAGCGTTTAAGACATCAGCTGTCGGAATCTCGGTCATATGTCAATCCGAAAAGATTGATTTTAGGCGCTTTCACCCTTGTCAAAGCTGCAATTTCCGTGGGGCGGCAGGAGGATATTATTTTTACTAACCGCCCAAGGCTTTACAACATGCCCGACACGTTGAATTTTCTCGCCGTTTCACCCTGCCAGAAACTCTAAAACCGCCCGCGCGTTCCCCTCGTTATGCTCTATCTCCCGCGAAATCATCCTTACCGCGTTACCAAACTCGCACGGCAGCGCGTTAGCAAGACAATAAAGCGCGGCGATAAACAGGCATTCGCCGTAAATATCTCCCGTATTTATTGCTTTCAGGAAATACCTGTAAATCAAATACCCGAGATAATTTCTGCGTTCAATCAAGCTGCCGTTTCTCGACTCCGGCGCTTTTTCACGCAGAAGATTTTTCCAATCCTCGCTCAGAACCTCGGTCCGCTCGCAGATAAAGCTTTTTATCTCATCAACTTCGCCCGCGCTGAAAAGCTCAAACGGCTCGGCGGCTATCTTGTCAAATTTGTCGGGTCGGTCGCTGTCGATTATCTCCTGTAAAGAGGAAGAAAATCCCAGAATATACTCCAGAGCCCTGTCCGGATCTTCCCCGGAAAACACCGATTTTAAAGCCTTCGTGCGCGATTTTACCAACAGCTCCAAAAGCCTATCGTCAGTGGTTCTCGCGCCAATCTCTGTGTAAGGATTTTCCCGATATTCCAAAATTATCTTCTCGGCGGCTTCGCATGAAAGCGACAGCCCCGCTTCGGTGAACCCGTCGTACTCCTCGAAAAATCTTGGATATTTTGTACAAATCTCGCACTGAAATCCTGTGAGAACATACAAATCACAAAGTCCGTCGTCGCGGAAATAAACGCATTCGCCGCCGGATTTTTGACGAAAAATAATATCCCCGTCCGTATCTGTCCGAACGTTATCGTCAAACCCCGGGACGAGCCGGGCGTATTTTTCATGAGTCGCGCCGTCGATCGGGATCTCCCAACCGGCCGCGCAGCAGCTTTCTTTGCATGCCGAAGCCGCGCATGAAAACCGGGAGTAATAGTCGGGGTGGAAATGCCCGTCGGCTGTTTTCAACGTCCCCAGCCTCCTTTTTTGGAAAATTTTGAATTGATATTTTATCTGCTGGATGTTGGTTATGCGCAAATATTGAGCTTAAATTTTGTCGCTGTATACAAACCGTAAAGCGAATCTTAGCGAAACCAAACGCCGAAGCTTTGCATGAAAACCGCGCAAAAAGTCGGGAGCAGAAGCCTTAGTCAGCCGTTTTCTTCATCCCCGGACTTCTTTTTCTCACGTTTTTTGAAGATGATTTTTTTCTGCACCAAAAAATTCACGCCGAACATTATCACCTCGGCAAGCGGCTTGGAAATCGCGAGCGGAATGCCGAAAACGCGGACGAAAAGCTCCAAAAGCAGGAAGGTTTTCACGCAAAAGCTCGCGAGCGCGAGGGAGTAGTACCCGCCGAGCTCCTTCGGGATTGAGCCGGCCGAGCGAAAGACAAATTTTCGGTTTATCCAGAAATTTACCTGCGAGCTTAGCGCGAAGGCTGCGACCGCCGAGAGCTCAAGAGAAAAGACTGCGGCGCCGTGCAGGACGGAATTGAGGACGAGGATGACGGCGTAATCGACCGCAAACGCTACGCAGGAGGATATGAGGTAGCGCACCGGCTGTTTACTCAGGATATTTTTAACATACTGAATTACTGACATTTTTTAGGCTCCTTGAGATGAGAGATGGGATGTGAAGCGAGGGGTGTTAGGGATAGTATAGCACGAAATGCGGAAAATGTCCAGAGGGGCGAGGAGAGGTCAGAGGGCAGAAATCAGATTTTGGGATCAAGGGGGGGTGTGATAAGAAGATTTTAAATTGGGGAGGGGGATATACCGGGGTGGTGAGAGCGCACCAGCCCCGGCACTTAATCGAAAAGCAGTTAGTGCCATCAAAGCGTCAGATGAAAGCTCCCGCTTTCTCTTTTGCAATTGACTTTTCTGACGGATTTTGATATAATATGTTTGCAAATTGCCGTTATTATAATAACGTGCTTAAAATGGGGGATTAGCCATGCCAAAGCGAATTTTCTCCGCTCTTATTGCAATAGTTATCTCGGCGGCGTTTTTAACATTATCATGTCCGATTTCCGCCGCAAACATTTCCGATGTTCCGGACAGCTGCGCGCAGTCTGTTTCAAGACGGGGAGATCTCAACGGTGACGGAAATCTTTCATCTATCGACGCGGTTTTAATATTAAGATATTTAGCGGGGCTTTCGGACGCCGACGCGGATATTTCAAACGCGGACGTCAACTGCGACGGAAGCGTTTCAAGCCTTGACGCTGTATTGATACTTCGCTGTCTTGCGGGCTTGGGCTGCAGACTTTACTATCATCTGAACGCAGACGACGCGGACAGCTATCCCGAATATCAGACATTTATCAACGGAGGGTATGCATATGAACCGGAGCCGCCCACAAGAAAGGGATATGTATTCCGGGGGTGGTTCGTGACTCCGGACAGCTCGTCGGCTTTTGATAGATTTAACTTTGACTATCCGCTCGCTAAGGAGGATAACGACTATTCGATTGATATTTATGCTCAATGGATGAAGGAGGATCCGGCTAAGACGCTCAGTCCCGAGATCGACGCGGAGCTTTCTTATGATCTTGAATCAAAAATCTCGGAAATTCTCGGCTCCGAAACCGAGATAGTACGTTCCGACGAGTTTATTCCCGGAAAAACTTATACCGGCAAGGCTTTTTACGTCTCCGCCGACGGCGACGACGGCAATGACGGGCTTACGCCCGAGACCGCATGGAAAACGCTCGCAAAGGTAGCGTATGAAACCTGCTTCTCCGAAAACAAAACCGTAATGCCCGGCGACGCGATATTCTTCCGGCGCGGAGATGTTTTCAGGCCGGGAAGCTTTGAATATACAAATTCCGAAGGACATATAAGCCGCTCCTACGATGATATTTTCATAGGAGTTGATAGGATTACCCTTTCCGCATACGGCGAGGGTCAAAAGCCGGTAATAACTTGCTCCTCGGAAAGCGGCGCCGACGCGGATAAATGGGAGCTTGTATACAGCGACAGCTCCGGTAAGAAAATATGGAAGTTTTATAATATGCTCCGCGACGTAGGATGCATAAGGCTCGGCAAAGTATTAGCGGAAAGAGTTTATGAATGGTACAGCGACGGAAAGTACTATTCCTGCGATCCGTGGGCGGTAACGGGGCCGGATTCGTCGGTACGTCTCCACGGCGGGCTTGATCCGTTGGAGGTATCTCTGTCAAAGGATCTGACCTTTATCTCAAGACCGCTTCGCACAGATGTTTCAACTTATTCGGTTTCGCCTGATTCTCTCGACTATTCCGGTGTAGGAGAGCTGTATCTTCGCTGCGACGAGGGAAACCCCGGAGAGGTTTTTGACGTTGTAGAATTTGCGGAATATAATATCTGCGGGAATCTTTACATATGCTGCGACGGAATTGTATTAGACAACCTTCATTTCGCAGACGGCGGCGTCTCGCTAATAAAGAGCAGCGAGATTTTCGACGATGATCCGAATCTTAAATTCTATCGGGACGCTATTATACAGAACTGTGAATTTTCAAGCTGCGGGGGATCGGTGCATAACTATTTCTATGACGAATTAGAAAGACCGGTCATAGGTCCGCAGGGAGACGGGATTTATAATGTCGTAGATAACGCAACGATCACCCGCAACTACTTCCACGACTGTTTCTCCTCTTCATATACCTTTGAATTTGACCCAAGCTCCACTGCGACTCCGATCTCGGGATATCTGAAAATAACCGACAACGTTGCTTTAAGATCGGGAAGCTTTGTGTTTGCTAATTTCATGCCGATGATGCAGCACCTGTCTTCTATCGTCTTCAGTGGAAACCGGGTATATTACACAGGATATTACGGAGCGCAAGAAAGCGCTTTAAGAAGCGGTCCGGCATACTATGATGAATTTATTATTGAAAATAACATATTTTATGAGACTCTAAACTATGAAGAGCTGAACGACGCTCTTTTAAGCATGGATATCTATAATTATTCAGTTTTCGGGTTGGAGCCTGTGATATACCGAGGAAATATCTATGTTCAGGATTCCGACAAAAGCGTATTTAAGTTTTTATCGAATTCCGATCTGTTCCGTACCGACGATCAAGCTATAATGTCGAAGCTGAGGGAGTATCTCGGCGATAGCACTTCAAAGGTGTATATAATCCCATAGTACGTCAGGTCGCAGCCCGCTGACAGCCGCAGGCCGGACGAAGGACGGCGAGCCGCGCGCGTCAGCGCGCCGGGCTTCGCCCGGGGTGGGAGCAGAAAGGGAAAGGCCATATCAGAGGTTGTTGGGGGCGAAAGCAACACCCGCGCCCTTATCGCGCCGACGGTTAAGCGCAGAAAACTATAGTTACAACTTCTGACTTCTGATTTCTCAATTCTGTTTTCTGATAGCTGCTGCGGGATGCGCTGCTTTTCTGCTGAATCCCTACAAACTGCGCCACCATACTTGCCGGGTTTTGTCCGTAAGACGCGCTAAGCTATACTTTAACAACGCGATTAAAACTCTTTGATTAAGCTCTTTGAGGATGAGCGGTCGGTGATTTATGACCGCGAAGTCCGAAAATCAAGTTTTAACGCTTTGTTTTGATGGCAGTCGAACGGAAACAAAACAGGCAATGTTTCCCATACCCCCGCAAGTCCCGATATAATAATAAATACCCCCAAACTTCCCTCACGGAGGCTTTGTCATGCCCTATCTCTACCTGACTCGCTCCTTCCTTCGCCGCCCTAAGCGCCACATCTCCCTCCTCCTGATCCTCACCTGCGCGCTCGTGCTTCCGCTTCTCATATCGGTTTACCGCGACAGCTTATCCTACGGCACGGCTCTTCGTCTTCTCTCCGAGACCAAGGGCGAAACTTTTCATATCCTCAACGCTTCCGAATCCGATCTGCCGCTTTTTGAAAACATCCCCGGTCTCTCCGCGCCGCGCTATGACGGCGGGACGGTGTATCTTCACATCCTCTCCGAAAACGAGTGGAAGGATCAGACCGCGCTCGACAGGTACGGGTCGCAGATTTTGGGGATAATAAACCGCGCCGGAGAGGGCCGCCTGTCAGCGGTTGCGTATAGCTACAAGTACGCAAAGGGGATCGGAGACGACAGCTCGTCTTCTGAAAAAAACGCGCTTTTGATACTTAATTTATTTATCATTTTGCTATCCGCTTTCACCGTGGGATCCGCTTACAGAACGCATTTAAAACGCTTTTATCCCGACATTTTTACTCTTCGCTCTTTGGGGGCTGAGGATTTTCAGATATATTTGATCTTTATTTCCGAATTCTTAGCCGCGTTCATAATTTCCTCGCTTGCGGCGGCTGCGATATCCGCGGGAGTGATGAAGCTCCTGCTCGCGACGTATCTCGGGGTAGAGGGAGTCGAGGGACTTGAGTGGGTGGTTTTCAGGATGGATCCGCTTAACACGCTTTTGCATATATTTTTCTTTTTCGCAGCGCTTTCCGGGATTATTTTTAAATCCCTTGCGGACGCGCTGAGTGGGTCGGTTATATCTTCCCGCGAAGAAATTCTTGAAAACCGTAAATCCGCTCCCGCTAAGATTATGCCCGGACGTAAGCCGGCAAAAGCGCTCGCAGAGATTTGGCTCACAAGGACTAACGGCGCGTATGCAAGCTGTCTTAAGACTGCGGTTCCGGTCATTGCTCTCTTTCTTTTCCTGTTCGGGTATCTCTCGCTCGGCGCGGATTTTCTTTCCGAAAAGCCGGAGTTTGAGATCCTGATATCAAAGGACGCTTCGGCGTACGGAGGGTTCACAGAAGACGATATCGGATACATAAACTCGCTTTCGCAGATAAAAGCGGCAGAGCTTCAAAGACAGATCCCGGAAGAGCTTTTCAGACCGATCCCGGGAGGGACTATGACCGACAGGATAAAAATAAAGCTTAGCGACCCTGTGCTTCATTCCGAAACTGCCGAGCTTTTAAAATCGCGCTTTACGGGCGCGGGATACTCGGTCCGCGATTTGCAAGAAACAGCGGAGCAGGGCGCAAAAACGTCTAAGGGGCTTTATATGGCGCTTGCGTTTATATTCCCGACTACGGTGATTTTTACTGCGATTATAGTAATAATGAAGCTTCGGGACTATATCCGCGACAGCGGCAAAACGTTGAGAACTCTTTCCGCCCTCGGAGCCGAGGACAGAGCTCTTATAGCTTCATACGTTATCCAAGCCGCCGTTTCCGCGTCAGCGGCGGCAGCGGTTTCGGATATTCTGAGCTTGGCGCTTCTTTATCTTGCCGCGATCCCGGCTTCGGTAAAGCCTTCTTTAAATCCTCTCTTCGCGGCGGTATATATTTTTGCGGGAATATTTACAGCAGGGATATTTATACTCCCCGTATATAAAGAAGTCGGAAACACGGTCTCAAAATCAAAAAGGAGCGTGGAAGCATGAACGCTGTAGAAGTAAAGAATTTAAGCAAAATATTCTTTCGGGGCGATACCGAGATCAAAGCGGTAAATGACATTAGCTTTGAAGCAGAAGACGGAGAAATGCTCGCGATAACCGGAAGCTCCGGCTCCGGAAAGACCACGCTTTTGAATCTTATCGGAGGAATAGAAGAGCCGACGGACGGGGAGATATTTATATACGGAACAGACATAACGCTTTCGGATAAAAACGAGCTTGCAAGGATACGGCGGCAGAAAATAGGGTATATTTTTCAGGACTTTAATCTGATACCGATTCTTACTGTGAAAGAGAATATTATAATGCCGCTTCTTCTGGATTCCAAAAAAGCAAACAAAAAGCGGTTGATAGAAACGGTAAGATATCTCGGGCTTGAAGACAGGCTGGATCATCTTCCGTCTCAGCTCTCGGGCGGTCAGAAGCAGCGCGCGGCTATTGCAAGAGCGATAATAAACAGTCCCGGGATAATTCTTGCGGACGAGCCTACCGGGAATCTTGACCGAGCGGCCGCCGACGGGATCATGAAGCTTTTGCTTGATCTTAATAAGAACGGAATGACCGTGATACTCGTTACGCACGATGAGAGATACGCGGATATGTGCGACAGGAAAATATCGATAGAGGACGGAAAAATCATATAAACGCGTCCGTAAGACCCGTCAAGAAGACGCGATATAACATATAACAGCGAAAAACCCGTCTTTTGTGGAGACGCGTCTTTCTTTCAGAAGGTATTCATGAACTCTATGAAACTTTGTTTGAGAGCGTCGTAATATTTTCTCCCGATAGGAAGAGTGACACTGCAATCAAGGGTAACGCCCTGCGAACGTGAGAAGTGAGTCACCCTCGCAAGATTTACCGCGAAGGAGTTGTGGCGCCTTGCGAAGCAGGACGACGGAAGCTCGTCCACAAGCTCGGTGAAGGCGGTACGGGTGATATAGTCCTCGCTTTTCGTATGTACCGTGGTCAGATGATCTATAACTTCAAGATATAAAATGCTCTCTACGGGAACCGGTATCTGCTTTCTGTCGCACTTTATAAATACGTTTTTGGTCCGGATCCTTCTTTTCAGATCTATCTTCACCGCTTTTTCAAGCTCTCCGGAGTCTATCGGCTTCATCAAAAAATATATCGGCTGTACGGAATATCCCTTAAGCAGGAAGCTGCTGTCTACGGTCATGAGCACCACCGAAGTTTCTTCACCGCGCTCTTTAAGCATTCTTGCAAGCTCTATGCCGTTTTTTCTGCCGAGTCTTATATCCAAAAACAGAAGATCGATCTTGCCGCCCTGCGCGAAGTATCTTAAAACCTCTTCCTCGCAGTAGTAGGAAGATAAAGATAAGTATTTCCGGCGCGACGGTATACGGCAAAATCATGAAGAAAGGTCCCGACTCCAAGGCCTCGAAGTAATCGATAGCCGCCGTCTCCCGAAGTCTTACCAGGCAGTAAGAAATACTTGCGATCGCAAGAAATATAAGGCTCCAGTCCGGCGAGGAAAGATATGCGCTCATACAACACTTTTTGACATGATTTCCCCGGTTTCCTTGATACTTCAAGGCGGTGCTGCAAATCTGCGCATAAACCCGTCGCTCTCATATTATAGCACATTTTTTCGTTCCGAAAACGGTAGTCTGCGCTGTAAAAATTTCGCAAAAACAGGAGAGGACAAAATCCTCTCCCGATGATTTTATTGCGTTCCGCTGACGCTTTAAGATACCGTTTCAAAATTAACGTCCCCGGTATCGGTGCTGACCTCGCACCTGCCGCCCGTCACGGACTTCGGAACGCTTACCCGCCCCGTATCGGAATCCGCAAAGAATATCTTATCCGAAAGAAGTTTTCCGGATATATCCCCCGTATCGGCGGTAAGATAAAGCTCGCGCGCGTCGCACATGTCAAGATCTATATCCCCGGTATTGCTTTTAAGCTCGAATTTCCCCTCCCCGATAACGTTCTCAAATGCGATCCCGCCGGTATCCGTCTCTGCGTAAACGTCGCCGCCGCAAGCTATGCTCTTAAAACTCACTCTCCCGGTATCGGTCTCGGCTCTAAGGTCTTTGCAGGCGATATTTTCAAGACTGACCATCCCCGTATCCGCTTCTATTTCTATATTTTCAGCGACCGTGCCGCCGCTCAGCTTTATAACTCCCGTGGCGGTTCTGAGCTTCATGCTCCGCGCCGAGAAGTCTTTCATAACCAGCGCGCCGGTATCAAGCCTGATATCTATGCTCCCCTTGGCGCTCGCCGAACAGTTTACCGCTCCCGTCTGGCCGTCGATTTTAATTCCCTCAAACGTCAGATCGCCCGGTATTTCGACCGCGCCGGTATCGGTGCCGATATCCAAAATTCCGTATTCGTTCTTCGGCAGATACACTGTCATCGTCGGGTTCTTGAAAGATAGCGATATAAAGCCGAACCACCTGCGCGTATCCTCGGTATCGATAACAAGGGTTCCGTCTTTGACCTCGGCGGTATGCTTTACCTCCTTGTCCTCATAGCATTCGATCCTGCACCTTTCGTCCTCCGAAGGCAAAAACTTGACGTAGGTCGTGAATACGTTCACAGTGATATTTTCAAAATCCCCGGCCGGATTCAATGTTGTTTCTACATAATCTACCGTCCCGAGCTTAGATAAATCCCAGCCGCCGAGCGCAAGAGCTGTTGCGAACAGAATCGCGCCCGCAAGGATCATAGACGCGGCTGCAATAAGAAGCCGTTTTTTAGCGGTTTTATTCATCACACAGTCTCCTTTCCTATAAGCATATGTTTAAATCCGACAACGATTTTTTTAGTTACCCAAATCACTCCCCGAGTCGCGCCAAGGCACACAAAAAACATTATTATCGCCGCGCCTGCGCTTAAAAGCGCGATCGCTATCATCGCCAAAGCGGCGAGGATCCTGCCGGATATTAAGCTGTAAACTGCCGAAACGATCACGCCGAGCCAGCTTGCAACAAGCGTAACAAAGACTGCCCAGAACGAAATTATCACCGACCAGACGACGATATACGCAGACAAAACTATCGCGATCACGGCAATCAAAAGCGGGAACCAGAGCGGGGAACCGAGTATCAGAGCGACGACGATCCAGGGATTTATCGGGCTTTTCGGCTTGATTTTTTCCTTTACTATCTTTCTGAGCGGCGTATCGGATAAGATCTGCGAGACTACGTCCCCGACCGGCCCGATCTCTTTCACGGCTTCGGCTTCGGATAGTCCTTCTTCAATCCTGTCGTCTATCATCTCGCTGTAGAAATTGATCCGCTCCTCGATATCCTCCTGCGGCAGCCCTCGCAAGCCGAGCCGAAGCTGATTCAAAAATTCCTGTTTATTCATTTTCTTCCTCCTTGACAACAAAACGGTATATGGAAACAATTTCCTTCCAGTCCTCTTTAAATTCCTCAATTCGCCGAAGTCCCGAGTCGGTGATATGGTAATATTTTCTCAGCCGCCCGTCGTGCTCTGCGGTCCGGACAGTAAGCATCCCCGCCGTCTCAAGCCGCTTCAGAATGGTATATAAAGTCGATTCCGAAAGTTCGAGATACGGCTTCATGTCCTTTATTATCTTATATCCGTACGACTCCCCGTCCTTTATCGCCGCCAAAACGCTAACATCCAGCAGACCGCGCTTCAACTGAATATCCATGGAATACCTCCTCTCATGGTATACATCATATCACGAAGTATTGAGTTTGTCAAGGGGGTGGGGGAAAATTTTTTTGGAAGGGGTAGAAGATAGGGAAAGAGCAGCGGCGAGATTTGCGGATGTGGGCGGGAGGGCGGGCGCAGTCGGTAGAACTTACGCAGTAAAGCAGCGAATCCTGCCGCCTCGCAAACTTTCCTAAAGACAACCGCATAAACCCACGGCTTCCCCCTCATCATCCGCCATTCCTCGTACATCCTCTCCATTTTTTAAAATCCTCGCCGAAGTCTAAACCTTGTAATTCTGACGTCTGATTTCTGACGTCTGTCTTCTTGTCAGATCCTCTGTCTTCTTGTCGAGTCCGTTTCGGTCTCATCTTTTAATCCTCACCCCCTTGAAAATTTCATCCGGCCGTGGTATAATATCTCTATAGAATTCCCGCGTGCGGAATGTGACAAGGAGGGTTTTATGGATAATTATGTTATTTTTGCGGATACCGCCTGCGATATCCCGGAAAAGGTTTTAAAGCAGTGGAACGTCAGCTGGATCTATCTCGGCTACGCTTTTGAAGGCGAAGAAGAGGTCCGAGGAAGCGGCGGGCCGGGGATCAAAGAATTCTACGACGCTATGCGCTCCGGAAAAACCGCGCGAACCTCGGCCGCTAACATCGAATGCTTCCGCGAAGCGTTTACCCCGATTCTTGAAGAGGGAAAGGACGTATTCTATCTCGCGTTTTCCTCCGGTCTCAGCTCGACCTATTCTTCCGCGGCGACGGCCGCCGAAGAGCTTAAGGAAGCATATCCCGAAAGAAAACTCACCGTCGTGGACTCTTTGGCCGCGTCGTCCGGATACGGACTTTTTCTCTATCTCTGCGCAAAAAAGAGAGATTCGGGAGCGACTGCCGAGGAGCTCAGGGAGTATGCCGAAACGCTTCGTCCGCACATCTGTCACTGGTTCACGGTAGACGATCTTGTGTATTTAAAGCGCGGAGGACGCGTCAGCGCCGCCACAGCACTGGCGGGATCGGTTCTCGGTATCAAGCCTATTTTGCATGTTGACGACGAGGGTCGTCTTATAAACATGTCTAAGGTCAGGGGCAGGAAAAATTCCGTAAAAGCGCTCGCGGACAAGTATGGGGAGCTCCGCGACGACTCGCTCGACGGAACCGTTTTCATCTCAAACGCGGACTGCTCCGAAGATGCGAAGGAGCTTGCAGGTATGCTGAAGGACAGATACGGAGTGAGCGTTGAGCTTATAGTCGATATCGGGCCGGTGATCGGCGCGCATTCGGGGCCGGGAACGCTTGCGCTGTTCTTCCTTGGAAAAAATAAGTAAATTTAATTTGGGAACGTGTCGCAGGCGGGCTGCCGCGGTGGGGGCGAGTAGGGCGAAGCCCTGCGCCGCGTTAGCGGCGCACACGCCGCCCTGCGGCGTGTCAGACGTTCGCAGAACGGCTGAGGGATTCGCCCGAAGCTTCCGCGCCGCAGAAAGCTTCCGAGGGGCCGCAAAGCTCCCCGCATTCTCAGCACGTCGTTTCCCGGTACCCGCACATAAGTCGCCGTCAGATCCGTCTTCATGCAAGGAAGGTTAATTATGTCTATTGAAAATATGCCGGATATGCCGGAAAAAGAAGAGCTTCAAAGGCCGAAAAAGCCACAGGATCCGAACGCCAAAAAGAAGCAGGAAACCGCGCTGCTGATAATAATCATAATCATCGTCGCCGCCGCGCTGTTTATTTTTTACAGAAACGGTCTGTTAGGCGGTAATGCCGCTCAGAAGCCCGTGGAGAAATATCTGACCGCGATATGTTCCGCAGACTTTGACTCCTTTGTTTCGGTGATGCCGGAAAAGATCGCCGCGGATCACATCTCCGACCGAAACGATTTAAATCTCAGCGGCGAGGAATATATGAAGCAGCTCTACGCCGATTATTTCACCGAATTCGGCGAAGACATGACAGTAACGGTAGATTTTACCGGAAAATCCCGTCCCGACGCCGTTTATGTGGATAATTTCAAGAGATCCTATCTTGAAGTTTACGGCGAAGAGATAGAGATGAGCTCGGTGTTTGAGATCGACGCGACGGCACATTTTCAGGGCTCGAACTCCCGCGACAATATTGATCTCGAATTTTTCGTGATAAAGACCAAAGGCGAGTGGAAAGTAGTCGGCGCGGATTACAAGACCGAGGACGCAAACGTCGAAGAATAATAGGGGTAAGGCTGAGACAGTAAAATCCGCATAAGTAAAGAGCTGCGCGAGATATTCTGTAATCATGTGAAACAGCAAATACCCAAGCATTTACAAACATGGTAATTAAAGCAAAAGCAATTCTTCAAACTGCTTTTTGCATGTGAAAACTCTCGCCGGAGTTTTCGATACTAAATACGCCAAAAAAATTCATTCGCAATACATAATACATACCGCAGATCAAAAAGCGCCGCTTCATTTTCAGTGAGCGGTGCTTTTTTATTTTACGGTTTTAAACATGAAATCCGATTCTTAATTTTCTTAATTACATGTTTTTTCAACGCTCAATGTGAAAAATCATCTTACCCGCCGATAAGAACAGAGTTTTAAATTCCCCTCCCCCGCTCAACTCCCGTTTGACCTGTAAACAACCAATTGATAATTGAATATTACAAAATTCTCATGTATAATAAAGCTGCACCGGTGAAAATTTTTAATGCGAGGTATCGACATGAAAATTACAATAGGCGAAAAAATCAGGGAGCTTCGGCTTCGAGACTCAAAAAAACAGGATGATCTTGCGGCTGCGGTCGGAGTTACCGCTCAGGCCGTTTCTCGCTGGGAGTCCGGAGTTTACTTTCAAAAAGGTGACTGAAATCTGCACCCATGTTAATTACAAGAACAAGCCTTTCAGAAACCGCTGAAAGGCTTATTTTATGGGCTTTTATAGTAATCTTCCTTTCTCAATCCAATAATTATCTGATTTCAGTTGTTTTAGAAATATTTTCAAAATATCCCCGCTCCCCTGCATTATGCAGAACCCGAGCGGGGATTTTTTGTTTCAAGATGACAGGAGGAAATTATGGCAGT
>CANPYR010000033.1 GCA_947588805.1 uncultured Clostridia bacterium
TACCAATTAATGAGCTTTTGCAAGCGGAAAAGCAAAGAGAAACGGCGTGACTGAAATCACGCCGTTTCAGAAAAATTGGTTTCGACTTCCTTATGACGCCCCGCCTTCTCTGACAGGGCCTTTTCGCCATCTTCTATAACTTATACCTCACAACAGCCTGATCTTCCTCATGACGTCGGCGTGCTCCGAAAGAAGCGCAAGCTTTTTATCTATCTGATACTCCTCGATCGCAGGCGTGATAAACGCAAGCTCTCCCTGAGTCCTGTGTTTCCTCGGTATGAAATCCACATACCCGAACAGCGTGGTTATAAGTCCTTTTAGACTGTCCGCTTCCGGCGAGCTGAGACGTACGTACACTCTCACTTCCGCCGACTTGTAGGGGACGATAAAGCTGCGGTCGGAGCTGTCCTCCCAGGTCAGCGAAGCTATGTCCGCGTTTTCATGCTTTACCGCGTCGATTATGTCCGCAACCACCGCCGAAGCCGTGGCCTGTTTTCCGGCGCCCCTGCCGTAGAAGAGCGCGTCGCCTACGCTGTCGCCGCGTATCATTATCGCGTTATAAACGTCGTTTACGCCAGAAAGGGGATTGTTTACGCTTACAAGCCTTGGGCATACCGTCGCTACAAGTCCTTTATCGGTCTTGTCGATAAGCCCGATAAGCTTTACCGCATAACCCGCGTTCGCGACGTATTCCAGGTCGTCAAGAGTTATATTTCTTATCCCGGAACAGTGCACGTACTCGGGATAGATATGCTTGCCGAAGGCTAAAGAACCTAAGATGCAGAGCTTTCTGCAAGCGTCCGCGCCGTCGATATCCGCTGTGGGATCCTGTTCGGCATATCCGAGCCGCTGCGCGTCGGCGAGAGCCTGCTCGAAGGAGACCTGATCGAAGATCATCTTTGTGAGGATGTAGTTGGTCGTGCCGTTCAAAATTCCGGCTATCCGCTCTATCCTGTTCGCGGCAAGGCACTGATGAAGCGGTCTTATTATCGGGATGCCGCCGCCGACGGAAGCTTCAAAGAAATAATTGCAGCGGTTTTCTTTTGCAAGTTTAATAAGCTCCGCGCCGTGGTATGCGACAAGCTCCTTGTTCGACGTGACTACGCTCACGCCCCTTGAGAGAAGCCTTTTGGTGAATTCGTACGCAAGCGTTTTACCGCCTATCATCTCGGCCGCGACGGTTATTTCGGGATCGTTATATATATCCTCAAAATTCTTGGTAAATTTATCCTTGAACTGCGAATTCGGAAAATCTCTTAAATCGCAGATCCACTTTATATCCATCTGTCTTCCGCTTCGTTTTTCGATAAGATCCTTATTTTTGTAGAACAGCTCCACAGTGCCGCTTCCGACGGTACCGAAGCCGATTATCGCAATTTTAGATACGCTCATATTAAAAACTCCTCTGACTGATTTTTTTCTTAATGCCGAAGCGCGCTCATTTTCCGGAGATAATCTTTACGCTTGCGACTCCGGAAATTTTTGAAAGCGTTTTAATTATCCCGCCGGGCTCGATAGAAAGATCGTTAAGGCGAACCGTAATCATGACCGTCGCCGCGGAATCTATAGGGATATTCTGGTTGATAGTAAGAATATTTGCGTCGAGACGGTATATTTCATTAAGCACCTCGGCGAGAATTCCGGCCCTGTCGGAAAGAACAAGGCAGAAAGTAACGATCCTCTCGTTCATTTTTTCGGAATAAATAAAAGCGGAGTCCTTATATTTATAATAAGCGCTCCGAGAGACTCCGGCTTCGCGGCATGCCTCGGTAGAGGTATGGCAAACGCCCTGTGCGAGGAGTCTTTTAGCGTCGATCACCTTAGTAACGACCTCAGGGAGGACGTCGGTGCTCACGACGACGAACTCTTTTTCAGACATAGCGACCCTCCAAGTATCCGAGTAAAGGACAGCTGTATTTGTCCCACAAACAATTATACACGAATAAAGGAAAAAGTCAAGACCCGGCGAGGAAAAATAGGAGTCTAAATTTCGCGGCAATGTTTAGGAAAATTAGGTTAATACGAACAAACGAGCGTGGGGAAAAGCGCGAGGGCAGGGGAGAGATGGAACTAAAAAGGTTTCGCCTGCCTTTCCTTAAAAGACCGCAGGCGTCCAGGGGGCAGAAATCGTAGCGTTAAAACTTACTTTTCAAGGCTCCGCAGGAGCCTTGAAAAGCAAGTTTTAATCGCAACTACCCTTGGCCGCGCCTGCAGGCGCGAAACACCCCCCCAGCGTAAGCAAGCGCAGGAAGGGGAGAAAAAACAGTCCGGCAGACTGTTTTTGCGTGGGGAGACACTCGCCGGGCGTCTCCCCTTTTGACAGCATATGCTGTCAAAACCTGATCGCTCGGGCGTACGCTAAAATAAAATTTAGTGGCAGAATACTATCGTTTCAGTCTGCGAAGCTTTATGACTGCAGGATACTAAAGTCAGAAGCAGAAAACCCGGAGCGGCGGCGAGAGAGCGGGACGGGCGGGAGAACATTGCCGGTTTTGTTCCCGCTCGACTGCCCTCAAAACAAAGCGTTAAAACTTGCTTTTCGGACTTCGCGGTCATAAACGACCGACCAAAAGACAAGCTGATTTTGCAGCCAATCGACCGTCCGCAGGACGCTCTCTTGGGCAAAATCCCGCATGTCCCGTCCTCAAAGAGTTTTAATCGCGTTGTTAAACGACCGCTTCGGTTGTCTCACGGACAAAACCCGGCAAGTTCGGCGGGGAGCAGTCGGTAGTGCTTCCGAAGTAAAGCAGCAAATCTCGCCGCCGCTGACGCGAGCTTGCCTTCACAAGAAAGCGAAAAACAGAAGCAGAAAGCCGCAGCTCCCGCCATCCCTCCCTTCCGTCCCCACCCCATGAACCTCCGAAACGCTCCCCGCTAAAACCCCGCCAAAATCCGCTCATTCCCTTACTTATTCGCCGCAGCCGCCACATCCCGCCGCCTTTTTTCAAAAAATTTTTTGAATTCCCATAAATTTTTCATAAAAATTCCTTGCAATATTTCTTGTTTCGTGGTACAATAAACTTGAAGCACAGCGTGTGCGAAAAAAATTTCCAAATTTTTTAGGAAAGAAGGACGCTAAAATGGGCATTAAGCTTATTACAAAGTACTGCGATAAATTTATCGCGCCGCACGAACTGGAAGCCTGTCGCGCGCAGATTTCCTGTGCGTTTGAAACTCTCGCAAAGCGCGACGGACCCGGTAATGATTTCCTCGGTTGGGTGGATCTCCCGGTAAATTACGACAGGGAAGAATTTGAAAGGATCAAAGCCGCCGCCGAGAGGATAAAGAAAAGCTGCGACGTTCTGATAGTTATCGGAATCGGCGGGTCGTACTTAGGCGCAAGGGCCGCCATCGAGCTTTTAAAGAGCCAGAACTATAACGCTCTGAAAAAAGATACCCCGGACGTCTACTTCATCGGTAACTCCATCAGCCCGACATACCTTAAAGAGATCCTCTCTATCTGCGAGGGCAGAGACGTTTGCGTGAACGTTATCTCTAAGTCCGGAACGACTACCGAGCCGGCGCTGGCGTTCAGGGTCTTCAAGAAGCTTATCGAGGATAAGTACGGCAAGGAAGAAGCCAAAAACCGTATCTTCGCTACCACCGATAAGGCTAAGGGCACTCTTAAAGAGCTCTCCGACGCCATGGGGTATGAGACCTTCGTAGTTCCCGACGATGTGGGAGGAAGATATTCCGTCCTTACCGCAGTGGGACTTCTGCCGATAGCCTGCGCGGGATGCGATATCGACGCGCTTATGGCCGGAGCGGCGGCGGCAAGAGAAGCTTATTCTAAGGACGATCTTAACGACTGCGAGAAATACGCGGCGCTGAGAAATATCCTCTACCGCAAGGGCAAGACCACCGAGATGCTCGTAGCTTACGAGCCCTGCTTCACCATGATGGCCGAATGGTTCAAGCAGCTCTTCGGCGAGAGCGAGGGTAAGGACCAGAAGGGGATCTATCCCTCGAGCGCGACCTTCTCCACAGACCTTCACTCCCTCGGACAGTTTGTCCAGGACGGCTCAAGGATCATGTTTGAGACGGTGGTAGATATCAAGACGCCGAAGCAGGATCTCTATCTTGAAGAGGATCCCGAGAACCTTGACGGACTTAACTTCCTCACCAATCAGAATATGTCCGTCGTAAACAGAAAGGCGATGGAGGGAACTATTCTTGCGCATACCGAGGGCGGCGTTCCCAACATTATAATAGAGGTAGATAAGATAGACGAATATAATCTCGGTCAGCTTATTTACTTCTTCGAGAAAGCGTGCGCTATCTCGGGATATATGTTAGGCGTGAACCCGTTCAACCAGCCCGGCGTAGAGAGCTATAAGAAAAATATGTTTGCGCTTTTGGGCAAGCCGGGATATGAGGGAAGAAAGTCCGAGCTTGAATCTAAGCTCAATAACTAAGGACGAGTCCGCGCCCCGACGAAGGGAGATAGAGCGCAGAAAAGGCTTGGAAACGCTTCATCAAACCCTTCGCGGGACGTGCGGATAAAATAGAAAGTCCGTAAAACGGACGGAAACGGAGAAAGAAAATGATTAAACTGATCACAGGAAAAAGAGGATCCGGAAAGACAAAGGTACTGATCAATCTTATCAAGGAAGCCGCCCAGAATACCCGCGGCAACGTCGTCTGCATCGAAAAGGCAATGCAGCTTACCTACGATATCCCCTACAGCGTCCGTCTTGTTGACGTCGACAGCTACGCTATCGACAGCTACGATAAGCTCTACGGCTTCATCAGCGGAATGATCGCCGGGAACTACGATATCTCCGAGATCTTCGTAGACGGTATCCTGAAGACCGGAGGAAGGGACTATGAAGCCCTCGGAAGATTCTTCGACATGGTGGAAAAGATAACCTCCGAGATAGAGATAGTCTTTACCGTTTCGGAGGATGTGGAAAATCTCCCCGAATCGGTGCTCAAGTACGCCGATTAAAGCCCGCGCAAGGTTTTTCTGACCGAGCCCGGAAGATTTATTTTGAGAAAAATACTTGACAACCGGCGAATGAGACGTTATAATATAGAATGATATTTGAGGTGCGGACGTGATTTTACAGTTAAGAAGACTGTTTGAAAGACCCGGAGAACGGATGGAATTCGATTCAGAGCTCTCTGACGAGGAATTGAGAGAGCAGGGGACAGGCATTGATTGCGCAGCGCCGATTTCGCTCAGGGGCAGCGTCGAAAATCTCGCCGGTACAGTTACACTCACCTGTGCCGTCAGAGCAAGGATTCTGCTCGTATGCGACAGATGTCTCGGCGAGTTTGAAAAGGATATAAGCGTGGATACCGTTCACACGGTAGTCAGAAGCGAGTCGGAGCTTATCGGCGACGACGACGTGATCTGCGAGGACGGAGCGCTCGATCTGACTGAGCTCGCTGTTTCGGATCTGCTTATCAGCCTGCCGACTAAGATTTTATGCCGCGAGGACTGCAAAGGGCTCTGCCCAAGGTGCGGGAAAAATCTCAACGACGGAGATTGCGGATGCATGGATAATGACTAAGAAATAAGAGGAGGTGCTCAAATTGGCAGTACCTAAGAGAAAAGTTTCAAAGGCAAGAAGAGACAAGAGACGCTCAGCCGTCTGGAAGCTTGAAGCCCCCGCTCTTTCGAGATGTTCAAACTGCGGCGCGCTTACTTCCCCTCATAAGGTTTGCTCCAACTGCGGCTTCTATAAGGGCAAAGAGGTTATCCATAAGGAAGCCTGATTCTTGAAAAAACAGGGAGGGAGAGATCCTTCCCTTGTTTTTTTAAAACGTATAAAAGAGGGAAAATAAACGGCGAAAGGAGAAAATATGTCACTTCCGGTAGTAGCGGTCGTGGGCCGCCCTAACGTAGGAAAATCCACGCTCTTTAACCGGCTCATAGGCCAGCGCCTTTCGATAGTTGACGATACCCCCGGCGTTACCCGGGACAGGATATATTCGGAATGCGAGTGGCGCGGAAGAAAATTCATGCTTGTCGATACCGGGGGAATAGAGCCTAAGACCGACGATAAGATTCTTTTGCAGATGCGAAGACAGGCTCAGGTAGCTATTGACAGCGCGTCGGTGATTATTCTTGTCACCGATCTTAAATGCGGAGTCACCGCAAACGATTACGACGTGGCGCAGATGCTTCAGAAGTGCGGAAAGCCCATCGTTCTTTGCGTGAATAAGTGCGACAGGCCGGGAGATCCCGACCCGGTTTTCTATGAATTTTATAATCTCGGGCTCGGGGATCCCGTAGAAGTCAGCTCGGTCCACGGCTACGGGACAGGAGATCTTTTGGATCGCGTTACCGAACATCTTCCCGACGAGGAAGAGGACGAAATCGACGACGGCGCTGTGAGAGTCGCGGTTATAGGGAAGCCGAACGTAGGAAAATCGAGCCTTATAAACGCGGTGGCGGGCGAGGAGAGAGCGATAGTTACAGATATAGCCGGCACGACGAGGGATTCTACCGATACTCCGGTCGAAAACCGATTCGGGAAATATATCTTTATCGATACCGCAGGGATAAGAAGAAAATCCAGAATTTATGAAAATATCGAGCACTACAGCGTGCTGCGTTCATATATGGCGGTTGACCGCGCGGACGTAGCGGTGATAGTAATAGACGCAGAGGTGGGATTTACCGAGCAGGACTCAAAGGTCGCGGGATACGCCCACGAGCAGGGGAAGGCCTGCATAGTGGCGGTCAATAAGTGGGACGCGATTGAAAAGGAAACCGGTACCATGAATAAATTCACCGAGGACTTAAAGAAAAACCTCGGGTTCATGGACTACGTTCCGTTCGTATTCATCTCCGCTAAGACCGGGCAAAGACTGGATAAAATGTTCGAGCTTATAAATATAGTAAAGGAAAACAACGCGATGAGGATCTCGACGGGAAGGCTTAACGAGATCCTGTCATACGCGACCGAGAGAGTACAGCCGCCCTCGGATAAGGGCCGAAGGCTCAAGATCTATTATATGACCCAGCCTTCTTCCAAGCCCCCGACGTTTGTGGTGTTTGTGAATTCCTCCGAGCTCTTCCACTTCTCATATCAAAGATATCTTGAGAATCAGATAAGAGAAGTGTTCGGCGGTCTTATAGGAACTCCGGTGAGATTTTTGATCCGTGAGAGGGATTCAAAGGATACAAAATAGACGGTTATAATTGATTGAATTGATATAAAGATAATTTTAATAATTTTGACATACCGACGCGCTGCGCCGAAGATTTTTCAGAGCGAAGGGATATAAAATGAAAATTGCCGTATTACTGATCACATTCATAGCTTCCTATACAGTCGGAAGCCTTAACTCAGCCATAATCGCGACATACCTCTTAAAGCATAAGGACGTCAGGGAGTACGGAAGCTTCAACGCCGGTCTCACTAACGTCTATCGCTGCTTCGGAGTCACCGCGGCGATCTGCACGGTGATAATGGATCTTCTGAAAGGCGCGGTCGTGGTTTTCGGAACAAGGCTCGTTTACTCCCTGCCGCTTTATGAGGACTGCAGGCTTGACAGCTTCTCGGTGGTTTTGATCTCGGTGCTGTTTGCGGTTTTAGGGCACTGCTTCCCGGTATTTTATCGCTTTAAAGGCGGCAAGGGGATCCTTCTTGCGGCGGTATGCATGCTGTTTACCGACCCCATGGTGTTTCTGATGGAGCTTATAATGTTTGCTATCTTGGTATCGACGACCAAATATATCTCAGTAGGCTCGCTTGCGGCATGCGTGGGATATCCGATCTTTACGATGTGCTGGCAGCTCTTCGCAAACGCGTTTTTAGGCGCGGGATATGAAAATATCTACCTCCACGGGCTTATAATTCTTCCGATGTTCATACTCTGCTACTTCAGGCATTTTTCTAATATTAAGCATCTTTGGAGCAAAGAGGAAAAGAAATTCTATCTTCATAAAAAAGGGGAGAACGAATGATGAAACCGATAAAGATAACGATACTCGGCTCCGGAGGGTGGGGTCTCGCGCTTGCATGCACTTCCTCGCGGCTCGGCCACGACGTGACGGTGTGGAGCAAGTTCTCGGACGAGATAGAAGCGATAAAGAGGACCGGAGAGCTCAAAGCGAAGCTTCCCGGAGTCCAGATACCGAAATCTGTCGATCTGACTACCGATATCTCCTGCGTGAGCGGAGCGGATATAATCCTTGTCGGGATCCCTTCGCAGTTCGTGCGCTCGGTATGCGAGCAAGCTAAGCCTTACACGGATGAAGGCTCGATACTTTTGAGCACCGCAAAGGGGCTTGAGGACGGGACTTTAAAGAGGATGAGCGAGATAATAACCGAAACTTTCCCGGGAAATACCGTAGCGGTGATGTCCGGGCCGTCTCACGCCGAGGAGCTCGGGCGGGGGATACCTACCGCGGTCGCGGTAGCTTCAAAGGAGAGGGCCGCAGCGGAATTCATACAGAGGGCTTTTTCGGATAACGTCCTGAGACTTTATGTGAACGACGACGTTATAGGGTGCGAGATAGGCGGCGCGGTAAAAAATGTAATCGCGCTCTGCTGCGGGGTTTTGGACGGCTTAGGTCTTGGGGATAACTCCAAAGCGGCGCTGATAACGAGGGGCTTAAGCGAGATAACAAGGCTCGGAGTAGCCCTCGGCGGCAAGCCTAAGACGTTTGCGGGGCTTGCGGGACTCGGAGATCTCGTGGTAACATGCACAAGTATGCATTCAAGAAACTATCGGGCGGGGATACTTATCGGCCAGGGCGTTGAGCCCGAGGAGGCGGTAAGAAGGACCGGAACCGTAGAAGGATACGGCTGCGCGAGAGTGACGAGAAAGCTCGCAAGGAAATTGGGAGTTGAGATGCCGATAACAGAGGAGATAAACGAGATACTCTTTGAAAACCAGCCCGTTCGTCAGGGTATAATAGATCTTATGTCAAGGCCGATAGGAGAAGAATAAGGGAAATTCAGGAAATAATTATCCACAGCTATAAAAAAATTTCCAAAAAAGCTTTACATTCGGTCAGTTTTAGTGTACAATATAAATAGAAAACCGTGATGAAAGCATAAGAACGGAATTTCGGGGCGCTGTCCCGTTATATAAAATAAAAGGAGAAATAGTATGTATAAAAGAGTTCTTCTGAAGCTGAGCGGCGAATCGCTTGCGGGCAAAAAGGAGTCGGGGCTTGACTTTGAGGAGATCGAAAAGATCTGTAAGGGCATCAAAAAGGCATACGATGCGGGAGTTGAAGTCGGGATCGTAGTAGGCGGCGGGAACTTCTGGCGCGGGCGCTCTTCGGGAAATATGGACAGGACAAGAGCGGATCATATCGGAATGCTCGCGACTGCCATGAACGCTTTAGCGGTCGCGGATACGCTTGAAGCTATGGGCGTTGACGTAAGAGTCATGACCTCGATTTTCATGCAGCAGATCGCGGAGCCGTATATCAGAAACAAGGCTATAAGGCATCTTGAAAAGGGAAGAGTAGTTATTTTCGGCTGCGGGACGGGTTCGCCGTTCTTCTCTACCGATACCGCTTCGAGTCTTCGCGCGGCTGAGATCGAAGCCGACGTTATGCTGAAAGCGACTATGGTTGACGGAGTTTACGACAAGGATCCGCATAAGTACGACGACGCTGTGAAATATGATAGCCTGAAGCTTGAGGACGTTCTGTCTCAGCACCTTGGGGTGATGGATTCTACCGCAGCGGCTATGTGCCAGGACAACAACATCCCGATAATTGTATTTTCCATCGACGATCCGGAAAATATCTACCGCGCCTGCATGGGCGAAAGCATAGGAACGCTCGTAGAATGATTAAATCAGAAATTAAATTATATTAAAATAAATTAACACGAAGGGAGTATTTTACATGAAAGAAGTTCTTGACATCGCAAAAGAGAAAATGGAGAAAACGCTCAAGGTATTGGGCTCAGATTTTGCCGCGATAAGGGCGGGAAGGGCGAATCCAGCAGTTCTTGACAGGATAATGGTAGACTACTACGGCACGCCTACCCCTATCCAGCAGATGGCGGCTGTTTCGGTCTCCGACGCAAGAGTTTTGGTTATCCAGCCCTGGGACAAGTCCTCGTTAAAGGCGATAGAGAAAGCCATTCAGGCCTCGGATCTCGGTATAAACCCCGCAAACGACGGAACGGTCATAAGGCTTACCTTCCCGCAGCTCACCGAGGAGCGCCGTAAGGAGCTGTCTAAGGACATAAAGAAGCTCGGCGAGGAAGCGAAGGTCGCGGTAAGAGCGATAAGAAGAGACGCTAACGACAAGATAAAGAACATGAAAAAGAACAACGAGCTCACAGAGGACGATGTGAAGCTGTTCGACAAGGATATCCAGAAGCTCACGGACAAGTACATCGAAAACGTAGACAGCGCCGTAAGCGTCAAGGAAAAGGAAATAATGACGGTATGATTACGCGCCCGGATGGGCGGATGCGGAAAACAGAAAAGAGAAGTCAGATATCAGATTTTATATGCAGGTTAAATAAATATCTGATCTCTGACTTCAAATCTGATATAATACTTATCGGAGGAGAAAGAGCTTGGGGAGAACATTTGACGAAAATAAGCTTCCGCTCCATGTGGCGATAATAATGGACGGGAACGGAAGATGGGCGAAAAGGCGGGGACTGCCGAGGACGGCTGGGCACCGCGAGGGTGCAAGGACGCTTCGCAGGCTTATAAGAGATCTGAGCGATATCGGGATAAGGTACGCGACGTTCTATACGTTTTCCACCGAGAACTGGAAGCGCTCCGAGGATGAAGTAAACGCGCTGATGAAGCTTTTGGAGGATAACCTGGACGACGTGGTGAATTATAAGGACGAGAATATCCGTTTAAGATTCATCGGCGGCAGGGAGAGACTTTCCGAAAAGCTTGTAAAGAAGATGGAAAACGCTGAGGAAAATTCAAAGGACCATACCGGTCTTACCGTGACTCTCGCGATAGACTACGGCGGCAGGGACGATATTATTAGAGCCGCAAAGAAAGCTATGGAGCTTTGCCGGGACGGAGAGATTTCTCCCAAAGATCTTACGGAAGAAAAATTTTCCTCGCTATTGTCTACCGACGGTTATCCCGAGGTCGATCTATTGATCCGCACAGGGGGAGAGATACGGATCTCGAACTACATGAACTGGCAGATAAGCTACGCGGAGATGTATTTTACCGATACGCTCTGGTGCGACTTTGACAGAAAAGAACTGGAGAAGGCTGTGGAGTGGTATACGAGCCGCAGCCGCAGGTTTGGTGACGCAAAATGAAGACCAGAATAATTTCGGGAGCGGTCGCCCTTGTATTGCTTGCAGGGCTTATCGCTCTTCATTCAACTGTGATATTTAATATAGGCTTCGGTCTGATAGGCGCGCTGATGGTATATGAAATACTGCGTGCCGAAAAGCTTGATAAGGAGTACGCGGTATTGATCCCCGGCTTGCTGTTTGCATTTATCTGTCCGATCGCGGTCTTTTTTACGGATATTATCATTCCGGACGGAGAAACCGGACTTCGCGATATAGCGCTTTTGTATATTATCGCGGCGTTTGCATATATTGTAACTGTTACGGCTATACTTTTATGGCGGCATAAAAACATAAAAACCGGTCCCTTTTCGCTCTCGACGTACTATGCTCTTTTGATAACCGCATGCATGTCCTCGCTTTGCGGGACGGTGAAGCTTGCGGGAAACGCCGCGGTATGCTGCCTGATTTTTACGTTCATGGGTTCCTGGGTCGCCGACAGCGGAGCGTATTTTGCCGGGACGTTCTTCGGAAAGCATAAGCTCTGCCCGGAGATATCCCCGAAAAAGACAGTGGAAGGACTGATAGGCGGCGCGATAACTAACGGGATCGCATTCGCGGCCTTTGCTTTCGGCGCGAACGCGATTTTGGAAGATGAAATCTTCTCGCCGATTATTTTCGCGCTTTTAGGGATAGTATGCTGCTTCTTAGGGCTCTTAGGGGACCTCACAGCTTCGCTTATAAAGCGCGAATGCGGAATCAAGGACTACGGAAATATAATGCCCGGTCACGGCGGCGCGATGGACCGCTTCGACAGCGTGATATACGTCGCCCCCTTCATGCTCGCGGTATTTTCCCATATAACTAATAACTAACAACTAAAAACTAATAACTATAAGGTGATAACGTGAAAACACTATCGGTCTTAGGCTCAACGGGCGCTATAGGCGTTCAGGCGCTCGACGTGGCAAGACTCCACGGGATGAAAATAATCGCCCTCGCCGCAAGGTCGGACGTTAATAAGCTTGCGGAGCAGGTCGAAGAATTCAGGCCCCGATACGCGTGCATATTTAATGAGGAAAAAGCGGAGGAGCTTTATAAAAAAATCGCCGGGACCGGGACCGAGATCCTGACCGGGATGGATGGACTCTGTAAAGCAGCTTCACTTGACAGCGCCGATCTTATACTGAACGGAGTGGTCGGCACAGTCGGCTTAAGGCCGACTTTAGCGGCTATTGAAGCCGGAAAGGACTTAGCGCTCGCAAATAAAGAAGCGCTCGTCTCGGGCGGCGAGATAGTTATAGAAGCGGTAAAGCGTAAAGGCATAAGCCTTTACCCTGTGGACAGCGAGCATTCCGCTATTTTTCAGTGCTTGCAGGGATCAAGAAAAGAGGATCTCAAAAAGATCCTTCTCACAGCTTCCGGGGGACCGTTCTTCGGCAAGAAGCTTGAAGAGATGAAGGACGTGACGGTGGACCAGGCGCTCGCGCATCCCACCTGGAAGATGGGGAAAAAGATAACGGTGGATTCCGCGACTCTTATGAATAAGGGTCTTGAGTTTATAGAAGCCATGCGGCTTTTCGGCGTGACTGCGGATAAGATAGAGATAGTTATACACCGCGAGAGCGTGATACATTCGGCGGTTGAATTCAACGACGGAGCGGTCATAGCGCAGCTCGGCGTTCCGGATATGAGAATACCCATCCAGTACGCGCTGACTTATCCCGAGCGCCTTGAAAGCCCGACTAAGCCTCTGAGCCTTGCGGACTACGGAAAGCTTACATTCTATAAGCCGGATTTTACACAGTTCCCATGCATAACCTCCGCGCTCAGAGCCGCAGAGTACGGCGGCGCCGCTCCGGCGATAGTTTCGGGAGCTGACGAAGTCGCGGTAGAGCTGTTTTTGGATAAAAAAATACCCTTCACTGCGATAGGAGACGCCGTATCCTCAGCGCTTGAAAATATACATACCTCTTCGTTTCAAAGCGCCGAGGACGCGATAGAAGCGGTGGAAGCGGCGCATGAATATGTAAAAGAGCTTTACGGGAAAGGAAAGTTATCGTGGTAATAGTATATATAATCGTTGCGGTGATAGTTTTCGGCCTTATTATAATGATACACGAAGCCGGTCACTTTACCGTCGCGAAGCTTTGCGGAGTCAGGGTAAACGAGTTTTCTATCGGGATGGGTCCGAAGATAGTGAAAAAGCGTATCGGCGATACCGACTACTGCATAGGCGCGGTGCCGCTCGGGGGATATGTATCCATGGAGGGCGAGGACGAAAACTCGTCCGACCCGAGAGCGTTTAACCGAAAACCCGTATGGCAAAGGCTTCTGATAGTCTGCGCGGGAGCTTTTATGAATCTCGTGCTCGGGTTTGTGATACTTTTGATAGCGACTTCTTTCTCCGACGGGATCACTTCTACCAAGGTGGCGAAGTTCTATGAAGAGACCGCCCCGTCGCACATGTCCGGGCTTGAAGTCGGGGACGAGATCATAAGAGTAAACGGCTTAAGAGTTTTCTGCGATACCGATATATCATACCAATTCCAGCTCGACGAGGACAGAACGTTTGAGATGGAGGTAATAAGGGACGGAAAGAAGATAATCCTTCCCGCCGTTAAATTCGACGGCACGACCTACGAGGACGGAACTCAGGGGCTTGTGATCGATTTTATGGTACAGGGCGAAAAGGTAACTCCGCTGTCGGTATTAAGCTATTCGTCCCGAAAATTCGTCTCGGTGGCGAGGATGATATGGCTGACTCTGTTTGATCTTCTGCGCGGAAGATACGGTATAAACGATCTTTCGGGGCCGGTAGGGATCGTAGGCGCGATAGGGGACGTGGTAGGGGAGACGGCTAAGGGCGTGGCGTTCGGGGATATGCTTTTGGATCTTTTGAACTTCACGGTGTTTATAACGATCAACGTCGGGATATTCAACCTTCTTCCGATCCCGGCGCTCGACGGCGCGAGAGCGTTCTTCCTTATAATCGAGCTCATCAGAAGAAAGCCGATGAAGCCGGAGCATGAAGGAGCGGTGCATTTCATAGGCTTTATGCTTCTTATGGGGCTTATGGCGGTCGTTACGGTGCTTGATATATTAAAGCTTTTCAGGGGGTGAGCGTGTGAGAAAGGTAACGCCTGTAAAGATCGGGAATCTTGTTCTTGACGGAAAGCATATATACGTTCAGTCGATGTTAAACGTTATTTCAACCGACATAGAGGGAAACGTAGAGCAGGCGAAACGTCTCAGGGCCGCGGGGTGCGAGATCTTAAGGGTATCGATCCCGGATGAAAACGCGCTGAGACTTATTCCCGCGATAAAAAACGAGGTAGATATCCCGCTCGTCGCGGACATACATTTCGACTACCGATTAGCTATACGTTCTGCGGAGATGGGGATCGATAAAATAAGGATAAACCCCGGAAATATCGGTTCCGAGGACAGGGTGAGAGCGGTAGCGGACGAATGCAGAAAAAGACATATCCCGATAAGGATCGGGGTAAATTCAGGCTCTTTGGAGAAGGAGATCCTTGAAAAGTATAAAAGTCCGACAGCGGAAGCACTCTGCGAGAGCGGGCTCAAAGAGATAAAGGCGCTTGAGGACTGCGGATTTGAGGATATAGTGATATCCTTAAAATCTTCCGACGTAAAAAGGATGATAGAAGCCTATCGGCTTATATCAGAGCGGACAAGCCATCCTCTGCACCTCGGAGTCACCGAAGCGGGTACATATAAAATGGGGCTGATAAAGTCCGCGATAGGAATAGGCTCGCTTCTGTCCGACGGGATAGGGGAGACCGTGAGAGTATCTCTTACCGACGACCCCGTAAAAGAGGTCGAAGCCGGGTACGACGTCTTAAGGGCGCTCGGAATGACAGGCGGGGTGAAAATAGTATCCTGCCCCACCTGCGGAAGGACGAAAATAGATCTTATCGGACTTGCGAATAAGGTCGAGAACGCCTGCAAGGGGATAAATAAGGATATAACCGTCGCGGTGATGGGATGCGTGGTGAACGGCCCCGGAGAAGCGAGAGAAGCGGATATAGGTCTTGCGGGCGGGGACGGCTGCGCGGTGATATTCAAAAAGGACAAAATTCTCGGAAAAGTGAGCGAGGATGAAGCCCTCGGCGTTTTGATGAAGGAAATAGAGAAGCTTTAAAGTATTTATAAATCTGGAAATAGCGCGGAATTATTGGAGATCAGATATGAATAAAACGGTAGCGGAGCTTTTCTCCGCATATATAAACGAAATACCCGAGTCAATGCTGAGCGGCACAGTTATGCGGCTCGGCTTTTCACACGACAAAACCGAGCTCGCGCTTGAAATAGCGTTCGACTCTTTGATACCTTATTCGGATCTTAAGAGCTTTTCTTCGGCTATAAAGAGGCCGCTCGGACTGAACGAGCTTTATCCTGTGCCGAAGTATCCAAAGGAGCTTTTTTCTAAGGAAGCTATGCCTGATCTTATAAGCGAGCTCAAGGGAAGGATACCCGTAAACGGATTTTTGGATAACGCGGAGTATGAAACGGACCGAAACAGGCTTGAGATAAAGCTTCATAACGGCGGCGAAACGCTTTTAAGAAGCGCGGGATTCGAGCAGGCGCTTAATAAGCTTATCTTCAGCCACTTCGGAATAAACGCCGAGATAATACTGTCCGGAAGCCTTTCGGTGGACGGAGAGGAAAGATTAAGAGCGCAGGAGGATATGCTTAAAGATCTCACGCCGCCGCCCCCGCCGCCGATGAGGGAAAGCTACGCCCCGCCCGAGGGACCGGGGGAGAGCTCGGCTCAGTCATATACAGTAAGCGTTCCCGGAGCGGCGATAGAGCCGGAAGCAGTGATACTCACGGGCCGCGAGATAAGACCTTCGGAGCCGCCGGTAAGTATGGATACCCTTAGCTCGGAAAGCGGAAAGGTAACCGTTCTTGGCGATATATTCTCGATAGAAAGCCGCGTCACCCGAGACGGTAAGAGGATCATAATCACCGTCATGATCACCGACTACTCGGGCTCGATCACGGTCAAGATAATTGAGATGACGAAAAAGGGCGAAGCCATTCTGTCGGAGCTTAAAAACGGCATGACTCTTCTTTGCAGCGGAGAGGTAATATATGACAGCTACGACAAGGATATAAATTTAAAGCCGAGGGATATATCGATCGTCAAGCGGCTTAAGAAGACAGACGACGCGGAGGTTAAAAGAGTCGAGCTTCACTGTCACACGAATATGTCTGTGATGGACGGTATAACGCCGGTCAGGGATATAGTCAAGAGGGCGTATAACTGGGGGATGAAGGCTATAGCCGTTACCGATCACGGCGTGGTGCAGTCCTTCCCGGACGCTATGTATGAATGCGACTCGATCAGAAAGGGCGGGGGAGATTTCAAGATAATCTACGGACTTGAAGCGTATCAGATAAACGACGAGGTGAGCGTAACCGTCGGAGACGACGGCAGGGGGATACTTGAAGAGTTTGTGGTATTCGATCTTGAAACTACGGGACTTTCCGCGGCGAATGAGAGGATCATAGAGATCGGAGCGGTGAAGATAAAGAATCTTTCGGTCGTTGACAGGATGAATATCTTTGTCGATCCCGAAATGCCGATACCGCCGAGGATAATCGAGCTTACGGGGATCAGGGACGACATGGTAAAGGGCGCTCCGAAAGAGGCCGAGGCGTTAGATAAGTTCATAGAATTCTGCGGCGAAAAGCCTGTTTTAATCGCGCATAACGCGGGGTTCGATACTTCCTTCATACGCGCGGCGTGCGAAAGAAACGGCAGGGAGTTCGGCTTTACATATATAGATACCGTGCCGTTTTCACGCTCTATGCTGCCGGATATTTCCAAGCATACTCTTGATTCTGTAGCGAAAGCTCTGAATCTCGGCGGGTTTAATCATCACCGAGCATGCGACGACGCGGAGATGAACGCGAATATCTTTATCACCCTTGCAAGAAGGCTTTCAAACCGCGAGGAGGATGAAAACTTAAGTATCTCAAAGCTAAATTCGCTTTTATCGGAACAGGATCTCAACCACCTTCCGAGCTTCCATCAGATAATAATAGCAAAGAACAAGGTCGGACTGAAAAATCTTTACAAGCTCGTATCGTATTCCAATTTAAAGTATTATCACAAGACCCCGAGGATACCGAAGTCCGAGCTTATAAAGCACCGCGAGGGGCTTATAGTGGGTTCGGCGTGCGAAGCGGGGGAGCTTTTCAGGGCGGTGTTCCAGGGAAGACCGCACGACGAGCTTTTGGAGATAGCAAGGTTTTACGACTATCTCGAGATCCAGCCGATCGGGAACAACTCGTTCATGATAAGAAACGGGAGCGTTACCACCGAGGAGGAGCTTCAGAACTTCAACAGGACGATAGTAGAGCTCGGAGACGAGCTCGGGATACCTGTAGTAGCCACCGGCGACGTGCATTTTCTTGATAAAAAGGACGGGATCTTCCGCTCCATTTTAACCTCCGTGATGTACTCGGACAGCGATACTCAGGCTCCTTTATATCTTAAGACCACGAATGAAATGCTCGAGGAGTTTTCGTATCTTGGGAAGGAAAAGGCGTATGAAGTCGTAGTCACGAATTCAAATCTTATCGCGGACATGACCGATCCGGATCTCAGGGCGTTCCCGAAGGGGACCTTCACCCCGCATATAGACGGAGCCGAGGAGGAGCTTTCGGAGATCTGCTGGGCGACTGCGAAGTCGATTTACGGCGATCCTCTTCCGGATATAGTATATAAAAGGCTCGACAGGGAGCTTTCATCGATTATAGAGCACGGCTTCGCGGTTTTGTATGTAATCGCGAAACGTCTTGTCGCGGATTCGGTCGCTCACGGCTATCAGGTGGGATCGCGAGGATCGGTAGGCTCGAGCTTTGTAGCGTCGATGTGCGGGATATCCGAGGTCAATCCGCTTATACCGCACTATGTATGTCTTAACTGCCATTATTCGGAGTTCTTTACCAAGGGCGAATACGGTTCGGGATTCGATTTGCCGCCGAAAAAATGCCCGAACTGCGGAAAGGATCTGCAAAGAAACGGCCACGATATCCCGTTCGAGACATTCCTCGGTTTCCACGGCGACAAGTCGCCGGATATAGATCTTAACTTCTCCGGAGACTATCAGTCGAGCGCGCATAAATTCACCGAAGTTTTATTCGGAGCGGAGAACGTATTCAAAGCGGGAACGATATCCACGGTTGCGGATAAGACCGCTTACGGGTATGTGATGAAATATCTTGAAGAGAGAGGGAAGACCGCGAATCAGGCCGAGATAGCAAGGCTCACCAAGGGCTGCACGGGCATAAAGAGGACCACGGGTCAGCATCCCGGGGGAATGGTTGTTATTCCTTCGGAGTACGAGGTTTACGACTTCACGCCGGTACAGCATCCCGCTGAAAAGACGGATTCGGATATCGTCACCACCCACTTCGACTTTAACTCGCTGCACGATACTATATTAAAGCTCGACGAGCTCGGACACGACGTTCCGACGATATATAAATATCTTGAGGACCTGACCGGAAGAAAGATTACCGATACGCCGATGTCGGACGAGAAGGTTTATTCGCTCTTTACTTCTCCCGAAGCGCTCGGAGTTACCGAGGAGGAGCTCGGGTGGTCTAACGGCACTCTCGCTATACCCGAAATGGGTACCCCGAATACGAGAGACATGCTCAAGGAGACGAAGCCTAAGACGTTTGCGGATCTTTTGCAGATATCGGGACTTTCTCACGGCACAGGCGTTTGGCAGGGGAACGCGAGGGATCTTATCAACAACGGTACCTGCACCATCGATCAGGTCATAGGAACGCGCGACTCTATCATGACATATCTTATCTATCACGGAGTAGAGGAAAGCTTAAGCTTCAAGATAATGGAGATCGTAAGAAAGGGAAACGCGCCCAAGCTTCTGACGGACGAGATGAAGCAGACCATGCGGGAGCACGACGTTCCGGAGTGGTACATAGACAGCTGCATGAAGATAGAATATATGTTCCCGAAGGCACACGCGGCGGCTTACGTCACTGCGGCGATAAGGCTTGCCTGGTTTAAAGTGTACGAGCCGCTGGCGTTTTATTCCGCGATATTCACGGTGCGAGGAGAAGATTTTGACGCTCTCTGCGCGATAAGAGGAAAGCAGGCGACGAGATATAAAATAGATCAGCTCCAGCAGATGGGAAAGGAGCGCTCGGCGAAGGATACCGGCACCATGGAAACTCTTCTTGTTATATATGAAATGCTTTGCAGGGGTTACGAGTTTCTTCCGGTAGACATAAACAAATCTGAAGCGAAGCTTTACAAGATAGAGGACGGGAAATTAAGACTTCCGTTCATAGCGATGGCGGGCGTGGGAGAAAAAGCCGCGCAGTCGCTCTACGACGCAGCACACGGCGGGGAGTACATATCGATCGAGGAATTCTCAAACGCGTCCGGAGTATCGAAGTCGGTAATAGATCAGCTTGAAGAGCTCGGCGCTTTTGGAGATATGCCCGAGACGTCGCAGATGACTTTGTTCTGAGCTATGTTTCTCTAATCTCTGACGCTCTGACTTTCTAATTGCGCCTGCGGTTCGAAGCGGAGACCATGGCTTACACGGAATGTTTTCCGATTTTCTTATTTTCTTATATTTTGTAAACTTTCTGTTAATTTTTCCGTTACCGCTTGCATTTTCCCAAATGATATGCTATAATATGCAAGCCGCATGTTGAGGGCATTTAAGTCGAGCGATCGCGCCCCCGAACAGCGAGTTTTATAGAAAAGGCAGGTGCCGCTATAATGTATGCAGTTATTGAAACCGGCGGGAAACAGTATCAGGTAAAAGAGGGCGATATTCTCTTCATTGAAAAGCTTCCCGTTGAAGCCGACGAGACCGTTACCTTCGATAAGGTCATCGCTTATTCAAACGGCGAGAACGTGACTGTCGGAGCTCCGTACGTATCGGGCGCTTCGGTCGAAGCCAAGGTTTTAAAGAACGGCAGGGGAAAGAAGATCACGGTCTTCACCTATAAGCCCAAGAAGGGTTCTACCCACCGCAAGATGGGTCACAGACAGCCCTACACCCAGGTCCGCATTGAAGCCATCAAGGGCTGATGATAAAAGCGGAGTTCTACTGTTCCGACGGAGCCTTTAAAGGCTTCAGAGTTTCGGGACATTCGGGATATTCCGAAGCCGGCGGCGATATCGTCTGCGCGAGCATTTCCTCTGCGGTGATGATGACCTGCAACCTTGTGACCGAGATCTTTAAGATCCCGGCTGAGACTAAGGTCATGGGTAACGCAGTATCGCTCGATCTTAAGGATAAGGACAACGGCGCGGTAGAAGGACTTTATCGGCATATCAAGGCCCTTGAAGAGGACTATCCCAAAAACATAACGGTAAAAGTTTCGGAGGTGTGATAAATGTTAAAGATCAGTATGCAATTTTTCGCCCATAAAAAGGGCGTCAGCTCAACGAAGAACGGGCGTGAGTCCGAGTCTAAGCGTTTAGGCGCAAAAAGAGCGGACGGTCAGGCAGTGCTTGCCGGGAATATTCTCTACCGTCAGCGCGGCACTCACATTCATCCCGGTGAAAACGTTGGGATCGGTTCTGACGATACGCTTTTTGCCAAGGTTGACGGAGTTGTGAAGTATGAGCGCTTCGGACGCGACCGCAAGAAGGTAAGCGTATATCCGGCCGAGTGATCCGGCAATTAAAACGGACATAAATCCCGAGTCGATTTTCTTTTCGGCGCGGGATTTTGCGTTTGTTCGCGCTTCATGGGCATAATACTTATAATACGCTTACATTCTTTCATTCGCAAAAATAAAATGATCCGCATAAGCGTTAAAGTCGGGGATTCCCGATTTCAGATTTTATCAGGAGGGAGAAAAATATGGACGGTTTTGTAGACGAGGTAAATATCACCGTTGAAGCCGGAAACGGCGGGGACGGCGCGGTATCTTTCCACCGTGAAAAATACGTCGCCGCAGGAGGACCCGACGGCGGGGACGGCGGCAAGGGCGGGGATATAGTATTTTTGGTAGACGACAACCTTAACACCCTTATCGATTTCAGATACAAGAGAAAATTCAAAGCCGAAAACGGCGAGAACGGACAGGGAAGTCGTAAATACGGAAAATCAGCCGAGGATCTGGTGATAAGAGTCCCGAGGGGGACGGTAGTTTCGGACCGCGATTCGGGAAGGATACTTGCGGATATGTCCGGCTCTGAGCCGGTGATAATCGCAAAAGGCGGCAGGGGCGGCAGAGGTAACGCGCATTTCGCCACCCCGACAAGACAGATCCCGAGATTCGCAAAACCGGGATTCAAGGGTCAGAAGCTGGAGCTCCATCTCGAGCTTAAGCTTCTTGCAGACGTAGGTCTCGTAGGCTTTCCGAACGTGGGAAAATCCACGCTTATCTCTGTAGTTTCCGCTGCAAGGCCGAAGATAGCGAATTATCACTTTACAACGCTGATACCAAATCTCGGTGTAGTGAAGATATCCGAAGGAAATTCCTTTGTGATGGCGGACATCCCCGGGCTTATAGAGGGCGCTTCGGACGGGATAGGTCTCGGGCATGAATTTCTAAGGCACGTTGAGCGCTGCAGGCTGATACTTCACATAGTTGACGTGTCGGGAAGCGAGGGACGTGATCCGATTTCAGACTTTGAGATCATAAACCGCGAGCTTGAAAACTTCAGCGAGGAATTAGCGAACGCTCCGCAGCTTGTAGTCGCGAATAAGTGCGATATGGCGACGGAGGAGCAGATAAAAGCCTTCGGAGACTATATCTCATCGAAAGGGCTGCCGTTCATGCAAATATCCGCGGCGACGACCGAAGGCACGAAAGAGCTGATGGACAAGACCTATGAAACGCTTTCCGGGCTGCCGCCTTTAAAGACTTTCGAGACCGATCCCGAGCCGGTTTGGGAGACCGCGGACGCGTCCGATTCCGGGTTTGAGATAACCGTCGAAGACGGGATATATTTTGTCGAAGCGGACTGGCTCGAGGGAATACTGCGCACCGCCGACATGGACGACTACGAAAGTCTCCAGCACTTCCAGCTCGTATTAAAATCCAGCGGGATAATAGACGAGCTGATAAAAAGAGGGATAAAAGAGGGGGATACCGTATCGGTCTGCGGGTTTGAGTTCGACTATATTGAATAACGTCATTAAATATTAAGACGAAGGTGAAGGACATGAGTGAAAACGGGGCAGCGGCGGGATATTCCGTTCCGGCTCTCGCCTTTTTAGGGGACTCGGTGTACGAGCAGCTTGTGAGGGAGATGCTTGTAAGGCGTGCGAATATGCCTGCTCAGGCTCTTAACAGGGAAAAGGTAAAATATGTATGCTGCGAATACCAATCGGCGGCGGTGGAGAGGATTTATGAAACGCTTACCGAGCGGGAGCAGGAGATATACAGAAGGGGCCGAAACCGCGACAGCTCCGCGCATCCCAAGCACTCGAAGGCGATGGAATACCGCCGCGCGACCGGTTTGGAGTGCGTTTTCGGATATTTGAAGCTCTGCGGGGATGAGGAAAGGATAAGGGAGATTTTTGAGGGGATAGTGGGGACCGGGGAGGAATAAGGACAGGTAAAGAGGGAAGCTGAGCGCTTCCCTTTTTGATGGGGGAAGTTATTCAGAATTTTAAATTTTAATTTTCTAATTTCTATCTTCTAACCATCTAAGATAAGGTCCCAATATCGGTAATGTCAACTATTTTTCGCAAAAGGGTTGACAGGACCGGCAAGCGTGTTGTGGACATAGACATTTCCTACGATTTCGTGGGAATCCTGCCTAAAAGCCTGTTTGAGAACATAAAAAACGAACCGATACAGTGATTCATCGGTTCGGAAAACAATCAAAAAGTTGTTTTATTAGGGACGCCCCACCCGCCTGCTTTTTTGCGTATAGAAGCGCGCATATTAAAAATAAAAATTCACGGTTTTCTTGCAAGCTCCAGATCGATGGTATCATACACTGTGATAGTACCGCCGTAACTGTTTATCGCGTCCTCAATTTTTGAGAAAAACTTCTTCCTTACGGTTTCCTCAATTGCAATATGGTCGGAATATGTTCCGAGCAGCGCGCAATACTC
>CANPYR010000034.1 GCA_947588805.1 uncultured Clostridia bacterium
ACAGCTTTGGCAACGAGATGTCCCATGCCTATGGCTGGCTGCCATAAATCAAGGGGCAAATATATTGTAACAGGAGGAAAAAAATGAACATAGTAATAGACAACAAATCCGGTTCGCCTATATATGAACAGATATATCGGCAGATAAAAGGCCAGATCGTCTCCGGAGCGCTGAATGAAGACGAGCCGCTGCCGTCGATACGAAACCTTGCTAAGGATCTTCGGATCAGCGTAATAACTACCAAGCGCGCTTACGACGAGCTTGAGCGCGAGGGATTCATCTATACCGTGGCGGCAAAGGGATGCTTTGTATCTCCGAAGAATCTTGAGCTTATAAGAGAGGAAAACCTCAGACAGATAGAGCAGGGAATTGAAGAGATACTTAAGCTCGCCGCTTCGGCGGGGATAACTAAAAACGAGCTTATCGAAATTATAAACAGTCTTACGGAGGAATGAAAATGAACGCGATAGAAATTAAAAATCTTACAAAAACCTACGACGGCTTTTCGATCAACGATCTTAATCTTGTCCTGCCGTCAGGATGCATAATGGGACTCATAGGCGAAAACGGCGCGGGGAAATCCACGACTATAAAGCTGATTCTCAACATGATAAAACGCGACGGAGGGGAGATAAAGGTCCTTGGAAGGGATAACCGCGACGGCTTCGGAGAGGTAAAGGAGGATATAGGAGTGGTTCCGGACGAGGTGGGACTTCCGGGATATCTTACCGTAAAACAGATCGGAAAGCTTATGTCCCTGACCTATAAAAACTGGGACAGTAACGCGTACGAAGGATATCTTAACATGCTCGGGCTCACCGAGAAGAAAAAATTCATGGAGCTTTCAAAGGGGATGAAGATGAAGCTCGGGATCGCGATCGCGATGTCGCATCATCCAAGGCTTCTGATACTTGACGAAGCCACAAGCGGGCTTGATCCTGTCGTCAGGGACGAGGTTATAGATATGTTCTCGGAGTTCACAAGGGATGAAAATCACTCAGTGCTGATATCCTCACACATAGTAAGCGATCTTGAAAAGCTCTGCGATTATATCGCGTTTTTGCATAACGGAAGCCTGCTTCTCTGCGAGGAAAAGGACGCGCTCAAGGACGAATACAGAATAGTAAGAGGAACAAGAAAAGAAATAGAGGAAATAGTCGGCGCTGTCGGGAAAAAGTTCACGCCCTACGGAGGGGAAGCTATCATGAAAAAGGATTCCGTCCCGGAGGGCTTGGAGAGCGGACCTGTAGATATCGAGCAGCTCTTTATCTTCACCGTAAAAGGCAGGGAAGGCGAACTGAAAATGTAAATATATAAATATTCAAACGCGCGCGTTAAGAATACCCAAAAAATAAAAAAGTGAAAGGTGATATAAAATGAAAGCTTTGCTTTATAAAGATTTTTGTCTGTTAAAAAAGATGTACTTATTTTACGGCGTTTTGATAGGGATAATCACCGTAGTCGGGGGAGTATATTACGGCAACTCGTCAATGTTTTTCTTCCAGCTGTTACTGACTCTTTCGTCCGTGCTGTCCCTCATCGCGCTGGACGACAAGAACAGATGGTTCCAGTACTCCGACTCTATGCCGATAGGAAGAAAAACGACTGTAACCGAAAAATATGTTATGATGATCATACTTTTTCTTGGCGTAGCTGTAATTGATTTCCTGTCGCTTCTGATACACGGTATCATCTTCGGCGACTATAGCGGTCTTTCGACGGTGTGGGGAGCGCTGCTGTTGTTCTGGATATTTTGCGGGCTTTTCTCTTGGTCGATGGCGTTTATGTTCAAGCTCGGGCCGGAAAAGGGAAGAATAGCGTTCATGATTTTCGGGGGCGTCTGCGGAGCTGTGGCGGCGATTTTCGCAGGCTTTATCAAGGATGTCGGATCCGGAAATGCAGCAGCGAACGCAAACAGCTCAAAGGCGCTGATAGCGGTCCTTGCGGCAGCTGCGATCTCAACCGGTCTCTTAGTCCTATCCTGGTTCGCGGCAGTGCGCTGGTACGGAAAACGGGAGTTGGGGTGAAAAATCCCCGAACCCGAGGCAAAATAAAAAGGCTTCACCCGAAAAAGGTGAAGCTCTTTTAATATCCGTAATGCGGCAGTTTAGCTTTCCTTATCTATTCGTCCCCCAATAAATTACCGCGAGCATGCCGGGGCCGGTGTGCGCGCCGATTATCGGGCCGATATCAAGAGTATATATCTCGGCTTCCGGGAACTCGCTTTCTATCTCCGAACGAAGCGTTTCGGCCCCCTCGGGATTGCTGCCGTGACCTACCAAAACCAGCTGTCCGAGCGACGGTTCGCGGCCCTCGCGCATCTTATCAAGCTGCATTTTTATAGCCTGCTTTCTTCCGCGCGGCTTTCCCATCACCTCAAGCCTTCCCTCGTCGTCGACGTGCAAAAGCGGCTTTATCTGCAAAAGCGTTCCCGCCGCCGCAGTCACTCCCGAAACTCTTCCTCCGTGCTTAAGATGATCAAAAATATCTACCGTGAACCAGTGGCAGACCTTGAGCCTTCTATCCTCGACCCATTTTACCATCCCGTCAAAATCAAGTCCCTCGGCCTGTTTTTTTGCAGCTTCGCGAACCAGGAATCCTTCGCCCAGCGAAGCGCAGAGCGTATCTATGCAGACGATCTTCCGCTCGGGATAATCGCTTTTAAGCTCGTCGATCGTGAGCATAGCCGACTGGATAGTGCCGGAAAGACCGGACGAGAAGCAGAGGTAGATAATGTCAAAGCCGTCCTTTAGAGCGGGCTCGAAGACCTCTCGGTAGGTTTCGGGATTTATCTGGGAGGTGGTAGCGAAATTGCCGTCGCGCTGAAGAGAATAGAACTCCTCGACGGTGATATTTCCTCCGGGGCCGTATGTATAATCCCTACCTCCGATCTCGACGTTCATCGGAACCACTCCTACTTCGGGCAGCCCCTGCATGAATTTTTCGGTGATATCGGACGTAGCGTCGGTGAATAGTCGGTATGAAGCTGAAGACATGGTAATACTCCTTTTTTCGCGGCGCATTGAAAATGAAAGACGGAAATCAATGCAGAGATTTTTGCTTTTGATGTGAGATGAATCACAGGGTATTATAATAGCATACTTTTTTGAAAAAATCAAGGGGGAGAAGAAGGGGAGATGTGGCCAAGGCGGCCACATCAAGAATACAGAAGTCAGATGTCAGATGTCAGAACTTCAAGGCGTCGCCTATGGCGACGATTTTAAAAATAATGAATAATGCGGGCGATTTAGACACTCCCAAGAAGGGGGAAGTGTACAAACAGCACTCATTATAAGGAAACAGTTTTCTCCAAATTCCCGTCACTGCCTACTTTGCACTTTCAACTTTTTGTTTTAATGTGTGCGGAATGGGAACTTCCTCTGAAAATCAAATCTGACCTGCTGACTGTACCTCTCCGTTAATCCCTTCGTCGCGCCGATCCCCCACGCGCTGCTTTTGCTCCCAACAACCTTCTGCATATCTTCCCCTTTCCCGCTCCCACCCCGGGCGAAGCCCGTCTATACCCCATCCCCCGCAAATCCCCCCATCATTTTAAAAAACCTCTTGCATTCGTCTTCAAAGTATGCTATAATAATCCCTGAAATTTTTAAAAAGCTTTGAAAGGATGAAATATATGCAAAGAATCGAAACTATTTGCGTTCAGGGCGGGTATACTCCCGGAAACGGCGAACCGAGACAGCTTCCTATCGTGCAGTCGACTACCTTCAAATATTCCACCGGCTCCGAGATGGCTAAGCTTTTCGACCTTGAAGCTTCGGGGTATTTTTATTCCAGACTTCAGAATCCGACCTGCGACGCGGTGGCGGCAAAAATCGCTCAGCTTGAGGGCGGCACGGCAGGGATGCTCACCTCTTCCGGACAGGCGGCGAACTTCTTCGCGGTCTTTAATATCGCTTCCTGCGGGGATCACGTCGTCGCCGAGTCATCTATCTACGGCGGGACCTTTAACCTGTTTTCGGTGACTATGAAAAAGATGGGGATCGATTTTACTTTCGTATCTCCGGACTGCTCCGACGAAGAGCTTGAAGCGGCGTTCAGACCGAATACCAAGGCCGTTTTCGGCGAGACCATCGCAAATCCCGCTTTGAGGATTCTCGATATAGAGAGATTCGCAAAAGCGGCTCATGCCCACGGCGTTCCGCTTATTGTTGATAATACCTTCGCGACTCCTATAAATTGCAGACCGATAGAATTCGGCGCGGATATCGTCACTCACTCCACCACTAAATATATGGACGGCCACGGCGCGGCTGTGGGAGGAGCTATCGTCGATTCCGGAAAGTTTGACTGGTTTGCATATAAGGATAAATTCCCGGGACTCACCACCCCCGACGAAAGCTATCACGGCGTTACATACGCCGAGAGATTCGGGCTCGAGGGCGCGTTTATAACCAAAGCCACCGCTCAGCTGATGAGAGACTTCGGCTCCGCGCAGTCGCCGCAGAGCGCGTTTTTACTTAATCTCGGGCTTGAAAGCCTTCATGTGAGAATGGAGCGCCACTGCAAAAACGCGAAGGCGGTAGCGGAATATTTAAGCAAGGATCCCAAAATAGCATGGGTTAGCTGTCCCGAGCTTCCGGGGAATATCGACTACGAGCTTGCAAGAAAATATCTTCCCAACGGCTCCTGCGGAGTTATAAGCTTCGGAGTAAAGGGAGGAAGAGAAGCTGCGGAAAAATTCATGTCTAATCTTAAGCTCTGCGCCATCGAAACTCACGTCGCCGACGCAAGAAGCTGCTGTCTGCACCCCGCTTCGACCACTCACCGCCAGATGAACGACGCCGAGCTTATAGCAGCCGGAGTATCCCCGGATCTTATAAGAATGTCCTGCGGCATAGAAAGCGCCGAGGACCTTATAGACGACGTAAGGCAAGCGCTTGACGCTCTGTAAAAAATCCGACGTCCGATAGCACAGGAGATGTAATAATTGCCGATAAAAATTCCGAACACTCTCCCCGCAGCAAAAACGCTTGCGGACGAGAACATATTTGTAATGACCGAGACGAGGGCGCAGACTCAGGATATAAGGCCGCTTCGGATATTGATCCTGAATCTCATGCCTACAAAGATAGCGACCGAGACGCAGCTTGCAAGGCTTTTGGGTAACACCCCGCTTCAGGTTGAGATCGAGCTTATCCGCACCGCGTCCCACGAATCAAAAAATACCTCTCAGGAGCATCTTTTAAGCTTCTATAAGACGTTTGAGGACGTTATGGACCGCCGGTTCGACGGGATGATAATAACCGGCGCGCCTGTCGAGCACCTTGAATTTGAGGACGTAGAGTACTGGGACGAGCTTTGCGGGATATTCGAGTGGTCAAAGACGCACGTACACTCGACGTTTCATATCTGCTGGGGAGCTCAGGCCGGGCTTTACTATCATTTCGGGATAAAGAAGATACCGCTTGAGAAGAAGCTTTTCGGGGTGTTTCCGCATTCGGTCAGCTATAAGAACCCGATACTTTTCCGAGGCTTCGACGACGTTTTCTACGCCCCGCACTCAAGAAATTCCACCGTCGATATCAAGGACGTGGAAGCGGTCCCGGAGCTTAAGATACTTGCCGAGAGCCCCGAAGCCGGGATGTATGCGTGCATGACCTCGGAGGGAAGGCAGATTTTTGTCACAGGTCATTCGGAGTATGAAGCGGATACTCTTGCGAAGGAATATTTCAGGGATCTGGATAAGGGGATAGATATAGCGGTTCCGAAGAATTATTTCCCGAACGACGATCCGAAAAAGCCGCCGGAGGTAAAATGGCGCGCGCATGCGAACCTTCTGTTTTCAAACTGGCTCAACTATTTCGTCTACCAGACTACGCCATACGACGTGACGAAGATAAAATAAAAATCAAATCCCGGCGCGGAATATCTCCACGCCGGGAATTTTTTGTATTTTAATATGAATATGCAAAACGGTCATCTTCCCACAACCTGATAGGATTTATCGGTATACTGCATAAATTCTATCTTATTTCCGTCGGGGTCGTGAGACCACATCTGCCAGGTGTTGTCTACTCCGAGCTTCGGCTCGTCGTCTATCGGCGCGCCGTTTTTGAATAAATGCTCCCTTGCCTGATGAATATCGTCTACTATGAGAGCAAGGTGCTGATACCCGAAGCTGTCCCAGTCCGCAGCGCCGTCCTTATTCGCGTTTTCCCTGTCGAAAAGCTCAAGATACATGCTCTCGCTCACTTTAAGATATACTATCCACTCCCTGTCCTTCGGAAATTGCGTATCCGGGGACTGATCGGAATAGGTGAGAGAAAAAGCGCGCTTGAAGCCTAAGATATCGCTGTAAAATCTCTCGGAAGCCTTTACGTCGCGGCAGCGAAACGCGACATGGCCGATTTCCTTTATTTTCATAATTAACCTCCTGTCAGATGAATTTCAAGGATCTTAAATCAAAATCCGTGCCGGGCAGGAATACCGCCGTGAGATCCTGAACGCCGGAGATTTCCGGGATATCGAAGCTCTTCGTCACGACCGTATCGCTCTGCGAAAATTCAACGTTTATGTCCTCATGCCCCGAGAAAGAGAGCCTTACGGTATCGCGAGGATTTCTCGTGCGGCCGGTTATCTCAAGCCTGCGAGCGCCGGAGCCGAGATCTATGCCGTCGAATTTTATGCTCACGTTGTTGCCGATTTTTTCTATCATACCGTCCCCGATAACAAAGCTGTCGCCGTAGACCGAATCGTTTTCGACTGCAAGTATCTCTTCTCCGAGCCTGCGCGGGGAGGAGAATTTAAAGCCCTTGAAGCGAAGTTCCTCGCTGAAGCGAAGCTCTATATCCTTAATGCCTTTAAGCTTCCTCGGCAGCTTGAAAATGTTGTATTTATAGGTGTTCCACTCGTTTTTGGCTTGGAAGTTAAGAGTATCTATAAGCTCTCCGTCCGCATAAAGCTCTACGGGGATCTTCCCCTCGTTATATGTATATATCCCGATCGTTATCTCGTCGGAGCCGATCTTTCCGAAGTCGGTTTTTCTGAACAGGACGTTTTTGGAGTTTCTTAATAGAACCCCGCCGCCCATGTCGGCCTGAAGATCCGAGGAATTTGAAGCGAGAGAAGCAAGGATTATATCGGAATACGGGTCGAAGCTCGCAAGACCGAAGCCGGAGTTTTCCATCTCAAGCTCAGAGATCACCTCTTCATGATTTGAACCGTTTTTGCAGTACGCCCTAAGCCTGTAATTACCGTCCCCGCGAGGTGTTACAGAAGCTCCGCCGGGGATCTTTTCAACGCTTAAAAGATTTGTCTCGACTCCGGAATCTGAGACCGCTTTAAATAAGATATCCTCCTCGGTATAGCCGGAATTTTCGGGCAGGATCTTTATAAACGCCTTCGCGGGAGAATTTTCTGGAGTCAGCTTCTGAGCAGTTACGCTGAGCTCGATCTTTCTTACGCTGATCTTATATTTTTCTTCGCTTTCTTTTTTCGTAATCCTTTGGATACAGGAAACGCCTTCCTGAGCTCTTGCGGGGAGGGATCTTAGTCTGAGCGTTTCGTCCGGGATCCCTTCGGAGGATATTTTTACTGCGATATCCCCCGCTTCAAGAGTCGAAGCTATCATCGCTGTAAGCCTGCCGCCGAACAGCTTTCTTGAATCGGTCTTGTATTCCTCAAAGTCGGTGCTGTCGCCGTTGTCGAGCCCCATAAGTCTTGCGGGACCCTCAACGCTCACCGTCACCCTGTTTCTTGAATTATCGACCGGATTGCCTTCGCCGTCCGAAGCGGTTATCTCCAAAAATACCATGTCCTCGCCGTTTGCGGAAAGAACGGTCCTGTCGGCGTTTACGGCGAGCCTTGCAAATTCTCCCGGGGTGCGCCTTATATCCTCGCAGACCGGTTTCCCGTCCTTATATCCCGCCGCCCTGAGCTCTCCCGGACGGTATTTTGCGCTCCAGCGCCCGGAAAGCCTGTCGCCGTCTTTGTGATCGTATTCTTCTTTTCCGAGACTTTCGCCGTTTACAAAGACCTCGACTTCGTCGCAGTTTGAATACGCGAAGATATCTATGATCTGCCCCTCGTTCCAGTCCCAGCTCGGGAAGAGATGAACAAAAGGTCTCGCGGTCTTATTCCACTCCGCGCGATAGGCGTAAAAGCTGTCTTTAGGGAATCCCGCGGTATCGATATGTCCGAAGTAGGAGTTTTTAGTTCTGTACGGAGTCGGCTCGCCGATATAGTCCCACCCGGTCCAGATAAACTGCCCGAGGGAGTATTTTCTCTTTCTGTCCTCTATGATATTATACTCTACGTTCGGCGCGCCCCAGCCTGTGGCGCAGTTCATAAGAGAGGAGCACTGACTGTCGTCGTGCGTGGTGGCAAAAACCGACGCGGGGAAGTGATATATCCCTCGCGACTGAATGGTTGAAGCCGTTTCGGAGCCGTAGATTATCCAGTTCGGGTGGGATTTGTGATGAGAATCGTATATGGATTCAAGATAGTTATATCCCACCGCGCCAAGCTCCTCAGCGCAGTTCTGCGCGCCCTGCCAGCGCATATGGTTCGAGCCTATTGTCACGGGACGGGAGCTTTTATAGTCGTCTATCCTTACGCACCTGCGAAGCTCCTTTGTAAGCTCCGCTCCGCGCGGGATATCGTTTGTATCCCCGATCTCGTTTCCGAGACTCCACATTATGACGCTGACTCTGTTGCGGTCTCTTCTTATCCAGCTTCTTACGTCCTTTTCATGCCAGGAATCGAAGAATCTTGCGTAGTCGTAATCGGTCTTTCTGTCCTGCCACATATCAAGTATCTCGCTGTCTACCAAAAATCCCATCTCGTCGCAAAGATCCATAAATTCCTCCGCGGGAGGGTTGTGGGAGGTTCTTATCGCGTTCACGCCCATCTCTTTAAGCTTTGAAAGCTGCCGTCTCGCCGCCGCCTTATTGAACGCCGAGCCCAAAGCCCCGAGGTCGTGATGCATACACGCGCCGTTGAGCTTTAAATTCCTGCCGTTCAGGAAAAGCCCTTTATCCCTGTCGAATCTTACCGAGCGGTATCCTATCCTTTCAAATCTTGAATCCACGGTCTCTTCGCCGATAATCATCTCGGTAAGAAGAGAATAAAGATACGGTCTTTCGGTATTCCAAAGCTCGGGCTTATATATATCGAAGCTCTGCGAAATTTTATCGCTTCCTTCCGGAGCCGGAAGCTTGCAGGAGATCGCGGGATCTCCGTCGGCGTTAAAGAGGGTATGCTTTATTATGCAGTCGTGTGAGGTTATTATTTCGGTATCGATCTCGGTGTGCCAGCTGTCGCCCTCGGGGTAGCTGACGACATACGTCCCGTCCTCGGCGATATAGTTTTCTCCCGTCTCGCGAAGATAGACGTTTCTGAATATCCCCGCGCCGGAATACCATCTCGTGTTCGGGTTTTGATATCTTACCCTCAGCCTTATCTCGTTCTCGCCGTCTCTTAGCTTAAGCGGAACGGTGAATGGGGTATAGCCGTATTTCCATTCAAAGATCTTTTCGCCGTTAAGATAGACCTCGCTGTCCATATATACTCCGTCGAAGCGAAGGGAATATACCTTTCCCGCGGTCTTTTCGGCGGTGAATTTCTTTTTATACCATCCGTCCGAGGTCCTGTAAAGATCCTTAACATGCCATATCTGCCAGTCGTGAGGGATATCCGCGGGATAAAAGTCCCGATCTTCGGGAAGCTTTCCGATAGGAAGCTCCGCAAACAGCCAGCCGTCGTTGAAAAGTTTTTTCATTTTATCAGCTCCAATGCTATTAGAGGACAGAAGTCAGAAGTCAGAGATCAGATATTCTGATCTCGGGGTTCTGCGCTCTTAGAGGATAGAAAGTCAGAGGGTTAGAAGATAGAAAATATAATTTAAAATCGCTTTCTCTTTTATTTCTGCGGGTTTGATTCATAGTCGCGCATGGTTATCGCTACGTCAAGATTTCCGTTTTTGCTTCTTATCTCGTCAAGAAGCAGCCTTCTGTCAACGCTGTCCTTGAGAGTGGCTATATACTTAAGCTCGTATACCGAGCCGAAGTCCGCGGTCTTTATCTGCTGAAGATCAAAGCCTTCGGTGTATTTTTCAAGTATCCCGTCAAAAGCGCCCTCGAAAGCTAAGTCCTCCGGGACGTATATCTTCACCGTCACGCGGGAGCTCTTCGGAATTCCGAAGCTGACGGCGGATAAGATCACGGTCAGCGCGGAAAGGATCAGGGTTATGACTATGGATATCCCGTAATACCCCGTCCCGCAGCCTATTCCTATAACTATCGCAAATAAAAGCGTAGTTATTTCCATAGTATCCCGAGGGTTGCTTCTTATCCTTAAAAGCGCAAGCGCCCCGCCTAAGGATACCGCCACGGCGACTGAGGAGTTTACAAGAAATATCACCGAAGCCATCAGCGGCGCTAAGAGAACTATCGCCGCGGGGAAGTCCGAAGTATATCCGCGGCGGCGGTTAGTATATAAATATACGAGACTTAAAATGAGACCGAGAACGAACGCGATCCCTACCGACGTAAGAACCCCCTTTGCGTTAAGGGCGACTCCTCCGGTAGTTGGAAATAGAAATTTAATCATTTTTGAGCTTCCTTTCGATTTCTTCACGGTCGTCAAGATGCAAAAATTCCCTGCCGCGAAGCCTTGAGTATTCGTTTCCGTATTTTGAAAAGCTTTGCATAAATATTTTCAGCTCGGTGAGCTCGTCTGTAAGCTTCTTCGGCGGGGCATGAAGGAATTTTACCTCCATAAGCCTTTCGTCGGGCCTTAAAAGCTGCTCGCCGCCGCTGTGATAAAGATCCGCGTCGGTCCTTTGCGTCAGGATGTTTTGATCGAAGGTGATCCTGAGCGCGGGATCGGTCTTACTGAAGAGCGCGATCCTCTCATAGCTTATAGCGACCTTCGGCGAGAGATTTTTTCTTCCGATAAAGTATCCCAGCTCGCGATACATCCGCTCTCTCACATAGCTTTCGGCCCTCGGCGCTTCGCCGCTTTTGACAAATCTCAGAGCTTCGCGGTAGGTCATAGGCGCGCGGCGCTTAGTAACGATCCCGTTTATCTTTCTCTTGAGTTCAAGATAGACCGTATCGCCGTCGTTTTCAGGCGGTTCATAGCTTCTCAGTCGAAGCTTTTCCTTGAATTTCGGTCTTGCCAGAGAAGCGTTTATGACCGAATTGTTTTCATCGTCAAAATACAGATTATAGATCCTGTAGACGTTCCCGTCACGGCAGTAAGCGTCGAATTCCATATCGAGACCTTCGGTGAGAAATTCAAGCAGGCTTTCTTGCTGGGACGAAGAGACGAGAAACTTTTTTTCATATCGTTCAAATGTAAATATCGGCACTTTAATGTTCCTTTTAACAGCTTATAAACGTCAAGAATTTATTATAAAACCATACCGGATATAATTGTATCAAAAAAAGTGATAAAAGGCAATATATATTTCTGAAAAAATGATAAAAATTTTCGGCAAAAAAATATCTCCCTTCCAAGGGAGACATTTTCATTTAACGCTTATTCCTCAACAGGAGCGCCTACGGGGCATACCGAATTGCAGTTTCCGCAGGAGATGCAGGTATCCGCGTCGATTACGTACTTATCGTCGCCCTCGGTGATGGCGCTGACAGGGCATTCTTCAGCGCAGGTGCCGCACTTGATGCATTCGTCGGTGATCTTGAAAGCCATAATTATGTATCCTCCTTGAGAGATTATTAGAGCCATTAGAGTCTCTTAAGATGATTATAACATATTTTTTCAAAAATGCAAGGGGTTTTGAAATATATTTTTTGTTACTTCCATAGAAGCTATCTTTCTTCGTATTCTATCTTCTAACCATCTAACCCTCTAACCTCTACAAAGCGCGCGCTATTTCAATATATTAAATTCCTCGCCGAAGGCGAAACCTTGAAATTCTGATATCTGATTTCTCAATTCTGTCCTCCGATCGCTCTTGCATTTTTATTCATTATGTGCTATACTAAGCTATCGACCGATATCGGCTGCGAACCTGCCGACCGAAAGGGGTGGTTATACGGTAAAGAAAGTATTTTCGGTTATTTTTCAGTATTTAAGAAGGCTCGACAAAACGCTTTTAATTCTTGCGCTTGCGATCTGTTCCTTCAGCGTGCTGCTCCTATACTCCCTCGTCCAGAATAACATGACTCAGAATATAACCTCGGTAGACGTGTCGCTTGACTATACGGACTACCGCAACCAGGCGTTCGCGGCGATCCTGGGGCTCGGTATATCCGTAGTCATCGCCGCCTGGGACTACAGAAAATTTTCCAAGCTTTGGTTTATATATCTCCCGCTTACGCTCGGGCTCACCTGCCTGACGTTTACGTCTTTAGGCGAGAGCGGTCTTGACGGAGCGGACGACAGAGCCTGGATATCCTTAGGGGGATTTTCACTCCAGCCCGCAGAATTTCTAAAGCTTGCGTTTATCCTGAGCTTTTCGTATCACTGCTTCAAGACGAAGGAGATATTCAATAATCCTCTTAACGTTATAGCTCTCTGCGTTCACGGGGCGATACCGATAGGGATCGTGATGCTGCAGGGCGACGACGGAACCGCGGTAGTTTTCGCGGCGATATTCATAGCGGTTCTCTTTACCGCCGGGATAGGATGGCAGTATATTTTAGGCGCGGGGATACTCTCGCCGATAGCGGTGTGGTTCATGTGGAACTACTACCTTCAGCCTGTGCACAAAAACAGGATCCTTGCGATAATAAACCCGTCGAAATACGCGACCAAGGATATGCTATACCAGACAAACCTCTCAAAAATAGCCCTCGGCTCGGGACAGCTCCGTGGTAAAGGTCTTTTCGGCGGTGACTATTCCTACGTCCCGGTATGCCATAACGACTTTATTTTCAGCTACGTTGGGCAGACTCTCGGCTTCATCGGCTGTCTCGGCTTGATAATACTTCTCGGGACCATATGCTTAAAAATACTGACGAACGCTTTCCGCGCGGGGAATCCTCTCGGAAAATATATCTGCGTCGGAGTTTTTGCATATATCTTTGCGCAGTCGGTATTAAATATCGGTATGGTAATAGGAGTAACTCCGGTCATAGGCATAACCCTGCCGTTTGTCTCCGCCGGGGGAAGCTCTATGCTTTCGGCCACGGTAGCGATTGGTCTCGTCATGTCCGTATATTATCACTCGGCAAGATTCGATACCATCTTTTCAAAGAAAAAATAGCTTCATCCGCAGAGCGGAAATGATTACGCCCGGACGGATAAAGAACAGGAGGATAAAAATGCAGAAAGCAACACTCAAGGACCTGAACGCAGACGTAAAGAGATTTGAAGAGCTTAAAGAGATGTTTCGTCAGCAGTACTCAAAAGAGCCGACGAGATTCTTCTCCGCGCCCGGCAGGACCGAGGTCTGCGGGAACCATACCGACCACAACAGGGGAAAGGTGATGGCAGCGGCGGTAAATCTTGACGTTATAGCCGCGGTCGTCATGACCGACGACGGGATCGTTTCCGTAAAATCCGAAGGCTATCCCGAGGACGTGATTAACTTAAACGACCTAAGCGTTCACGAAGAGGAAAAGAATACCTCGGCCGCGCTTATAAGGGGAGTGCTGAACGGCTTTAAGATTAAAGGCAGGAAGATAGGCGGCTTCAGGGCTTATACCCGCTCGAACGTATTAAAAGGCTCCGGCCTGTCAAGCTCGGCGGCGTTTGAGGTATTGATAGGGACTGTCCTTAACGGTCTTTATAACGGCGGCGGGATCTCGGCGGTCGAGATAGCGCAGACCGCGCAGTACTCGGAAAACGTCTATTTCGGAAAGCCCTCCGGTCTTATGGACCAGATGGCGAGCAGCGTCGGAGGATTTACCGAGATAGATTTTGAGGATCCCGAAAAGCCTATAATAGAAGCCGTGAGCTTTGATCTTTCCGCGAGCGGATTCCGTCTTTGCATTATAGATACCAAAGGCAGCCATGCGGATCTCACTCCGGACTATGCGGCGATACCGGGAGAAATGAAAGAAATAGCAAAGCTTTTGGGCAAAGAATATCTCAGGGAGACCTCGCGGGACGAAGTGATGAAAAATATCTCCGTACTTCGTGAAAAAGCGGGCGACAGAGCGGTTCTTCGGGCGCTTCATTTCTTCGGCGAGAACCTAAGAGTAGCAAAGCTTGCCGAAGCGGTAAAGGCAGGAAATATCTCGGAGTTTTTGGATATAATCAAAAGCTCCGGCGACAGCTCTTATAAATATCTCCAAAACGTATATTCAAGCTCTCATCCGACCGAACAGGGCGTATCGCTCGCCCTTTACGCCGCTTCGGAGATCTTAGGCGGCGAGGGCGCGTGCAGAGTCCACGGCGGGGGATTCGCAGGGACTGTACAGGCGTTTGTTCCGGAGAAAAGGTTGGGCGAATTCGTTAAAGGGATGGAGGAAATATTCGGCGAGGGAAGCTGTCACGTTCTGGATATAAGACCCTACGGAGGAGTTGAGATAGTAAGGTGAGAATGAGAAGAAAAACCCATCTTACCGAGAGGATGGAGGCTGCGGAAAAGACGGGAAGACTTCTTGTCCTTAACGTAGACGACCGCCACTTTCAGCGCGCGGTCGAAGTAAAAGAGTATATCGATTATGAAAAAGTCTTCGGGAATAATAACCCGGCAGTTCTGGAAATAGGCTGCGGGAAGGGTCAGTTTTGTACCGAGCTCGCTAAGAGATATCCGGATATAAATATCATAGCCGTGGAAAAATCCTCGAACGTGATAATCGACGCCGCGGAGAAGGCTATAGAATCAGATATCAAAAACCTTATTCTTGTAAGATGCGACGCGGAGTACATAACAAAATATATCAAACCGAAGAGCGTGGAGCGGCTCTATCTGAATTTCAGCTGTCCGTTCCCTAAAAAATCCTACGAAGCCCACAGGCTCACCCACAGAAAATTCCTTGCGATGTATAAAGAGATACTCGCTCAGGGAGCGGAGATATGGCAGAAAACCGACAACAGAAAATTCTTCGAGTTTTCTCTTCGGGAGCTTACGCAGTCGGGATTTGCGATAAAAGATATCAGCCTTGATCTTAAAGAGGACGACACCGAGGATAATATCGAGACCGAGTACGAGAAGAAATTCAAAGAGCAGGGCGCAGTAATATATATGTTGAAGGCGTATTTATTGTAGATATGCACAAAATTTTAGAAAACTATTGAAAAATTTATAGGATTATGCTATACTTAATACATCTTTAAATAAGAAGGTGTTTATACGGTGAAAAGCATGATCACGGCGCTGTGGGAGCGCTCGGTATCAAAGCAGAAGGTCGATTCGTTAAATTCCCCATCCGACAGCGGGATGAAATTTGAAAAAGGCGGCCCGCGCGAGAGGGGAAACAGCGTATACCGTCTCGGCGAGAACACATCCCTGACTCTTTCGGAGGATCCAAAGCACGATTTCGGGGTATATCTCGGCGGGAACTGGAGATTTGAGCTTGAAGCGGATTCCCGCAGCGGAGAATGTCTCGGGATAAGCGGGTTCATGTCTAAGCTGACGGCGAAGAGGGCGGTGCTCGAGATACCCGACGCGGAGTCGAGAAAGCTTATCTGCCGCTCGGACAGGCTCATCCCCGGGAAAGCGTGTTATTCCGATTCGCCCGCTAATTCCGTGCACTACGATCCGAGGAACAAAATACTCTGCATCGGGGACCCGGAAGCGACGGGAGACGCGGCGGAGTTTTGCGACAAGACAGTGGCGGTGATTTCCGGCGGGAAGCTTATGAGCGTATATCTTGCCCTTGACGGCGTTGAGACGGATCCGGAGAACGGGAATACGCTTACTAACTGCATTGTGTTGGTATAAGGCAATTATATTTCGGACAGCATGGCTTTTAAGAGTCATGCTGTTTTTGCGTTCGGCGTGAAGCGCGCCGGTCTGCGCCCGGGGTGGGAGCCGGAAAGTGAAAGATTACATCAAAACTTCTTGGGAGCGAAAGCCGAACCCGCGCCCTTATCTCGCCGACGGTTAAGCGCAGAAACCTATAGCTACAACTTCTGATTTCTGATTTCTTAATTCTGTCCTCTAAAAGCCCTTCTCCCGCAAATCCCGCCGCCGCAAATTTTTCAAAAAAATTTCCCCACCCCCTTGACAACCCCGCTTCTATGTGCTATAATACATTTAACATTTAACCTAAACGTTAAATGAATACTTCGGAAAGGAGTGAACGGATGAGCGTACAGAACACGCTTCGGGCGCTTGCGGATCCTACGCGCAGGGAAATACTCGAGCTTTTAAAGTCGGGCGCGATGTCCGCAGGAGAGATAACCGAGCGCTTCGATATCACCGGCGCGGCGATATCGCGGCATCTTTCGGTGCTTAAAGAATCCGGACTTATCCGCGACAGAAGGGAGGGGAAATATATCTATTACGAGCTAAACGTCTCGGTTCTTGAGGAAATAATGCTGTGGATATCGACCTTCCGCGGCGATGAAAACGGCAAAGATCAAAAAGGAGAAAAGGACAATGCTTAAAAAATATCTTCCGACGATTATTATTACATCGGTTATAATTCTTTTGCCGATGATATTCGGCGTCGTCATCGGCGGCAGGCTCCCCGATACGGTGCCGTCGCACTTCAACGCCGCGGGAGAGGTTGACGGATATATGTCAAAGAATGTTTTGGTATTCGTGATACCTCTTTTGCTGCTTTTGGCGCATATTATATGCATAGCTTTCACGCTTGCCGACCCGAAGCGTAAGAATATCGACGGGAAGCCTTTCACGCTGATACTCTGGGTGATCCCCGCGGTATCGCTTCTCACGCTCGGCTCGGTATACCTTTACGCTCTCGGATATAAACTAAACGTGGCCGCAATTTCGTTCGCCATGTCCGGAATTTTGTTCATGATAATAGGGAATTATCTTCCGAAGTGCGGTCATAACTACACTCTCGGAATAAAAACGCCCTGGGCGTTAAACGATGAGGACAACTGGCGCGCGACTCACAGATTCGGCGGGAAAATATTTGTAGCGGCAGGAGTTGTCATGGTAATACTTGCGTTTTTCACCACGGCAACCAAAGCCGCCATGTGGATAGATATAGCGGTGATAATACTTGCGGCGGCCGCCCCCGAGATATATTCATACGTATATTATCTTAAGCACCGCAAAAAAGAGGATTAAAATCCCAGCCCCGGCGCAGTTTTATTATATTTTTATCCCCCGGTCTGCCCGGGGGATAGCTATATCTGCCCTCTGCCCTTCTGCCCTCTGTCCGTCTGTTTGCGCCTGTATCCCTACGTTCATTCCAAACGTCTTGAATTTATCTTTGGGGCGGTGTAAGCTTTAGAATAAGAAGGAGGGATCTTATGCTGAAACTTATATCGGATCCAAAACTAAAGCTCAGAAGAATTATCTCGCTTATAACCGCTCTTGTCATGCTTTTCATGCTCTGCTCCTGCGGCGAGACCGGGAATTACGCTTCCACGGAAAACCGAAAAAGCTCCGTCGCATCCCCCGGCGCTTCGTCGGGAGGAAAAGAAAGCTCGATTTTCGGAAGAAAAGTGTCATATTCTTCCTATTCTCCCGCCGAAGATCTTACCGTTCCGTTTTCTCAGGAGGAAATCTTGGGTATGGAACAGATAGAAAAAAATCTCTATTTCTTGGGAGACGGAGCCGTTTTCAGACTTGATACCGAGACCGGAGAATCCGAGAAGCTTTTTGATAGCTCCGCTTCGTCTATGACCTCCCACGGCGGGAAAATTTACACCTACTCCGAAGATACCGCAGCCCTGTCAGAATACGATCCCAAAGACGGAAGCGTAAACGAAATGTCGTATAAGATCGGGGAGGTTGATTACGTTGACGGTCTCTCAGTGACCGACGACTATTTTGTTTTCAAGTGCCGAACTGTCGGAAAAACATTTATCGAAACCGTTCTTTTGATATATTCCCGCGAGACCGGCGAGCAGATAACGTCCCAAAAAGCTCCGGGATCCGGGATCGAGCTTTTCCCGTATAAGGGCAACAAGCTTCTTTCCGTAACCGTCAACACGGTTTTTTCAGGAAAACATCTTAACGCGTTAGACGTTGAGACCGGAAAGAGCGAGAACCTGCGGGAGCTTTATATGGAGCACGGCGACGCCGTCGCGTACTGCCCTAAGACGGATACTGTCTTAGTTTACGGGATCCCCGGGGATGTAACGGTGCCGGGGGAAAACACTGTTCACGACGCGCCGTGCGCTGTTACCGAGTACTCCCTTTCCGACTCTGACAGCATTATATTAAACCGCTATTACATCGACGTAAGCCATAAAACCAAATTTTTCCTCAGCACATATGAAAATGCGGTCTTTGCAGTATCGGATTCGGATAACAAATGCAGGGCCTACGACTTTTTGGATCCCCCGGAGAGCATAACGGTGCTCGGGAACAATACCGTCGGCGGAGAGATAATCTGCGGCTTTGAAAAGTCGAGCGGGATACTTGTAAGAGTCGCAAACACAGACAACGACACGCTTGTTTTAAAGCTGATGGCAGGCGACGATGATTTCGATCTTTATAATACCGGCACGGGATTCCGGAATTTTGTAAACGCCGGAACGGTCGTAGATCTTAAAACGGTCGAATCTCTCAGAACAAGGATCTCCGGTAACGCTGCTGTTGAGATGTGCGTGACATGCAGCGGGAAGTATTTCGGAGTGCCGACGGAGATCCTGAATCTTTGCGACGAAGAGTTCTATCCCGGTGACGGGAGCGCGATGGCATATTCGCTTGCGACGTCGGAAAATATTTACTACGCAAAAAACATAGACGTAGAGGAAAAAAGATACTCCGATCCGGACGGAAAGGAGTTGTATAAGTTATTAAAATATATAAACGACAACCCCAACGGAAACCGCGATAAGATGCCGTTCGGGGACGGAGCGACGATACTTTTTTCGGGGGTTTATCTTATGAACCCGAAGTCTCAGAACCGTGACGGCGCGATCAAATTTTTGGAGTATGTGTTTGACGCGTACAGCGGAGCCGCGGAGGGGTTAAACGGCGAGGAGCCGTACCCTCAGCTTGAGAGCACGGAGAACTGTTATGCGGAATGGCGCTGCCGGCCGATAGAAATACTTCGCCCGATTTTTGACGCGAGGAATAAGGTGAAAGAGAGCGGAGGGATGAGCGCGAAGGAGCTGAAAGAGCTTGCAAGAGAAACCGCCGCCGAGGTAGCGATGAGGATGGGGGAGTAGGGGATTAGGGGATTATAAATCAAAGCCACCCGTTAAACGGGTGGTTTTCATTCTGGTCTGTCCGACAGGAATTGAACCTGCGCGCATGCGGTCGGAGCGCATTGCTCTATCCACTGAGCTACGGACAGATAAGGCGAGGAGCGAAATTTCCGACTTTTCCGACTTCGCTCACTGCCGTCCGACGTCTTGCAGCGCCCGAAGTCTCGCAATCTATAATACCGCATTTTTTCAAAAATGTCAAGTGCCGCGCGGGAATATTTTCCCGCATAAAAGGCGGGATCATGTCGCGGTCCCGCCCTTTTTGCATTTTGATTTTAATTTTAATTCTAACTCTAATTCTCTTTTGCAGATATCAGGCTGTCCACATACTGCCTTGCGGCTCTTGCGGAACGCGAAGCGCGAGTCAGCGCGAATTTCTCCGCGCCTATTTCGTCAAACTCTACGCCGGCTTCATCGCATAAATGTTTAACTATATTAAGATATGTGGCCTTATCCGGTCTTGAGAAGGTGATGTGAAGTCCGAAGCGCTCCGAGAGCGAGACCGTTTCCTGCATCGTATCGTTTCTGTGAACGTCGTCTCCGTCGCGGTCTGAAAAACTCTCTTTTATAAGGTGCCTGCGGTTTGAGGTCGCATATATAACCGTGTTTTCCGACTTCGCGCTTACCGTCCCCTCGAGCATCGCTTTAAGCGCCGAGAAGTTGTCGTCATTGGATGTGAAAGACAGATCGTCAACAAAGATAATAAATTTCAGGGGATTTCGGTTAAGCTCCGCTAAAACGTCCGGAAGATCGTGCAGCTGCTCTTTTTTAAGCTCTAAGATCCGTAAACCCTCCTGCCAAAGCGCGTTCACGACAGCCTTAACGGTCGAAGATTTGCCCGTACCCGCGTCTCCGGTAAGCAGGATGTTCGCGGCCGGCTTGCCGTTGAGCAGGGCTTTGGTGTTGTCGATTATAAGCTTCTTTTCGCGCTCATACCCGACAAGCTCCGAAAGCGTTACGGGATCGGGATACTCTATCGGCCTGAGCGTTTTCCCTTCAAGCCTGAACGCGCGGTATTTTGTATACATCCCGTAGCCGCGCTTGCCGATGTTTTTCATCTGCTCCGAAAATTCTTCCGAAAGATTTATCTTCCCCGCCGTCCATCCCGGAAGCTCGCCGGAATATTTCATTCGCGAGCGAAGAACGGATGGAGTCAGAGAAGCGATCCGATTAAGGATTAAAAGCTCTCTTTCGGCGCTTTTTCTTATCTCGTCCGGAACCTCTATTTTAAGCCCGAGACGCTCCGCCACGGGGTTCGGACAGCATTCAACCACGTCGCGGACATATTCGGTGATATCCGCGTTTTTTCGGTAAAGAACAGCCGCTATCTCGCAGTAGCGCTTTATCGCTTCGTCGGAATCTCCGTCGGTTTTAAGAAATTCCCGAAGAGCCGTAATCAGCCCGTCGTTTTCGATTTCTTTGAATACCGAAAGAGAATACAGCCCGCAAAGAAAGTCTGAAAGATTTTCCGTCATAGCCCGTTCCTCAGTTCAGTATAGCGCCCTTCGCGCCGGAGGAGACGAGCGCGGCATAGCGCTTGAGGTATCCGGAAAGCTCCTTGGTTTTCGGGACGAATGCGGCCATGCGGGAGTTATATTCCTCCTCGGAGATCTTAAGCTCTATCTTGTTTCCGGGGATATCTATAGAAATAATATCCCCCTCTTTGACGATCCCGATAGGACCGCCGCTCGCGGCTTCGGGGGAGATATGCCCCACGCAGGCTCCTCTCGTCGCGCCGGAGAATCTTCCGTCGGTGATAAGCGCAACGCTCTCGCCGAGACCCATTCCCATGATAGCGGAGGTCGGGTTCAGCATTTCTCTCATTCCCGGACCGCCCTTCGGACCCTCGTAGCGTATAACGACAACGTCTCCGGGCTTGATATCTCCGGCGTTAATAGCCGCCTGAGCGTCCTCCTCGCAATCATATACCCTCGCTTTTCCCTCATATTTAAGCATCTTCGGGGAAACCGCCGAGCGCTTTACCACGCATCCCTCCGGCGCGAGATTTCCTCTGAGAACGGCGATGCCGCCGGTCTCGCTGAAGGGGTTCTCTATCGGTCTTATGACCTCGGGATCAAGATTATATGCGTTTTTGATGTTTTCGCCGACGGTGGCTCCGGTTACGGTCATGCAGTCAAGATTGAGAAGATTTTTCTTAGAAAGCTCGTTCATGATCGCCCAAACGCCGCCCGCTTCGTCGAGCTCCTCCACATAAGTCCTTCCCGCGGGTGCAAGGTGGCAGAGGTTAGGAGTTTTTGAGCTTATGGAGTTTGCGATATCAAGATTTATTTCTATCCCGCACTCGTGAGCGATAGCGGGGAGATGGAGCATAGAGTTTGTCGAGCATCCGAGAGCCATATCCACGGTAAGAGCGTTCATAAACGCGGCTTCGGTCATGATATCTCTCGGACGGATATTTCTTTCTATAAGCTCCATTACCTTCATTCCCGCGTGCTTGGCAAGCTCTATTCTGCGTGAATAAACCGCCGGTATAGTTCCGTTTCCGCGCAGTCCCATGCCTAAAGCTTCGGTCAGACAGTTCATGGAGTTAGCGGTGTACATTCCCGAGCAGGAGCCGCAGGTCGGGCAGGTCTTGCACTCATATTCGTGGAGCTTTTCAAGATCTATCTTCCCCGCGTTGAATTCTCCCACGGCTTCCGAGATAGAAGAGAAGCTGGTCTTATGGCCGTCTACATGCCCCGCGAGCATAGGCCCTCCGGATACGAAGACGGTAGGGATATTGAGCCTTGCCGCGGCCATTAAAAGCCCCGGGACGTTTTTGTCGCAGTTAGGGACCATAACGAGCGCGTCGAAGCCGTGGGCCAAAGCCATAGCTTCGGTGGAGTCGGCGATAAGATCTCTCGTCACGAGGGAATATTTCATACCGGTGTGGCCCATGGCTATTCCGTCGCAGACGGCTATGGCCGGGAACACGACGGGATTTCCTCCCGCCATCGCAACGCCTATTTTTACCGCTTCGACTATCTTGTCTATATTCATATGTCCCGGAACGATCTCGTTATAGGAGCTGACGATTCCAACCATCGGGCGTTTTATCTCCTCGTCGGTAAAGCCGAGGGCGTGATAAAGAGCGCGGTGCGGAGCGTTCTGCGGGCCGAATTTAATTTTGTCGCTTTTCATTTTGTATCACCTGCTTTAAAAAATCACCAAGAGCCGGAGATCTCTCTCCGGCTTTTTGATGTTACGGAATGTTCCGACTTGAAAGGATAGGATAAACGGTAAATTAGTTGTTTATCAGTTTGTCCTCGCCGTTCCAGCTGTAGAGCTTTCTTATCTCTTCGCCGACTATCTCGGAAGGATGCTCGGAAGCGAGCTTTCTCATGGCCTGGAAGTGTACCTGAGCTCCCGCGTCGGACATATCGAGCAGGAATTCCTTCGCAAAGGTTCCGTCCTGAATATCCTTTAAGATCTTCTTCATGGTCTTCTTGGTCTCTTCGGTGATGATCTTGGGACCGGTGACGTAGTCGCCGTACTCGGCGGTGTTGGAGATTGAATATCTCATACCCGCAAAGCCGGACTGATAGATAAGATCGACTATAAGCTTCATCTCGTGGATGCATTCAAAGTAAGCGTTTCTCGGATCATACCCCGCTTCGACAAGAGTCTCATAGCCCGCCTGCATAAGAGCGCATACGCCGCCGCAGAGAACAGCCTGTTCGCCGAAGAGGTCGGTCTCGGTCTCGGTTCTGAATGTGGTCTCCAAAACTCCTGCTCTCGCGCCGCCGATACCTAAGGCATACGCAAGACCGATATCCCAAGCGTCGCCGGTAGCGTCCTGCTCGACGGCGATAAGGCAGGGAACGCCCTTGCCGGCCTGGTATTCGCTTCTTACGGTGTG
>CANPYR010000035.1 GCA_947588805.1 uncultured Clostridia bacterium
AGGACGCTCTCTTGGGCAAAATCCCGCGCGTCCCGTCCTCAAAGAGTTTTAATCGCGTTGTTAGAGGACCGCTTCGGCTGTCTCACGGACAAAACTCGGCAAGTTAGGTGGGAGCAGTCGGTTGAGGTTACATAAAAGGTAGCTCATCACGCCGCCGCGTGCGCTTTTTCGCAGCACAATGAAAGATAGAAGCAGAAAGTTACAGCCATGCAATCCCCGCCCCATCAAAAACCGGCGCCCGCTTTCCGCAGACGCCGCATTTTTATTCTTCACTAAAACTAAACTATAAATCTCAAATCACTCAATTACTCTGCCGGCTTCTTAAAACAGTACCGCAGGAAATTGTATAAATGCGGCCTTATCGTGTTCCCGCCGTGAGCGCCGCCGGGGACTACGTGGTAGATGTGCTCCACGCCGTTTTTTGTGAATATGTTGTGATAGTTCTCGGGATTGTTGTACACCACTGTATCGTTGTCTCCCGCCGATATCATCAGAAGATACGGCTTTGTATCCTCCTCAAACTTCATCTCGTCCTCGCTCAGACAGTCCGGAACAACTCCCGGCGCGGGACAAACGGCTCCGATATATCCGAATTTGTCCTGGAGCTTGCAGCCGATATAAAGCGACTCCCTGCCGCCCATCGAAAATCCGGTGATCGCTGTGTTGCTTCTTCCCTTTAAAACGGGATAGTGCTTCTCGATATACGGCATAAGATCCTTGGTCAGCTCGTTGATGAAGTTGTCGTAAGCCTTGTTGTTTTCGTCGTTCATCCCGTCGCAGTCCTCTTTTTCTTCATGACAGAAGATGTCCGGGAAAACTACTATCATCGGCTCCGCTTCGCCGTCCCAGATAAGGTTTCCGAGCACCTCGCGGAATTTGATCGACGCGTCGCCCTGATTAAGAAGGGAGTACTCGTCGCCCCAGTAGCCGTGAAGGGCGTACAGAACGGGGTATTTCGTGTTTTTGTCGTAGTCGGGCGGCAGCATGACGTTGCAGTTCCGCTCTCTTCCGAGCGTTTTGGATTTGTAGGTTATATGCTCGATTTCGCCGTATTTCTTGCTGAAATCAAGCTCCCCCGCCATGCTCGGCGCGCTCGCTTCTACCGTGGATTCGGCGTACGCCAGAAGATCCTCGGGCGACATTCTCTCGACATTGTCTTCGCCTGCCGCGCAGCCCGCGCAGGATACCAAGATCGCGCAGACGGCTAAAACGTTCAAAAGCTTTTTCATAATGTAATCCTCCAAGTAAGCGGCTTCAAATTATCCGCAATATTATTTTACCTCTTTTCCGTATCCCGGCGCAAGAGGTATTATTGACATATTTTCAGGGCAATTTTTGTAAATATTGTATGTTTTGGACTTTTTATGATAAATTTTTTGATGTATTATAATATTTGAATACTATCACTAACGCATTACTTTCTTTTTCAAATTCTGATATCTGATCTCTGATTTCCGACTTCTAATAGCGTTTATTTCGCTATTTCTTCGCAGAATTTCGCGATATCCTCCGCGGCGCGGCCCGAGATATACTTCTCCTGCTGGCGGGCCATTTTCTGTCTTATCGGCTCGGTCTCAAGCTTTCTTACAGCGGGTATGAGCTGCTTTCTCACGTCTTTTACCGCAAGAGCCATCCCTCTTCCGGTATAGAATCTGCAGTTATAAGTCTCGCAGCCCGGGATCGGGGATATAAATACCGTAGGAACCCTCGCAGCCGCGCATTCGGTTGAGGAAAGGCCGCCGGGTTTCCCGACAAAGACGTCGCAGGCGCGGACGTAGGTCGGCATATCCTGCGTGCTCTTCATTATCATTATCCGCTCGTTTCCCCCGAACTTCTCGGTAAGCGAGCCGTAAAGCCCGGAATTATTCCCGCAAAGAACGATAAGCCGCTTGTCCTCCGACTCAAGAAGCGGAGCCAAAACTCTTATCGCAGTACGAAGCTTTCCCGCTCCTATGCTGCCGCCGGAGATAATTATATATTCCGACTTCATATCGAGTCCCAGAGCTTTTCTTGCTTCTTCTTTTGACGGGCCGTCGCGGAAGGCTTTTCTTACAGGTATCCCGAAAGGTCTTAATTTTTCCTCGGATACCCCTCTTTTGATATATTCGTCGTCGAGCTCGCTCGAGGGCAGGATATAATAATCGAGCTGAGTCTCCTCGGTAAACGGCACGCAGGTATAATCCGTCGCGACAAAAACTGTCGGCGGCGTTGCAAAGCCGTTATTTTTCATGTATGTAAGCATCTCCGCCGCAAAGACGTGAGTACAGATAACCACGTCCGTCTTATTCTCACGAAAATACCTGTCGAGCCTTTTAGCAAGCCTTCCGTTCACAACATAAACAGGCGACTTCAAAGGCAGCCTTCTGTATACGTCCCCCATCTTATATACTATCCCGAACATTTTAGGGGATATCTGTACCATTCTTACATATGTCCCGCCGACGGTCTTAGCGACCTTTTCGCCTATGAGCGTGTACGGGTCCATAACCTTCGCCCTGTGCCCGCGCAGAGTGAGACCCTCGGCCGTCGCATAAGCCGCGGCGTTATGTCCCCCGCCGGTGGAGCAGGTCAGTATCAGTGCTTCCATGCCAATTTTACCTCTAAGCTTTGTTTTTCTTCAGTAGAGCGATAAAGCCGGATATTTACGCATACCGCGCTTATCAAAAATCCGACCGAGACCGGCAGAGGGGATTCGGAGAAAAGAAAGATGAGCACCCCTGCCGCGGAAAACGCCGCGATGGTGCGGTAATAGTGCGGCGAGACCTTGACGACTACCGAGAAGAAGATGAAAGTCGCCGCTAAAAAGAGCGCCGGGAGCATATCCGGACAGAGCCCCAGGAGCACTCCGAAGGATACCGCGATTCCCTTTCCTCCCCTGAAGTGATAGAACACCGGGAAGGCGTGGCCTATGACCGGGGCGGCTATAACGATGGCGAGCGCGATATCCGGTTCTTTTTCAAGACCGTGAACGTACATGAACACCGGGATTATTCCCTTTGCGAGATCGAATATCAGCGTAAGCGTCCCCACGAAAAAACCGCCGCATTTAAAAGCGTTATATGTACCGGGATTTCTGTCTTCGCCGTCCTGAGTAATATCCCGTTTATAAAAAAGCTGCCCGAATACCCTCGCGAACAGAACGCTGCCGCAAAGATACGCGCAAACTATGTATATAAGATCCCGAGTCATAATATTACCAGCCTTCCGTATGGATTACTTTTTCCCTTTTACGTCGCTTCATGTTGAAGCGCTGTATATATATTACACTAAATCGGGGAAAATGTCAAGTCAGATGGTCAGAAATCAGAGGTCAGAAGTCAGAATCAGCGGGAAATCCTTGGAAACGGGCGGCGGGATTTGCGGGAGCGGGCGGGTGGGTGGGCGCAGTCGGTAGAGAATTAGCAGTAAAGTAGCAAATCCCGCCGCCGATTAACGCAAGCCGTCTCCATATCAAAATGAAAATCAGAAGCAGAAACCCACAGCTAACTTCATCCCAACCATCCTCTTCACGCAAATGAAAGATAAGATCAGAAAACCCCGTTTCCCGCACCCTTCTATCCTCTACCCCTCTAATCCTCTAACCTCTAATTGCCTTTCCATCTTTTGGCATAGTCGGTATATGTCCGGGGCGAAGCGGTCACGTCCTTAAGTCTTGAACCGGCCTGCTTATCGGACAGTATCTTCTCAAACTCCGCTTCATCCCAAGACGTAAGCGGAAGCGATACCGGCTTTTTGGTCCAGCTTGATAAGTACGCGGCGTTAGAAATACTAAGCTCGTTTATCCCTTCTATCCCGGGAGCGATGAGCTTTTCGCCGTGATTTACAGCGTTCGCAAAATTCTGCAAGATCCCGAGGTGCGCGGGACCACGGTCCGCGGGTTCATATATCTCGGTCGTAAGCTCAGGCTGTATCCAGCTTTTCTTTTCGGTCCTGCAAATCTCCCGCTCGTCCTTTAAGAGCTTTCGGAAAATAAGCTTTCCCTGCTCTATAACTATCTGTCCTTTTGTCCCGGATATCTCAAGACGGTTCGTTCCCGGCAGGTCTCCCGTGGAGGTTATGAACACCCCCGTCGCTCCGTTTTCGTATGTCGCGTAAAGCGCGGCCTCGTCCTCTACTTCTATATTATGCCACCTGCCTGTTTTGCAGTCTGCATAAATTTCTCTCGGCATTCCGCATATCCACTGCCAGAGATCGAGATTGTGCGGAGCCTGGTTCATCAGAACGCCGCCGCCCTCTCCCTTCCATGTCGCCCTCCAGGAGCCGGAGTCGTAGTACGCCTGAGTCCTGTACCAGTTAGTGATTATCCATACGCTTCTTTTTATCTCTCCGAGCTCCCCCGAGCGAACGATTTCCCGGGCTTTGATATAGATGGGGTCGGTCCTTTGATTGAACATTATCCCGAAAACCTTCCCGGAGCGTTTCGCCTTTTCGTTAAGCTCTCTTGCGGCCGATACTCTTATATCCTCCGGTTTTTCGCTCAGAACATGAAGCCCCTTTTCGATAGCGTAACACGATATTTCCGCATGAAGCGGGTGCGGAGTCGATATCAGCACCGCTTCCGCAAGCCCGCTGTCTATCATTTCCCTATAGTCGGAAAATACGGGTATATCCCCCGCCGCAGCCCTGCATTCATCAAGTCTTCGGGGATCGATATCGCATGCCGCGCCGAGCTCCATCCCTTTTACCTTTCCCGAAACTACGGTGTTAAAGTGCGCGGAGCCGATGCTTCCGACTCCGACTATGCCGATCTTAAACATCTTATTTATTTCCCGCATACGTCCCGGAGGTATCCGCTACCTGCTCGTTCACATTCGTCTTTCTTCTTGAAGTCGCGACTCTCTTCTGAAGCTCGGAGTAGAACAAATCCTCGTCAAAGTCATTAAGCTCTATCTCCTTACCGAGCCATGCCGAAAGATGGATAGCGTTTGAGATCGTAAGCCCGTAGACGCCCTCGCTTCCGTGAGCCACAAGCGGCTCGCCGCGAAGAATAGCTCCTCCCCACGCCCTTAAAACTCCGTCGTGCTGAGGATTCGAGCCGTCAAGCTCTATTTCAAGCTTATGCGCGCCGACGTTTCCGAACGGGATCTTATTCGTCCTTGAAAACTCCGGCTCAGGCATATCAAACTCAAGCACAGAAAGCCCCGAATAGTCCGCGACTATCTTCGCCCTGTCAAGCTGTATCTCAAAGCGGTTGGTTCCCTTAGCGTCTCCGGTGGTGGTGACAAATACCCCCGTCGCGCCGTTCGGATACTCGCAGTACACGCTCACGTCGTCCTCTACTTCAATGTCGTGCCACTTTCCGAACTTCATATGCGCGGAGATTTTGGAAGGCATCCCGCAGATCCACTGCCAGAGATCGAGGTTGTGCGGGCACTGATTCAGAAGCACTCCCCCGCCTTCTCCCGACCATGTCGCCCTCCAGGAGCCGGAATCGAAGTAAGCCTGCGGGCGGTACCAGTCGGTAATTATCCAGTTGGTTCGTCTTATCTGACCGAACTCTCCCGACCGAACGAGCTCCCGCATCTTCTTATATACGCAATTCGTGCGCTGGTTGAACATCATCCCGAAAACTACGTCGGGATGTTTTTTAGCTTCCTCGTTCATCTCCCTTACCTGCTTCGTATATACTCCAGCAGGCTTTTCGCACATGACGTGGATACCCTTTTTCATACACTCGATAACGTATTTCGGGTGATCGTAGTGCGGCACCGCGACGATACAGGCGTCTATCTCGCCGGAATCGAGCATCTTCTCCGCGCTGTCAAAAAGCTTCACGTCCTCACCGAGCTCGTTTTTCGCCCACTCGAGCCGCTTCGGATTTATATCCGCGACCGCGCTGAGAACGAAGTCCGGGCAGTTTCCCGCCTTAATCCGCGTAGCGTGCCCCGAGCCCATATTTCCTATTCCGATTATTCCGAGTCTTATCTTTTCCATGCCGTCGCTCTCCTCCGATAAAATTTATTACTTTTTATTATCGATCATTCAAATCCCATAGCCTTTAAGTATTCGTAGCTTCTTCTCAGGCATTCAAACGGGTCCTCGCCGTAGCAATCGTCCTGCTCTACGAGCATATACTCCGTCCCCGCTTCCTCGGCGGCTTTGAATATCGCCGGGAAGTTCATATTCCCCTCTCCTAACGCCGCGAATTTTCTTCCGTATGAAAAGTCCTTGAGATGGACGCAGGGGACTCTGCCCGAGAGCTTTTTAACCCACTGCGCCGGATCTCCTCCCGCGGCCTGGACCCAGAACGTATCGACTATAAAGCCCATGATATCCTCCGAAAAAGCTTCGGAAAGTATATCTATTATAAGCCTTCCGTCTACTTTCTTAAATTCCTGGTCGTGGTTGTGATACATGAATTTACATCCGGCGCGGGAGATCTTCTCGGCCGCGGGGAGATATTTCTTTATAAATTCCGCGGGCGTATCTCCCGCCGAAAGATCAAAAGCGTTCCAACCGAGTCCTATATATTCGCAGCCGAATTCTTTATGCTTTTCGGCCGTCTTTTCGGGCTCTTCAAGTATCTCGCCGGCAGGAGTATGAGTGACCGCGCATTTAAGCCCGTTTTTTCTGAGCTCGCCCGCAAGCCATTCCCCATCGAAAGCGCATGTCCCCGAGACCTGAACGTATCTGTAACCTATATCCGAGACCTTTTTAAGAGTTTCGGAAAATCCGTCAAGATCCTTAGTAAATTCCCTTACCGTATAAAGCTGCGCGCCGATATTCACTTTATCAGCTCCTTTATCGCTTTGCATGCCGCGTCAAACGCCGAGTCCGAGTCCGGATATTCGTAAATCTCTCCGACTCCTGATCTTTCTCCCTCGCGCTCCAAATCCTTAAGCCCGGAAAATACTTTAAGATGCGGCTCCACTGTCATCGCCGTTCCGCCCATGGAGATAAATTCCGAAACTATTTTCTCTACGTTTCCTTCTCCCTTTCCCGCCGGCGTCACCCTGCCGTCTGAAAGCGCGTCTTTGATATGAAGATATCTTATCTTATCCTTTAAAAGCACCCAAGCCTTGAGAGTATCCACTCCGCTCTGAACGAAGTTCGCGGGATCGAATACCCCCGCTATCTCGTGAACGCTCTCCAGGATCTCAAAACATCTCGTATCGTTTTCTCCGTATATCCCCTTTTCATTCTCATGGCAGAGCGATATCCCGCTGTGAAGAGTATCGGTTATCCTTGCCATCTCTGAAAGCCTGTCTATGACTTCGGTCCTGTGCGTTTCGGGTCTTTCGCCCCTCGGGATATAGAAAGAAAAGATCCTTATATTCGGCGCGCCGAGGATATATGCGATCTCAAGCGTTCTCTTAAGCCTTTGGATCTCCGGCTCAAACGGATCAAGTATCCCGATCTTCCCAAGAGGAGAGCCGAGCGACCATACCTTTAAGCCTTCGCCGTCGAAAATTCTCTTGATCTCCTTCGCATGCTCCGGCTTTAAGTCGGAAACGTTTCCGAATTCCGTCCCGCGAAGCTCGACTCCGTCAAGCCCGTTCCGTTTCATCGCCGCGACCTGCGCCGAGATCTTTGCGCCGGCTTCGTCTGCAAACGCGTATAATCTTACGTTCTCTGACATATAGTGACCATCTCCGTAAAAATTAAGTGTCAGCCCCGCCGCATACAGCGGCCGAAAGCATTCCGAGACTATTATATCACAGTGAGTAAGAATTGCAAGAGAAATCAAAAAATTTTTGGGGAAAAGTACTTGAAAATATCCCGAAAGTATGCTATACTATCTTTACGCCGCGAGAATTTTTGGCGGCGGCTATATTTTTTATGTCAGTCGATCCGATTTATGGGCATACGGGCTCTGTACAACAAGGGGCTGTGAACCATGTCAGGCGGGGAACCGAGCAGCATTAAGCGGTTTACCTTGTGTGATGCAGTCAGTCCGTATGTCCATAAGTCGGATCAGCTTCTTTACTGAAAAGGGGGCGGGATCATGTACACAGCTCTATACAGAAAATGGAGACCGATGACCTTCGACGACGTCGTCTCCCAGCCGCATATAACCGCGGCTCTGAAAAGGCAGGTCGCCGAGGGCAAGACCGCGCACGCCTATCTCTTCACGGGCTCGCGCGGGACCGGTAAGACCACCTGCTCAAGGATACTCGCCAAAGCGATAAACTGCCTTCACCCGATAGACGGAAAGCCCTGTCTTGAATGCGAGATCTGCAAGGCCGCGGACGCGGGAACGCTTCCGGACATAATAGAAATAGACGCGGCTTCAAATAACGGCGTAAACGATATAAGAGACCTGCGCGAATCTGCTTTATATACGCCGGAGCGCTGCAAGTATAAGGTCTATATAATCGATGAGGTCCATATGATCTCGGTCGGGGCGTTCAACGCGCTTCTTAAGATAATGGAGGAACCGCCGGAGCATGTAAAATTCATCCTTGCGACGACGGAAGCCCATAAAGTCCCCGCGACTATAGTTTCAAGATGCCAGCGCTTCGATTTCAGAAGGATCCGCGACGAGGATATAATAGACAGGCTCCTATACATCGCCGGCGAAGAAAAAGTCGATCTTACACGCGACGGGGCCGCGCTTATAGCAAGGCTCGCGGACGGCGCGATGAGAGACGCGCTCTCGCTTTTGGAGCAGTGCATGGCGTTTTCGGATCATATCGATCCCGAAGCGGTATCTAACGCCGCCGGAATCGCCGGAAGGGACTATCTCTTCAGCCTTATCGAGAACGCCGCCGACGGCGACGCCGCTTCCGCTATCATGACGGTGGACGAGCTGTACTCAAAATCCAAGGATATGTCAAGGCTCTGCGACGAGCTTGTGACTCAGCTCAGAAACCTTATGCTTATAAAAACGGTCCCCGACAAGCCGGAGCTTCTTTCCTGTCTCGGAGAAGAGACCGAGCGGCTTCGGGCGGTTTCCGAAAAGCTCTCTCTCGGCGAAATCTTATATAAGCTTGAAATTTTGCAGTCCTGCGCGGAAGCTCTTCCGAGAGCCGTCTCTAAGAGAACGGAGTTTGAAATGTCGGTGGTGAAGCTCTGCACCGCAAGGCGAGCTGACGGATATAATATCTCCGCGCTCGAGGACAGAATCCAAAAGCTCGAGCATCAGCTTCGGAACCTTAAATCGCTCCCCGAGCCTTCGGAGCATGAGGATATCCCCGCCGCTAAAAGCGAGCCGGCCGCGGATATAAAACCCGATAAGAAGCCGGAGCAGAATAACGGACAGTTTGTTCACTGCCCGAAGTGGGAAGAGATACTTGACAGGCTCGCGGAAAAGAACCCGGGCTGCGTAGGAGCGCTCAAGGGCTCGGAGTCGTACGTCTGCGGTGATCGGATGATGATAGTCGTGCAGAACCAATTCTTCCTGCAGCTTTTAAAATCCCCCGACAACTCCCTCGCTTTGCAGGAAGCCGCGTTCGCGGTCACGGGGACAAAATTCAGAATAGGCGCGAAGTGCGGAAACGTTTCCAGAGCGCCCGAAGCGCCGCTTAAGAGCGATAACGCGGACAGATCGCCCTTAGACGACCTGATAGAAAAAGCCAGAACGTCAGGTATCCCCATAGACGGCGCGCAGTAACGGGAGGTAATGAATTTGAGAAGAAACGATCGGGAAATAACGGATTTTGACGGGATAATAAATATAATCGACTCCTGCGAGATTCTAAGGATCGGCCTTTCGGACGGAGAATATCCCTATATAGTCCCCGTAAATTTCGCTTACTCCGTCGAGGAAAATAAAATCTTTTTCTATTTTCACGGAGCGCAGGCGGGAAGAAAATACGAGCTTTTAAGAAAAAACGGAGTCTGCTCTTTTGAGTGCGATATCCCTCTCGGAATAAAGCTTTCCCGCGAAAAGAGCAGCGCTACCATGCGCTACCGCTCGGTCATGGGAAAAGCAAGAGCGGAATTTCTTGAGGGACAGAAAAAGTACGAAGCGCTTGATATGCTGATGGCAAGAAGCCCGATAACGCGGGATTTTGAATATAACAAAGAGACGGTTTCACGCACCGCGGTCATAAGGCTCGAGGTCACGGAGATCGCCGCGAAAGCTAATATTTAAAACTTAAAATAAAGGAGCAAATAAAATGAAAGCAAGAATACCCCAGAGTATGCAGGGCGGCGGCGGGAATATGAACCAGATGATCCGTCAGGCTCAGAAGATGCAGGAAGAAATGACCGCGTTCCAGGAGGAATTCGCGGGAAAGGAATTTTCCGCTTCGGTAGGCGGCGGGATGGTAGAGGTGACTATGACCGGAGCTCGGGAGGTCACGGCGGTCAAGATAAAGCCGGAGGTCATAGACCCCGAGGATCCGGAGATGCTTGAGGACCTTATCGCGAGCGCGGTGAACGAGGTCCTTAAGAATATAGAGACCGCTTCAAACGACGGAATGGGTAAAATTACCGGCGGTATGAGTATGCCGGGGCTGTTCTGATGGCCGTCGGGCGCGAACCGTCGGGCGCTTTGCCGCTGACGCTTTTAGCGGAGCAGTTTGCAAGACTTCCCGGAATAGGGATGAAGACCGCGCAGCGGCTCGCGTACTTTGTCATGTCCTACACCGACGAGGAAGCGGAAGCTTTCGCTAACGCGATAATACATGCAAGAAAGACCGTTCACGCGTGCTCGGTCTGTCAGAATCTTACCGATCTTGACGTATGCCCGATATGCTCCGACGAAAGGCGGGACCGCTCTACCATCTGCGTGGTGGAAGGCCCAAAGGACGTTACCGCGTTCGAGCGCACTAAGGAATATAACGGCGTGTATCACGTCCTCCACGGGCTTATATCTCCCATCGACGGCATAACCCCCGACAAGCTCCGCATAACCGAGCTTTTAAAAAGAATTCAGGCCGGCGGGGTGCGGGAGGTAATTATGGCCACGAACCCGACTCCCGAGGGAGAAGCCACGGCGATGTACGTCTCAAAGCTCTTAAAGCCGCTCGGAATAAAGGTCACAAGGCTCGCGTTCGGGCTTCCGATAGGCGCGATCTTGGAGTATGCCGACGAGGTAACGCTTTATAAGGCGCTGGAGAACAGAAATGAGATCTGATCCCGAGTACATGCTTGAAGCCCTGAAGCTTGCAAGGGTTGCGTACTCTCTCGGCGAGACTCCGGTGGGGTGCGTGGTGGTCTATAAGCCGACGGGAGAAATAATCGGCCGGGGATATAACCGCAGAGAAACGGCTAAATCCCCGCTCTGTCATGCGGAAATGATAGCTCTTGACGAAGCGAGCAGGAATTTGGGCGGCTGGAGAGTGGTAAAAAGCGAGCTTTTCGTAACCTTAGAGCCCTGTCCTATGTGCGCGGGAGCGATAATAAATTCAAGAATCGACCGTGTGATATACGGCGCTCGGGACACTAAGGCCGGTTCTTTGGAGTCGGTCATAAAGATGTTCGAGCTTCCGTATAATCATAGACCCGAGATAACTTCGGGAGTGCTCGGGGATGAATGCTCGGAGCTTTTAAGCGGCTTTTTCAAAGAGCTTAGGGCAAAAAAGAAAGAATAAATTATCCGCAGTAAGGCAAAAACTCCTTACGCGGATTTTATTTTTTCGGCGTGCAATATTTTCGGCTCCAAATGCGTATTAAGAGTAAAAAAGATAAAACGGAGGAATCAAAATGAAGATAATAAAGATCTTTCCGATAATCCTTGCCGCCGCTCTGCTCTCCTGCTGCGCGCAGGATACAGGCGCGGACGTTTCGGAGATAATTCCCGAAAAAAGCGCGGCTGTAGCTGAAGAACCGAAAGAAGACGCCGCCGCGGACGGCGAGAAGCTCTTTTATATAACCCGTGTTTCGGACGCTTTGCAGACCTCGGAAGACTTTTCTCTTTCGCCAGTAGAGGATAAAATATCTCCGTCTTCGGGGGTGTTTGAATTCAAAAACGGCTCGGATAAAACCGCTTCGGTCGGATATAATTATTCTCTTTATCTTTTGGATGAAAACGGCTCCGCTTATTCGTTTGACGGCGCTCGGAAAGCCGTCGGCGGGGGATATGAAATTTTGCCGGGAGAAAGCTCGGAGATAACGGTGGATTTTGAGGTCTCATACGGCATGCTCCCCGACGGGAAATATTTGATTTATATACTCGATACGTCCGGAGAAGCAGCGTCCGCGGAATTTGAGATAGGAAGCGGAGAGTTTGATTTCGGCGGCGCAGTCCTCACCGAGCCCGAGGATGGATCCCTCGGATTTAACGTCGGGGAAAGATTTGAACGCGAGGATCTCTTTATAAACGCCCTTGCCGAGATGAAAACCGTGAGCGCGTCCCCGACGGAAGGCGAATTCAGTATTACAAACAACCTACCGCTCCCGATCTATCTTCAAAGCTCAATACAGCTTTGCACGCGCTCCATTGAAGACAACGGGATAGTATTTTACGGTATCACGGGTTTTGACGAACCCGCGCCGTATGAATCCGCGCCGGAAGAGATAGCTCCGGGCGAGAGCTTAAGCTTTCCGCAGTACTGGGGGAACCTCCTCGGGATAAGTCTTCCCGACGGCGATTACACCGTCTTCAAGTATTTTTCCTGCGACGGCGAGACGTATCTGACATACGCGGATTTCACCGTATCCGAATACGGGATAAACGCCGGATTTGCAAACGTTCCGACAGAAAATATCAAGCCCGAGACAGAAACCGATACCGAAAACAAAAACAGGCTTGCGATAATGCCGCTCAAGGAAGACTACTGCCCGATAGAAGCGGAGATAACTGCGGATAACGTCACCCCGCTCGGGATGAGCATAACCGTAAAGAATAACACAGGCGAGGAGCTTGTCACGGACGGACGGTTTGAGCTTAACGTAGCGTATGAAAACGACGTTTTCACTTTCTGCGACTACTACGGCCCCGACGGCGGCGAGCCTAAGAATTATCCCGTATGCGGGATGATATATTCTATTCCCGACGGGGATTCACTTACGCTTGAGATAAACTGGGCGGAGATATTAGGAGAGCTTCCGGACGGGGAATACATAATAAATTTCTTCACCGATTCCGGGACGGTAAAGGGAAAGTTTTCGATAGGAACCGGCGCGACTTCTCTTGACGATTTTGACGTTTTTCATTTATACGAAGGCGCGGAAAAAGGCGATTCGGAGTATGAAAACTATTATCCGCTCAGGGGTTCGCTGACGTATGAATCTCCATACGGGGAGTTAAAAAGCGAAGACAGAGGGTTGCAGATAAACTTAAGCGACATAACAAATTCCGGCGCGAAGGTCGCATACCTAAGCGACAGGGACGAAAACGTGATGTACGGAGCGGCCTACGGCATTGAAAAGAAGATAGGCGGGAAGTGGTATCACATAAACTGCGATCCGTCGGCGGCGTTCCCGATGACTTCCCTTTGGATAGAGCCGCAGTCGGACGTCGTGATCGAGGAGAAGTGGGATAGGATCTATAAAATGCTCCCGGCAGGCGAGTACAGATATGTCGCGGATTTTTATATACATGACCGCGCGCCGGTAGTTCCGGAGGAGGACCTGGTGATTTTAGGAGCGGAGTTTGTGATAGAGTAGGAGGGAAAAGGCGGCAGGATTTGCCGCGGCTATTAGAAAACAGAAGTCAGAGACCCTCCCCCTTCTTCCTCAACGCATAAATCCTCTCCAAGCCATCTACGGCTTCCCTCTTACTCACCACGAGCGGCTCGGCGTGACTAAGAATAAAATTCTCCGCTTTAAGGTCCGACAGCGCATTTATAGTCTCTCTGAGCGTTCCGACGGAATAAGCCGCACGCCCGTCTTTATTGCAGGAATAAAGCGAATCCCCCAAAAACGCAAAGCCGCAATATTCAAGCCCTAAACAGCCCTTTGAATGGCTCGAAGGGATCGGAAAAAGCTTAACGCCGCCGTCAAAAACTACGGGAGAAGTTATCGCGCTTCCCCCGAATTTTTTGCAGGTATAAGGCCCGCCGTAGAGCGAAGAATATTTTATCCTGCCGATATTTCCCGCGTGGTCGCGGTGAAAGTGCGAGAGCGCGACGTTAAAACCGTTAAGAGAATTAAGCTCGCTTGCGGCTTCATCCGAAGCGCCCACGTCGTAGACCCAGAGCCCGCAGTCGGTGAGAATTTCAAAGACCTCCGCTGAGAGCGGCTCGTCGGACTTCGGGACGTAAGAAATGAATTCGTTTAATTTTATCTTCATCTTTGTCTTTATCTTAAAAACAGCTCCGCGCAGCTTTCAAGCCCGAGCCTGTCTTCCTCGGTAAAATACCCGGGCGTTATGCTGTCCATGTCTAAAACCCCGTAAAATTCGCCGTTTTTGCGAAGCGGTATGACGATTTCGGAATGCGTGCTGCAGTCGCAGGCGATATGTCCCTCAAAGCACGCAACCTCTTCGACTACGATCGACTCATCTCTTGCCCATGCGGAACCGCACACCCCTTCTCCGCACGGGATCCGAGTAACGGCGGGTCTGCCTTGAAATGGCCCGAGTTTAAGCTCATTTTTCCCCGAGCCGTCTTTGACATAGAATCCGACCCAGTTCGCTTCCGGAAACGCGATCTTGATGACCGCTGAAGCGTTAGCCATCACCGCCGTACCGTCGGTTTCGCCTTCGGTGTAAAGCTTTATCTGCGAATATAAAACCCTGTAAAATTCCTCTTTTTGCAAAGGGTATGTAATGTCGGTATACATAATTTCCTCCGAAAGCTCAGTCTATTTTGAACGTAAGATCGATTTTATTTTCGGGAAGCGCTAAGCGGTACTTATCCAAAAGCGCGGGACCGCAGGAATTTGAACCGACTCCCGCCATCTGAGAATCCACGCAAAGAACCGTTTCGCCGCACTTTTCAAGCTCCCAGCCGTGGCGCTTTTTGGAAAGCTCTTCCTCGGTGTACTCCGAAGCGTTGAAGGAGATATCGCCCGCGCCCTCAAACAGCAGCGAAGAGACTCCGTCGGATACTGAGACGTATTTGCAGCCCCAGTGGGAGGAATTTTCCTGCGGCTTGATATAGTTTTCAAACATCTCCGAGACCTTGGAGTTAAATTTTCCGAAGTATGAAGCGCGGTGTTTGTCGGCGTAGCTCTCATACGGCCCGTAGCCCAGATATTCCACGCCGTCGAAGGAGGAGGGGAGGAATAACCTTATACCGAGCCTTGGCAGCATTTCAATTTTTTCGGAGAATGTAAAATCAGCCGAGATATTGACCTGCGCGCCGGGGTAGAAGGTATATTTTACCTTTACATGCGCGATCGGCTGATAGATATTCCAGCCGAGCGAGATATCCGCGGTTATGACGACGTTTTCGCCGTCCTTTAAGACGCTGTCGCGGTAGATCTTGGTATCGTATTCGTTAAGGTGCGCGCGGTACCAGTCCCCGCGCTGCGAGTCGTTATCGGTAGGAGCGCGGAAAAGATTGAACTTAACAGGCTTGTCGGTAAATATCTTCCCGTCCTTGGAAATTTCAGAGATAACTCCCTTTCGTCTGTCGTAAATGAACTCCGCGCCGCCGGATCTTACGGAAATTTTAAGCGGCTCTTCTGTAAACGCGACTTCGCCCGGGGAGGGGATAGGGAGAGTTTTCACGCTGTCTTCGTTAAGCCTTATCTGATCGAACGCGGCTTCATACCCCTGTTTTGCCCAATGCGTCTCGGATTTTTGCGTGTAGATGAATTTTATGTATCTTGAAGGGGAGTAGTCGCGAGTCTCGGGGATGAAAATTCTCTGCTCGCCGCCGGCGGGAAGGTGAAGATCCACTTTTCCCTCTCTCGTCTTTTCTCCCGAGTCGCTGATCTCGAATTTGCAGTCATACAGATCCTCTGCGTTTGCGAATCCGAGCATGCTCTTAAGAAGATATTCGCCGTTTCCGAGATACTCGCACCTAATCGGGCGGTATACCTGCTTCGCTTCCAAAAGTCCCGTGTGAGGAGTCCTGTCGGGATAGCAAAGAGCGTCGCAGCAGAAATTGCCGTCGTTATGGCGTTCCTTCCAGTCCCCGCCGTAGGCATACTTTATCCTTCCGTCCTCGGTGACTCCGAGCGGGAGACTGTGGTCTGCCCACTCCCAGATAAAAGCTCCGGAGACGTGCGGGTTAGAATAGATCGCTTCCCAGTAGTCCTCAAGATCTCCCGGGCCGTTGCCCATGGCGTGGCAGTATTCGCATAAAACGAGCGGCCGTCCGTTTGCGGAGCCTTCGCTTTCCGGGAAGTTTTTAACGTAGTCTACCGGCGGGTACATTCTTGAGACTATCGGAAGATCTAAATCGTCGCCCTTGTCAAGGCGGTGGATGCTTTCGTAGTGGAGGATCCTTGACGGATCGGATTCTTTAATATATCTTGCTTCACGTCTCATGATGTCGGAATAACCCGCTTCGTTTCCCATAGACCACATCACGACGCAGGGACGGTTGAAATCGCGCGTTATAAGTCTTTTATGGCGGTCGTGGATCGCTTCCTCAAACTGAGGATCCGAAACCACGAGCGCTATGCCGCCGTAACCCTCCGGCTTATTCCACCTGAACCCCTGATAAACGTCCACCGAGCCGTGGCATTCAAGATCGGCTTCGTCGATTACATATATCCCCAGTTCGTCGCAGAACCGGTAAAGAATAGGAGCGTTAGGGTAGTGAGAGGTCCTGAGCGCGTTGACGTTATGGCGCTTCATCATCGTGAGATCCTTTAAGATCTGCTCCCGGGAGCTTGCATATCCGCTCTCGGGGTAGCTGTCGTGGCGGTTCACGCCGCGGAATTTTATGTTTTTGCCGTTTAATTTGACAACGCCGTCAGAGATCTCGATTTTTCTGAATCCGACTTTTTCGCCGATTATCTCCCCCGCAGCTTTAAGAGTAAGGCGGTAAAGATTCGGCTGCTCGGCATTCCAGAGCTTCGCGTTCTCTATCTTGAATTCAAACGGAGCGCTCTCGGAAGCTGTCCCCGAAGCTAAAAGTTCACCCTCGGGAGAGTAGAGCGAGATCTCGGCAGGTTCGCCGAAGACATTTAAGCATATCGAAGCGGAGCCGTCCGAAAGATTGACCGATGTATTAACGCGGTAGTCGTCTATTCTCTTTTCGGGACGGGAGAGCATATAAACGTCCCTGAAGATCCCCGAAAGACGGATCTTGTCCTGGTCCTCTAAGTAGGTTCCGTCGCACCACTTTAAAACGGCGCAGCAGATCTTATTTTCACCGGGTTTCAGAAAATCTGTGATATCAAATTCGGAGGTCGAATGCGAGACCTGAGTATATCCGACCGGCGCGCCGTTGACATAAAGATAAAGACAGCTGTCAGCGCCCTCGAAGCCGATTATCCTGCGAAGGCCGTCGGGGGTATAGTTATAGCCGCGGTAGTATACGCCCACGGGGACGTCGTCCGGGACGAACGGAGGGTCGAAGGGGATAGGGTAGAGGACGTTGGTATACTGCGGCTTGTCGAAGCCGTGAAGCTGCCAGTTAGATGGCACGGGGATCTCGGTTTCCGGGGGAAGCTCGGTGAAATTATCCGAAAGATCGATAACGCTGTCCCGGTAAGTAAATCCCCAGGAGCCGTTTAAAAGCTCGAAGCGCGGAGAGGATTCTCTTACGGAGAACGGGTCGGCATTTTCGGGGAAAGGGACGAAGTAAGCCCTGTCCGGGAGGGAGCCGACGTGAAGAGCGTGAGCGTCTTCGTGGAAGGTCATAAACGCGCGGGCTGAACCCGGGGATGAGATAAGAGACAGATTCATGATATTACCGTCCTTTACAGAAAATTTATGAATTATAATTTATGATTTATAATTTATAATTTAAATATAGCATAACTCGGGGAATAATGCAATAATCTATTCTGCAAAAAAGTCAGCATTTTCTGCAGGGTAAGACGAATAAGCTCCGGGCGGCGGCGAGATTCGCTGCATTTCTGCGGAAGGTCTACCGACTGCGCCCACCCACCCGCCCTTCTCCGCTCTCTCGCCGCCGCTAACTCAAGGAAATTATCCGGAAAATCATATATCATCCGCCTCGCCTTCGGTTTCCCCACAAAAAACCGAGCGCCTACCTCTCCCGGTCAGGCGCTCGGTTTATCAATACTCAGTACCAATCATGCTTTTTCCCGCTTCGCCAACTTCTTCCGAAACGCCTGGACCCGGCGCAGAATGCGTTTTCGGATAGGATTTAACTTGCCGACGATCCGCGCAGGAAGCAAGAAAACCGCCGCAAAAATACAGTCAAAAACCTTTTTACGAACGCTTTCCGAGATTCTCCCCGAAGAACTCTTCAAGCTTATCAAAGGGTATCGCGCCCTTGCCGCCGCCGTCGTAAAGGTCGGTGTGAGAAGCTCCCGGGATTATCAAAAGCTCCTTGTTTTCGGCATACTTGCCGTCGCGAGTCATGTCGGCGAACGCGTCCTTGCCGAAATAGAGCGAGTGCGCCTTTTCGCCGTGGACAATGAGCACCGCCGAGCGAATCTCGCAGGAATATTTCAAAATCGGCTGGTTCATAAAGCTTTGGCATCCGATCACGTTCCAGCCGCCGTTTGAGTTAAGGCTGCGCTTGTGGTATCCGCGCTTTGTCTTGTAATAGTTATAATAGTCCTTGACAAAATAAGGCGCGTCGTCCGGCAGGGGATCGACTACACCGCCGCCGAGAGCGTAGGAGCCGTTTTTGAAATCCTCGGTGCGCTGAGCGTTCAGTGCGAGCTTTTTGAGATATCTTGCTTCTTCGGAATTTTCCGCGTCGAAGTAGCCGTTAGCGTTGACTCTCGTCATGTCGTACATGGTCATAGCCGCAGTAGCCTTGATCCTCGTATCCAGAGCCGCAGCGTTTATCGCCAAACCTCCCCAGCCGCAGATCCCGATAATGCCGATCTTTTCGGGATCAACGACGTCGCGCGTCGAGAGAAAATCGACAGCTGCCTGGAAGTCCTCGGTATTTATATCCGGCGAAGCCATATATCTCGGTTCGCCGCCGCTCTCGCCGGTGAACGACGGGTCGAATGCGATCGTAAGGAATCCGCGCTCGGCCATGTTCTGGGCGTAAAGTCCCGCCGCCTGTTCCTTGACGGCTCCGAACGGCCCGCAGACAGCGATCGCCGGAAGCCTTCCCGCAGCGTTTTTCGGAATATACATATCGGCCGCGAGGGTGATACCGTAGCGGTTAGGGAACGTCACTTTGCAGTGCTCGATGCGCTTGCTTTTCGGGAAAGTCTTGTCCCATCTTGCACCCAATTTCAGTTCAGACATTAAAATCTTCCTTTCTGATTTTTTATATATTATATTATACCGCAAACTCTCAAAAAAATCAATCATATATGTTGTAAGGAATGATGTAGCGCATAGTTTAACAGTTAATAGTTTTCGGCAAGAAGAAATGCAAGCAATCCCCGTCGCCGCAAGGCGACTCCTCAACTAACTACTAACTACTATTCTCTGACTACTATACAGCTCTGCGACAAAAAGCGTTTACGACGGCTGCGGACATCGTGAAAAAGCTCCGGAAAGGATATCCCGAGTTCCGATATCGCATCTACTCCGGCGGCGAAGCCGAGAGAATCACGGAGCGGCATGAAAAGTTTTTTGACTTTTATCTTTCGGGTGCGGATAGTCGCTTGAGCCTGATCTCGAAACCGGGATTTGCATATGCACCACCTTTTTTGCGCAAAAGCGCTAAATCGTTCTCCCTTCACCTGCTCATCTCCTATCGTCTATCCATTCTCCCGGCATTTCTCCGCCCATTTATTCCATCTCGGATCCGCTTTCATCTCACTTTCTACCTCCACAAAATCCGGATTCATCCACATCGGCCAATCCTCCGGCAGGCGGGAAGTATAGGACGGGCGGCCGGCCCAAAGCTCCTTTTCCATCGAGATCCCTTCAAGAAGCCGAGACGTGTACTCGGGATCCTTTTCGGAGCACGCGGAAAGCCTTTCTATCGCCTTTGAATGCTCAAAAGCCTTATCAAGAGACTCGAAGGCTTCATCATGCCGTCCCGCACGCCGCTGATGCGTGGAAAGATACAGATGAAGCTCTGACAGGCGCGCGTGATACGGTCCGAAATTCCCGTCGTCAATAAAAAGTTCAAAAACCGAGACGAGCCTTGAAACGGTTTTTAGGGCAAGACTGCCGTCGAAATTCGACTTTTTGCTCATCAAAAGCTGTATAGCAGTCTCCGCGGCCGTATCTACAAGCCGCAAAAGCGCCCGCCCGAGATATTCCCGCCGTTCTTCGCCGTCAGCAGCATATCCCAAAAGCATCTCGCGCGAGCGGTAAAGCGGGGCGGCGTTTTTCGCAAGCGCAAGCCCTTTTTCGGACAGTCCCATATTGCTGTAAAGCAGTACCGGCTCAAACGTCGAATCGCTTAAAATTTTCGGATCCTTTGTATCCGAAATCAGCGTTTCGTAGAGCTTTATCGCCTCCCGCCAGTATTCATTATCGCGATTTTGAACCGAATTTACAAGAAATCCTTCGCCGTCGTATTCGGTAAGACCGCCTATCCGCGCCCAGCCTGCGTTGGAAAGAGTCGCGGCAAGCTCATACATCAGCCGTTCGTTTTTCGGAAATTCCACAAGCCCGTTTCTCAGAACCGTGAGCCGTCTCTCGATATTAACGTCAACTCCGGCGTCATATTTTGCAAGCTCTGAGACTTCGCGGATCATAGCGTCGATCTTAGCTTCTCTGTCGCTCTCGCAGCCGAAAAGCCCGTCGATTGAAATCCCGAAATAATTTGCAATTCTTGGGATGAGTTCGATATCGGGATAACTGCCGCCTGTTTCCTTTCATTATGGTGACGATTTTTTAATCTCAATCGATTTTTCCTATAAACCTGTAATAGATGTCTACTTTTTGGCGTTTTTCGCCGTTTTCAAGTGTTTCAGCTTCGTGGACAGCAATCCTTTCAATCAAAGCGTTCAGCATTTCAGCGGTCAGTTCCTTTGGGTCGGAGTATTTCTTGATAGTTTCGACCCAGTTCCTGATGTTCTGCTGCCTGTCGGCTTTGGCGTTGACTTCTGCCGTCAAGTCGGAAATTCTCACGTCAAGCTGTTCCTGCTCGGTCTGAAATTTGGCGCAAAGGCTGTCAAAGTTTCGCTCTGTGATTTTCTCGGAAATCCTGTCCTCATAGAGCTTCGCTAATAAACCGTCCAACTCTTTCAGCCGCTTTTGCGCCTTTTTCAGCTCCCTTTGGGCATATGAATCCGCAGAATTTTTCTCGCCGTCTTTTATAAGATACTTGAGCATCTCCTGCTCGTCGGCTTCGCACAGCTTTGACCAGTGCTGCAATCTCGAAAGAACATAGTTGTAAAGATTGTCGTAATTGATGTAATGTATGGAGCAACTCTCTTTGCCGTACTGCGAGTA
>CANPYR010000036.1 GCA_947588805.1 uncultured Clostridia bacterium
ACAATTTTTGAGATGTTTTTAGCCATAGCGGGATTGTCGTCGCACACTCCGATTCGGGACATTGTATGACCTCCTTGCTGATTTAATATGATGTAATTATAGCACGGTTTGAAAGGGATAGCAAGTAAGATATTTGCGTTTGCTGAAAGAAAAGGCTTTTGCATGTTTTAGGGAGCAAAAGCCTTTTGGAGTTCTCGAGAGTGTAATGTAAGCGTGAGTGGGTGAGGGTCTTTAAGTGTGGGGAGCCCCCGGCGAGTGTCTCCCCACTTCCTGCGCTTGCTTACGCTAAGAGATTTCGCGCCTGCGGGCGCGACCAGGTGGTCGTTGCGATTTAAACTCTTTTAAAGGCTCCTGTGGTGCCTTGAAAAGTAAGTTTTAACTTTACGATTTCTGCACCCGAGTCCCCTGCGGCATTTTGAGGAAAGGCCGGCGAAACCTTTTTGATTCCCTCTCCCCCACTCTTTCCCCTCCCCCTAAACGCAGTTTCCCCGGCAAATCTCTTGACCTGCCGGGGAAACGCACAATAACACGAAACAACAAAGGAGATAGCTTAAATTACTCTTACTCCGGTAACGCCGTCGATCTTCTCGATATCCGCAGTCGTTACCGCGCCTGTAACATCAAGCATCGTATACGCCCAGTCCTTCTTGGACTTCGACGCGATGTTCTCAATGTTCCCGCCGCCCGCAGAGATCACTCCTGTGATCTGCGTAATAAGCGCGGGGACGTTTTTATGGATCACGCAAACAAGGCAGTCTGCGGTCTTCGCAAGCTCGCAGTCGGGAAGATTCACTGAGTTGGTGATCTTGCCGTGCTCTAAATAATCGATAAGCTCGTTCGCAGCCATGACGGCGCAGTTGTCCTCAGACTCGGGAGTAGAAGCGCCCAGGTGCGGAATTGCGGTCACGCCCTCAACGCCGATAAGATCGTCGTTCGGGAAGTCGGTGATGTATGCCGCGCACTTTTTCGATTCAAGTGCGGAAATGATGGCTTCGGTATTCACAAGCTCGCCGCGCGCGAAGTTGAGTATCCTCACTCCGTCCTTCATCTGTCCTAAGCTCTCCGCGTTCACGGTATCCTTAGTATCTTTATTATATGGAAGATGGAGCGTGATGTAGTCCGCGGACGCATAAACCTCGGCGAGAGTCTTTACGACCTGCACTCCGGGCTTTAAGTTGAGAGCGGCGTTGACCGAGAGGAAGGGATCGTACCCTATTACCTTCATCCCGAGCGAAAGAGCGGTGTTTGCGACCTTAACTCCTATCGCTCCGAGACCGACGATTCCGAGCGTTTTGCCCATGATCTCGGGCCCCGCGAACTGGCTCTTGCCTTTTTCTACAAGCTTTCCGACCTCAGCGCCCTGTCCTTTGAGAGTCTTCGCCCAATCGATAGCTGCGGCGACTTTTCTTGATGTGAGAAGAAGCCCTGCGATTACAAGCTCTTTAACTGCGTTAGCATTCGCGCCGGGGGTGTTGAATACGCAGATACCTTCTTCGGAGCAGCGGTCTACGGGGATATTATTAACTCCTGCTCCCGCTCTCGCGATAGCCTTGAGATTAGGTGCGAACTCGCTTTCAAGCATGTTCGCCGAGCGAACCATGATCCCGTCGGGAGCGGTTTCCATGTCGGTGACGTTATATTTTTCACGGTCAAAAAGATCTGTTCCGCAAGCGGCGATCTTATTAAGCGTCAGGATCTTGAACATAATTTCGTTCCTTTCTGATTACTGATTTTTTCGTATTTTTTAAGCGTTCTCGGCTTCAAACTTCTTCATGAACTCGACGAGCTTCTCTACGCCCTCCATAGGCATCGCGTTGTAAATAGAAGCGCGCATTCCTCCGACGGAGCGGTGACCCTTGATATTTATAAATCCTGCCTTCTTGGATTCGGATACGAACTTCGCGTCCATCTCGTCGTTTCCGGTGACGAACGGGATATTCATTATAGAGCGCTCGGGACCTGTGACGGTGGGCTTGAAGAGCTTAGAGCCGTCAAGGAAGTTATAAAGAAGAGCCGCTTTCTTTTCGTTGATCTTCTTCATCGCTTCAAGGCCGCCCTTCTCCTTGACCCAGTCGAGCACGAGACCTAAGATATAAATCCCGTAGGTCGGAGGAGTGTTATACATAGAGCCGTTTTCGGCGTGAGTCTTATAGTTAAACATGGTCGGGGTGATATCTCTCGCGTTGCCGATGAGATCCTCGCGGATAATTACGACAGTGAGACCCGCAGGGCCCATATTCTTCTGCGCGCCGGCATAGATAAGGCCGAATTTTGATACGTCAACCGGCTCGGAGAGAATGCAGCTGGACATATCCGCTACGAGCGGAACATTTCCGGTCTCGGGGAGCTCGGGGAACTTGGTGCCGTAGATGGTGTTGTTAAGGCATATGTGGAAGTAGTCCGCGTCGGGAGTGAATTCCTTAGGATCGAGCTTCGGGATGTAAGAGAAAGTCTTGTCCTTGGATGAAGCCACGACCTTGCATTCGCCGTAACGCGAAGCTTCCTGATAAGCCTTTGAAGCCCACTGGCCGGTAAGAACGAAGTCAGCCTTGCCGGAGCCGTTCATTAAATTGAGCGGAACCATCGCAAACTGGCTCGAAGCGCCGCCCTGAAGGAACAGGACCTTGTAGTTCTCGGGGATCGACATTACTTCTCTGAGCTTAGCTTCGACGGAGTCGATGATCGCCTGATACTCTTTTGAGCGGTGTGACATCTCCATTACGGACTGTCCGGTCTCGCCGTACTCAAGCATCTCGTCGGCAGCTCTTTTTAATACTTCCTCGGGCAGCATTGCCGGCCCCGCGCTGAAATTGTATACTCTCATGATAATACTCCTCCTGTTATTTTAATGGATTGTTTATAGTATACGCCATCCGCGCACAGGTGTCAACCCCGGAAAGACAAAAACTTTTAAAACATGAACCCGATTCTTTTGGGTATTATGCTCAAACAAAATCTAATAGATACAGCAAGTGCGCCCCGAAGGACGCACCTGCTGCAAGAAGTGGTTTATACAATTTGAAGATGGCTAATTATTCAGCTTCGGCTTCATCCGAAGTCTCTACTTCTTCTTCGGCCTTTTCGGTCTTGTAGGAAGTCTCAACTTTCTTGTATCCGCAAGTCGTGCAGACGCCGTCGGTACCGAAGGTGTGCGGCATAGAAATCATTCTGCCGTTTACGAGGTAACCGTGGTAAGTGTTGCTGAGACGGATAGCGTATGCGAAGGTCTTGCCCTTCTTGGCAGGCTTTACAGGAGGCTTGCTCTCAACAATCTTTACAACCTCAAACTTGTAGAGATTTGCGTTGCCATCGAAGACTAACATAAAGTTGTGCCAGCTTTCAACAGCTATCGCTTTTGCAAATGCCTTGTATACTTCGGAAGTGGCGATAGTCGCAACCTTCTTGCCGTCTACTTCTTCAATCTTGAAGCTGTCGAGCGCAACCTCACCCATTTCACCGTCGGACTGTAAATTGAAGGATTTGATATCTCCGGTGTAAGTGATTCTCAGAGTGGCGTCTTCGGTCTGAATAGCATTGAGAATAGCGCTGTAAACTTCACCGTTGCCTACCCAGTTGGTAGCAATTCTGCACCAAGTCTGATCTTCGCCGGGCTCCGCCGCAAGCTTGACAGGGAGAGCCTTATTCTCGAAGTACTGACCGTCGGTATGCTCCATATTATAGATTACTTCTTCCTTGTACTCGGGCTCTTCTTCCTTATCTGCGCCGGGCATTACAACGCCTACGTGAGTAAGGGTTACGGAATCCATCATACCGCCGGCCGGACCCTTAAAGTGTACGGCGGTAGGAGAACCGGAAGCAACAGTCATTTCAAGCACTACGTCGAAGTCGCCGCCATCGCTTACTACTAAAGGAGCGGAAAGGTTTACCCAAACATCCTCGGGAACGAGGAGGTAAGAACGGAGCTGTCCCTTAGTTGTACCAACCAGGTGAACCTTGACTACGTCGCCGGTCTTCAAAGCCGCAGGAAGTCTTACAGAAATCTGTTCACCGGACATCTTAAGAGAACCGCCGCTTATAGTTGCCTTGGAATTATTATGAATTACAACGCTGTTATTGTTGAGAGCTATAGCAGTCTCGCCCTTGGGGTGACCTTCAGTGGGCTCGTCTTCAACCTGAAGCGCAATAGAATCGCACTTAACGGTGACGGAAAGAGAAGTAAGAGCGGGAACATATTTTAACGCTACTTCTTCGTCGCTGATTCCGAGCTGTTCTTTTACAAGAGCAAGAACATTGAGCGTATCATTAATACCGCTTACCCAACCGTCTTCCTGCTTAGGAATCCAAGTACCGGTTCTCTGAACAGGACCCTTAACTACAACGTCATTGTAGCCGTTAGCCTTGATAACAAGGTCGGAGTAAGTAAAGTCGTAATCAATAGGAGTGGATGTGGCGCCAATCTCCGCGTCTTTGAGCTCATCAACGAAGAGAGCCTCAGGAGCGGCGAAGTTGATATCAAGGTTGTAGCCCTGAGCAACATTCGCAGCGGTTACAGGGAGATTATTTAAGTTAAGCTTTTTGAATGTTACCTTTGTTGCATAGCCGTTATCGGTAACCTTGCCGAAATCATCACAAATTCCGTGCCAGGTCCAAGCGGCGTGATCCTGAATAAAGAACTGAATTCCAAGGTTATTTTCACCGGGTTCAACGTCGGGTTCATCTTCCTTAGGAGTTACCACGATTCCGAGGTGGCTAATTGTTAAGCTGTCAAGGTTTGTGCCCCAAGCCGGACCCTTGAACATGATATAGTCTGCTTCTTCGGTAGCTGACGACGCATTCTGAGGTGTGCAGACGAAATCGGCTACGAAGTCAAAGTTAGTGTAATCGTCAAGTTTTTCGCTTGCTTTCCAGGCAGGATCGGCGCACATGGTCTCGCCGCCGTCGTTCTTGCAAAGCCAAACTCTGAAATCGCCCTTGGATTCGCCGATAGCGTGAACAGTAACGGTATCGCCAAGCTTAACAGGTTCGGGAAGCTTTATGCAAACAAACTCAGAGCTTGCAAGATTAACATTTGTTTTTATCTCGGTCTCGCCCTCGGGGTGATTTCCGGGAACGTAAGAAGAAGCGGAAAGCTTTGCGCCTTCATATACGGCAGTGACAACGCCGTCAGCAAGCCATGTTCTTCCGTCAAGAGCAAAAGCGAAGACTGCGTCATACGGAACATCCTGAGCCGCGTCGGTAGTCTCGGCGTTGAATTTCTCAATTATCTGAGCCATATCGAACTTCGCGATCTTAACGCCATCCTTGCCGTCAACTACTTCGGTAGGCGCATATGCAGTACCCGGCCAAGCATTCTCCCCGGTTCCGTTGTACTGTAAAATTAACTGGACGTTGTCTCCGGTGTAGGAAACTTCAAGAACGCTATTCTTGAAAGCCTGCTTAACTTCTTCAAAGTTGGAGTCCTCATAGTTTATAAGCTTAATCCATCCGTCAAGAGCAGTTCCAGCCTGAACAGCAAATGTGCTGTCAGCAGGTTCTTCTTCCTCTTCTCTCTTGGGCATTACAACTCCGAGATGCTCAATAGTGAAGTTTGAAAGCGGAGTATCCCAAGTCGGGCCCTTGAATATAAGTATATTCGCAGTAGCAGTCTCGGATGAAGAATCCTGAGGAGCTACTACAAGATCATAGGTGAGATCAAACTTGCCGGACTCATAACCTGCATTTGTGCTCGCAATCCACTGGGGGTTGGCGCACATGGTCTCTTCATTGCCGGCCGCGTCTTTAAGAGCAAGCCATGAACGGAAGTCGCCGTCAGCCGTGCCGGTTACATGAACCTTAACGGTATCGCCGACTTTTACGGTATTAGGAAGAGTAATATTTACCTGTCCTTCATTACTCTTGACAACGTTTGTCCTGATTTCTACCTCGCCCTCGGGGTGCTCGACCTCAGGCTCAGCAGCCTTAGGAGCGGTGACAACTACTTTGACATCCATCGAAGTGCCCTTGTCACTGCCGATTTCTTCGCCAAAGCCGCCGTTCATAACAAGCTGTACGTTATCATCCTTGAAAGGAGAAACGCTCTCGCTTCCGTCGGTGACAAGCTTGTACAGATCAGCGCCGGTGCACTTTACCTCATGTCCCCAGCCTTCGGCATGCGTGCCGTTGGAAGACCAGCTGTCGCACTCCTGCCAGTAAACCTGGATCCATGTGTCGTTTTTATTGGGGAAGGTAAATGTAACCTCAGACCCCTCTGTTTTGATAGCCTTTATAAAGTTGTTGATATTATCGGAGCCCTTGCTCATAAGAGCGGTGCACCAACCATAATCGCCGACTGTAGGCTTAACAGTTACAGAGAAAATTTCTTCGGTATCGGCCGCAAATACTTCGACGCACAGGCATGACATCGCCATGACAAGCGCGAGCACTACAGCCAAAATTTTCTTTGTCATATAATGACCTCCTAATTTCATTTTTAAAGATATGCCCTTTGGGCCATGGGCAATAATCCACGCTTATATATTGCCACAAACTCGCGCTCTTGTCAAGCATTTTTTTGTAATTTCGTTAAAATTTCTGTTTTTGACCGCCCGGTTTATCTATTTTGACGAAAATTCGGCCGCCTTATGCCGTTTTTTTCGCCGCTTTTTGGTTATTTTCTCTTGACATCCTCCGGTTTTAGAGTTAAAATAAGTTGATACTTTTTTTGAAGGAGCATGATTATGGAAAATACCGAGAAATCCATGCAGAAAATCGTCGAGCTCTGCAAAGGGCGCGGATTTATATTCCCCGGTTCGGATATCTACGGCGGCCTTGCCAACACCTGGGACTACGGCCCACTCGGCTCTCGCCTTAAAAACAACGTCAAGGATACCTGGCGCAAACGCTTTATCCAGGAACGTAAAAATTCTTACGAGGTAGACGCCGATATCCTGATGCACCCGAGAGTCTGGGAAGCTTCCGGACATGTCGCAAGCTTTTCGGATCCGCTTTTGGACTGCAAGGAATGCAAGACTCGCCACCGCGCGGATAACCTGATCGAAGCGTTCGATCCCGACTCGCACCCGGATTCCATGACTAAGCAGGAGATGTTTGAGTATATAAAAGAACATCATATCCCCTGCCCTAAGTGCGGAAAGCATAACTTTACCGAGATACGCGAGTTCAATCTGATGTTCCAGACCTACCGCGGAGTCACCAACGACTCGAAGAGCGTTATCTATCTCAGACCCGAGAACGCGCAGGGAGAATATGTCAATTTTCTTAACGTCCAGAGGACCATGCGCGCGAAGCTTCCGTTTTCCATCGGACAGATAGGCAAGGCGTTCAGAAACGAGATCACCCCCGGAAACTTCACCTTCCGTACCATCGAGTTCGAGCAGATGGAATTCCAGACCTTCTGCAAAGAGGGGACCGACGGTGATCTTTACGAATACTTCAAGGCCTACGGCAGGAAATATTTTGAGGATCTCGGACTTAAGCCGGATCACCTCAGATATCACGATCATGAAAAGCTCGCGCACTACGCGAAGGCCGCGTGCGACATCGAATTCCTGTTCCCGTTCGGCTGGGGAGAGATAAACGGCACCCACAACCGTACAAACTTCGATCTCACCCGCCATCAGGAATACTCCGGCACGAACATGACATATCTTGATCCCGAGACCAACGAAAGATTCATACCTTATATTATAGAATCGACCTACGGGCTTGACAGAACGGTTCTTGCTCTTCTCTGCGAAGCGTATGACGAGGAGGTAGTCGATCCCGAAAAGAACGATATAAGGACCGTTTTGCACCTCAGTCCCGCGATAGCGCCGTACAAATGCGCTGTCCTCCCGCTTTCAAAGAAGCTCTCCGAGGGCGCGATGAAGGTCTACGGGAAGCTTGCGGGAGCGTTCATGACCGACTTCGACGAGACCGGCTCAATCGGTAAGCGCTACAGGCGCGAGGACGAGATAGGCACGCCGTGGTGCGTGACCTATGATTTCGATTCCGAGACCGACGGCTGCGTGACGGTCAGAGACCGCGATACGATGGAGCAGGTGAGGATGAAGATAGACGAGGTCGAGGGGTATATCAAGGAGAAGATCGGGTTCTGAGGATTTGGAAAACGGGGATGGCTGTGGGAGTATATGGGAGCGGGGAATATTGCAGTTTTGAGATGATTATGCGGCGCATGAAGCTTAAGGGCTTTGTGCGCCGTGAGTTTTGTGGCGGCGGCGAGATTCGCGGGAGAGGGCGGGAAAACATTGCCGGTTTTGTTCCCGTTCGACCGCCCTCGACAAAAACGACAGTCTCGGTTGTCTCACGGACAAAACCCGGCAAGTTTGGCGGGCGCAGTTGGTAGAGCTTCCGCAGTAAAGCAGCGAATCTCGCCGCCGCAAGGCCCTGCCCCTAATTATCATACTGTATATGCGCCCACCCAACTACAGTATTTTTGACAGCAGAGCTGTCAAAAAGGGGAGACCCCCGGCAAGGTCTCCCCACGAAAAAAACAGTATGCCGGACTGTTTTTTCTACCCTTCCTGCGCTTGCTTACGTTATCGTTGCGATTAAAACTCTTTGAAGGCTCCTGCGGAGCCTTGAAAAGCAAGTTTTAACGCTACGATTTCTGCCCCCCGGACGCCTGCGGCCTTTTGAGGAAAGGCCGGCGAAACCTTTTTAATTCCTATGAAATCCCCCTGCTTCCTCCCCTCACTTTTCCGAAAGCAGGATCCCGACTACCGCGCAGGCGATACCTCCTATCAGGTACACCACCGTAGACTGCACCCAAATGCCAAACACAAACCCTATAAAATCATAAATCCCCGTCGCGGTCAGCATTATAACGGCGCAGAGCATTCCCTTAAGCTTCGCGCGCTTCTTCTGTTTCACCGTCTCCGGCGAATCGTTTTCCTTGATCCCCTGCTCAAAATCGCGGTCGTGATTATAACCCTTGATATCGTACTTGCCGTGCATTATCCCCGCATAAATAAACAGCCACACCGCCGCGGCTATAAGCGCCAGCATGATAGAGGAAGCGATCTCGCTCGGCAGCCACAGGAGACCTGTCATGCTGCTGACGGTCGTAAGTATTACGCCTATAAATATGAGCGCTACGCCGCCGGAAATCAGATAGGGAAAGATCTTTGTGTTGAAGCGTTCCCGCTCTTCGGGCGTGTATATTTCGGGGAGGACCGGGTTCGCACGGTTGTAGCTTTTTCCTTTCATGCCGAAAACCACAAACAGCGCGACCGCAAGCGCTATCAGCAGAAACATCAGCGCCGTGCCGACCTCGTCGAGCATGAAATACGCGAATAAAGTCGTCAGAGATACGCCGAAGATTATCAGGAACACCCCCGTGGCGATCCCGATCGCAAGAGCGTTGAAGTTCTTTTCATGCTTCACGCGCGAGTCGGCCTTATTTATCTCGACGCGTCCCTTGATCAGCTCGTCCATCGTGACGTCAAAGAGCTCGCAGAGCTGAATGATTTTTTCCATTTCCGGGTAGCCGCCGTCGGTCTCCCATTTACTCACGGCCTGGCGCGATACGCCGAGACGTTCCGCAAGCTGCTCCTGCGAGATTCCGTGGGACTTGCGGAGGGACTGAAGATTTTCGCTGAAATACATATTATATATTCTCCTTTTTGAAGCTCCGGATAATCCGGATTTTTTATCGCGGGTTTTATCCCGACGGTGAAAATTATAGCGCAAAGGCCGAAAAAGCGCTACCAAATAGCGGTTGCAACTTAAAATTTCTTTGCCATATTTAGTTGCGGGGGATGGAAACGGCGGGTTGAGCGGAGGAAATGGATGGAAAACGTTGTGGGGATGTGGGAATGTAGCATAGTAGTTTGGTAGGGCGCAGCCCGCGGACGGCCGTATGGCCGGACGGACTCGCCGGACGAAGGACGGAGAGTCGCGCGCGAAGCACGCCGGGCTGCGCCCGGGGTGGGAGCCGGAAGGGAAAGACAAGCAGAAGGATGTTGGGAGCGAAAGCCGCACCCGCGGATTTATAGCGCCGACTTATAAGCGCAGAAGCCTAAAGTTACAATTTCTGACTTCTGATTTCTCAATTCCGTATTCTGACAGCGTCGGGATGAGCTGCCTGAATGCTGAATCATTACCTACCTGCGCTTGCACTCCCGCTCTGCTGCTCCCCAATTCAAAAGCCGGAGTACCCCATGCTCCGGCTTTTCATCGCTTATTCTTCCCCGCTTTTTTCAACGCCCGCCCATGCGTCGTCAATGCTGAATCCGCAGGTCCCCTCGGCGGTCTCGACGTAAAGCACCAGTCCCCAGGCGTTTTCCGGGATCTTATAGCTCGGATTCTCGAGCGTCACCCATTCACCCTTCGCGCCGCTTCCCTCCGCGATGCAGTCGTATCCCGTCCCCGTGGGAGAGCTGTACTGCAGTGTAAGTTTGAAATCAGCCGACTCCTGGCTGTCCTGCATGGCTTTGACTCCGAATGAGAAGCTCTGTCCGGGAATATAGGTGTATTCGCTGAGCGCGCGCTCAGTCCCTTCCCAGGCCTGAGATCTGCCGCTTACGGATAACACCCCGTCCTTTGCCGAGATCTTCGCTCCTCCTCTTTGTCCCCAGCCGTCGCTTCCGGATTCAAATTCCGACATAAAGTAAAGTCCGTTTTCATCCGGCTCCTCGGGCGCGGGAGGCTCGGGAAGCTCTATATCCGGAAGCTCGCCGCCGATCTTGAGATTATTTTTCAGGATCTCGGCCTTTCCTTTGCTCTGATATCCCTCGACTGTAAGCGCCGCTTCGTACATCTTCCCCATCTTCATCCCGAGCGCTTCCCAGTTCATGAAGTGAGCGGCGGCGTTGATAGTACCCTCGGTGCGTTTTTCCTGCCTTACGCTCCAGTACTGTTCAAACGTCGTGTTTCCGTCGATCGACGGCTGGTTCACCCTGAGCGTGCGGTACACGTCGTATACCCCTCCGTCGACCTCGATCGTTCCGACGGGATTCCCTCCCGGCGGTCTCCAGCTTCCCCAGCTGTCGACGACATAATATTCGACAAGCGGCTCTCTCGTCCAGCCGTAAAGACAGAGATAGGAATTCCCGTCCGGCTGATAATCGACCTCGTATTCAAGCTCGATGTTGCCGATTTCCTTATAAGTTTCGGTGCAGTCGAATTTCTTTCCGGTTCTGAAGAGCGCGTTGTTGATGTCAGTCCACTCGCAGGTAAATTTTCCGTCCCCCGTGAGAGTCATGGTGGTAATCCCCGAGTCCTTCCAGAGCTCGTAGCTGAATCCGTCCTCTTCGCCGATAGCGCTGTCGGTCAGAACGGTAGGATTTTTCGGATCATACGTATTACCGCCGCTGCTTTCACCGGGATTCTGAGATCCCGTCGACGCGCAGGAGGAAAGAATTCCGACAGCGATCAAAAGCGTTCCAAGCGTTTTAAAAATTTTAGATGTTTTTGCAAGTTTCAAAATTTCACCTCCCTTGTCTCAATCCCCCGCCATGCGAGGTCAATAAATTATAGCATATTAAAGAAATTATGTCAAGGCGAGCGCAAGAGAGATGTCAGATATCAGAATTTCAGGGTTTCGCCTCCGGCGAAAATTTTAATGCATGAAAATAACGTGTGCAAAACGGGCGTTTACAAATCTTTGCCGCCGTTTTTTCAAAAATTCTCATATAACTATTGACTTTATATCATAATCCTGTAAAATATAATATAAAGGACGGTGCTGTTATGCTTAAAAATAATAAAAACGGTTTTAAATTTGTACATTGCTCTAAATCTCTGCGAATTATCGCTTTCTTCGCCGCGGCTCTTATATTTGCCGGGGCTCTTTGCGGCTGTGGAAGCTCGGATGTATATGAAATGCGCGAGAGCTTCAGCGCTTCGGACGCGGCCTCCGAGATGGGGATCGGAATAAATCTCGGCAACACTTTTGAAGCGTTCTACAGCAGCGAGGACAACCTCTGCGCCTTCTCTTCTCCGGTAGGAGACGGAGATTTCTCAAATTATGAAACCTGCTGGGGCGCAGTAGAAACGACGCGCGAGATAATCGACGGGATGCGCGACTCGGGATTTAAAACCGTGAGAGTCCCGGTTTATTGGGGCAACGGGATGGAAAACGACGGCAGTTTTACCGTAAGCAAAAAGCTTCTGAATCGAGTCGAAGAAGTGGTGAAGTGGGTTTTGGAGGATGGGATGTACTGCGTTATCAATATGCACCACTACGACGAAAGGCTTATAACCCATCTTGAACGCGAGGAAGCCGTAAGCGCGGCAAAGACTGTCTGGGAGCAGGTGGCGGAGCATTTCAGGGACTACGGCGACCGCCTTATTTTCGAGGGATATAACGAATACCTCGGAGCTGTCAAGGAAGGCTTAAACGCGACGGATCAGGAAAAATTCGACTATTGCAACGAGATGAATCAAGTTTTCGTAGACGCAGTACGCGGAACCGGAGGGAACAATTCCGAGAGAATTCTTATCGCTTCGGGGTATAATACAAATATTGACAAAACGACAAGCGAGGGATTCAGGACGCCGAACGACAGCGCTAAGGACAAGCTGATGGTATCGGTTCACTATATCGACAACAGTATGTATTGGTCTAAGCAGATAGGGAGCGAGAGCTGGCACGACTATATTTATTACGAGTGCGACAGGCTCAAAAGCAGCTTCACCGAAAAGGGAATCCCGGTATTTGTAGGCGAAACCACAAGCGGATATGTTGGGAATATGGCGGGGAATTCCGAATACGGAAGCTCTCAGGACTGCATACGGGAGCTCATAAGGATAGCGAAAGAGGAATACGGCTTTATCCCGGTATTCTGGGATACCAATAACGCCGACGGCAGCTCGTTTTACAACAGATACGAGTACAGAATAACGGATGAAGAGAACGCCGAAACCGTAAGGAAATACGGAAAATAGAGCTTAGACCGGCGAAAAGAGAAAAGACGGGCAGGAGCGTGGGGATCCTGCTCTGTTTTTTCGGGGCGCGGCAGGATTTTTTTCTTCCGCTTATTTCCGCACATCAATCCCCCAAAAAATTCTCTCCCCCATGCAATAAACTCCCACTCTTACGCATTTACCTTACGAAAGGAGCCGAGGAAGATGCGGGAAACTGATAAACTTAGCCCCGGGTATATCGACGGATGCCTTCGTAAAATCGCTGACGGCGACAAGAGCGCTCTTGCCGCTTTGTATGAATGCGCCCGAAAACAGGTGTACGCGTTTTCCCTTTCGATTCTTAAAAACCGCTGCGACGCCGAGGACGCGACTCACGACGCGTTTATCGCTATTTGGCGAACGGCGGGGAGCTATAAGAGCGTGGGAAAACCTATGGGCTGGATAATTCAGATCGCTAAAAACCTCTGCTATATGCGACTCAGAGAGAAAAAATTTATCTCGGATCAGCCTACGGAAGAGACGCTCTTCGGCGAAAGCCCGGGACTTTCGCCCGAGGAATCCGTCATCCTCAGGATGTGCATAGAAGAGCTTTCCGACGATGAGAGACAGATCGTTTTTCTTCATGCCGCGGCGGGTCTTAAGCATCGCGAAATAGCCGAGATCTTGGGACTTTCACTTCCGGCGGTTCTTTCAAGGTATAACCGAACAGTTAAAAAACTTAAAAATCTGCTGCAGGAAAGGAGCGACGGAGAATGAGACGCAGGGAAATAGAACAGCTTTTAAATTCCGCTTTGGAAAAGACTGCGCCGGATAACGTCAGAGACATACTTTCTGATTGCGGCGAACAAAACGGAAGAAGTGTGATCATAATGACTGAAGCAAAAAAGAAAAAGCCGGTTTTGAAGATCGCAGTCACGGTCGCTGCCGCGGCGCTTATAATGGCGGTCACGGTCACGGCGGTGAACTTTACCGGTCTTATGGATGAAAGCGAAGCGTTCGCGACAGCGTATAACCACCTTTATAACGTGACTCCCGAGGGACAGGATAAGACGGATATCGGAAATCTGATCCTTTCGGGGATGGCGAGCGAAAACGGGATAGAGATGGGAGACTCGGATATAGGTCTTAAGGGCGTGAGACCGGTCTACAGGCTTTCTTTCACCCTACTTGATACGGTGTACCGCTACACCATCGACGCTAAGACGGGCGTAGTTTACGAATGGTTGAGCGAGCCTGTAAGCGAATCCGAATACGCGCCCAAGGAGCATGAGACTCACCCGTTTGAGATATCCGAAGCCGAGAAAAACGCCGCGTATAACCGCACCTACGCGCTTAATGCGGCTGTGGATCACTTCGGACTTTACGGCGGCGTATTCAGTTATCCCGACGGAGACTCGGAATCGTATGTATACTTCAAAAACGACGTATACTCGAGCGAGGAAGGATATTATGAGCTTACCTACTGGGGCGGGGGATACGAATACAGCTGCAAGGTGAGCATGGAGACCGGAGAGGTCTATGACGCTGAAATTTCGGACGACGAGCTTTATGAGGGAACGGAGGAACAAAAGGTTAAAGCCGAGCCTATACCGGGAGTTATCGGGCTTAACGCGGCGCTTAAGATCGCCTGCGAGGAGCTCGGAGTCGAATATACCCTTGAGTACTGCGGGGATTCATATCTCGGCTACGCGGACTACATCCCGGAGGGGAAAATAGGGATATCTCTCTTTAACGAGCCTACCTATAAAGTCTTCATGAATATCGAAGGAGACGAATCTACACGTATCGTTTACGTAGAGCCTAAGACGGGAGAGGTTCTTGCGGTGACGCAGTATGAAAACGAGCCCGTGAAGTATTATGACTCTTTGACGAAAACTCAGCTTGCCATATGCGCGGTAAGAGACCGCTTCGGGCTTGTAGCCTGGGTAGGCCCCGGGAGCGACGGAAATTATATCGCGGTATACGCGGCCTCCGAATTTGACGAGGACGGGAATATACTTGTAGTTTGCAGCGCGGACGGGTATGTATATAAATGCTCGGTAGACGGCGAAACGCTTGATATTCTGTCCGAAAGCGTTGAGGAGGATTCCGAGTGGACCGGAAAGAGGATCCCTCACGAGCCTGACGCCGGAATGATAGGGTTTACAAAAGCGGTATTTATCGCCGCAGAGCATTCCGGAATGGAGCTTAACGGAGAAATAATGTTCAGCGGCTCGGGATTCATAGATGAAGACGGCAAAAAATATTATACCGTACACTTCTCGAATCGCAACGCAAGCAACCAGCCGCAGAGCGACATAAGAATCGACTGCTACACCGGAGAGGTCGTAAGAGAGGTAGTCCAGAGCCACGATCCGACCTCGGTTTGGGATGAAAACGAGGTTCCGGATACCGAAGCGCCGGACGGTATGATCTCTGAAGCCGCGGCTCTCACCTCGGTTCTTGACGAGTTAGGGATAACGGAGACTCCGCTCAGGGGATTGAAATTCATCCTTGACGGCGACGAGTATGTGATAAAATTCGCGCTCCGGGAGACAGAGTGCGAGTACAGAGTATCCGCAAAAAGCGGCAAAGTGACCTCGGCGGCAGGTATTAAGCCGGAGGATATTATAAGCGCGGAAACCGCCGTTGAGAACGCGCTTAAAGACTGCGGACTGACTGCAAACGACGTTCAGAACCCCGCTGCGGAGCTTTCATATCGCAACAGCTTCGTAATTTACGACGTTACGTATTTGTATGAGGGGAACAAGTACGGCGCGGAGGTAGACGCGGTAAGCGGAGAGATCATGGGCGGAAGCTTCCCGACGGGGAAGAAGTAGAGCGGGGAAGGGTGAGGGCGCAGCCCGTGCCGGGCTGCGCACTTTTATACATGCTGATCCAAAAAACAACCCAAAGCGTCCGCTTACATAAATTCAAAACTCAAACATATTCCCTAACATCTCCCGCAGAAAACATTCCTTTCCTCACATACCATCTCCAATTATTAAAATCATCCCCGAATGCTCTATGAAATTCTGACGTATGATTTCTGACTTCTGTCTTCTAAACGCTCTTGACAACCGCCTTCTAAAAGGTTATAATCATAAAAAAACTTGGCGGTGGAAAAATGAAAACGCTTAAAAATTATCTTAACCACATCTTCATCGACGGTCTCTCCGGAATGGCGCTCGGGCTGTTCTCTACTCTTATCGTCGGAACTATCCTCGGACAGATAGCTTCGCTTCTTCCGGGAGCAGTCGGCGATTATCTCAACCTGATCTCGGGCTTCTGCAAAGCCCTTACCGGCGCAGGTATCGGAGTCGGCGTCGCTTCAAAATATAAATCCCCGGCTCTTGTCGCGGTCTCCGCAGCGGTATGCGGCGCCGTCGGCGCGTACGCGGGGCAGATTACACCGTCCGCCTACACTCCCGGAGCCATGACCTTCACCGGCCCCGGAGAGCCGCTCGGAGCTTTTGTCGCCGCGTTTATCGGGATAGAGCTCGGGACTCTCGTCACGGGAAAAACAAAGGCGGATATTTTGGTAACTCCGCTTGTATCGATTCTTTCCGGCACGGCCTGCGGGATAATCCTGAGCCCACCGATCTCCGCGTTTATGAAGTGGATAGGCGGTCTTATCAACTTCGGCGTTGAGCGCGAGCCTGTGCTTATGGGGATAATAGTTGCGGTCCTGATGGGGATCGCTCTCACGCTCCCGATATCCTCCGCTGCGATAGGGGTTTCCCTTGGACTTTCGGGAATAGCCGCCGGAGCCGCCTGTGCCGGCTGCTGCTGTCAGATGGTGGGCTTTGCGGTCATGAGCTTTCGCGAGAACAAATGGAGCGGGCTTATCTCTCAAGGCGTGGGAACGTCGATGCTACAGATGCCGAATATAATAAGAAGACCGCTCGTCTGGATCCCTCCGATAATAGCGAGCGCGATAATGGGACCAATATCGTCGTTTGTGCTCGGGATGCCTAATAACGCGACAGGTTCGGGCATGGGAACCGCGGGGCTTGTCGGGCAGTTCATGGCGTTTCAGTCGATGTCGGAAGCCGGGATATCCCCCGCCGCTGCGCTTATAGAGATAGCGATCTTGCATTTTATAGGACCTGCGGTGATAAGTCTTGTGGTATGCGAAGGAATGCGCAAGCTCGGGATAATTAAGCAGGGGGATCTTTTGCTGAAGGTTTAACTGCGAAGTTTGCTATAAGTTATAGCAAGGGCAGCGAATCCCGCCGCCGTCCGCGTTTCTTGGGAGTATGACTTTGATTCCACCTGTATCGAATATTTATAAATAAAAAATAAAAAAATTTTAAAAAAGGTATTGACAAATCGATGATTTTCGGGTATAATAATCAAGCTGTCATACGGCTGTATAGCTCAGTTGGCTAGAGCATCCGGTTCATACCCGGAATGTCACCGGTTCAAATCCAGTTACAGCCACCAACGGCCCGTTGGTCAAGCGGCTAAGACACCGCCCTTTCACGGCGGAGACATGAGTTCGATTCTCGTACGGGTCACCAGCAAAAAAACGTCGCGCATGTGAGTGTGCGGCGGTTTTTTTGTTGCCTTAAATAAAAAAATAGGTGCGGGAAGCTGTAGGGGGATCAGCCCTCGCTCCGGGATTACGCCGGAGCGTATGGGGCCATGCTTTCTGCTTCTTTTTTTATTTTGTGCGGGAGGATGGCGTGGGCGGGAAACTACAGCCTTCTGCTTCTGTTTTTCATTTCCGCATACGGCAGGCTTGCATAAAGCGGCGGCGAGATTCGCTACTTTACTGCGGAATCATTACCTACTGCTCCCTCCCACCCACCCTATCCCGCGAATCTCGCCGCCGCACCGGGGTTTCTGCTCCTGAATATCATTTCGCTCTGACGCACGAGTTGAGCAAAATCCTTTTTTTGACATCGTAGAGACGACGTCAAAAAAAGGGTGGGGAGACCCCCGGCGAGGGTCTCCCCACGAAAAAACAGTCCACCGGACTGTTTTTTCTCCCCGTCCTGCGCTTGCTTACGCTCGGGGAGTTTCGCGCCTGCGGGCGCGACCAAAGGGCCAGCCCTTTGGAATCCTGCGGCCTTTTGAGGAAAGGCCGGCGAAACCTTTTTAGTTCCCGCTTTACTCAGCTTAACCACTTACTCTTCCACGCCTGATTCTCAGCCTTCGGAGAGGGTATCGGCTTTATCAGCTTCTCCGAATTTAACGGAATATTCCTCGCGCTTCTGCACTTTACGTCGATATTCACCGAAAAATCTCCGATGAGATTTGAATTTATCGACAGCGTGTACCTCGCCGTTACATTACCTCCCGCGTCGGTCAGCATGCTCGATACGTCCTTGCCGTCTATCGCTATGCTAAGCTCCCCGCCGGGAGTGCCGTATAACGAAAAGTTCTTCTTCCCGCGCTCGATGCAGAGCTCGCTCAGATAGTCCCCCGAACGCAGCATCTCTATTCTTGAACCGTTCAGTATCTTCACCGAAGTCGTCGAGCCTTCAAAGCCCGTAGCGTCGGTATCGTCGTATTTTATCTCGTACCCGTGCGGGATTTTTTCAAAGGTCCCGCCGGTCATTATTTCCGTCTCGTTTTTTCCTAAACCGTCGAACGAGATCGTTTTAACGGTGATCATAGCGTCTGCCATTTTGTGTTTTCCTCCGTTTTTGTATCCTTGCACGTTCCGTCCGCTATTCTTCTAAGCGTATCTGTTCTACCTTTACGTCCTTTATGTCGATGAATCTGCACGCGTTTTCTTCAAAAAGCTCCGCGCTGTCTGTGGAATAAAGTCTCAGCTCTCCGGGAGAGCTTTTTTTGTTTAAAAGACCGTTTTCTTCAAGCACTTTTTTTGCATATCTTACCGCTTCCGCTCCGGAGGAGATAAGAGAGACTTCTTCGCCTAAAATGTCTGAGATTATCCCGGAAATAAGCGGATAGTGCGTGCAGCCGAGAATGAGAGTATCTATCCCCGCGTCCTTGAGCGGCAGAAGATATTCCTCCGCGATCTTTACTGCCGGTATGCAGTCTCTTTGTATGTAGCCGTTTTCGACCAGCGGCACGAACATCGGGCAGGCTTTGGATATCACCTCCGCACCCGGGAGCGCTTTTTTTATCGCCTTTTCATAGCTCCCGCTCTTTATCGAGGTGCCGGTGGCGATAACTCCTATCCTGCGGTTTTTTGTTATTTTGCACGCCGCGGCCGCCGACGGTTCTATGACTCCGTTGCAGAGCCTGTCGCGAAAGCCGCCCTCGCTCATCATTACGCTTGAAACCGTCCCGCAGGCTGCGATCACATATTTCACGCCCCTGCTCTTTAAGAATCCGAGATCCTCCTCGGCGTATTCAAGTATAGTCTCCCGGCTTCTTGTGCCGTAAGGGACACGGGCGGTATCGCCGAGATAAATTATATCTTCATTGGGAAGAATTTTCCTTATTTCGTTTACAGCGGTAAGCCCGCCGAGTCCCGAATCGAATACTCCGATCGGAAGAGCTGATTCCATATATATATCACCTTGGCCGTCTTATTGATTGTTGATTATGATAATTGATAATCAGAAAATTAAAAAATTGAAAATTTGATAATTCGCCCCCCGTCGGGGCTCGCTATAGTATATTCCCCGCCCGGCGCTTTTATTCTTAACGGGATTTTGCTCGGATATTAGTTCAGTTCCGGGCGCTATTTCGCGCGAGCTATTCCCGGCGCTAAGATTTGTAAACAAAGATCTTTGTAATTCTGATACTGCCGTTTCGGTCATATCTTTCTATTCGTCTCTGTGCTTATCAAGAATACTTTCGGATGGAAGATTGTTGAATTTTTCCTTTTCATCCGAGCGCTTTGAATATATGCTGTAAATTCTCAGGATAAGAAGGACCAGAGAAAGTATTGCGAACGCGATCATCGGGAGATATCTGACCTCGAAGGATGGCTTGAAAATCACTGCGGTAGAAGCGGCGTGATCTATCATCTCCCTTGCGGGGTTTAAAAATATTATCAGTCCGACAAGGCAGGGGAAAAACTGAAGAATATAAAGCCGAGTCCAGCAAAGAATAAGTCCTGAAAGAAGGATGAGAGAGGATATCCCGAAGCCGACGGCAAGATTAAGATGATCGCGGCTGTTTATTGTGAACTGAAGGACTGCGATACCGCTCCAGAGCGCGCCGGACCAAAGAAATATCACTGTCATTACCGTCTTTATTACCGTATAAAGCGCTGTATCGGCGGGACGCGTAAATTTTTTCATGCTAAGACCTCCCGCGCGTTAAAGCTCGCCGTTTCCGTAAAGAGCGTCTTTTGTAAATCCGAGGAAAGTTCTTCCGCGATAGCTTAAAAATCCCGTATCGCCCTCGTTAAGGCTGTCGTATTCGCTCTTGCTGACATAAAACGTCAGCGTTTCATCGGCTTCAAACTCGGCGGTAAAGACCTGTTTGCCGCTTCTTACGCCGTTTTGAGAGATTGCGGAGACTCCCGTATCGCAGCTTTTTGCGATTACCTTTGCGGGAACGCTTTTTACAGGCTCTTTTTTTCTTGCGACCGCGGATTTGACGCTGATTACTATCATCCTCATAAACAGCGCCGCGACGGCTACGGTTATTAAAATTACCACGAATTCCTTTAATGTATCCATTTCTATCGCGTATATCCTTTCAGAAACTGTCAAAAATAACTAAGCGTAAGAGTATTAAGGCGCCACCGCACAATTATTTTGGTGCAGATACGCAGTCAGATTTTTTGTCAGATGAAACAAAAACCGGAGCTAATACTTTGTGTATTAGCGAGGATTTTTGCGAAATATGACGAAAAATATGCAAGTAGATGCGCCAAAAAGGCGTTAGCCGCTAATTGCGCGGTGGTGCCTTAAGTCTCAGCTTATATTATACCATTTATTTTTTAAATGTCAAGGCGATTAGAAGACAGAAGTCAGACGGTCAGAAAACAGAAGGGCGCGGGGCGAGGATTGTCGCAGTTGAGATTTATTTGGTGCGGGAGAAAGGGACTCGCGTTAGGCGGCGAGATTCGCTGCGTTTCTGCTGAATCTCTACAAACTGCTCCCTCCAAACTTGCCGGGTTTTGTCCGTGAGACAACCGAAGCGATACTTTAACAACGCGATTAAAACTCTTTGAGGACGGGACACGCGGGATTT
>CANPYR010000037.1 GCA_947588805.1 uncultured Clostridia bacterium
GCAGCGGTCTCCAAAACCGCGTGCCGAGGGTTCAAATCCTTCTGCCCCTGCCACTTAGAAAGTCTGTAAAACCGCGTAGGTAAAGGTTTTACGGGCTTTTCTTTTTCCCCTCAACCGCTTTTGTCCTTTGCCTGTCCTTTACATTTCACTTCGGTTCAGAATACACCCTGCGACGCTGTCCATCGCCCTTGCCTGCGCCTCCTGAAACGAATGCGCATAAATATTTAGCGTCGTTGTCGCATTGCTATGCCCAAGACAGCCCTGCACCGTCCTGACGTCAACGCCATTCATAATCAGAATCGACGCGTTGAAATATTTACAAATCGCATTCCCGTCCGCTCGCAGAACCGTTCAAAAAACCTGTACGGTTGGCGCATTCCCATCGGCGAGCCGTCGGTTTTGGTAAACAGCCTGTCGCATTCCACCCATTTTGTGCCCAATTTGGCCTTGTAATCGTTTTGCCATGCCTGAAAATCTCTCAATTTCTCGGTCAGCTCATGCGGCAGCTTGATGATCCGTCTGCTGCTTGCGGTTTTCGGCGTGTCGGTGTAGATCCCCTTTTCCTTCGTGTACTCCGAAGTCCTCACCACTCTCAGCAAATCGTTTTCAAAGTCAATGTCCTTCCATTCGAGCCCCAAGAGCTCGCCGCGCCGAAGCCCCGTGAATGCCGCCAAGGTAAAAAATACCGTGTATTTGTAGTTCGCCTCGCTCTCGCTTTCAAACAGTTTCAGCATTTTCTGAACCTCTTCCAGCGAATAAACGTCCCTTTCCGCAGCCTGACGCGACGGCAAAACCACGTTTCGGCAGGGATTTGCGGATAACATCTGCATCTTCACCGCGTAATCAAAAATCGACGAGATGAAAGAAACGTAATTTCGGATAGTTTTGGGTGAATACGCGGGCAATTCCGCACCTTTGCTGTTGTAACGCTTTTCATCAGCAAGCTCTGCGATAAATTTTTGAATCGTTCGCGGCGTGATTTTGTCCATGCGCAGGTGTCCGAGTGCCTTGTAAACCTTTTTCTCGCAGTTGTGATAGCTGCGAACGGTCTGGGCCTTGAGCTTCACCTCCGCGTATTGCCGAAACCATTCCTCGGCGAAATCCTGAAATTTGACAGCCGTGCTTTGGTAGCCCTTCGTGCATTCTTCCTCGAAAAGCACCATTTGGCGGTTAAGCTCCTTTTCAATTTGCTTCGCCGTCATGCCCTTTTCGGGCGTCCAGGATTTAGTCTGCACCACTTGATTTCCAAGCGAATCGTACCCGCAGGAAACCCGAATCTGATAGGATTTCCCACGCTTTCTGACTGTTGCCATAAATTGAATCCTCTCTTTCAATGAAAGCCGGTTTTGTTCCCAATCGGACTTCGCGTGCATAAACGCCCGCACACTCGTCCTCTTGGACAAAACCGGCGTTCATAATGTAGTTTTATGGCATACTCCTATGCCTAACTTTATCACTTTAAACTGTTTTTGTCAAGCCACTACAATGATTTTTTTCGTTCCTTTTTAATCTTTTCACCTTTTCAAACTCACTCCGCAAGCCGTTTCGGTCTATCACCTGCACCGCAGCCGCCAGATCGCTTCGGATTCTCTCCTGCTCTGCTTCTTTCTGCGATTTCCGCAGGGCGGCGACAAATGAAAGCTGGTTTTGTTCCTGCGCGACCGCCCTCATCAAGAACGACCGATTCGGTTGTCGCGCAGACAAAACCCCGCGTTCATATGGAGTTTTCGTCTTTCTGCTTATACTTGCCGACCTCTGCTTTTAATGCGGAGTTTTCTTTTTCCAAGCTGTTTGCCTTGCTTTTCAGGTTGAAATTTTCACCCCGCAAATCCAGCAGCGAATGGTGCAGCGACTTGACGAGCCTGACCGCCTTTTCAAGCACAGGTTTCGCCTTTTTTTCGCGGTAGGTTTTTGCGGATTCAAACGCACCCACTTCGGGAAGAATTTTGTCCACATCTTCGGGATAATCCTGCGCCAACTTCTCCGCACTTTTAAGTTTGGGAACAGTCTGATTTAACTGCTTTTCGACCGCTTTCAAGTCTTTTTTTGCGGATTCAATTTCGGCATTCAACTGCTCGACCTCCTCGGCTCTCTGTTTCTTCTCGAAGTCCAGAACGGACAGGTGCTTTTCGTGCGTTCCTTTCTGCTCCTATTCAATCCCGTGGCTGAGCATTACCTCGGCGAGAGCCTCTTTTTCCGTTTGCACCCATTGATTCCACTCCGTCATTCCCCTTGTGCCGCCCTTAAAGGCGAGGGTAGCGAGAGCCTGTTTCAGCGAAACGCGGGTATCCAACCCCCGCTTGCTACCTGTGGTAAATGGCACAAAATAAATGTGCAAATGCGGCGTGGCTTCGTCCATATGGAGATGAGCCGAAAACACCCGCAGGCTCGGGTTGCGCTCTTGGAATCCTTGATAATACTCGTCCAAAACCTGTTTGGCAAGCTCGCCGTTCTCGGTCGTGGCTCCCATATTATCCTTGTCGCCTATTTGAAGTATTAACTCATGAAACAGCTTCTCCTGCTTGCCCGAGCGGATTTTCTCGTAATAATTCTCAATCCGACGGTCGTCGCGGGTTTGCCTGGCGTTGTACTGCTCCAAAGCACCGTCAAAAAGCTCATGATAAAACGCCTTGATGTCCTCGTTGCAATAATCAATATTTCGGTCGGTGCGCTCGCCATCAACATTTGCCGCTTTAAACTTACGACTGTTGTGATTGACCGAGCCTTTGCCGACCATCGCGCTTATTGTTCTTTTCATAGTCCTCCTTTCAGTAACTTCGGTTCTGTTACTCTTGTCAAGAGTAACGCAAAAGCACTTTCAGCAAGCCAAAAGCGCCCTTGCGCCCTACGGGGTCAATTGCCGGTCGAGCCGCCAAGGAATCCCGCTATCCGCTCGACCTCTGCGTTCATAGCCTTTCTGCCATTTTCATCTGCAGCTATAAACTCCTCGCACAAATACTCCGCATACCCCACCTGCCCGAGCGCATACGCAAACCGCGGGTCAGGCTCATCGTCAGGGCAGTCGGGCGCAAGCTCCCGCCACTCCCGCAGCAGCTTGTAGTACGAACTCAACGTCAGCCATGCTTCATTCTCCCAACGCTCATATTCCTCACGCTCCTGTTGCCGTTTGCGATACTCGCTCGCCTGCGTGGACTGCGCTTTGCCGCCGACATCGAGGTGCAGAAAAAAATCCTCATTCAACTTTTTCGCCGCGTCGAGGGGTCGGGCAAGCCCAAAAAGCCTCTGCGTGAACCCGATAACGTCGGCATGAACACCGCACCCAAAGCAGTGAAACCCGTCAGAATAAATCTTCGCCGAGGGCGTTTTTTCGGCATGAAACGGACAAATCGCCATTCCCGCCCTGTTAATTTTCAGCCCGTACCCCCGCGCGACCGTCGGCATGTCCACCGCCGCCTTAATATCCTCAAAAATCACTGCTGAAAATAGTTAAGCAGGTCGGCTTTATTGACAAGAATTTTCCCGCGCTTGCCCTCGCCGGTGCGAACGGACTTGACCTTGCCCTGCGCGACGAGCTTGCGCACCGTATGCTCGGACAGCCCCGAAACCGCACCCGCGCACTCCTTAATCGTCAGCATTTCGACCGGCTGACTCTTTGTTTCGCCGTTTTCTCTGTCGTCGATGAGCCTTTCAAGCAGCTCCACAATGCTCCCAATAATTTCCTTTTTCTCAATATCGTTCATTATATCTTCCTTTCAAAATTTCTGAATTTTGCGCATTTTGCGCATTTTGTCGCTCAGCGTGTGCAAAATGTGCAAAATTCACGTTTCGTAGATTCGCGGATTGACCTCGATGTCCACCATCGGCTTGTTGTTTGCTCCACTGCTGACCTCGCGCTTGATATAGCCGTAATCTTCAAGCATATTAACGGCTTCGTCGAAGTCGGAGGAGTTTTTGAACAGCTTACAGCGGCAAATCTGATACAAGTCGTTTTGACGGATATTAGTTATCCTCTTTGACTTTATTTTCGCGATGATTCGCTCTGCCTGAATCGTTCCCGCGTCGAAATCGCCGAGCCCGTAGGCGTGGACAGTCTGGTCGCGGTAGTAGAGGGCAATCGCGACGGCCTCGGTGAACGTCTTTTCCGTGACCCGCACGTCCTCGGGATTCTTGTTTTCGAGGGCGCATTTCACGCCATGCAAAAGCCCGACAATTCGCAATAAAAGCCCATGCATTTTGCCGCCCCAATCTGCGCAAAAAGCTAAGTCGCCTAACAGTTCTTTTTCGAGATAGTCGTTGCAAAAACTGACAAACAGCCCGTAGCTAACGCCGTCGAGGGTGATTATTTTCTCGCTCATGCACGAAATCGGCAGGGCGAATTTTTTCTCCAAAAGCCCCGAAACAAGCCGATTATAGCCGTCCGAAACGCCCCTCGGAACAGGCTCGCTGTCATAGTTGCGACTGCCCCTTAAATCTTTCGGGAAGCAGTAGACAAACCTCGCCAAAAGTCCGCTGCCCCTGAACGCCGAGCTCGACATCATGCTGTCAAAGACATACGGTTGAGCCGCCAGACAGACCGACATATAGGGTCGTTTGAGCGAAACGCTCTCCCTCGTCGCCCTGTCGCTGATGTAGCTCTCGCCGTTCCATGATTTTAATAATAAGTCAAGGTTCGGGATGTTGTTAGAGTATCTTCCCGAGAAGTTGCCGAGCATGCCCGCTTCGTCCGAGATCATCAGCAGGGTGCCGTTTTGCTTAAGCTGGTAAACGAGTGATTCGGGTGTGATGTCGTCCACGATTATCCTGCGGAAGTCTGCCGTCCGGGAATCGCTCAATTTTGTCCGCAGTTCGGCAATCTCGTCCGCGGTCGCTTCGTCGGTTTTTTCAAGCTCTGAAATCCGCTGCTCCATGAGCTTTTTCTCGGCTTGGGCGTGAAAAATCTCTGCCTTATGACGCTCGTTCCAGTCGGCAGCAAAGTCGGCGTAGGGCTTCTTGACCGCCGAAATCACCGGCGATTTTTTGGTACTCGGCTCGGCGATTATGAGCGAATCCAGAACCGGCGGCTCGGTGTGGTCGGCCTTGCCCTGAACGCGGTAAACGCCCGAAAAACAATAACTAAGCGAACTAAGTATCGCAGTCGCAGCCATAGCCGGATCGGTCGAAGTGCTGACCGAGACCGCTTCGGCGAAATCCCTTAGAACTGGCGGCAAAGCGGCGAGCGGAAACGGCGAAAGCTTAGTCCCGTTAGCGCGGATCGGTGTCGGAGTGGGCCAAATAGTGCTATTTTCTTCCATAGTGTTAATTCCTCCCTGTAAAATTGAAAGGCAAAGCTGTGAATTTTGCGCATTTTGCGCATTTTGCGGATTTTTGCGCATTTTGAAAACGCCTTTCACTTACACGGAAAAAATTAAAAAAGTTGTACGAAAACGTACAACTTCGGAGAAAAATTTTTTAAAAATGCGGTTGGAGTACAAAAAAACGGACTTGTAGGGGATGGGCGCGGGATAATTACTAACCGCTATAACGGCGATGATCGGCCTGAAAAAGCGGTTGATCCGCAACGGTCTGCCTACTGATGAGCTTTACGAGATGGGTGAGAAGTTTAAGGCGGAGATTAGGGCGATTGCCGAGGGGATAATGGAGAAGTGCGGGAGATAGCTGAAAGGAAGAATTATACAAAATCTGTTTAGAAAAGATTATAATTCACGGCCGGGAAAGGTAGGGCGGGAGCGTCTCAAATGACTGCTTTATAAAAAATTTTTTGCTTGTTGATTCGCCGCTGCTAATTGCTTTCCATTAACTGCTTTGGGCTTAAATGTGGGCAGATGGGACGCTTCTAATTTTTTGAGAGCGCACAAATCGCCCACATTATTTATTGAATTCAGATATATCGCCGAATGCGACGCCTTGAAGTTCTGACAGCTGACTTCTGACTTCTGTATTCTTGATATGGCCGCCTTGGCCACATCTTTATTATTCGTCGCTCTTGACTTGCTTGTCATAATATGTTATAATTTATACAATATCAACAGTTTTCGGCATTTTTTGACTTGTAAATTATTCAAGTGATAAAATTTCAGGAGGGATTTAGAATGAATTTGGGAAACGTATTAGTTATAGGCAATTCGGGCGTCGGCAAATCAACGCTTATAAACGCAGTTTTGGGAGAGAACGTTGCAAAAACAAGTTGGGGGACTTCAGGTACAACCCAAAAACTTGAAATATACGAATGTGATGACGTCCCTTTCAGAATAATCGATACTATTGGTTTTGAGCCTTCTTTTATTAAAGAACAGCAAGCTGTAAATGCCGTCAGAAAGTGGTCAAAAGAAAGCGCTAAAGAAGGAAATGAAGATCATCAGATCAATGTGATATGGTTTTGCGTTGAAGGAACAACAAGCAAATTGTTTTCGCAGACAATAAAGAATTTATCAAGAGCGACTTCAATGTGGGAATCCGTCCCCGTAATTGTTGTTATTACAAAATCTTATTCCGAACCGGATCGCGAGAAAAATATACAAATGGTAAACAACGCTTTTGCCAAACAGAAAAAATTCCCAAAAAACTTACATAGCGTTATTCCGGTTGTTGCCGAAACTTTTGTAATAAATGATACCGCCACAGCTCCGCCTGTCGGAATTACAGAATTGATAGACGCTACCAACAATATAATGCCGGAAGGAATAAAGGCGGGAGAAACGGACATAAACGCTTTTAAGCTGAAAAGAAAACGTGTGCTTGCTCAGAGCGTTGTCGGCACATCTGTTATTGCAGGAGCAGTAGTGGGGGCAGTTCCTATTCCTTTTGCAGACGCAGCTATTTTAACTCCGTTGGAAGTATGTGAAATAAATGCTGTTGCTTCTGTTTATGGAATAAACAAAGGAGAAGAAACAAAAAGGCTTTTTAATTCAATGGTTGAAGTCGGTACTGTCAGTGTGGCGGCAAAAACGATTATCAGCGGTTTAAAAGCTATTCCCGGGCTGAATATCGCAGCCGGCATTCTTAATGCCGTTATTGCAGGAACTATTATAGCCGCAATAGGCGAGGGGTCGTCATTTGTTTTTGAAAAAATATATCTTGGTGAAAAATCTGTTGACGATATCGACTGGATCAAGAAAATCCTTGAATCAAAACTTTCAAACCAACTTGTAGACAAAGTAAATGAAGCGTTTGCAAGCGGTCAGGTAACAAACGAGACTAATATTAAGGATATTGGTAAAATATTGATGAAAATTTTTTCTTCCAAGAACGATATATGACGCATATACGTTTTGCAAATTGTTTTGCAGCGGAATGGAAAGCAGGGGCTATGAGATAACAATGGGGAATATAAAGACGTGACTATGAACGAAAGAATAAAGCCGGCGCAAGAAAGAAATTACAAATCCATAGTTTTCACCAAGCCGACACACTACAGTTCTCAAAAAGAGTTCCGAATTTTTCTCATCAAGAAAGGCGAAAACACGAAAGACCATATATCCGAAAGCGGTATAGAGATATACAATAGTCTTGTTTGCAATTATGATTATATCCTCCTGTTCTTGGGAGAATTAAAAATTATTTACTCCCCGATTTTGTTTTTCTATTTTAAACGTCATAAACCCTCTTTTCTAAAAATAAGCATATTAAAATTATTTAATTATCATATCATACATTTTTAAAAAAGTCAAGAAAAAATCTCGGAAAATCCGTTAATCGCTACGTTGCAAGGGCTTAAACGCGCTGCACGCGCAAAAATCCCGCCACCCGCTCCACCTCTGCCCTCATCTCCTTCCTACCTTCCTCGTCTGCATTGATGAACTCCTCGCACAGCCACTCTGCCCGATTAAGATTATTAAGCGCATAAATAAACCTCCTGTCCGGCTCATCATCCGGACGGTCAGGCTCCATCTCCATCCACTCATACATCAGCCGTAAATACCCCCGCAGGGTATTCCACGCGCCATTCTCCCACCGCTCATACTCCTCCCGCTCCCTCCGCCGCCTGCGATACTCGCTAATCTCATTAACGGTTTTATGCCCGCTAAATTTTTTCACCGAGTATTGACATTTCTAATAGCTTGTGTTATACTATCAATAGCGCGAGATTAAATCTTGCAGAATTAAACGGAGGTAATGATATGAACATCTACGATTTCAAAATCAAAGCGCAGGGCGGCAGCGAGGTCGCGCTTTCCGATTACCGTGGCAAAGTTTTGCTTATCGTCAACACCGCGACCGGCTGCGGGTTTACGCCGCAGTATGACGAGCTTCAGAATCTGTATGAACTGCACCAAAAGGATGGGCTTGAAATCCTCGACTTCCCCTGCAACCAGTTCGGGGAGCAGGCTCCGGGCAGCGACGAAGAAATTCACAGCTTCTGCACCGGTCGGTTCGGCGTCACCTTCCCGCAGTTTGCAAAAATCGACGTGAACGGCGAAAACGCTATACCGCTTTATAAATATCTCACCGAAAACACGAGCTTTGCAGGATTTACCGGGCCTATGGCGCTGATTCTCAAGCCTATCGTCAAAAAGATGGACAAGAACTTCAAGAACAACGGCAATATCAAGTGGAATTTCACGAAGTTTTTGATCGACCGCAGCGGTGAAATCGCGGCGCGCTTTGAGCCTACCGAATCGCTTGACAAGGTCAAGGCTAAGGTCGAGGAGATTCTGTAACGCTCCATTACGGTTATAAGTTAGAGCAAAGCGTAGTCGCAATTTGATGAATCGAAAGGAGAATTTATCATGAAAATCGCAGTGCGTTATTATTCCCGCGGCGGCAACACCAAAAAGGTCGCGGAGACGATTGCAAAGGCCATCGGCGTGGAAGCAAAAACCGTAGCCGAGCCGCTTACGGAGGACGTTGACATTCTTTTCTTAGGCAGCTCGCCGTATGCTTTTGACGTTGACGACGAGGTCAAAAAATTTATAAACGGCATAAACGTTTCGGTCGGAAAAGCCGTGAATTTCAGCACGTCCGCCGCCGTAAAATCCACCAAAAAATATGTCGAAAAGCTGCTCTCGGAGAAGAATATCCCGATGGCAAAAGAGGAATTTTCCTGCCGCGGGTCGTTCATGATGTTACACAAAGGAAGACCGAACGAGGATGATCTGAAGGCTGCTGCGGAGTTTGCGAAAAATATTATAAAATAAAAAAGAGGAAAATATGGAGAAGAATTTTGACACTTTAAAACTCGAAAATCAGCTCTGTTTCCCGCTCTATGCATGCGCGAAGGAGATTGTAAAGGCGTACAAGCCGTATCTTGACGAGCTTGACCTGACCTACACGCAGTACATCACGATGATGGTGATGTGGGAGCATAAGGAGCTGCGCGTAAAGGAGGTCGGGGAGCATTTGTATCTCGATTCCAGCACGCTTACGCCTTTGCTCAAACGGTTGGAAGAAAAGGGGTATGTGGCGCGCCGGCGCTCGCTTGAAGATGAACGCGACCTGATTGTCACGGTGACGGAGAAGGGCATGGCGCTTCGAGAAAAGGCGCTGTCCGTACCCGCAAAGCTCGCTGCCTGCGTAGATTTAGAGCCGGGAAAAGCTCAGATTTTATACGGGATTTTGCATGAGCTGCTCGGAAAGTTATCCGAGAGGAACAATGGATAATGCATAGCTGCATTGAAGTGCTTATGTTACGCAAATGAAAACTCCTCGCCTCCGTAAGGGAAGTGGGGAGTTGCTTTTAGGCAGTTACAACGTTTTGGCAGGAAAATTGATATGTGCGTTGGGAAAATTGGGCTTTATTTGTCCTTTACCCCCCCGCAAAAAGTCGAAAGAAATCATACAAGCCGCTCAGGCTCAGACTGCTGTAAAACGCCGTAAAATAGCGTTTTAGGCCAAGGCGAAGGAAGCCGGAAAAGCCTTGCTGTTTTTTATACCCTTCTTCCCCGCCAAAAATGCCCTCAAATGACCTATAGGTCACGTCAGAGACAGCCCATCCCGCCGCCCGCTTTGCCGAGCCTTTTCCCATCCCGGCAAAATACAGAAGCAGAAAGTTATAGGTCAGTTCGGCAGCGCCCCGGGCGATATCCGAGGGCCGGGCAGCCTTGGCTTTCCGCTTCTTTTTTATTTGGGCGCGGGGGGATCATGAGCACGGGCAGACGGGCGTTTTTGCCATGGGTAGGCGAAAAGCATGGAAATCCCCCTAAAAAATTAAATATATCACAATGCCATCAAGCGGCTTGTATTATAAACTACTCCGCGCCGCAGCTTCCCCCACTCTCACATCCCCCCTCTACTCTTCTCCCGCGCTCTCCTGCGGCTCGCTTCCCGCCGACTCCTCGGCGGCTTCATCCTCCGTCCCCGCCGTTATATCGGTCCCCTCCGGGCGGCGAGTCACGGTCTCCTCCGATTCCCCGGTCTCCTTGCCGGACGAATCGGTATAGATCCACTTGACCGTGTAAATCTTACCGACGGCGTTTGAGATGTTCGTTATGTAATCCTCCAAAAGCTTCTGAGCGCGGTTTCTCGCTTCGGTTATAAGCCTTTTGTCGGACTTAGCCTTCTCTTCAAGCTTCACCTGAGCTTCGGCCATAGCTTTCGTCTCGTCCTCGCCGGTAATGTCAGCGGAATTTTTGTCTATGATATATGAATCCCTCGTCAGCGACGATGAATCGACCTTGCAGCTTAAAACCTGAGCTTCGGGCAGGGTGACTGTGATCTTTGCGCCGTCTACGTCGATGTTCACAAGCGATACGTCGATCCCGAATCTCACTATTCCGCCGTACTCGATCCAGAACCGCTTATCCTTCTTCCAGAAAAGAACCCCCTCCGCGTCCTTTTCATAATACTTCGCGACGTTGTGATAGTAACAGTCCATCACCGCAAGCTCGCATATCGACTTCATCTGCGCGGGCTGCGGTTCAATTGCAAGAGCGGGATTTTCTTTTTCCGAAACGTCCCCGCCGCCGTTTTCGCTCGCGCAGGAGCTTAAGCCTAAAAGCAGCAGTGCCGCTAAGATCCCGGAGATTAAAGATATACAGATCCTTTTTATCTTCTGTATCTTCATTTATTCCGCACCCCCTATTTCACCACGAGAGTATACTCGTCGTCAAGCTGTTCGATTATCGGTTTGATAAGCGCGGTAAGGCTGTTTTCGGCATTTTGCTTCGCAAGATCGATTATCTCCGGCTGGACTCCGCTCTCGTCGCGGACGTCCTGCTCGCAGGCTTTGAAAGCGTCTGAAGAAACCGACGGAGTATTGGCCTTATCGTTCACGAAGATATAGTCAAGAGAAGCTATATCTACGTTTATGTCGGATATATGCACCTCCGGCATGATAACAAGGACTTCCTTAGCTTCGTTATCGACTCTGACGCTCACGTCTTCAAAATCCATCCCCGCGTCCACGGTAGCTTCATAAGATACGTAATAGTCTATCTCGGAGGGATCGGTTTTTGAATACACCTTAGCGACTCCGTTATAGACGGCTTTAAAGGTCGCGAGCTCGCTGACGTTTATAAGCTTTTTAAGGGTAGCGACGGTAACGATTTCGGGCTCGGGTTCGGGTTTGATTTCACGGGGTTTAAGATTTGAGAGCTTCCAAGCCGCGAAAACGACGAGGAAAACGGCGCAGAGGGTAATAAAGAGCTTTACTGCAAGCCGAGCGCCGGGACCGCGTCCCGAAGGTATCTCCGGGTCCGGAAGAGAATTTTTATGCCGCTTCTTTTTTTCTGTGACTTCAAAGATATTTTCGTCCGTCATAATCAGACCTCCGTTTCTGTCGCTTTATGTCGATAATTAAATTATAACCTATTTTAATTTAATTGTCAATACGGGAAGAAGCGTCAATCCAAGAAGACAGAAGACAGAAATCAGAGGTCAGAATTACAAGGGGTTAGAAATTGAAATAATATGCGCGGAGGAATAAAGAATCTTTTGCAAGCGAATATTAAGATTATTTTTGACGGCATTTTGAGAATTTATAAAAAAATCCCTGCCGAAAAGCTCTGCAGGGATTTTGTATTTTGCCTCACGGCTGCGCTGCGTGGGCGGTTATTGCTAACATAATAGGCTTCGCCGCTCCCCTAAATCCTGACGCTCACTTCGCCGGTGAAAAGGCTTCGGGGGCCGTTTGGGGTATCCGCTGTCAGCCTGCAATCGTCGTCTATAGACAACGCGCGGGCGGGGTATTCTTCCTTGCCGTCAAAGACGGTGATCTCGCGGCCGATTATGACCGAACGCGCGCGGTATTCTTCTAAAAAGCTTCGGCTCTCAAGCGCGCTCGGAAGCGTTTCAAGACGTTTTAAAATCTCCCCGGCAAGCGTTTCGGAAATCCCGGGAGGAGGAGAGACGAACGCCGCTCCGGCTCGGGATTTTATATCATCCGGGAAGCCGCCCTCGGGCTCCGTAAGATTTATCCCGATACCTAATACCGCCCAGTCAAGAACGTCTCCCGAAGCCTTTGACTCGGTGAGAATGCCGCAGACCTTTTTACCGCGGATATAAATATCGTTTACCCATTTTATCCCGGCGTATTCCGAGCCGCATGCTTCAAGAGAATCCGCGACAGCGACGGCGGCGGCGGGGGTTATAAGGTGAGAAAGAGCGAGCGGGATATTTTTTATCAGCGCGGAGAGATAGAGACCGTTTCCTGCGCTGTAGAAGGATCTTCCGCGGCTGCCCTTTCCTGCGGTCTGGCGAAGAGCGACAGCGGCGAGCATATCCGAGCCCGAGAGAGCGCGGAGTTTAAGATAATTATTAGTGGAATCAAGCACGTCGAAGAGTTCGACGCTGAAGTTTCCGGAGCTATATGTTTTCAGAAGCATAATAAAACCGCCGCGATTAGAAAGTTAGAATGTTAGAGGGTTAGAGAGTCAGAATGTAAGATATAGAAAGGCTTGGGGGAGAGAGGGAATCAAAAAGGTTTCGCCGGCCTTTCCTCAAAAGGCCGCAGGCGTCCGGGGGCGGAATATGATAATTAGAAGCAGAGACTCGGGGCGGCATATCGCCCAATAAATCCTCCCAAACGCAGCCCGAAAGCAGTCCCCCATAACTTACGCCATCTAACATCTAATTTCTAATTTCTAATCTCTAATCTCTAATTTCTATCCTTTGCACTCGAGGGCTGATCCCGCAGACGATCTCATACCCGACCGTCCCTATCAGCTCCGCAAGCTGGTCCGCAGTCACAATTTCGTCCCCGTCCCGCCCGAAAAGCGTGACAGTATCCCCCGGCGCTACCCCCGGAATGTCGCTTACGTCGATCATAAGCTGGTCCATGCAAATTCTCCCGACGACCTTCGCGCGCCGACCCTTTATCAAAACCTCCGCTTTTCCGGATAAAAGTCTCGGATATCCGTCCGCGTATCCTATAGTCACCACGGCCAAACGCGTTTCTTTAGATGTGGTATAGGTCCTTCCGTAGCTTACGTCTACACCGGCCTCGACCGTTTTAACCTGCGCGACCTTCGCCTTAAGCTCCATCACCGGCTCAAGCTCTACCGGAAGCGGATAAGAAGCGTTCGGCATAAGCCCGTAGAGCATTATCCCGAACCTTGCAAGAGTAGAGCGCGGATCAAAATGATATGCGCAGCCTGCGGAATTGAGAAAATGCGCGTGCTCGACGGTTATAAGCCGCCGATTGAGCTCTTTTTTCAGATCGTACAGTTTTTCGGCCTGTGATTTTGTGTATTCAATATCCTCGGGATCGGGACTGTCCGCGACCGAAAGATGGGTAAAGATCCCTTCTACCGAAAGATTGGGCAGTCTGAATATCTTTTCCGCGCAGTCAGCGGCGCCGTCTCCTCTGAGACCTATTCTCGTCATCCCGGTATCGATCGCGATATGGCACCTGATCTTTTCACCCTTCGGGGTGTGCGCGGACAGAGACTCCGCGTATTCAAGATCGGTTATCGCCTGTATTATGTCATACTCCAAAAGCTGTAAAGCGTTCTCGGGAGGAGTCCAGCCGAGTATAAGTATCTCTCCGGTTATCCCCATCTCTCTGAGCTCGGCCGCTTCGACAAGATTCGATACCGCAAACCAGTCGGCCCCGCATTCATTTTCAAGAAACGGCGCGACTATATGCGCTCCGTGGCCGTAGGCGTTGGCTTTGACCACGCACATAAGCGCGTTCTTATCAGATAAAAGCGAGCGGCATTTTTCAACGTTATTTTTAAGCGCGCCGAGTGAAATTTCAGCCCAGGCGCGGTGAAAACCCGATTTTTCAAAGCTCTTCATCCGTTACCTCCGTGTAAATAAGTAAATATATAAATTTTCAAATATTCAAATTTGCAAATCCGTAAATATTCCGTCCCGTCGGGAAAAAATACTTTTTTTGGCGCTGCGGGATATGTTTTTAATTGGGGGGTTGAAAAAAAGAATAAAATGTGGTATATTTGATATGCGGGACGTTTTGAGCGGCTATATCCCGATATATTTCAAAGCTTCGGGAAGCCGTGATCGGAAGCGAAAGCGTTAAGGTCTATAATACGGACTCTTTTTCCGAGCCTTTTCGCATAATTAACCGTGTAAACCGTTCCTCCGCTGCTCTTGAAATCGCTCAGCGCCGCTATCACCGAGTCGGAGCGGTCGACCATATAGCGGTTTCTTTGCAGATAGCAGCCGCGGGAGTATTCCTTTTTAAGACCTATAAAGCTGTCGCAGCTGTCTCTTAGGGCGACATAGTCTTCAAGATCCTTTCCTGTGCGGCGTTTTATCTCGTCGGTGAAGGGGGATACGCAAATTAGCTTTATCTCGGGATGAATTTTTTTAAGCCTGAGAATCTGCTGCCCCGCCCAAACGTCCATTCCCATCTGCATTCCGCAGTAGAAGGTATCTATCCCGTCGGAGCGCACAGCTTCCTCGGCAAGAAGATACACCGTTGAGAGAAACATCCCGAGCATTATGGGATCTTTGGTATCAAACGGAAATTTTGAGGGCCTATGTCCCGTAAAGCATACGGCATGAAATTCGTTATTCATATTTTTCCTCTGAAATTTTTTATGATTCGGAAAGCTACGGATAAGAAATCAGAAATTATAAATTAAGAAATAAAATTTATACGCATATACTTTCCTAAACCTATTCTACACCCATCCGAGAAAAAAAGCAATGATTTTTCGGAAATAAATTATAAAAAAGGAGCGGTTAAAATGTCGCAGAAAAGACCGAGCCAAACGCCGGTGCTTATCGTATACGTAATATCGATGCTGATTTCCCTTGTATTATTCGGCTTCACGGCTCTTGTTTTGCTTGACAGATTCGTCACACAGCCGAAGCTTGCGCGCGAAGCGCTCGCTCAGAACGAACAGGAATCGGGAGAAGAGCTTCCGACCGAGAAGGACTATTCTTTAAACCGCGAGACGGTTTTGTTCATAGGCGGCGAGGGAGAAAAGATAAACGGGATGGCGCTCATCAGGATAATCCCGGACAAATTCGCGGTAGGGATAGTTCCGGTATCGCCGATGTTATACACGTCGGTAAACGGGACCGAGGGGACGTTATCGTCGCTTTTTGAGACGGGAGGACTCGACTATCTTGTATCGGGGGTAGAGGGGTGCTTCGGGATAGACTGCGACAGATACATAAAGATAACAAACGACGGCTGGAAGAGTCTTGTGGAGTATCTTGGCGGCACTCAGAATTACAATTTCCCGTCGGATATGTATTACAAGGACGAAGAGACGGGAGAAATAACGAGCTTTGGCGCGGGGCTTTCAACAAGAACGCTCTGGGGAGACGATATAAGGAGGATCATAACCTATCCGTTATATCCGAACGGAAACGAAACGAGAGCTCAGGTCACGGGAGAGCTTGCCGCCGCGCTTATCAACTCCGCGTGTTCTCAGAATTCCGGAAGCGTGGTAAGCAATATGCAGAGCATATTTAATGTAATATATAACAGCTCGACCACGGATATAACCGCAAAGACCTTCTCGGAGGAGAGGGGAGCGCTTGAATATCTTATACAGAATACGACCTCCCCGGCGACTTACAGAATGCCGTCAGGCGCTTGGGACGACAGAGGGTATTTTGTGATGAACGATTCGTTTAAGACGGAGATAAGGGAGTATTTCCAGATTGAGGAAGCCGCGGGAGAATGACAGTAGGAGAAGCGCGGCGGCGAGATTCGCTGGGTTTGATGTAACTTATAGCGACTGCGCCCTCCCGCCCGCCCTCTATCGCTCTCTCGCCGCCGCTGTTGACTGAGCTTCATTTCATTCTGAAATGAAGGCTCTGACTGGTGATTTCGGGGGATTTCCGCCACTACGCTGACATGCATGAAGTCGCAGGTTTAGCGGCGGCGAGATTCGCTACTTTCTGCGATAGCGCTACCGACTGCTCCCCACCAAACTTGCCGGGTTTTGTCCGTGAGACAACCGAAGCGATACTGCATGCTGAGGGCAGTCGAACGGGAACAAAACCGGCAATGTTTTCCCGCCCGGCCCGCGAATCTCGCCGCCGCACCGGGACTTCTGCGCCTAATTATCAAATTGTGCTTGCACCCGAGCGTAGTCTGTTTTGACAGCATTCGCTGTCAAAAGGGGAGACAGTCTGCGGCGTCTTCCCTGGCCCCTCTGTGGCACATACGCTTCGCTTATTCTTGTGCATACGCTAACGCTTATGGGGAGTTTCGCGCCTGCGGGCGCGACCAGAGGAAAAGCCGGCGAAACCTTTTTATTTCCCTCTCTCACCCCACCTTATACGTCCCCCCCGCCCATTCTGTCTTCTGTCTCTCTCACCTCTGTCCTCTATTCGCCCTTGCTTTTTAGTAGATTTTGTTATATAATATCTTTATCCAGTATTTTATTCCGCGTAAGCGCGAAAGGAGTCTTATTATGCCAAAAGTTAAAGTGAAAATCCTCGGCCGCGATTACCTGCTCGGTACCGATAATACCCGCGACTATACCCTCGCGCTTGCCGATGAGCTCGATAAGAAAATGAACGCTATGCTTCAGGAAAGCGGTACCCTCAGCGGTATCGACGTGGCTATCCTCTGCGCGCTCGACGCTATGGACGACGCGAAAAAAGCTTCTGAAAACGCGGATAATATCCGGCTCCAGCTCGGAGAATATATGAATTCCGCAGACCGCGCTCACTCAAGCGTGGAAAGCTCGAAAAAGGAAGTAGCCGCGCTTAAAAAGAGAATAGAAGAGCTTGAAGACAGGCTTAATCAGAAAATATGATAATTGTGAAATTGTGAAATTGCGAAATTATGAACCGAAAATTGACGAAACCCGAGGTGCTTTCACCCTGCGGAGCTTTTGAATCGGTAAAGGCGGCTATCTGCGCCGGCTGCGACGCCGTGTATATCGGAGCGGAAAAGTTTTCCGCGCGTAATAATGCCGAGAATTTTTCCGAAGATGAGATCATAAGCGCTGCAAGGGAATGCCATAGAAACGGAGTCTCGGTCTATCTTGCGCTTAATACCGTTTTGCTTGAGGATGAGCTTAAGCAGGCTTCCGAGATCATAAAGACCGCATGTGAAGCGCCGCTGGACGGGATTATTATACAGGATATGGCGGTTTATGAGATCGTGAAGACCGCCTGTCCGGATATGAAGCTCCACGCTTCCACGCAGATGACGGTACATACCCCGCTCGGAGCTCAAAAGGCTAAGGAGATGGGCTTTGAAAGGGTCGTCGCGGCAAGGGAGCTTTCTCTTAAAACGCTTGAAGAGATGGCGAAAACAGGTATCGGGATAGAAGCGTTCGCGCACGGGGCGCTTTGTATGTGCGTTTCGGGGCAGTGCTATCTCTCGGCGGCGATAGGAGGAAGAAGCGCTAATAGGGGGATGTGCGCGGGGGCGTGCAGACTTCCTTTTTCTGCTTTGGGGACTCCGGGTCCCGAGGACTGCGCGCTTTCTTTGAAGGATCTTTCATACTGTAAACGGGTAAAAGAGCTTGCCGCCGCGGGAGTATGCTCGCTTAAGATAGAGGGAAGGATGAAGCGACCGGAGTATGTCGCTGCGGCTACGGACGCGCTGAGAAAGGCTGTAGACGGCGCTGAATTTGATGAAAATATTCTACGAGCAGTATTTTCACGAAGCGGTTTTACTGACAGTTATCTGACCGAGGGCCCGAACGCGGGGATGTTCGGAAAGAGGACGAGGGACGACGTAGTATCTGCGGAAGAAGCGCTTCCGAAGCTTAGGAAGATATATGAAAAGCCGCGTCCGAGGTTTATATTGGATATGAAATTCACCGCCGCGCCCGGAAAGGCGATAACCCTTACGGCGACCGACGGGGAAAACGAAGCGACCGCCGCGGGGGAGATCCCGGAAAAGGCGATAAACGTAAGTCTTACTGCCGAAACCGTTTCGGCGCAGCTTTCAAAGCTCGGAGGGACAATATATACGGCGGGGAAGATAGAAGCGGACGTAGCGGAAGGGATAACCGTGCCTAAGTCGTCGCTCAACGCGCTAAGACGGAGCGTGACGGAGGAGCTTGACAGGGCGCGCGCGGAGGGGTATAAGAAAAAAGAATTCGATCCAAAAGGGCTGGTATTTGATTTTCCGATGCCGCTTATTTTAAAGCGCCCGGTTCTCAGGGCGAGGGTGCGGAATATTTCGCAGCTTGAAGCGATTGATTTTGATTCCGGGGATGAGAATGCGGTGATACCGCTTTCGGAAGCGGAAAATTATATTTTAGCGGGATATTCTCCCGAAAGAGCGGTCATAGAGCTTCCGAGATTTGATACGGACGAAAATAAGACTCTTGGGGATCTAAAAAACGCCAAAAATCTCGGGTTCGGTGTGGTAGAATGCGGGAATATAGGGCAGATAAAGCTTTGCGAGGTTCTTGGGATTTCGCCTGCGGGAGGTTTCGGGTTAAATATAACGAACTCTCTTTCCGCTCGGCACTATAGGCTCAGGCACGGAATAAAGACCATGCTTCTTTCTCCGGAGCTGACTCCCGTTCAGGCGGGGTGCATAGCGGTCTCGGCGAAGACCGGGATTACGGTATACGGAAGGCTTCCGCTCGCGATAACAAGAAACTGTCCTATTTCCGCTCAGGCGGGATGCCGGGGGTGCAAAAGAAAGCTTACCGACCGCACGGGAGCGGAGTTTCCGGTGATATGCCATAAGGAGCGGGGAACGTACGAGATACTCAATTCAAGACCGATATGGCTCGCGGACAGATACGAGGGATTCAATCTTGATTTTTGCGATCTGATGTTTACCGTGGAAGCTCCGGAGGAATGCGGAAAAATATACAGAGACTACAAAGAAAAAAAGGAAGCGCCGGGACTGTTTACGCGCGGGATAAAGATCAAGCGCACGCAGGACGGCGGGAAATGACGGGAGAATACATATATGGAACTTAAGATAAAGAAGCTGAAGCCGGAAGCGGTTATACCCAAGTCCGGGACGAAATATTCCGCGGGGCTCGATCTTTCGGCATGCATATCCGAGCCCGTGACTATACCCGTGGGGGAGATAAGGAATTTCCCGATAGGGATCGCGATAGCGCCGGATCAAAACGACGTGGCTCTGCTTGTTTTTCCGCGCTCGGGTCTCGGGGCGAAAAAGGGGATTACTCTTCCGAACTCGGTCGGGGTGATCGATTCGGACTATCGCGGGGAGCTGATGGTGCCGCTTATAAATCACGGCTCCGAGCCGTACACGGTAGCCCCGGGAGAAAGGATAGCTCAGCTGGTTGCGGTGCCGATAATCTTTCCGGAGATAAGAGTGACGGATGAGCTTCCCGAGAGCGAACGCGGAGAAGCGGGATTCGGTTCGACAGGCAGATAGAAATTAGAGGTTAGAGAGTTAGAAATTAGCAATTAGCAATTAGAAATTAGAAGTTAGAAGTTAGAGGTTAGAAGATGGAAGATGTGGGGGACTTCTGCCCTGATTTTTACTTTTAGCGTATCCCCGGTTTGGTCAGGTTTTGACAGAATTCGCTGTCAAAAGGGGAGACGGTCTGCGGCGTCTCCCCGGGCCCCTCTGTGGCGCATACGCTTCGCTTATTCTTTTGCGCATATGCTAATGCTTATAGAGTGTTTCGCGCCTGCGGGCGCGACCGGGTGGTCGTTGCGATTAAAACTCTTTGAAAGGCTCCTGCGGAGCCATGAAAAGCAAGTTTTAACGCTACGATTCCAAGGG
>CANPYR010000038.1 GCA_947588805.1 uncultured Clostridia bacterium
TGTGCCGACGAAGTATGGTACTGCGGGGACAATCCGCAAGCAGATATTGAGGGCGCGGCGCAGGTTGGGATATATCCTGTTTGGTACGATAATGAGACGGATAAGGAGTACGAAGACCGCTCCAAAGAATCTGTACCCAAATGTGAACATCTACATATCCACGAGTGGCATGAAATGATGGATATATTAGAAAAAATGCGTAAATAAACTCTTTTACATAAATCATCCCAAAGAGCTGTTTTACTCATGGGTTTTTGCGAATGGATTGCGATAGATTTTCTTTGTATCAAAATCAGCAGGAACATAGACGATGGATACAGCGGCACAAACTTCAACCGCCCGAGCTTTCAAAGAATGATTTCCGACATCGACGACGGCAAGGTAAACTGTGTGATCGTAAAGGATATGTCCCGCCTCGGCAGGAATTATCTGGAGGTCGGCAAATATACCGAAATGTATTTTCCCGCGAATGACGTAAGATTTATTGCCATCAACAACGGCATTGACAGCGCAACGCAGCAGGATAACGACTTCACTCCGTTTTTGAATATCATCAACGAGTGGTATGCCAAGGATACCTCAAAGAAAATCAAAGCAGCTTTGAGAACGAGATTTCAGGAGGGCGTTTGCTTTTGCGCTCATGCCCCGCTCGGCTACATAAAGGACCCGAACGACCACACGAAGCTCATCATAGACGAGGAAACCGCGCCGATTATCCGACATATCTTTGACCTTGCCCTGCAAGGGAACGGCACAGGTAAAATCGTCAAGTCATTGATTTCGGAACAAATTCCGACGCCGTCTTGGTACAACTATACGCGATACGGAACATTCTCTAAGGTTTACGAAGAATCCGAGGACAAAAAGTATATCTGGAGCTATGCACAGGTGAAGGCTATTCTTAGGAATGAAGTTTATATGGGCAACATGGTTCATAACAAGAGGTCAACGGTTTCTTTTAAGAACAAAAAGCTTAAACGCAAAAAGGCTTCCGAGTGGATAAGGGTAGAGAATACGCATGAACCGATTATTTCCCGCGATGACTTTTGCAAGGTGCAGGACATGATAAAGACAAGGCGTAAGACCACATCAAACGGAGAGCAGCATCTTTTCGCGGGATTGGTCAAATGCTCCGACTGCGGACTTGCGATGAGATATTGCGTTAAGAAAAATAAAAAAGGCGTTCGCAAAGAATTGTTCTGCTCGACCTATGCGCTGTACGGTAAAGAAAGCTGCTCCATACACTACATCAATTACAGTAAACTTTATGACTACGTTCTTTCAAGATTGCAGCACTGGTCGAAGCTGTGCGAAGCCGACGAGCAGGAGATGCTCAAGTATCTTATAAAAGACGGCGAGAAAAATTCTGCGGATTCATATGCCGAAAGAGAACTGAAGAAGGCGCAAAAACGGCTGAAAGAGTTGGACGGCTTATTAGCGAAGCTCTATGAGGACAGGCTCTCCGAGAGAATTACGGAGCGAAACTTTGACAGCCTTTGCACCAAATTTCAGACCGAGCAGGAACAGCTTGATAAAAGAATCATCGAGCTGACAGCAGAGGTCAACGCCAAAGCCGACAGGCAGCAGAACGTCAGGAACTGGGTCGAAACTATAAAGAAATACTCCGATCCAAAGGAACTGACCGCTGAAATGCTGAACGCTTTGATTGAAAGGATTGCTGTCCACGAAGCTGAAACACTTGAAAACGGCGAAAAACGCCAGAAAGTAGACATTTATTACAGGTTTATAGGAAAAATTGATTGAGATTCAAAAATCAAAAAATCGTTACCATAATGAAAGGAAGCAGGGGTTTATATGCCGCCGATCGACGTCTTGGAAATTATCTCTCGCGAGTTTGGCGTCACGCTTTCGGAACTTGTCGCGGGAGAGCGCGAGAGCAGGATCCCCGAAACATATTCGCGCGCCCTGAGCATGAGAAAAAAGCTTGCGGCAGCGCTCGCAGCCTTTATTTTAGTCCTTTTGCTTATCGCTTCGGCGTTTTCCGGTCATGCCATAGCGGCCGCCGTATCCGCAAAAAGATCCCTGAAATCGGCCGCCGCGGACATAGTAGAAATGACTCGCTTGCTTGCCGGCGAGCAGGACTGGTTCAACACCCCCGCGCTCTTCTCGGGCAAGGAAATTTCCGTCAAGGTTTACCGCTTTTATGACGGCGAGACCGAACGTTTCAGCGCTTTGGACAGCCGAGGATGGCAGTGGGATTTCGAGCGCGGCGGCGACGGGATTTTTTACGTCGGCAGGGATAAATTTGAAGATATCGGTGAAAAAATTTTTGAGGATACCTATTATATAAGCGCCCCGGAAGCTCCGGATTACTGCGGTTTGGGCTCGGAGATCTCCGAGGAGCATAAGCTTGCCTGCGAGAACATAGCGAAAAGTTTTTGCAGCGAGGAAAACGCCGTCGTCGAGGTTTTCGCAATGTATAAATATCCTTTCGACAGGTCGAGCGGCGATGAATTTCCGATACTTATAAAGATAAAAAGCAGGACTGACGGCGAGCTTTGGCTGCACAGCGCGGCTTATCGGTCGGCGGGAGGGTATATTGTGGGGAATATACAGTATCTGGAGCGGTTGGATGAAGGGGCGAGGGAGGAATTTGAGCGGTTTAAAGCGGCGAGCGGGTATTTGTGGAGCGAAGCGTTCGGGTGAGATGTGGCGGAAGACGTTTGGGGATATGATACGGGGGATGAGCGGGGGAGGGACGGGAGGGTTGGCGCAGTCGGTATCAATTCAGCAGAAATGTAGCGAATCCCGCCGCCGCTTCCCCCAATCCCTTCACATTTCTTCTTTAACGCAAGTTTTTTCTGCTTATGGGGCTTGAAATTTGAAAAATTATGCACTATAATTATACTGTCAGCGTATAGCTGTAAATTCTGTTAAAAACGGAGGAACATTATATGATCAAAAAATTACTTGCAGTCATTATGGCGTTCGCGCTCGCTATGTCGCTCTGCGTCAACGTTTTTGCCGACGGCGAGACCGAAATTCCGCTTGACGCCGATCACGTGGGCGCAAGCTCCGCAGGAAGCGCGGACGTTCTTACGATCGAAAACGGCTCCATCATGGCCGCTACCGAGTCGGAAGTTCCGCTCTTCGCTCTCGTTCTCCCCGAGAACGTTAAGCTCGGCGATACCGTTACCATCCACATCAAGGGCTCTGCGGACGACGATTTCCGCGTATGGCTCCTTGCAAACTCTACCACTGATGAAAAGGGCTCCGAAGCTACCTTCTCCAATCAGTGGAAGGGCTCCGAGAACGGCTTTACCGCTCCCGGCGAATTTGAAAAGTACATCACCCTCACCGCCGAGGACTACGACGCTCAGGGCGGCACCGAAGCCGACAGAGTCGCTTTCAAGGGACCTTCCTACGGCGTAAACCTCAGCAACCTTAAGCTTACGTATGTAGGCGTTGTTTACGGCAGCATGGAAGACATCGAAGGCTCCGCCGCTCAGGACGCTCAGCCCTTCCTTGACGCTGCGAACGCCGCTCTTGAAGCTGCTAACGCCGCTTCCGACAAGGCCGGTATTGAAGCCGCTCTTGCCGACGCGGAAGCTGCCGTAGCTTCTCTTGAAGAAGCCGCCGCTCTCGGATTCCCGAGCGTTACAGCGATGCTCGACGAAGCCAAGAGCGTAGTTTCCCAGATCAACAGCAAGCTCAGCTCCGCGGGCGCAGACGAGGTCGTAGCTTCCTTACAGGGGGATATCGACGCTCTTGCAGCCGCTAAAGAAGCTGCAGCTGCAGCGGGCGAGGACGTAGACGCGGCTCAGGCAGCTCTTGACAGCGCGAACGCAGCTTTAGCGAACATCGAAGCCGCCGCAAAAGCAAATCCGAGCTATTCAAGCGTCACCGACGCTCTTAAGGACGCAAGAGCCGCAGTCAAGGAGATCGAGTCGGATCTCAACGCCGCCAAGGAAGCCAAGGCAGCCGCGGAAGAAGCCGCAAGAATAGCCGAAGAGGAAGCCGCTGCAAAGAAGAAAACTACCACCACAGTTATAATAGTGGTCGTAGCGGTAGTTGTAGTCATAGCGGTTGTAATCGCGGTCGTTCTCGGGATGAAGAAGAAAAAGAAATAAATAAGTTTCGGGAATATGAAAACCGGGGGAGCTGCGACTCCTCCGGTTTTTTGTGGGGGATGCGAAAGCTGAGGATGAACGGAACCAAAAAGGTTTCGCCGGCCTTTCCTCAAAAGGCCGCAGGATTCCAAAGGGCAGAAATCGTAGCGTTAAAACTTGCTTTGAAAGGCTCCACAGGAGCCTTTCAAAGAGTTTTAATCGCAACGACCTTTGGTCGCGCCCGCAGGCGCGAAATACCCCCAGCGTAAGCGAGCGCAGGACGGGGAGCAAAAACAGTCCGGCGGACTGTTTTTGCGTGGGGAGACCCTCGCCGGGGGGCTCCCCTTTTGACAGCTACTGCTGTCAAAACCTGACCAACCCGGGCATCAGAGCGAAATGATAATCAGGAGCAGAAGCCCCGGGCGGCGGCGAGATTCGCGGGGAAGGGCGGGAAAACATTGCCGGTTTTGTTCCCGTTCGACCGCCCTCAAAAACAAAGCGTTAAAACTTCCTTTTCGGACTTCGCGGTCATAAACGACCGACCGCTCGTCCTCAAAGAGTTTTAATCGCGTTGTTAAAAGCGTTAAAACTTGCTTTTCGGACTTCGCGGTCATAAACGACCGACCAAAAGACAAGCTGATTTTGCAGCCAATCGACCGTCCGCAGGACGCTCTCTTGGGCAAAATCCCGCGTGTCCCGTCCTCAAAGAGTTTTAATCGCGTTGTTAAACGACAGTCTCGGTTGTCTCACGGACAAAACCCGGCAAGTTTGGCGGGCGCAGTCGGTAAAGATTCCGCAGGAAAGCAGCGAATCTCGCCGCCGCGCCCCACCTTCTGCCAATAAGTCAATTTTCCCTTCCGATCCTCGCTTGACAGAATATACCCGGGGTGGTAATATAATACCGTACGCTTTAAACTTCAACCCGATCGGAGCCGATATGTATACAGATAAATTAAAATTCATTTTCGTTTTTCTTGCCGTTCTTGTATTGCTTCTATGCTCCTGCGGCAGCGCCGCTCAGGAGCGGCGGGAAGATAATTACACAGTAAAAGTAATGCTTCGCCCCGAAGAGGGCGTGAGCGTCGAAGGGGACAGCATTTTGGACGTTTCGTCAGGGCATACCGCTACATTTCGTCTTAAAATCGAGGACGGATATACCTATATCGGGAATTCCGCAGGCGCGGAGTATGATTCCGAAACGGGAAGACTTCGTCTCCACGACGTTTACGCGCCGGAAACTATAGATATCTTCGCCGCGCGGGACGAGGACGTGATCGCCTTCTCGGTAAAATCAAATAATCCCGCCGCCGCGGCTTATTCGGATAAGTCCTTACTTGCATACCCCGGCGAAGTCGGAGTTTTTGCGGAATGCCCCGACTATCTCACCTTCGAGGGCTGGAGCGAGGACGGATTTTTGGAGGACGGCGGCAGACTTGTCTCCGAAAGCCTTGACGACGTCGTCTTTGTTGATTCCGACCTGACGCTTTATGCCAACTTCAAGGGCTTTTCGGAGTATAGGATAATTTACAACCTCTGCGGAGGTAAGACCGCCGACGGCGAGGATGAATATACCGCGCTCGGAAGCTATAACGAAATCTACGCTATGCAGCAAACTCTCGAATCAAACGGCTCGTTTATAAAAGAAGGCTATACCGCGGTCGGCTACAGTTTGGAGCCTGCGGAATATGAAAACTACCGCTCCGCAAACGATATCCCGGGATTTTCAAACATGGGCGGGGTTTGCAAGGTCACGGGGGAGAGCCTTGAGCTGAATGTAGTCTGGGCGAAAAATTCTCCCGAGAGAGATTTTATTTATGATATAGAATCGGTCCCCGTGATAAAAGACGTTTTCCCGGGAAGCCTTGCTCAGAAGACGGAAATGACGGAGGGAGCGGTGATCAAAGCCTACGTCGGGACGGATACTCTTGCGGTGATCCCCGAAGCTCTTGACGGCAAACCGGTCCTTGCTATCTCCTCAGGAGCGTTTGAAAGCGATACCTTGGAGCGCGTGGTCATACCTAAAAGCGTAGTTACCGTGGAAAAGAACGCTTTCTCGGGCTGTCCCGAGCTTTATGAGACCGTGATATTCGACTCGGTGTGCGAGGTATACGACGAGAGCTTCCCGGATACTCTTAAGACGGTAGTTCTGAACGCCCAAAGACTTCCGGTTTATTCGGGAGAGGTCGAAGGGAGCTTCTGCGTAAAATATGAGCGCTTAAGGACTGCGGGGGATAACTTTATCGCGGTGGTCTCCGGCTCTTCATCTCTGAACGGTCTTGACGGCGAGCTCTTTGAGGAGCTTATGCCGGGGTATACGGTAATAAACTACGGCACCAACGCCGCTAATCCCTCGCTTTTCTTCCTTGAAGCGATATCTAAGTATGCAAACAAAGGCGATATAGTCGTTCACGCGCCGGAATATTCCTCCTCGGCTTCGATGGGTTTAAACGAGTTCCACGCGAAGGTGTTCCGAGGAAACGAGCAGTGCTACGACATTTTCCGGGACGTGGATATTTCAAACTATACTCACTTCTGGGACTGCTTCAGAAAATTCCAGATAGGAGACCCCGGCGACAACTCGCTCGTTCCGGCCATGCATCAAAGCGGCAAGCCCTACCAGCTCCCCGCCGACATAAACAAATACGGCGACCGCTCGGTCCCGAGAAAGTCGGTGAGAGGAAGTTTCGGCGGCTCGACTGAGACTTTTGATAAATTCCGTCTGAACGCGGACAATCTTAACGGGATCTATAAAAAGTATCTTGAGAGCGGAGCGGAGCTTTTATTCAGCTTCGGGACCTTTGACAAATCCCGACTGTCCCCCTCCTCGGCCGTGCAGTCGGAGTACGATAAGTTCACCGAAAAATGCGCTCAGGCTCTTGATTTCCCGGTCATTTCAAACATCGGGACCTATATAATGGATCATCAGAACTTCTTCGACTCGGAGTGGCACCCAAACGAAGAGGGCGCAAGGATAAGAACAGAAAATCTTGTCAAGGATCTTAAAGAATATCTCTTAAACGGCGATCCGGAAAAGAAAGGGGATTAAACCGTAGATGAACGAAATTTTTTCCGCGCCGCTTTTCCCGTGGCTTTTAATTATTCTTCTTATAATTTCCGCGCTTCATTTCGTTTCTTTCGCGCTAAAAAGCCGAAAGCTAAAGCTTTTATTCACATCCCTGAACGTTTTTTCTCACCTTGCCGGGATAGTATTCATGGCGGCGTGCAAAGCTTCTCCGAAGACGTTGTTTCTGTTTCTTCTGATAAGCTGCGCCGAAGCGTTTTTGGCTTCGTATATTTTCGGAAAGGAGAAAAAAGATGGTATTTAATTCCTTTTCGTTTCTGATATTTTTCCCTCTGGTGCTTCTTATTTACAGGATAATCCCGAAAAAGTACCGCTGGACGGCGCTTTTGGCCGCGAGCTATTATTTCTATATGAGCTGGCGGGCCGACCTTATATATCTTATCCTATTTACAACAGCCGTTTCATACCTAAGCGCGATAGGGATCGAGCGGGCCGAAAAAAAGAAAGTCAAAAAGCTTCTTCTCTTTCTTGCTACGGCGGCGAGTCTTTCAGTTTTATTCTTCTTTAAATATTTTAACTTTCTTTCCTCAAGCGTGACCTCGCTCCTAAGAGCATTCGGCCTGAACGCCGGGGATTTCACTCTCGATCTTATTCTTCCCGTCGGTATATCGTTCTACACCTTCCAGACGCTCTCTTACGTTATCGACGTATACCGTGAAAAAGTCCCCGCGGAAAGGCACTTCGGCTGGTACGCGCTGTATGTTTCATTCTTTCCTCAGCTTGTCGCGGGACCTATCGAGCGGCCCGAGAATCTTATCCCTCAGCTCAAAAAGGACAACCCCTTCACATATTCCGATACTTCGACGGGTTTAAAGATGATGGCGCTCGGATTCTTTAAAAAGGTCGCGGTTGCGGATCAGCTTTCGGTCTTCGTCGAAAAGATCTATAACGGCGCGGGGACTCAGGGAGAGCCGATCTTTAACGGCTTCACGGTGCTTTTAGCCACTCTTCTCTTTTCGGTTCAGATATACTGCGACTTTTCGGGATATACCGATATCGCGATAGGATGCTCGCGCGTGATGGGGATAAGGCTCATGCAGAACTTCAACGCCCCTTACAGCGGGATAAATATCCGCGACTTCTGGAGAAGATGGCATATCTCCCTGACGTCCTGGTTCACCGACTATATCTATATCCCGCTCGGCGGCTCAAGAAAAGGCCGCGCGAAGCAGTACGCTAACATCTTCAGCGTCTTTCTTATCTCCGGGATCTGGCACGGCGCGGCGTTTACATATATAATCTGGGGGATCGCCCACGGCATATATCAGATCGTCGGGAACGTCACAGAACCGCTCAGAAAAAAGCTGAGAGAGCGTCTTAAGATCGAAAATAAAAAACTATATATTCTTTTCAGACGGGCGGTAACATTCGTTCTTGTTCTTATCGCTTGGGTGGCTTTCAGGGCAAACAGCTTAAGCGACATGGCGACGCTCTATATGACCTTGTTCACGGGCTGGGCGGGGATAGATTTTTCCGCTTCGCTTTCGGCCTTAGGCTTCGGCGCGGCCGAAGCTTTAAGCGCTTCGCTCTCGGTGTTTATCACCTTCATGGCGGACAGAAGCATAGCTCTGAAAAAAGCTTCTCCCGATGATCCGGAAGTATCCCTCTCGCCCGAAAAGGCGTTTATGTACATACTTTTCTGCTGGTGCGCAGCCGCCGCCTGGCTGATACTTCTAAACCGCGGCGGGGCAAGCTCGTTTATCTATTTCCAGTTCTGAGGGGGCGAAAAACATGAGCGAAAGAAAAAAATTCTATAAAAAATTTCTCCCGATGCTTATTATATTCCTGCTCCCGTTTGCGTTCATATTCTTCTGCGCGGAGCTTTTGCCGCACTGGTACGGCGATACGTTTTTGGGAGAGCTTTCGGAAAAGTACGAGCGGCTTAGATCTATCGACGAGCCGAAGATAACGGTAGTTTCGGGAAGCTCCTCGGCGTTCGGGCTCGACAGCGGGATGATAGAGGAAAAGCTCGGGATGAAGGCGGTAAACCTCGGGCTTTATGCTAATCTCGGCTCGAAGCTCACGGTAGATCTTGCAAGGGAAAATATAAATCCCGGGGATATCATAGTCTTAGCTCCCGAGCTTAACGCCGAGACCTATTCTTTATACTTCGGCGCAGAGACCTTTGCGCAGGCGCTCGACGGGAATCTCGGGATGATAAAAAGCATATCCTCCGAAAACAGAGCGGAAGTAATAGGCGCGGCGTGGGGGCTTGCCGGGAGCAAGCTTAACTATCTTATATCCGGAGAAAGACCGGAAAACGTCGGAGCATACAGAAAAGAAAACTTCAACGAATACGGCGACAACGTCTTCGACCGCCCCTACAGCGTTCTTAACGGCTGCGGGAATCCCGTGATACTGAGCTTTTCCGGCTCGGATGAGTTTTACGGGTATACAGAATATCTGAACGGCTTTGCGGAATATGCTGAGAAAAAGGGCGCGAAGGTTTTCTTCAGTTTCCCGCCGGTCAATTCCGAAGCTATACTCCCCTTTAACTCCGAGGAGGAGATAATAAACTTCCAGAAGACCGTCGCCCTTTCCCTTGATTTTCCCGTTATAAGCAGTCTTGAAAATTATATCATGGACCCGGGGTATTTTTACGACTCGGAGTTTCATCTCAACAACTCCGGAGTCACGGTAAGAACCGTTAAGCTGATTGACGATATAAAAAGACAGCTCGGCGATCAGAGTATCACCCTTCCCGCGTCGTCTCTGCCTTCGCCCTCGGGAAAAAGGCCGGACTGCGAGGACTTTGATCTTATTCGTCTTTCGTCCGCAAATTCGCGCGCTTGGGCGGTAGAAAAGGTCAGCGAATCGGGAGCCGAGAAATCATATCTTTCAATCCCGGACGAGGTTTCGGGGAATAAAGTAGTCGGAATAAGCGCGGGAGCGTTCGAGGGATGCCGCGCGGAAATTATTACTCTCGGTTTAAATATTACCAAAATAGACTCCGGGGCGTTTGAAAATGCCGAAAATCTTGCGGGGATAGTTCTTCCGGACGGCTCGGAGCCCGGCGAAGTCACATTCCCGGGCGGGACCGGAAACGGCTGCGCGGACGGGTTTAAGATATATGTACCGTCGGATAAATTCGTCGAATTTTACAGCGATGAAAAGTACGAAAACGTCAGGGATATTCTTGCTCCGAACGAGAGCTTTGAGTATGAAATAAGCGGCGGCGAAGCGAAGATAGTTTCTCTTACCGAAACCGGGCTTATGCGTAAGGAGCTTATTATTCCGGATGAAGCGAGCGGCGCGCCGATAACCTCTCTCGCTCCCTTTGCGCTTTACGGGAGCGAAGCGGAGAAGATAGTATGTGGTAAAAACGTCAAAAATATAGCCGAAAACGCGTTTGCGGATACAGTTTCCGGGTTAGAGATACGGCTCCCGGAGGGGACGGAGATAATTCTGCCGGAGGATCCTATTTCGCTCGGCGGCTCGCCTGTGATCTTTGCCTACAGCGAGGATTATGCTTCACTGTCCGAAAAATATCCGGAGTATAAAGAAGTTCTGACCGCAGACAATCTCTACTTTGAGATGGAGCTTGAAAACGGTTCCTGGACGGTCACGGGAGTGAATCCCGCCGGCGCGGAGCTTACGGAGCTCACGGTCCCCGACTATGCGGACGGATATCCGGTTCGGACCGTGGCTGGGTATGCGTTCCGGGGCTCGAAAGCGAAGGTATTATATCTCGGAAACGGCGTTTCAAGACTTGACGGATATGCGCTGAGCGATTCGGAGCTTGAACGGGTGGTTATTCCGGAGGACAGGCTCGCGGACGAAATTTCCGTGCCGAATAATATGTCTGAAGCTCTGGCCTGCGAAGGCGCGGGAGACGGTTTCAGGATAGAGGTTGGGAAGGATAGCTATCAGGGGTTCATCAGCGACTATTTCTGGGGGGATTACGGGAGATGGGTGACGGCGAGAGAGTAAAAAAGTTTGGGAGGACAAGCGGATCGCCGCCGTCCTCCCAAATTATTCATCAAAGACTGTGTACCTCTCCGGGTCTTGCTTTTACCAAAATTCTATGCTATAATAATATCATCCCTTATCACACCCCGCCACCCTCGCGTATCACTTTTCGTTTTTCGCATAGAATATACTTATCCCCCATCATAAATATTACCATCCCAATCACTGTTACATCATTACCCTAAACCCCGCCGTACCCCTTTGATTACTTTCGGGGAGGAGGTCAGAATATGCTCGGGCGCGTTTTCAAGTGCGCTGCTGCGCTTATTTTAGCGCTTTCGTGCCTTTGCGGGTGCGGAAGAAGAATAACAGAATATCCTATCGAATCCGTCCCCGAGACTGCTTCTTTAGCTTCGGCGTCTTCGGCATATTCGGCGGCGAATGAAAAAATTACTCTTCCCGAATCGGGCGAGCCGCTTTCCGTGGGCGAACTCTACGGGAGCTTTCTTACGATGTATCGCGGCCACGTCCCCGCGGACGTTCGGGGGATACCATGCTTCCGCGTCCTCCGCAGTTATTCGGATGTGGAAAATTTTTACGATTCAACGGAACGCGAGCATATCTACGCCAGGCATTTCACCGACGCGATGCTGTCCTTTACCGACGAATTCTTCAGCGACAACGACGTTTTGGTGCTCACGATAGACGAACCGTCAAGCTATGTAAACCACACCGCCGGGCCGATACGGATTTATCCCGACAGAGTTTCTTTTGACATCACCAGACACACCCCCGAATCTTCGCCGCTTTTGAACACCGAGTACAACCTTATCTTTACCGCCCCCGCCGGGAGCTTTTCGGGCATCGACGCCTTGCCGCCCGAGATAAATATCACCGAGGTCGTAGACGGCGAGAACAACTCCGCCTTTGACGCGGATATGTTCCGGCTTTTCAGCCCGGAATACACGTCGTTCTGCTACCGTGCGGACACGCTCGACGACTCTTCCGAGAAGGTCGTGGACGCCATCGACGGCTACGAGGAGCTGGTATATTTTTACGACAAATACCGCGACAGATTTGATCTTGATAAAGAATTTAAGGATAACATCGGCACGCTCTACAGCTGGGATATCTGCGAGAGGTATGTTCTTGTAGCGGTGCTGATACCGTGCTCGGGCGAGGAGGAGCCTAAGATCAGCGAGATATTTGTAAATAATCTCCAGATATATGTGACGGTAAACGCAGCCGAGCCGGATGAAGGCGAGAAGCCGGACTCCTGTTACCTGCTTCTTTGCGGCATAGAGCGCCGCGACCTCGCCGGAGTAGATTTAGGGGTAGTATACCTTTCGGTGGACGAGGGGTGAAGGGAAGAAGCTTTCCCCGAACCCTGATTATATGAAAAAAAGCCAATGTATCAGATCCGGTACAATGGCTTTTTTGCATTTAAGGCGCCGTCACACATTTAGCGGCTGATTGTGCGGCGGAGCCTTAAATATAAACCGGGGAGACTCCCTGCGTATCTCCCCGTTAAAAATTTAATTACAGTACCCGTCAAAATAGCACCAGATCTCCGTCTGAACGCCTTTTGCCGCAGTGCCGCTGACGGTTATCGCGGAGATCTCGCTGTCAGCCCTGAGATCCGTCACCGATATCCTGTCAAGAATATCCGCGCTTTGGTACCCGTAAAGCGTATAGCCGTTCGCCAAAAATCCTCTCATCGAATAATCCACTCGGCTCTTCAGTCCCTCCAACGGGTCCATTATCCACTCGCGGTCGAAGGGTATCTCCTTGCACCTGACGATATTTTTCCTCGCCGCGAGCGAGTTCGCGTAGCTGTAGCCTTCGCCTTCGCCGTCTATAGGCTTCATCGAGATCCTTGAAATTATCTTCGAGTAGTCGGTCTCGGAGCTTCTTGAGATAAGCTCGGACGACTCTGTCAGAATCTCTTTCTGATCCTCGGGCGGTGAGACTCTGATCTCGTTTGCGCCCCTTAAGTACGGAAACGCCGTCGCCGCGCGAAGCGAATAGCTCACGATCCCGTCCCAAAGGCTCGTTCCGTTGTAATAGTTTACATAGTTCACGCTCGGCGTGTTTTGCTGATACGTGACGTTCGGAAGCGTAAATCCGGCTTTTGAGATAAGCTCGGTGAGATTTACATTTTCTATAAGCCCGTCGGGGCATTGGTTCGAGGTCAGAGCCATAGAATAGCCGTAGCTCGTGATTCTAAGCGCCGTTCTGCCGTCCTTTTTCAGGATCTGAGCGGAAGCGGGGAAGCCGTTATGGATAATAGCGCCGTCGGCGTAAAAAATCAGAGTCATTATCTCGGACATATTCATATTTTCCGGACAGTACCACTCTCCGGAAAGAGTCGTGTACGGTGTATATCTCTCCTTGGCGAACCGAAAGCTTACGCAATCGTAAAGCTGCACCGCCGCCCTTTGATATCTCACCGCAAGTCTGAATTCCGTCAAGCTTCATCCACCTCTTTGAATTCAAGCTCCAAGCTCTCCGAGCCGTCGTCTTTAACTTTGTATTCTATCCCGCTCATTATCATGCCGTCGAACTGCGTCCCGCCGACGGAAATGCTCCCGGCGGGTTCTCCAAGCATAGGATAGAGCTCGGAATAGACTCCGCTAAGACCGCTTGTCGTGAAGCCGCCTTCGCCGTAGATACTTAAGACTCTCGGACGCTTTCCTATTTTTCTTGATTTGATGCTGCCGCCCAGAAGAGCGGTCTCGCCGGTTTTGACTTCGCTTTTAACTCCGAAGCCGCTGAAGCAGGGATAGCTTTTCCCGCCTATTGAAACGCCCGGCGTGAACGGTATCGCCCCGCCGCCGGAGCCGATATCGAAATCAAGCTCCGCTGAGACTATATACCCGGCCTGTTCGCGGGAATATCTGCACCCGAGACGTTTTATGCTCTTTTTTGGGGCTGAGCAGAGCTTAAGCGCGGGGATGACTTTTTCGTCTACCGTCTTTGTCAATTCCTCGGCGCTCTCGTTCCTTTTTCCGAGGACCTCGACAAGATATTTTACCTCCGCGCTGTTTTCCGCTTCATCCCCGGCGCTTCCGTCCATGACATACTTATATTCCCAAAGCCCGCAGAAGCAGAGATCGTTTCCTCTGTGCTCCGGCATTTTAAGATCGCAGAACAGCGGATATACCGTACCGAAGCTCTCGGTGAGGGAAGCGCTCACAGGCAAAAGATACTCCTCGAACATCACCCCCGCACCCCCTCGAACACAAATCCGCAGTCCGAAGCAAGTCCGCTTGGAAGCGAAGAAACAGCCTGACGGAAAAGATTTTCGGCAGCGGATACGGTTTCGGTATCATAGCTTCTTCTGAACATGCCGCCGGTAGTGGAGGAATAAGTTTTTTCGGAAGCGGCTCTTAGCACCGTATAGCTGTAAAAAGCCTTGCAGGCAGCAGTATATTCGCACGACGGGATCTCGTCCTCGGTCGGCTCCCTTAAAAGAAGCTTTTTGAAGCTTTCCTGAGCCGATTTGATAAGCGACGAGTAGTTTTCCGCTTCCACGGGATCAAGGTGCGAAAGCTTGCAGAAGTCTGTTTTTATGTTTTCATATGTTATATTCGGCAAATAAATTACCCCCTTTTAGATGACAGAATTGAGAAATCAGAAATCAGAAGTTGTAACTATAGGTCTCTGCGCTTAAAAGCAGGCGCGATAAAGGCGCAAGTGCGGCTTCGCTCCTAACGGCCTTTATGCTTGCCTTTTCTTTTGTATCTCCCAACCCGGGCGCAGCCCGGCGCGCTTCGCGCGCGACTCGTCTTCCTTCGTCCGGCGAGTCCGTCCGGCCGTTCGGCCGTCCGCGGGCTGCGCCCTTTCAGAAAACAGAAAGCCTGAAAATTACAAGACGGAAACAGGCGGCTCCTTAAATTCCGATCTTCGTTATCCGACTTCTGTTTTCTTTAAGCGGATATTACTCTCCCTTGACTTTGAGGACAGCTACCGCGTCGGTGCAGATCTTTGCAAATCCCACCGAGACGCTGAAAGCGATGTTGTCTATCTGGTTAGAGATAAGCTTTTCGCTGTCTACGATAACGTCCGAGCCGAATACGGCTTCAAGAGCGCAGCTCTTGTCGACGCCGATAACGGTATCGTCCGCAAGTCCGGGGCATTTTACCAGCTTGACTCCGAAAGGAGTGGTAATGACTCCGTCCTGATCTCCCGTGCAGTCGCTCATCTCGGTAAGAGCAAGGACCTTAGCAAGAAGCGCCGGAGAGATAAGCATGCAGCTCATATTGCGGTTTCCGAGCGCGGCCCAGAAGGAAGCGAGGTCGGAATAAGCGATAGCGGTCGAAGCCGTATCGGAGGAAACTACGCTCTCGGCGAGCTTGTCTGCGGCGGCCTTGTTTATGACTCCGGAGATCTTCGCTCCCATGGTCTTTAAAACCACCGCGAAGAGATCGAGTCTCTGCTTTCTTAAAACTTCGTATACGGTCTGGATCTGTCTGCCGTACTTGCTGATGGCGACGGCTGCTTCGCTGTTCTCCACGGAGGTTATCGGAAGAGCTGCGCCGGCTTTAACTGCGGAGTCGGAGCCGTCCTTGTCGGTAAGCGTCACTCCGTGGTAGTCTATACCGTCGGTATAGGTCTGCGCGGCGACGATATAAGGAAGGACCGAAGCCTTGTCCATGCCGGCCTTGATGCAGCGGCGAACGAATTCCGGGAACAGTATCGCGGACTGAGTGGTCTTGAAGAATTTCTCGACTCTGTCCGAGCCGGGGCCGGAAACGCGGATGTTGAAGCGCTTAAGCTGTCTCTCGAAAGCGTCGAGCCCCTCGAGCTCGGTGCCCTTGTAGCCCTCGTCGCCGTCAAGCTCGGTAAGAGCTTCGGTGAAGGTTTTGCCTGTGATGTTGTAAAGTCCCTTTTCAAGAGTGATTTCGTTGTACATAGATTTAATTCCTTTCTTTAATAAAAATTTTTTTGTTTTTGATCTTATTTATGTTGCTTCAGTCTCCGATTCAGAGCCTGTAGCTGCTGTTTGCAAGACCGTTATCCTTAGCGCCGTCGAGCGCCTTTTCAAGCTCCGACGGCTTATGATAAACGGTTTTTTCTAAGGATCTCTTAAGTTTTAAAAGCTCCTCGGGATCCATTTTTCCGATAGCTGCCTTGGTCAGGTCTATCGGCACGCTGTCTCCCTCCAGGAAGGAAAGCCTTATTATGTCCCGCCTGAGATCTTCGGTCAGCGCTTCGATAATTCCGCTTCCCCCGTATGTCTTTTCGGTTTCTTCGGCTGAAAAATGTTTGGTAACGCCCGCGCCGCGCTGAGCGGGGACCGCGACGAAGCTCCACTCGTATGCGTCGGTCGGGCCGTCAAGAACGGTGAAGCATCTCTTCTCGCCGTAGCTTTTGCCCTTGCGGTGAGCGCATTCTCCGGTCCTTCTGTCCTTTTTGCATACCGAGCAGATCTCTCTTGATACCGAGCAGCCGACCGAGACCTCTTTTTTTATGCCGCCGTCGATCTCTTTAATAAGATCAGCGTTCGAGTCGGTCCTCACCATGTAAGCGTAAGCCTTGAGATAGGAATATTCTTCGCCGTCGGCGGTCTTCTTCTCGGGATCCGTCACCACCTCCGCGTCATAGATCCTTGCGGTCTGGTTTTCGCCTCTCGCGTCGTGGCTGAATATCCCGGTCTTGCCGATATAAAGCTTCGCGAGAGCCTGAAGAGCGGAAAGAGAGAATTTTTCACAGTCCCTGTCTATCTCGTTGTCGCAGAGTATCACAGGAAAGCAGTAAACCTCGTCCTCCTTAAGCTCGCGCCGCGTATAGCGGTTTATTTTTTCCATTTTATTCTCCAAGTCCCGTTTCCTCCTTTCTTTCATTTTCGGTTTCGCGCTCCAATTTTTCGGCCTGAGCGTTTCTGAGTCTTGCAAGCGCTTCCTCGGTCTTATCCTGAAGATTTATATCCTCCCACTCGATATAAGCGCTTTCCGGGCATCCCAAAAGTCTCAGCTGAGCGGAGCAGATATCTTCAAGCGCCGGAGTCACGAGCCTGCGGTAATATTCAAGCTCGCTGGTGAGCATATCCGTCTGCTGCTCGCTCATCCTCTCGGAGGTAGACCAGTTGAGCCCGAGAAGAAACGGAGGGATACCGAGCTTCGCGACGAGCTGTTCAAGAATCTGCCTTACCGGGACCTCGGTATCAAGAATCTGGTTGTCCGCTCCTATCGCTTTTATCGATACGTCTCCGACCGCTACGAAGTCCCTGATATCTCCCGCCTTGGAAGCCGCCATGCCGCTTGACCATTCCTTCGCTATCTGCTGAGCTCTTTCCTTTGCGAGCGCTCTGTCCCCGATATCCCCCGTCGGCTTGTAAGTGACCGCGTACCGGACGTTCCCCACGCGGTCGAAGTTCTGTCCGACGGTATCGTAGATCCGTAAAAGAATGGCCGAAAGCTCCGGCAGGCCCCTGAGCAGCGATACCCCGAAGGGATCGTCGGGCGTAGGCGAAAGAGCCGCGAATAAAAGATTTTCGGGATGGGATACCGCTATCGGCTTACCCGTTCCGGCGATCCTGTAGACCCTTTCTCCCCCGTCGCAGGATATCTCTATCCTTCTCATCGGCGCGGTGTAGATCCCCGAGATCCCTCCGGAATCCTTTGAGTATACTATCTCTCCGAGCGCCGAGCCGTAGGTGAGAAGGGAGTCGAGCCAGCAGTCCAAAAATGCGTTCAGACCTCTTCCCGACGAGCCTATGGGAACCGATTTAACGAACACGTCGAGCTCTTCCTGGAATCTCTCGTCCCTTGATACCGCCCGAAAGCCGCCGGCAAGACGTATTATCTTTCCGAGACAGGCGTCTATCACCGGGACCTGCTTTCTCAGCTCCGCATAAAGCTCCTTTTCCCCGCCGAGCGAGCCTTTAAGCCTGAAAAAGCCGTCGCTTCGCGAATGCGGGGAGCTTACCGCGCCTATGCCTGACGAGCTCTCGGCGTTCTTTTTCCTCTTTAAAATTGCCAAATTATCACTCCTTTTTTGTTTTATCGATTTCATTTTTCTCTTTCAACGCTTGCGCAGAACCACGGCTCCGGATCCTCTCCGAGGTATCCCGTGACAAAGTAACGAAGGTCGTCCATCGCGTGGTCGTTTTCCTTTATTACCCTGTCGTCCGGCGACTTCGGATCCCAGCGGTAGCTTTCAAACTCTCTTATGCAGTCCTTGCAGGATGACGAGATCATTATTTTTCCTTCGCGGAGAGCGTCCTGCACCTTTCTTATGCCGCTTAAGACGTCGTTTTCAGCCTTTTTAACCCTGTACTTCCCGTGCCGCCTTATGCACTCGATAAAGCTTGCCGCCGAGGGATCTACCGTCACCGATTCTATCTCCCTGCCGCCGCAGAGCCTTTCAAGTCCTCTGTAGTGCTCCTCGTCGGTTCTTATAGCTCCCTCGACGCGTGAGGAATAATAGTATTCCGAGATCCGATACCAGATCCCGTCGCGTTCTCCCCAAAGTCCGAAGGAGGACGGGTTCACCGTCCCGTAGTCGCAGCTCACCGCAAATCTCTCACACCCGGGGATGTTGTCGGTGACATGCAAAGAGCGGTCGAACATAGGATAGACCGCGCCGCTCGCCGCCGTCCACTTTCCGAGCACGAAGCGCTGATAGAAAACGCCGCTGTAAAGGGTTTCGTATCTCTTTCTCACTCTCTCGGACAGCCCGGGGTTGTCCTCCATCGTGAAGTGAAGATACATCGCGTTTTTCTCCTCGGCTTTGAGGATCCATTCCCGGTAAAACCAGTGCGAGGGGTTGTCGGGGTTGCAGTTGAACCACATTTTCGAGCCGGCAAGAGAGCATCTTGCAAGCGCCTGTTCGACAAAGGAACGCGGCATCAGCGCCACTTCGTCAAGAAGCACCCCGCCGAGAGTCATCCCCTGAATAAGCGCGGCCGAGCCCTCGTCCTTGCCGCCGAACAGATAGAATCTGTTTGTCCTTCCGCGGTGAGAGACCGTAAAGAGATTCCGGGACGTCTTATATTCGACGGACAGCCCGCAGCTTTTGAAATATCTGACCGTCTCGTCGGCGATATTTCTTTTCACCGACGTCACGGTTTTTCCGCAGATCGCGAAGTCCGTATCCGCAAAGCCCATCATCGCCCACATCACGAACGAAAGACCCATGCAGGTAGTCTTTCCGCTTCTCACGGCCCCATCGCAGATTATCGCGCCGTATTTATCATCCGTCCACCATCTCAGAACCTTCTTCTGTTTTTCCGAAAACTTTTCAAACCTCCACATTTTACCTCCGTACCGAATTTTTACCTTTCATCTTCTTCTCCGAGCTAATCTTCGGCGCTTGCGCGCGCGAGCCCCCTGAAGACCGCGTCGGCGCGTTCCGCGTCGGATTCCTTAGTTTCGATCTCTCCGAGCCTTTCAAGCGCTTCGAGCCTGTCGAAGAATTTGATCTCAACGCCGCCGCCCTTTACTCTTTTTATCTCCGAAACGTTATAAAGATCGAGCGCCTGAGGATCCACATCCCCGGGATCGTCCTTTAAAAGCTCGAGCGCGTCGTTAGTGCGGCCGAATGCGAGTCTTCGCAGCCCTCTTAAGACCTCGGCTTCGCTTGAAGAATGCTTCCGGCCCTTTTTAATGAGCCTTGCGACCGTCTTATCTCCGAGGATCTTAAGCCCTTCGACGTAAGCGATCTGCGCGGGGATACCTGCGCTGAGAGCGGCTTCTTTAACGTCTCCGAGCATAAGATAAACGGAAGCGAACACGCGTTTTGAGTTTTCGTTCCAAAGATTTCCGTCACTTACCTCCGTAGTTATCACCTCCTCAAATCATGATTTTCAAAACCTCCTTGTATAATAGAATTTGGTTAAAAAATGAGCCTATCTTCTAAAATTAGGTGTATAATTATTCAACGAAAAGT
>CANPYR010000039.1 GCA_947588805.1 uncultured Clostridia bacterium
CATCAATTTTTGCTACTCTTGACATTTTTATCACCTCGATGATATTATAGCATATTGTGGGCGGTTTGTACACTCCCGCCCTTCCTCCACCCTTGACAACTCCTCAAAAAAGTGCTAAAATAACACCGTATTTTATCATTATCCCCCCTTCCCTCATCCTCCCGCCCTCGCTCATCCCCCTTTATCCCAACTCCCTTCCCTACCTCAACCCGAAAGGATCACGATGGAAAAGCTTACGCGCTATATTAAACCCTATACCGGGTACATCATCCTTACAATGATTATTAAGCTCTTGGCGGCTGTGCTGGAGCTCTTTATTCCGTACTTTATGGAGATCATCCTTGACAGCGCGGTGCCTGCGGGCTCGCGGGGGATGATTTTTTCGTTCGGCGCGCTTATGCTGTTCTGCGCCGGGGGATGCTTGGCATGCAATATTATCGCTAACAGAATGTCTGCGGTAAGCTCGGGGAAAATTACACGAAAACTTCGTTACGATCTTTTTGAAAAGCTTGACAGCCTTTCGGCGGGACAGATGGACGAGCTGACGACGCCTTCCGCGGAATCGAGACTTACAAGCGATACTTATAATGTAAATCAGCTCCTTGCAAGAATGCAAAGGCTCGGAATCCGCGCGCCTATCCTTCTTCTGGGCGGCGTTGTAATGATGCTGTCGATGGACCCGGTGCTTTCGCTCGTTTTGATTGCTCTGCTCCCGATCATAGGGATCACCGTCTATCTTGTCACGAAAAAATCCGTCCCCCTATATAAAGAGGAACAGACCGTGCTCGATAAGGCGGTAAGAGTTTTGCAGGAAAATATTACCGGAGTAAGAGTCATAAAAGCGCTCTCTAAAACCGAATACGAGAAGGAAAGATTCGACGGGGTGAACAGCGAGCTCACCGCGATAGATCAGAAGGCAGGGATGATAACCGCGATAACGAATCCTCTTTCGTCGCTCGTTTTGAATCTCGGACTTACGCTGGTCGTTCTGATAGGCGCGTTCAGAGTGAACGCGGGGGTATCTAAATCCGGCGTTATAATCGCGTTTTTGCAGTATTTTGTGATGATCCTGAACGCGATGCTCGGAATAACGAGAATTTTCGTCATGTGGTCAAAGGGACAGGCGAGCGCTCTCAGAGTCGCCGACGTTTTAGCAATGCCGGAGGATCTGACAGTCAAGGAAATCCCGCCTGAACATGAAAAAAATCCCCCTTGCATAGAATTCAGAAACGTTTCGTTTACATACACCGGCGTGGGGAAGAATATCGACGGACTGAGCTTTAAGCTCAACCGCGGTGAAAGCCTTGGGATAATAGGGGAGACCGGAGCCGGAAAAACCACCGTTTTAAGCCTTCTTATGAGAATCTACGACGTAACGTCGGGAGAGATACTTATAGACGGCAGAAACGTGAAGTCATATCCGCGCGAGGAGCTGAGAAGCAAGTTCGGCATAGCGTTCCAGAACGATTTTGTGATGGAGGGGACGATAGAGGATAATATAAAATTCTTCCGCGACATATCCGAAGAGGACGCGCAAAGAGCCGCCGAGGACGCTCAGGCAGCGGAATTCATCAAAAAGCGCGAAAAGGGATTCAAATCAGGGGTAGCGGTGAGAGGAAACAATCTCTCCGGAGGGCAGAAGCAAAGGCTTCTTATTGCAAGAGCGCTTGCGGGGAATCCGGAGATACTGATACTTGACGACGCGTCGTCAGCGCTCGACTACAGGACCGACGCGGAGCTAAGGCGAGCGCTTCACAGGGGATATTCGGAGACAACGACCATAACGATAGCGCAGAGGATAAGCTCGGTGCGAGGGTGTACGAAGATACTGGTATTATCTGACGGAAGACCGATAGGACTGGGGACGGACGAGGAGCTTATGGAGAGCTGCGCGGAGTATAGGGAGATAGCGGAGCAGCAGTTAGGGCTGTCGGAGGACAGATAACTGATGGGGATATGAAAATGAGTAGGAATTAAAAAGGTTTCGCCGGCCTTTCCTCAAAAGGCCGCAGGATTCCAAAGGGCAGAAATCGTAGCGTTAAAACTTGCTTTTCAAGGCTCCGCAGGAGCCTTGAAAAGAGTTTTAATCGCAACGACATTTGGTCGCGCCCGCAGGCGCGAAACACTCTATAAGCGTTAGCGTATTGCACAAGAATAAGCGAAACGTATACACAAGAATAAGCGAAGCGTATGTGCCACAGAGGGGCCCGGGGAGACGCCGCAGGCCGTCTCCCCTTTTGACAGCGAACGCTGTCAAAACAAGCCCGGGCGTACGCTAAAAGTAAAAATAAGGGGCAGAAACCTTCGTGCGGCGGCGAGATTCGCGGGCCGGGCGGGAGGGTGGGGAGCAGTCGGTAATGCTTCTGCAAGAAAGTAGCGAATCTCGCCGCCGCTAAACCTGCGCCCTTATGCATGTTAGCATAGCGGAAGCCCCCGAAATCATCATTCGAGCCTTCATTTCAGAATGAAATGAAGCTCAGAAGCGCCCCCAAAAATCTGTCTTCTGACATTCTGACAATCTGACTTCTAAAAGAAGGTGTATTATGCCAAAAAATCAGAACGCCCCCGCGGCTAATATTTCCGCTGAGTACGAGGACGGCAAGCTGCCGTTTTCGACCGTCAAGCATACGCGCGGCGCGATTTTACTGAGACTCTGGAAATACCTCGGAAGAAACCGCCTGCTTCTTGTGCTCGCGCTCATTCTTTCACTGTCCTCGAGCCTTCTCTCGCTCTACGGCCCGAAACTTTCGGGACAGGCTATAAACGAGATCAAAATAGGCGAAGACGCGGGCGCTATGAATTTCGACGTTATCAAGCGCTGCGTGATTCTTATGTGCATATTCTACGTCCTGTCATCAGTGCTGACGTATCTTCTTAACGCGGTCATGATAAGACTCTCAAAGAAGATCTCGAAGCAGATGAGAAAGGATATCTTCGAGAGCCTTTCAACCCTTCCGGTAAGCTTTTTCGACAGATACCAGACCGGTAATATCATCAGCGTGGTGACCTACGACGTGGATACGGTGAACCAGTCGCTTTCAAACGATCTTTTGCAGATACTTCAGAGCGTAGTCACCGTTTCGGTTTCGTTCGGGATGATGATCTCGATAGCTCCGAAACTCGTTCTGATATTCGTTTTCACAGTCCCCGCGACGGCAGTTTTTACAAGATGGCTCGCTAACCGCGTAAGACCGATGTTCAGAAACAGAAGCCATAAGCTCGGAGAGCTGAACGGTTTTGTCGAGGAGATGATCTCGGGACAGAAAACCGTAAGGGCTTACGGAAGAGAAGAAGCGGTTCTTGAAAAATTCGATGAAAAGAATAAGATCGCGGTAGACGCATACACCGAAGCGGAAGCCAACGGTACTATCACGGGCCCCTGCGTAATGTTTATAAATAATATCTCCCTGACTCTCGTCTGCGTTTTCGGCGCTCTTCTGTTCATGAAGGGCGGCAGCGCTCAGGCTGCGGCGGCTGCGGGAGGACTTTTGGCTATCTGGAACAAGCCGCTTCTTTTGGGAGATCTTTCAAGCTTCGTTCAGTATTCAAGAAAATTCTCGGGACCGATAAACGAGGTCGCAAATATCATCGCCGAGCTTCAGTCCGCATTCGCGGCAGCGGAAAGAGTCTTCGGACTTATCGACGCGGAGCCCGAAAAAGCGGATTCACCGAACGCCGAGGTATTAAAGGACGTTAAAGGCGAAGTAAGACTTTCTCACATAAACTTCTCCTACGAGCCCGGAAAGCCGATAATAAAGGACTTCTCAATGCTCGCAAGACCCGGATCTCTCACCGCGATAGTAGGCCCCACAGGCGCGGGGAAGACCACGATAATAAACCTTCTTATGAGATTTTACGACGCGGACGGCGGCGTGGTATCGGTAGATGGGAAGGATATCAGGAACTTAACCCGCGATTCCCTGAGAAAAGCCTATACGATGGTGCTCCAGGATACCTGGCTGTTCAGGGGAACGGTGTATGAAAACATAGCCTACGGAAACCCGAACGCCAAGCAGGAGGACGTAGAGAGAGCTGCGAAGGCGGCAAGGATACATTCTTATATATCAAGACTCCCGGACGGGTATAACACGGTTTTATCGGATAACGGAACGTCGATCTCAAAAGGCCAGAAGCAGCTTATGACAATAGCGAGGGCGATGCTTTTGGACGCGCATATGCTGATACTTGACGAAGCCACCTCCAACGTAGATACAAGGACGGAGCAGCAGATACAGGCTGCGATGCGTGAGCTGATGAAGGGAAAGACATGTTTTGTAATAGCTCACAGACTTTCGACGATACGGAGGGCCGATAATATACTGGTAATGCGCGGAGGAGAAGTTGTTGAGCAAGGCACGCATGAGAGCCTGATGAAGGACAGAGGATTTTATTATGAGCTCTACCAAGCGCAGTTTGATAATGGCTGCGAAGCGGTGTGAGAGCAAGGAACTAAAAAGGTTTCGCCGGCCTTTCCTCAAAAGGCCGCAGGTGTCCGGGGGACAGAAATCGTAGCGTTAAAACTTGCTTTTCAAGGCTCCGCAGGAGCCTTTCAAAGAGTTTTAATCGCAACGACCCTTGGAATCGTAGCGTTAAAACTTGCTTTTCAAGGCTCCACAGGAGCCTTCCAAAGAGTTTTAATCGCAACGACCCCTGGTCGCGGCCCGCAGGCCGCGAAATCCCCCATAAGCGAAGCATATGCGCAAGAATAAGCGAAGCGTATATGCAAAAGAAAGGCCCGGGGAGACGCCGCAGGCCGTCTCCCCTTTTGACAGCTAATGCTGTCAAAACCTGCCCGGCTCGGGTGTTAGAGCGAAATGAAAATCAGAAGCAGAGACCTCATGCGGCGGCGAGAAAGCGGTAGAGGGCGGGAGGGTGGGCGCAGTCGGTAGCGATTCAGTAGATATGCAGCGAATCTCGCCGCCGCAAGCGAAGCTTTCCTCCCGCAGAAAATGACAGATAGAAGCAGAAGCCCCAAATTGCGTTTCCACCGCCCATCCAATCCCCGCCTATGAAAATCAAACTCCCGCCGCCAAAATAATAGAAGCAGACCGCAATCACGGCCTGCTTCATCTTTTATTATCTGTTCTCCCCTAATTCCTAATTCCTAATTCCTAATCACTAATCCCTAATTCCTAATTTCTATCCTCAATAATATCCCAAGGCGTGAGCATACCCCTCAGCTGGGAATTTTCCTTTCCCGTCGCCGTGAGAAAAATCATTATCACCCGCTTGCCCTTTCTGCTCTCCTGCTCGATCATTTCCTCGATATCCTCAACGTAAGCCGAGGGCTTTGCAAATAAAAACCTCTCCGTCTTTCTGCCGTTAAGACTCAGATATGCGGAAATGTCCGAGAGCTTCATCGTTCCGTCAAGCGTAAAGTTTCCGTGATCGCCGATATAGTTGAAAAGCGAATTTTCATCAAAAACCCCTACGACCGTTCCGTTTTTAAGTATCGGAACATGCGAGAACCCGCGCTGCCGCATAGTAGAAACCGTATCCCGAAGACTTGAAGACATCGACCGGGAAAAAATTCTCTCGGCCTTGATCGCTATGTCCTGACAGCGGCGAGGACTCCTTACTTTTTCGGTAAGCTCGTCTATGAAGCTTATCATCTCTTTGCTCGGCAAAAGCGCAAACTCCCCCGAGACCTTCGCTTCGTGCTGCAGCCAGTTTCTTACCTCCTGGCAGTACCGGATGTCCTCGGAAAGCGCGCGGAATTTCTCCTGCGAGCATAAAAACCGCGAGATCGAATCCCCGTTTTTGAGCTGATAGCGCTCTCTTACGGCCCTTTCAAGATTTTTGTATTTTTCAATGTATATGTCGGCGGCGTTCATATTTTATTCTCCGAAAAAATTTAAATTTCTTTATTATTTTTCAAGCCTTATCATGTTCCAGGAAAGCGGTTTCAGATCGGCGAGAACTTTACCGTTTTCGAGCTTTGTTTCCGCGTTCTTCTTCGGGATAACCTTATCGGGCTCCTCAAAGCTGTTGTAAGCGTCAAGATCGTCCGAATAAAGCTCCAGGTGCTCCGCTAACTTATATCCCTCAAATGCCGAAAGATCAAGCTCGAGCGAGCGGGAATCCTTAGCGTCGCGGTTTATAAGGAACACCGCAAGACTTCCCTTTTCTTCATCGTAAGCCGCCGCGCAGTCGATATAAGGAACGCCTTCTTTCAGAGGATACTGAGAGTTGTCGTCTACCATATATCCCGGGATGTCAAACGTATCGCCGCTGAAAGCGGGCCTTAGAGATATTCCCTGACCGTATTCAATCAGCTGAGTGAAGGGATAGTATCCCGCCGAACGCCAGACGTGTTCCTTGTTTGAGGATACGAGCGTTCCGAGACCTCCGGTCATGCAACCGACCTTTACTCTGTCCGCGTGCCTTAAGAACGCAAGAAGCACCGAAGCGTTCCCGAGCGCCGGAATGATATCTCCGCGGCGCGGCATAGGCTTGCTTCCGGGGAACATGTTATCCGGGTCGTGACGGACATATTTTCTGTCGGGGTTGAATACATAGTGGTCGGAATACATATTGTGCTGACCGTATCCGTAGCGGTAATCGCGGGGCTTGCGGCTCATCGCGCCGTACTCGTCGAAGCTTATCATCATCTTCTTCGGGCTGCGGCATTTAGCCTGTACGTAGTCGAGCATCGCGCACTCGGTATTTATAAAATCTTCATAGTAAAGCGCGCCGCCCAAAAGCGCTCCCATGTCGCCGGGCGCTGCGGAGTGGTAGTGATGGATCGAAAGATAGTCTACGGACTCGTAGCACTCCTGCATAACGGTAAGATCCCACTCCGGGAAGTGAGCCATAAACGGGGCCGAGGAGCCGCATACGCCGGTCTCTATCGAGCCGTCCACCCACTTTATCGCCTTGGAGATCTCGTTAGCTCTTATTCCGTATCCCTTCGGATCCCTTTCCCAGGAGCCCACCTGCCAAGGCCCGTCCATCTCGTTGCCTAAGTACCAGAGCTTTACGCCGTACGGGCTTTCATGGCCGTTTTTGCGTCTTAAATCGCTCCACCAGGTCCCGCCCTCGTGGTTTGTATACTCCACGCAGGAGACCGCGCTGTTTATGTCTGCGGTGCCGAGATTAAGGGTATAGAGCGGCTCGGCGCCGATTTTTTCGGCCCACTGCAGATACTCGTCATGTCCCACGTCGTTCGGGATATACTGACGCCAGGCAAGATCAAGGTGCGCTTTTCTCTCGCTCATCGGTCCTATCGAATCCCTCCAGTCCCAGCCGGAGACGAAGTTGCCGCCGGGAAGCCTTACCGCGGGATTCGGAGTCTTTTTAAGAGCGTCGATAATGTCGGTGCGAAATCCCTGAGAGTCCGCGGTCGGGTGTTTGGGATTGTACATAGTCCCGTTCACCATAGTGCCGATCGGCTCTAAGAAAGAGCTGTAGAGCCGCTTCGAGATCGCCCCTATTCTGTATTCGGGGTGAAGAGTGATTTTTGTTTTCATGCCGTTCCTCCTTAAAAATATAATGTTCCGTTAAATAAAATATAATATTTTATTCCACACTTAAGTTGATCTCAGAATCCTCCGGCAAAAGTCCTTTAAGGCGTTCCGCCTGATCGGAATTCACGGACAGATCCCGCAGGTTTTTCATGTTAAAGAGCGGAGAATAGTCTTTTATAATGCAGCCGTTCATCGCGACGGTGTTGAGAGTATCCGCGTTTTCAAGAGGGGAAATGTCGGTGATATGAGTGAAGCGGAAGGTGATATATTCAAGATTTGAAAGATCTTCAAGTCCGTCAAGACTCTCGAGCCCGCAGGTATCAAGACCGAGATAATATAAGTTTTCAAGCCCGGAAAACGGCTTAAGATCCTTAAGACTATCCGCGTTCCAGAGATAGAGAGCGCGCATATTCGGCATATCCCGAACGGCTTCAATAACGTCGGCGTTAGCGGGTCTAAGGCTTAAAAACGTCAGCTGATGAATGTTTTTAAGATCCGACATATCTTCAAGCTTCAGACAGTCGTGCGCTTCAAGCCGCGTCAGGCTCCTTAAGCCGGAGATCCCGTCAAGAGTGGTTATGTCCGTAGCGCCGATATTAAGCTCGCAAAGCCTTCCGAGCCCAAAGAGAGGGCTGAGATCGCTTATCGGGTTTGAATTTACAATCAGCTTCTGAAGCGACAGGCATTCGCTTAACGGGCTCAGGTCGCTCACGTCGTTCCCGAAGATATTCAAGTTTCTGATATTAAGTCCTTTAAGAGGGGAAAGGTCCGAAACGCGCTGGTTTATAAGCACCACGGTGTCAAGATTCGGCATGAAGCGAAAATCCTCTATCGAGCGAACGCTCCCAACGCCGGTTATCTCCTCGCCGTTATACGTGGCCTGCATACCGTGGAAGATCATACAGTTCCAGTCAAGATTCCTGCCGTTTTCCGCGGCGACGTTGAACTCCGTCACGGTTTCAAGGTCCTTAAGAGTGATAGGACTTATAGGCTTGTTAAGAATTTTTCTGACCTCGGCTTCTACCGCAGCGTCTTTGAATATGTACCCGCCGTCTTCATTTAAGATCGGGCTGCCGTGAACGGAGCGAAGGCTTTCTGAGGAAGGTTTTCCCGAAATATTCCGACCCGCGAAGAAGAATATCCCGCAGGCTAAAGCCGCGCATATCGCAGCGGCCGCCCTTTTCATCCCGCGGACCGACTTTTTCGGCGCTTCGAGAGCTTCAAGAAGCTCTCCGGCGTTTTTATATCTGTTCTTAGGCTCGAATTCCGTACACTTTCTGATTATCTTTCCTATCCTGCCGCCCGCGATCTTATCTGTGAGCTTAGCGGAGCCGGTCGTAAGCTCGTTTAAGAGCACGCCGATCGCATATACGTCGGATCTTTCGTCGGTCTGGGTGTACCCGAACTGCTCGGGAGGGGCGGTGAGCGGAGTACCGAGAACGTGGGTATCGCGTTCTCTTGAATCGTCGTAGATTCTTGAGATCCCGAAGTCAAGAAGCACAACTTCTCCCTGCCTTGTGAGCATGACGTTTTCGGTCTTTATGTCTCGATGAATGACCGGCGGGTCTGAGGAGTGGAGCCGGGAAATTATCCTGCAAAGCTTTATCCCGACAGCGACGGCTTCCTGTTCGGTCATTACCCCGCGTTCTTCTATATATTCCTTGAGAGTGGTCCCGTCGATATACTGCACAAACAAAAACGAGCCGTCCTCGCGTCGCAGACAGCCGTAAAGAGCCGGGACGCCGACGCCGGAAAATTTTTCAAGCATTGCCGCCTCGTTTTCGATTTGTTCGGATTCTCCGAATTTACAGAATACCCGTCTGCGGATAACTCTGTCATAGAGCAGATAGCAGGGGTGTTTCCCGTCCCTGACCGTCTTCAGAAGCTCAAGCTCTCCCTTTTCAAGCAAGCCCCCGAAGCGCTGCTCGGCCATTTCAAAAGAAGTATCGTTCATAAATCAAATTTTAAATAAGCGGTTCAAGTCCGTTTTTCCTCAGATAGGAGTCCGCGTCCGTAAGGGACAGCTTTTTGACTATGCAGGAAATGATAAACGCGTCGCGCTTTTTCTTAGGATACAGCGCCCCTCTTCCCGCAAGTCTTAAAAGCGCCTGAGTTTCGTCGATGTCGAGCTCTGCGGCGATAGCGATTCTTATAAGGACGTCCCTTCCCGGCGCTCTCACGCCCGAGACTATCTGATATGCAAACGAGCGGCTTATAAGCGCGCGCCGAGCGAGCTCCGAGCAGTCGAAGCCCCGCGATTCAAAGAGCCGATCGAAGTAATCGGAGAGATCGGGTTCCGAAAAATCCCCGGAGATCTTGTCCCATTCGGAAGAAATATCGTCGGAGCGTTCAATTATCTTAAAAAGACTTTCGGTATTCATACGCATTTCCCCAAAATAAAAAATAAATCGGTAAAAAGGGTATTATTTTATTAAGTATAGCAGATTCGGAGCGATTTGTCAAGGGTTGAGGGGAGGGGAGAGTGTACAAACCGCCCACAATATGCTATAATATCATTGAGGTGATAAAAATGTCAAGAGTAGCAAAAATTGATGAAAACATATATTGTCCAATCTGCGGCAAGCATGAACATCAAGTAAAACTCGGCAAAAACAAGTCGGGTTCGCAGAAATATTACTGCAACGATTGCAAGCGTTACTACACTCCTGTGCCAAAGCAGCATGAATATCCGGAGGAAACCAGAGAACTCGCAATTGAAATGCTTTTCTCAGGCTCAAGCGGCAGACAGGTGAATCACACCCTTGGATTTAATAAGGCAAATGTCTATAATTGGATAAAAAACGAAATAATCAATCAACAAAGTGCCGAAAAACCGCTTGAAGACTTCTGGGACTTTTAGTAAAATTAACGATTTTCAGAAGTTTAACGAGCTTGACGAGCTTTACTGGTTTATTGGCAAGAAGCCGAAAGCAGAAACGAAAGAGAATGTTTATCTGATGTCGATGGTTTCCCGCAAACCGCGTATTATAGCGGGTTTACAGGTCGCTGAGGATAAGTCCGCACGCAGGATTCAGAAAATAGTTGACAGCGCCCCGTATGCCGATTACTACTGCACCGACGGGTATTTCGGCTATCTGAACGTTATCTATCCCGAGAAACATATTTATAAGCGTCATGACAAGAGCGATACTTTTACAGTAGAAAGCGTTAATGCAGACTTGCGTGATTATATACCGTTGCTTTGTCGAAGAAGCAGATGCTTTGCGAGGAGCATTGAGACTCTGAGAACGGTCGTAGCGTTTTTTGTCGACGCGTATAATAAATTCGGAATTGCGAAATTGATGTATCGTGAGAAGCACCCAAAAGTGAACAAGTCCGGTAAAAACGGACTTGTTCATTGTTCCTTTGCCTTTTTATCACAGGAACTATGATTTTTTGCGGAACCATGGTATTGCAGACTGCCCAAGCCGCCAGCCGCTCCATGCGGGAAAAGACAGGCACAAAGATTGTCTTAAAAGATCATAGTGGAGAAAATAAGATTGAAACGGAACTTTGCTCTCAAATTTTGGAGCTAACGAGTGTCAGCAAAATTAACCGCGCAGCAAGTCATATCTCTTATCCTGGGGATTTTATTCCGGTAATCGTAAAAAATGACGAAAGCGATCTGAACGCCTCGGTAACGCTTCGGGCGTATGATAATACAGAAACAGACGGCCCCTTTGCGGAAGAAAAGTACAGACTGCTCGACGGAAGTCCCATTAAAGAGGATCAAAGCGGTATCTTAGTACATTCTCTTTTGGCAGAATTAAATGGATTTCAGATAGGAGATACGCTTACCTTTGCGGCTGAAAACGGCAGCACGGCCGCCGGGAAAATTACAGGCATCTTCTTTTCCGGCATGGAACGTAAGCAAGATGATTCTACTGTTTCGGCCTATCGGATCGAGAACCAGATTTTCGTTGACCATGCTCTGTTTGAAGCACTGTACGGTGAGAAAGATTATTATTTTATTGCTGTTTATACGGACGATCCGGAGAATCTGAGCGGCCTGCGTCAGCAGATAGAGCCGTTCGCATCCGGAGAAGATATAGACATCACAACGTCGGATTTGCTTTATCGGCAAATGCAGGCGCCTTTGGAGCAGGTGATCCGTATTTCCTCTCTGACGCTTATGATGATTATTATAATAGCTGTAATTGTAATATCTCTGCTTCTCTGTATGTGGACGAGAACAAGAACAAAAGAAATGGCGGTTTTCATCAGCTTGGGAATTTCAAAAGGCAGCTTGTTCCTGCAGGCTTTGACCGAGAGCTTTTCGCTGTTTGCGCTTTCTGCAATCGGAGCGGCAGCCGTCAGCAGTTTGTTTGCCGGACAGCTCTTGCACAGCCTGTTTGAAACATACGAGCTTGCCGTTATTGCAAATGCGGGGCTAAGCGTAACTCACCTGCTGACTTGGCTTTTGGTTGGAAGTATGATTGTTTTCATTGCCATCGGAATCTCGATAGCTCCGATTTTGCGGGCAAATCCAAGAGATACACTGTCAAAAATGGAGGATAAAAGATGAATAGTTTACAAAGAGCGTGGCGCAGCGTCATGCGTAAGCCGATAAAAAGTATTCTGCTGCTTCCGGTTATGGTAACGGTCTGCCTGTTTCTTCTTTGCGGAATGGCCTGCAGAAATGCAAATGTACAAACACAGGATACTACCCGTCAAGCAATCGGTGCGGGGCTTCGTCCTGACGCAAATGAAAAAAACCGTTCTAAACGATTGACGGATTCATCAGAAAAAATAGCAGCCGTTACGGGAATATCGGATTACAATATTTCAACCTGCATTACAGCGGCAAATCCGGTTGGATTTGATAGAATTGAAGATCCCGATATGGATCAGACCAACGACATGAGCGGCGTCGTATTGATCGGGAATCGAAAAATGGAATTGGATTTCAATGTGCTGTCGGGCAATGTCACTTTGAAAGAAGGCCGCATGGTTACTGAAAAAGATCAGGACGTCTGTGCGATTTCCGAAAAGATGGCAGAACAGGATCAGCTTGACGTCGGGGATAAGATCGGTTTCAATGATTATCACGACACGGAACATTCACAGGTACATGAAGCAGCGATCATCGGGATTTATCAGACAAAACAGTTGATAGCTCCTCTTATGGCAGGCGATACCTTCCGCTCGGAAAATATTATTTTTACCGATCTTCGGTTTCCGGAAAAGGCAGAAGGAAGTGAAAATGATCCCTGCTTTGAACACGCTTACAATCGGAGCAAACGGTAGTCGGCGTGAGTGTAGAAATTACAAAAGAAATGTTTCTGGTCTGCGCAGCGTGAATGGTTATACTTACTGCCGTTTCCATCGGAACAGCCGGAATCGGTATTTTGAAAAAGAACCCCAAAGATATTTTAAGTGAATTGGTTTGAGGAGGAAATCTTTGTGATTTTAGAAGCAAAAAATGTTTCATATTTTTATAAATCTCAAAAAGATAAATTGATTCTGGAAAATGTGAGCTGCGGATTTGAGCCCGGGAAAATATATGCCTTGCTTGGCCCAAGCGTGTCAGGAAAAACAACGCCGCTCTCTTTGCTGGCGGGGCTTGACACTCCGACAAAAGGCGAGATTCTTTATGATGGCAAGCCGATAACCGCCAAAGATCTGACAGAACACAGAAAACATCCCTATGCATCGGTTTGGCTTTCGCAAGCCGGTCAATAACAGACTCTTTCTCGCGCTTTTCTCCGAGCGCGCTGTCTACCTCATTCCTACACTGTTCAATCAATGAATAATCCGTCCTGTCACGATAGGCAGAACGGATTTTTTCGGTGGCTTTTTGTCCACTGACTTTTTGGATTTCTGACAGGGCTTCGGCGGGAACGTCGCCCTTTAATTCGGCGTACTCTCCTTTCAAAGCTTCAAATTCGTCGAGATATTTTTTCTCCATGTTTTCAAGCTCGGCAAGCCTTGATTCCTGCGATTTCACGCTCTTAACTGCAGTCGAAATATCTTCCTGCGAGCAGCTAAACTCTGCCAGAAGTCGCGCCTTTTCCGAGCGCAGTTCCTCTAAATCCTCGGTCAGCTCGGTCAGACGTTTGTTAAGTTCTTGATGTTTAATGAGCTGCCAATTAGGAGTAGCGTACCTATTGCAGACATACGATTTGAATTCGGGCTCTTTTCCCGACGTCGTTTTGCGGTAATCGCGCATATATCGCAGCGACGAGCCGCAGTCCATACATCTCAAAATCCCGCCAAACAAGGCAATCATTCCGCTCTTGCCGGTTCTTCCTCGCCCGGGGTGGTTGTCCATTCGTTGAACCGCGTCCCAGACATCTTGAGATATAATCGGCTCGTGTGTGTTCTCAACCTTAATCCATTCAGATTGCGGTTTGTCAACCTGCTTATGGTTCTTGTAGGACACCGTGCCGGTCTTATTCTGCACCATGTGCCCAAGATAAACCTCATTTCGCAGAATGGTTTTGACGGTCGTATCGTTCCAATACGGCGATTTGCTGCGGATATTTTCTCGACCGGTCGCCATGTAGTAAAATGTTCTTGAAGCGGGTACGCCCTCGGCATTGAGCTGCGTGGCGATTTTGCGGAAACTGTCGCCCTGCAAGCGCATATCAAAAATATGCTTAACGACCGGAGCTGTTATCGGGTCAATCTCTAAAACGTGCTTGTCGGATTCGCTTTTCTTGTAGCCGAGAGGAGCATAACAGCCGACGTACTTGCCGCTTTTGAATGTAGATTGCTTAACCGCCTTGATTTTGGAGCTTGTGTCGCGCGCGTAAAGGTCGTTCATGACGTTCTTGATGATAACGAGCATTTCGTTATTTTTCTGGAGCGTATCCACGCCGTCGTTCAGAGCGATAAACCGACAACCGAGCGACGGAAAGACGAAATCCGTGTATCTGCCAGTCTCTATGTAGTCGCGCCCGAGGCGGGAGGGGTCTTTACACAAAACAAGGTTGATTTTCTTGTCAGTCGCATCTTGGACTAAGCGGTTAAACTCCGGTCGGTCAAACGTCGTGCCGCTCACGCCGTCGTCTATGTAAACGCTGTCTTTGATACAAGGGAAAACCCCAATAGACAAGGGCTTCCAGCGGTTTTGCTCTGCCGGAAGCCCTCTTTTTTTATGCCCGTTTTCAGTTTTTCAGCGACCTTGCCCGTGAAGATTTGAACCAGTCTGAGCCCTCAATTTGAACCCGTCAGATGAAAAATCGAAAGGTATAGGTAAAATCAAAAAGTGTGAGGAATAATCGAAAGGTTTACACACCGGGGCGTTTACGGATGTCATTCACCCACTCGCCATTGTACTTGAAATAGCGAGGTCCCGCGACTCCCCATTTGCTCTGTGTGAGCATTGCCGCCAAAGCGGACAGAGACCACTTCTTGCCATCGTATTCCACATTATGATCGTCAACTACTGTGCAGGTCAGCCCTGACTTCTCGTCCGCACGATTGCAGTATTCGATAGTGGCTCCGATGGGAATCTGGCAAAGCGAGAATGTAAAAGGTGCAAGACGCTCCTTTTTCTGTTCCTTGATATCCTCTGCTGTATCAGCCGCTGCCACATCGTCTGCGCTTGGCGGTATGAGTTTCATCTTATCTGTGCATCCGTGGATTTCAGCAATTGCCTCCAAAATCGAGTATGCATCTTGTGGAGTCATAGTGTAGAACTCACGGACACGCTTTTGCCCGTTGAAATTATCAATTGAGCGGAGCAGCTTGTCAATGATGGAGTGAATCTTCAAATCGGAAAGCCGGGAGTTCACTTCGTAAGTAGCATACACACGAAAAGCAAACGGGATGCACTCGCTGCGGTTTAACTGCTGCAGCCGTTTCTCAATATCATCCGCATATCCAATCTTCACATAGTCCGGGAAGGACGGATTGGTTAGGATGTAAATTACTCCTTGTTGTTCACTCATCTCAACACCTCCAACTTACACTTCGCTGAACACTTTTGGAAAAAATCAGCTTTGTGAATACATCATCTATTTGCTTTGCAATCTGCTTTGACTCTATCAGTGTACCGAGTTCTATATTGCTCTGTTGCCCATGATAGGACAGATTTTCGGATGTTACTAAAGTCTGTTGCTGGTCAACTGAAATAACCTTTGCATGAAGTGCGGCCATCTTATCATCGTCTTGATGGTAGTTATAGATTTTCAAGAATCGTCCTTTATATCTGAGTATCTTATCAAACCCCGGCTGCTTATCAATGTCATTTACAAAGAACTTCACGAACACACCACGCTGACTTTTAAGAACGATAGTATCGACCAGTTCTGAAAAATACGAGGATAGTGAGTACCCTGTGATCAGGATATTTCTTTCTGCTACGTTTAAACCTCCTGTTCATAGTTAGAGATTGCTTGTACGGAAGATGATTTATACTATCTTCTGTGCAAAATCTACCCCCTTCGTGTACGATTTTAGGATAGCACTACACCCTTAAGCGCGTGGACAACGCCGTCGCCCGCGGGGTAGTCCTTTTTGATGCTTTGAAGCTCAAGCATAGTATGCGCTCCTTTAATATGATAAATCAAATTATTTAGTCAAATCTTTATTTTCAGTCATTTTTTCCACAGCTTCGTTGTAAAACACATTCAGCGAGCCGAAATAATTCTCTTTCCACGGCTTATTCCTCCCGCAGTAGTGGATCACAACAGAATGCAAGCGCACCCAATCAAGATTAAGCCCCTTTTCAAACGCGCTGTGCATGATAAACAGCCGCTCGGTCATGTTATACCGAAACGGGTCGAGCGCATAAATTCGGCTCCCGTAAAGGCTGCTGATTATGTCCTGATCGGGCAGCATCAGAAGCGACTTGTGTTTTTCAATAAACTTAACGACCTCGCCGCAGTCCTGCTCTTTTCGCAGCAGTTCAAGATTCATCAGCAGCACGCCCGAGTTGATATACGGGCTGTCGTCATCCATGTCGAGCCGCAGCTCGTTGAATTTATGAAGCAGCCCGATGCTGCCTATATGCGAAGCCGCCGCATAAAAATAATCCTCCATCGGCAGGTTATAAAGCGGCAGGATCGAGCCGTTTATAACAAGATCGGGGTCGAGATACAGCACCCTATTGACCGTTTCGGGCAGATATTTCGCGGCAAAAATGCGGTAGTAAATTTCTTTCGGATAGCGCGAGGTGGTCGGAGCGTCCGAAAGCGGCATATCGCTTGCGTCAATAGGTATCAGCCGCCCGCGCCCATAAAGCAGGTTTTCGGTAGATGTCAAAGCCTCTTTTCTTATAGATGTATGCAAAAGATACACGTCAAAATCGCAGTCGGGATTGAAGCGCAAAAGCGTTGACAGCATGACGTTTAACTGCGGAATGTAGTTTTCGTCGAGGGTGACTAAAATGTTGATCTGATTTTTCTGCTCGCTCATGATTTAAACTCCTTTTTCTTTTTTAGCACATAGAATATTATCACCGAGAAAACGCTCAGGCATATTTCGCATATCAGCGAAAGCCAAAACGCGGGTGAGGAAACGTCGTTTATGCTCATTCCCATCACCGAAAAATTGATTATCGACGGCAAAAGCCCCGAGGTAGTGCCGATTATGTAGTGCACATAGTCAAGCCCGCTTGCGCCTAAATACATACTGACCAAATCGGCGGGCAGCACGCCCACCAGCCTGACGAGGAATGAAATCAGCAAGTCGTTTTGCTTCGGGAACGAGCGCAAAAGCTCCAGCTTCGGATTCTTTTGAACTAATCGGTCGAGCAGCTTTGCGCCAAGATGTTTGCCGATCAAAAACGGCAGGGTAGTCATAATTACGCTGCCCGCAGCATTCACGGCTATGGCGGTCGGCAGAGGGAAGATAATTCCGCTTGCGGCATACAGGATACCGCCGTAGATAGGCATTGATACGCCTTTTAAGGCATACAGCAAAAGTATTATCAGAATCGCCAAGGCGGGATTTTTCGGAGTGAAATTAACTATTTTTTCGACGGTTATCTCGTCTCGGTGAATGAGCAGGCAAAGGATCGCGCCCAACCATATTAAAACGGCAGCGATCTTTAAAATGACGTCTGCGCGGGATTTTTCCGCGCTTGGCTCCAAGTTGTAGTTTTTCATAGGCATTGCGGCACTCTGTACGTCTTATCCGTTACAGATTCTCCTTTCCTGTTCAGATTATATCACCTTAAATTCCCAAAGTCATTTTACAAAATCAGGCGTGTGTCAAAAAATACGACGCATGTCAAAAAATGATAAATAAAGCGGTAACGAGACAGAGTGCATAAAACAGCAAAAAAGCAGGCGATATGATCGTTATTTTTGAAAATTTCAAATTTGGCAGACGGTGAAAAATATCCGCCTTGAAGTTCAATACTGTTTATTTCGTTTATCATAATTAAATCTCTCTTTCGTTATGGCTTGTACATGATAGTTAGTTTGGATAAACATAGCAGTAAACAATGTCGATATATAAGCTCATTGTCATTATAATTATAGCACTAATTACTTTGATTTGTCAACGGGAGTGTAACCGGTTTCCATAACGAAAAATATCATTCATGGTTTTACGAATGTTTGTAGATATGAACTTAAAGGTTCTGCAAAGCATCAATTCTATCGTACATCTGCAGTAATTCTGCCAGTTATACATTTAAGCCGAAACATCCATACCTTATTTTGCTGAAAAAGTAAGATTATTAAAGCAACATGCATATTTATGTCGGCGACCCGTCGCAGATAACGTTGACACCGAGCGAAAAGTTCTGTTTTGGTATGTTGGATTTAGCTAAACGCAGAGACTGGTAATTGTGCATAGTGACGAAGAAAAGCTTTGAAACGGTGCATATACGAAAGGAGTATAAAAGCAAAATTTGGGGGGGAATTTCAAACCTCTGCCCTTTCTTGGGCCAGAAACCGCGATAAGTTATCCAAAACGCTCACCGAACAGAAAAAGGAGTCTATCGCTAAATACGGTGACACAATCAATGAAATGCGCTACTTTGCATAAGTTGAATCATTCTCTGGTGGTTTCTTTTGGTGTTCGGTTGATGATGGAAAGTTTATCGCTCAAATTAGCTACAGAAGATTAAATGAAAAGCGGAGCTTCGGCTCCGCTTTTTCTTGCAAATCCACAGAAATGTATGAAAAAAGTTTTGAATATTTGCCAGTACTGTGTCATGCCATTTTATTTAAACAGTTTGCCAATTTTGTAATAAAAAAGTGATGGCGCGATGAGTAAAACCGAAATTGCAAAAGATGTGATAATTGAATCCGGAGGTATAGCAAAAACATCTGAGTTTCTTTCTGCCGGTCTTTATAAGTCCGACATCGGAAAACTTGTGACCGGCGAACTACTTGAGCACATTTGCCACGGGTTTTATCAGCCTGCCTGAAACCTTGATATTATTGAAGCAGAGTAGCCTTAAAGGTTATCCGTGCTTACTTTTCCAGAGTGTTCTAATTGGAAAAGCATCAAGGTGCTGTTTCTATGGTTCGCTCAACTTGTCGTAAACTACAGAAGCTTCTTGAAAGCTTTCAAGCAAGATGTTTGCGGCTAACTGAAATTGAATAGGAATTCCTAATTCTTTTAAAGAAACTAGGTATTGTACCTCCTCCTTTGAAGGATTTCTGCGTCGTTTCTCAATTTGAATTTGATTTATACGGTATAAATCCTCTTGCGAGTTGTTATGCTTTCTAAGATAATTCAGTAACTGAGTTGCAACATCTAATGCCTTATTATTTCCAGAATTATCAAACAACCTAATGAGCTCCAGAACCAAATTAAGGGTATAGTCGGCATAAGCCCCCGAAAAAGGGTATTTTGTTACAGAGACGACAACAGATGACAAATCAGCATTATCAAGTTCAAGAAACGATGGGCTTTTCATTAAAAGATATAGACTTATCTCTATGCCATTCTCTGGCGCATCGCCCTCTTTAGCTGCAATAAAATTCCCGTCGAAGAAATCAGAAATTAGAGCCTGTTCACATTAAAATAGCATCAAAGATCATAGCTAATGTGAGATTTCCCAAATACATAACATCAA
>CANPYR010000040.1 GCA_947588805.1 uncultured Clostridia bacterium
CCATGAAAAGCAAGTTTTAACGCTACGATTCCAAGGGTCGTTGCGATTAAAACTCTTTGAAAGGCTCCTGCGGAGCCATGAAAAGCAAGTTTTAACGCTACGATTCCAAGGGTCGTTGCGATTAAAACTCTTTGAAAGGCTCCTGCGGAGCCTTGAAAAGCAAGTTTTAACGCTACGATTTCAGCCCACGAGACCACTGCGGCCTTTTGAGGAAAGGCCGGCGAAACCTTTTTAGTTCCCGCTCTTACCCGCTTTCCTGCGGATCTTTTACTCCGCTCACTAACGCCGCTACGCATGGAAACGCCATCAACCCGTTGAATATGTCGCTTATCGCAAATACGGCTCCCGGCGCTGTCTGCGACCCTAAAAACGCCGCGGCGGCAAATATTATTCTGTAAATAACCCTAAGCCCCGGCGATAAATACTCCGCTGCCGCGCACCCGATAACGCTCCACCCAACCGCCGTGGCAGTCGCAAACGCCGCCATGCTTACCGCGACAAGCTTCGCGGACATTCCCCCGAATACCGTTTGGGCGGCGCTTACCGCAAGCTCCGTTCCGTCCGTCCCCGTATATTCCGCTCCCGAGCATAGGATTGCAAGCGCCGTGAGCGTGCAGATTACAAAGCTGTCGATTATTACTTCAAGCATATTCATAAGCCCCTGACGGTCCGGGTTCGTTAGGTCCGAAGCCGCGTGCACGGGGGCGGTGGTCCCAAGACCTGCTTCGTTTGAAAATACCCCTCTTCGGCAGCCTACGCTTATCGCGCGTTTTACGGTATATCCCGCCGCGCCGCCTATCGCCGGTTTTAGGCCGAACGCGCAGCTGAAGATTTCTTTTAAGACTCCCGGGAGAGCGCTTATGTTTTTTAGGATGATTATCCCCGCTCCCGCGATGTATATAGCGGAAAGTACGGGTATGAATATCCCGCAGAGCCGGCCCGTGAATTTTTCGGAAATAAGGCAGGCGGTAAGAAGGAGCGTAAGAAATATCCCGGCGGCAAGAGGAGATACTCCGAATTCGTCCTTCAAAGCTCCCGAAGCCGCCGAGGTCTGAGCCATGCAGCCCATTCCGAAGGAAGCAAGAACGCAGAACGCGGCGTATACTGCGGCGAGAACGGGGGACCCTGCGCCGTCTTTAAGCGCATACCATATCCCTCCGCGGCGGGGATTTTCGCGACGGAATTTTATTGAAAGATACCCCTCCCGGTATGCCGAAGCCATCCCGAAAAACGCCGATACCCAAAGCCAGAAAACCGCCCCCGGACCTCCTAAGGCTATAGCCGCTCCGACTCCCGCCACCGAGCCCGTTCCGACCGTGGCGGCAAGGGCGGTAGTAAAGGAGCGGAAGCTTTTTCGCTCGGGGGAGGATAATATCTCCCGAAGCCTGAAAATCTGCGGAAAACCGAGTGAAACTGTAAGATAGATCCCGGTTCCTAAAATCAGGATAACCGTGGGCGCGCCCCAGACCGCGTCCGAAATAAACGTAAGAATATTCATGGATTCCTCCGAAGAAAGGAAGATACTTAGTGAGAAGATACAAAATGAAGCCGGCGGCGCTTTATGCGATAGAGACCGCAGTGTTTATACTTGCGGGAGCGTTAGCTTTTTTGGCGTACAGATATCTCGGCTCCATGAAAATTCTTATGTATGTCCTTATCGGAATATTCGCGGCCGCGGCTGTAATTTTCGGCGCAGTCGCTCTGCCGCTTTACTTCAGAAGAACGGTCATATATCTTTCTTCCGACGATATAAGCATAAACACAGGGATATTTTTCTACCGCCGCGAGCATATGAAGCTTTCGGCAGTGCAGTACTTAACGAGCGTGACATTTCCGCTCGGCGGGCTTTTGGGATTTAATTTCATTATCGCCCACGGTCTTGGCGGGAACATGATACTTCCGTTTTTAAGCAAGAAGGATTTTGACGAGATCTTTTTGCAGATAGACTCAAGAGGAGAAAACGGCTCTCGGGCCGAAGAATGAAATTTATAAAATATTATATAAGCGAGGTGAAGGTAAAATGCATTCGGCGCGTCAGCATCCTCTGAGGCTGTTTTCGTATACGACGAGATATTTCTGGCTGCTGATAATCCCGCTTCTTCGCTCGCTCTATTCGCTTTTTTCCGAGCAGGGAGCTCTTGCGACATGGCTACGCGGCGCATGGCTCGATCTTTTGGTGCTTTTTTCGATCCTTGCTTTTGCATGGATAAGATGGCTGTCTGTGACTTTTACCTTCGACAGCGAAAAAATTGTCCTCCGCAGGGGAGTATATATAACCGCGGAGGATAGGGTATATTATTCAAAAATATCTACTTTAAGTATAACTCAGAACGTATTATACCGTCTGTTAGGCGCTTCGACGGTATATATCGGCACGAACGCGGGGTTTTCGGATAAAGCCGACCTGACGGTAGTGATGAGAAGGACCGACGCGGACAGGCTTTATGAAAAGGTGAAAGGCTCGCGTGAAAAATCCCTGAACTATTCTATACTTCCGAACAAATTAAGGCTGATACTCTTTTCGCTTCTATTCAGCTCCGCGCTGTCCGGAGTGCTTATAATCGTGGCGCTGCTTTTGGAGACCGGGAAGATATTCGACCGAGAGGTCGAAGCGAGGATAATACTCGATACCCTGACCGAAGCCGCAAGGCGGGTATCGGTATTCTTCCCGCCGATAATAACCGTGATAAGTATCGTAGTGATATCCGCTTGGGCGCTTTCGTTTATCTCTAACCTGATAGTTTTCTGGGGATTCGTTCTGACGAAGTGCTCCGACAGCGTCTATGTAAAGAGCGGGATCTGGGCGAAAAACAGGCACATATTAAAGCGCGAGAAGGTAAATTATATCGACATAAAGCAGAGCTTTTCAAGCAAGGCGTTCAGGGTGAGCTCTTTGCATATAAACTGCGCGGGCTACGGTTCTCGCGGAAGAAAAGAGCTTTCCGTGGTTTTGCCGATAACTACCGGCAAGGAAGTAAACGGCGCTATCAAAGAGGTGTTCCCGGAATATCCGAGACCTAAGATAGAGCTTAAGAGCTCTCCGACGAGCTATCCGGGATTTTACTTCCAGCCGCTTGTTTTTGCGACTCTTCCGGCCGCGGCGTTTGCGGTTTTCTACTATTTTCTCCCGACATGGTACGCGGTCGCGTATCCCGCGTTCGCGATAACTCTTATACCGTCTATATGGCTCGCGACCTGCAAGACTCTTTCGATGTTCACCACCGGAGTCGGATTCGGGGAAGGATATATAACTTTAAGATACGAACGGATGTATACCTTCCACACGGTAATAGCGCCTAAAGACAGGATAACGAAGATAGTGATACGTCAAAGCCCGTTTCAGTATCTCGGCGGATCCTGCACGCTATTGATCTATACCGCTTCCGACGCGAGAGCTATGCACCCGATCAGGGGACTTAATCTTGAAAAGACTCTGGCGCTTTTAAAAAGAGAGGGAACAAGGATTGAGGACGGAGTATAAAAGGGATATATGAATATAGGACAAAAAATTACCCCCGGGGACGTTCCTCCGGGGGTAATTTTAGTAATTAGTGATCGATGTGACGGATGCCGTCAAGCATAGAAGAGATCGCTTCCGCAAGATTCGCTAACTGCTCGGGATCCGGGTCGCTGTAGTCGCGGTTGACTGCCTGAGAAATGATGTCAAGCGCCATTTCCTTGGTAGACCTCGGAGCGACTTCGGATTTAAGCCTTTCAAGAAGCGCGGCTTTAACCGCCGAAGAGGTTTCGCCGTTCATCATTCCCGCGTCGCAGCGCTCTATCGCGGTGATAAGATCTATCAGCGAAACGCGGCCAAATTCGCCGGAATCCTGCCTTTTGATATCGTCGTAGAGCTTCTCATAAAACGCGATGAGCTTCTGATTCGTCGTCTCGCGGCACTTTACAGCGTCTGCGATACCGTTTGCTTTTCCCTCGCCGGCAACGTCTCCGGGAACTTTGCCCGAATCTATCCCCGATAAGGTCTCAAGCGCTTTGAAAATATGCTCGTTGTCCTGCTGGATTTTTTCGATCTGCGAAAGAATGTAGCCGACGCTGAGCTGGGGTTCTGAGCCGCTCATCTTGCCGCTCTTCTCTTCAATCTTCTCGATTTCCTCGATTTCCTCGGCAGCCTCGATCGGCTCGGCGGTTTCATTGACATTAGTTTTGATATTGTTATCAGACATTTTTGTATCCTCCAAAATATTCGGCGGACACGCAAGGCAAATCGTATTAACGTCTACGAAGCGCGCCCTGCCTTTTTTAACGAGACCTCTTGCCCTCTTCGGGTAGGTCGCTTCATAACTGTTGCCTTTTTCGTCGATAACGGAAATTATTTTTTCGATGGGTTCCGACCCCCCCTTTTTTTTGTTATTGATGTTGACTGTTTACTATCGACGTTTTGAAGCCTGCGTTTTTAGCGATGAGTTTCTCCTCCGGCTTCGGATTATATTATAACATAGATTTGATTCGGAGTCAATAAGCTTAAAGAAGTCGGACGTCTGAATTACAAGGTTTCGCCTTTGGCGGGGATTTAAATTTTGGAAAAAGCGTTTGCGGAATGGGAAACCCCGAAAATAAAGTATCCGCTGAATCTCTAACCTTTTATAAGAAGGCTCAGCGCCCGCGGGACGCAGGAGATATCGGCGTGAAGATGAGAGCCGCCGTTTTCGCCGTCAACGGTCCAGGCGAGCGGTCTTACGCTGTCGAAGCTCACGCTCCCCGTCTTGAAATATTCAAAGCAGTCGGCCGAATAGTCCCGCTTCATCACCGCGCCGAGGATCTTATTAAGATCTATAGGATTTTTCGGATTTTTAACCAGCAGCACTTCAAAAAGCCCGTCGTTGAGCGCGATATTCTTCGGCAGAATATTTTTCATCCCGCCGACCTGAAGAGTGTTTGTGACGAGCCCGAGGACATAATCCCCCTCGCCGGAGCGCTCTTCGGAAGAAAATCTGACATGATACGGGACGATATTCGGAAGCGAAGCCGCGCCCGAGATCAGATACGCGAAATATCCGAGGGCGTTTTTCTGTTGCTGAGGGGTGGTATAAGTGACTTCGGTAAAAGCTCCGAAGCCGGCGACGTAGGCGAAGTATCTGCCGTTCATCACGCCGACGTCATAAGCGAACGGAAATCCGGTTATACAGTTTTTAGCGGCGGGGATCATCTGCGTGGGAACTCCGACGGAGTGCGAGAAATCGTTTGTAGAGCCGCAGGGGATATATCCGTAGGGAAGAAGGCAGCCCGATTCGATAAGTCCGTTGACGGTTTCGTTATGAGTCCCGTCGCCGCCCGCGCATACCACGCGGTCGAAGGAATTTGAAAGCCGAAGGACGGTATTTTTGCAGTCGCCGACAGATTGGGTAGGATGAACGGTAACGTCGTAGCCGGATGAGGTGAAGATATTGACGATATCGTTTAAGCGTTTAGCGACGGTTTGCATACCGGAGTGGGGATTATAGACAAAAAGCAGTTTTGGCATAGGAACACCTTTCGTGGGATTGACGGGGTGGGGAGCAGTTTTGGGAAATTCAGCAGATTTGCAGCGAATCCCGCCGCTTAAACCTCCTAAATCCTGTTGACCCCCTCTTCACGCGCGGCCTTCACGGCTGCGGCGGCTACCGCGGGGGCAACCCGCTTATCTGTAGCGGACGGGATTATGTACTCCGCGCAGAGCTCTTCATCCGAAACGAGAGAAGCCAGCGCGTATGAAGCCGCGGCTTTCATTCCGTCGGTTATCCTTGAAGCTCTGCAATCAAGCGCGCCGCGGAATATCCCGGGGAATGCAAGAACGTTGTTTATCTGGTTCATAAAGTCCGAACGCCCCGTTCCGACAACCTCCGCTCCGGCTTTAAGAGCGAGATCCGGCATTATCTCCGGCACGGGATTCGCCATCGGAAACGCTATCGCGCGCGGAGCCATCGAGCGGATCATATCCTCGGAAACTATCCCCGGAGCCGAAACGCCGACAAAGATATCCGCTCCGCGCATGGCGTCGGCAAGCGTTCCCTTCAGGCGGCGAAGATTGGTAATCTTAGCCATCTTCTCGGTCTCGGGATTGAGCCACGGTTCCCCTTCGCAGACGATACCGTCCTTATCCACAAGCGTAACGTCGCTGAAGCCGAGATTAAGTAAATGCTTCGCTATAGAGCATCCCGCAGAGCCCGCCCCGCAGATGGTAACGCGCGCGGATTTGTCCTTTCCGACGACTTTAAGAGCATTTATAAGCGCGGCTGCGACGACTATCGCGGTACCGTGCTGATCGTCGTGAAAGACGGGAATATCGCAGATCTCCTTTAATTTTCTTTCGATCTCAAAGCACCTCGGCGCGGCGACGTCCTCAAGATTTATCCCGCCGAAGCTTCCGGAGATAAGATACACGGTTCTGACGATCTCGTCTACGTCCTTTGAGCGGACGCAGATCGGGAAAGCGTCAACGTCTGCAAAAGCTTTAAAAAGCGCGCACTTCCCCTCCATAACCGGCATACCGGCCTCGGGACCGATATCCCCAAGGCCCAAAACCGCAGTTCCGTCGGTTATGACGGCGATAAGATTCCCGCGGCGGGTAAGCTCGAAGGATTTTGAATAGTCGCGGTTAATTTCAAGACAGGGCTCCGCGACTCCCGGGGTATAGGCGACGGAAAGATCGTGGCGGTCCTCGATCTTGCACCTCGGCACGACCTCGATTTTTCCTTTCCATTCGTAGTGCTTCTGTAAAGATTCTTCATTAACGGTCATAGCGATACATCCTTTTTAATAATTTACGTCCCGTCCGCGGGACTGAGTCTGAGAGTATTTTACTACTTATTTGCGGTAATGTCAAGGATAGATGCCGGAAGTCAGAAGTCAGAGGTCGGATATCAGAGGTCAGAGGTCGGAATTTTGAGGGTTAGTCTGCGGCGGCGGGATGAGCGGGAGTGGAGGGAAAACATAGCAGGTTTTATTCCCGTTCGACTGCCCTCAAAACAAAGCGTTAAAACTTACTTTTCGGACTTCGCGGTCATAAACGACCGCCCGCTCGTCCTCAAAGAGCTTTAATCGCGTTATTAGCGGACCGCTTCGGTTGTCTCACGGACAAAACTCGGCAAGTTCGGCGGGCGCAGTCGGTAGTGATTCCGCAGATATGTAGCTCATCCCGCCTCCGCTTGCGCGCCTTTTTTCATAGCGAAGTGAAAGATAAAAGCAGGGAGCTGCGGCTACGCTTACCCAAACTTTCCTATCATACAGTATGAAAATCAGGAGCAGAAACCCACGCCAAAGGGAGCGCCCATTCCGCTCACATTAAAATAAAAACTTGAAAGTGTAAAATAGGCAGCGACGGGAATTTGGAGAAAACTATTTCCTTATAATGAATGCGGTTTGTACACTCCACGCCCAGCCTTATCTCTATCCCTTTCGTATCCTCTCAATCCAAATCAGAACCGCCCCCATTTTCCGCTCCCATCTCCCTTCTGACCTCACCCTACCTCATAATAAGCATTTTGCCCCAAAGCGGAGATTCCTATTTGTTTATTATCACAATAGAAATTATCAAAAATATATGTTATAATTTTATTACACATAAATCCTTCATGTGAAATATTACCCTATTATGGAAAGGAAGATCGATTATGTTAAAAAGGATCTTGGCGGCGGCGCTCGCATGTCTGCTGATAATAGCGCTTGTCGGCTGCGGCGGCAAAAAGCGCGAGCCTATTACGCTTACACTCTCTACCGAGGACGCCGAAGCTATCCTTCGAGCCGCGGGGATAATGCTCCCGGACGCGGAGACCGCAAAGGGCGCAAATACCGTTATTCAGTACTACAGCTATGTGAATAATCTTCAGAATTACTCCGAGTCCGAAATGGTCCAGACCGGATACTGGACCTTCCGTGAAAAGTACGGCTGCGATATCGAGTGGGTCGAGACCGATTACGAAAATCGCTTTACACAGCTTGCAAACCTCATCCTTGCCGGAACCGTCCCCGATTTTTACGACGCTTGGGCGACGGACTTCCCGCTGAGATCCCTTTCAAATATGTTCGCGCCTATAGACGACTATATCGACTACAGCGATCCTCTCTGGGAGGGGATGAAGTATTACGCCGATAACTTCTTCTCTATGGGAGACAAACACTATATGTTCGTCACCGACGTACAGTTTAACTCTCTGATGATTTATAACCGCAGAGTTATAAACGAGTGGGGATTCGACGACCCGGCGCAGCTCTTCTATAACGACGAGTGGACCTGGGACGTAATGGTAGATATGGCGAAGAGCTTTACCGATCCCGACGACGGGCGATATGCATTCAATAACTGGCATATCGATACCGCGTTCCTCTCGTCCACCGGTGTTTGTCTTGTGGAATACGATCCCGAGCAGTCTAAGTTTGTGCTTAATATCGACGACCCGAGACTTGAGCGCGCCGCGATGGTTTTGGAGGATCTTGCTAAGAACGAATGCGAATTCCCGATCTGGAATAACAACTGGTCGCTAAACTATGAGATAGACTGCGGAGGAATGAAGGAGGGAGTTACGCTCTTCGGCATGGACGGAGTTTATATACTTGACGAAAGAAGAACGATAGAGGATATGAACGCGGTCTACGGAGACATAGTAAACGGCGAGGTAATGATTTGCCCGGTGCCGCGCGATCCCAACGGCGACGGCGAATACTACATAGACTCAAAGCCTAAGGGTTACTGCCTGATAATGAACGCTCCTCACCCCGACGCGGTAGCGCTCTTGGCTTCCTGCGACAGATTCAAGATCATCGACCCGACGGTAGTAAACTTCGACCGCAAGCAGCTCAAGGAAAAGAAGGGCTGGACCGAAGAAATGCTCGAGATGTGGGATACTATGTACGAGATCGCGCACTCCCATAACACTCTCGTAGACTTCGGCGAGGGACTCGGAAACGTCGCGGGATACGTATCGAACATGACCGCATTCAACTTAGGTTCTTCGGATACGACCTGGGCGCAGAGAAAAGAAGCGAATAAAGATACTCTTGAATTCTATCTTGAGGATCTGAACGCGCAGATGGAAGCGCTTGGAAACGAGTGATAAGCAAAGCTAAAAATAAAGATAATTGAATGATTTTCCCGCCGCGCGCAGAGTTTTTCCGTGCGCGGCGGGAGATTTTTTGGGGAATGGGCGACCGTGGCGACCGCGGGACGGAGCGTTAATTTTCAATTTTTTCATTTTCTGCGGGGAGAAGACCGGGACGGTCGGAAGCTATGGGTTTCTGCTGCTGATTTTCATTTAGCGCAGTAGAGGGCTGGGATAAATGAAGCTATCACTTCCCGCCGCCGTTCCCCATTCTATCTTCTAACCCTCTAACCCTCTAACCTCTATTCTCTGACTTCTGCCCTCTCAATTCTGTCTTCTAATCGCCCTTGACTTTTCCCACAAGTTGTGATAAAATATAAATACTTCTATAGTTTGGGGCGTTATGCCTCAAGCGATACCCGATACGCTATTATTATAATAAGGGAAAAGGAGAGAATTCAATGAAAAAGATCATTGCGGTTCTTGCAGCTGCGGCTATGGCGCTTAGCATGCTGTCGTTCGGAGCTTTCGCGCAGGAGGATTTCGCCCTGCCCGAAGCGCCTGCGGAAACCGTCGCGCCCGCCGATGAAATTCCTTTTAACGAGGTAGAGCCTTCAAATGAAGGCTACGTAGAAGGAGTGATCGTAAGCCCGGCATACGAGGACGAAATTTCCGAATACGAATGCGGCAGAGAATTTATCTTTGCGCCGCAGGACCTCTTAAGCACTCTTGAGGAGTCCGCTCCGTCCTTTGCGACAAAGGAAGAAGCCGGGCTTTATATCCGGAGCGTCATGAAGTCTTACGCTCCTACTGCAACGATTAAATTTAATATTTCCGCAAATCAGGATACCTTTAGAGCGGTGATAAGAGAATTTATGACCGGCGCTATGAACGTCGCAGAGGCTCACACCGGAGTCGCCAACGAGGGGGATTATATCGTCACCAACTATAAAAGTATGGGATATTCCGCTCATTTTGACGGCTCAACCGTGACGTGCAATATTGAATTTGACTACCGCCAGACCGCGGAGCAGAATCAGGCCGTAGCCGCAGAAGCGGATAAGATCCTTGCTTCCTTGGAGCTTGACGGAAAATGCGACCACGATAAGGCTGAAGCTATCTATACATGGGTCGCTTCAAACGTTGTTTATGATAACACGCTTACAAGATATGCCACCTACGACGCTCTTGTAGAACACTGCTCGGTATGCCAGGGCTACGCTTCCACGGTATACTATTTAATGTTAAAAGCGGGAATTGACTGCAGATATATTTCCGGAACCGGATATACCGGCTTCGACGAAAGCGGTAAAGCAGTCGGCGGCGCGCACGGCTGGAACATAATCAAATTGGGCAACCACTACTATAACGCCGACGCAACATGGGATTCCACTTATCTTAGCATAGGACGTCCCTTTGCATACTTCCTGCGTTCAAATGCCGAGTTCACACGTCTCAGCAACGGCAGCAGCTTCATCCCCGACCACGTCAGAAAAGATACCTTCGACGCTATGTTCGATCAGGTATACCCGATGGCTGCGGAAAGCTATACTCCCGAGGTTCATGATCATATCGAAAAGCCCGGGAAGGAAAATATAAGCGAAGCCACATGCCGGGAGCCCGGAAATACCGGAGACGTAGTATGCCGCGTAGGCGGCGAGATCCTTATCCCCGGCGACGAGATCCCTCAGCTTGAACACGTCCCGGCAGAAGAAAAGGACAACTTCAAAGAAGCGACCTGCACCGAAGACGGCTATACCGGAGATACGGTATGCGAGAAATGCGGAGAGATAATCGAGGAGGGCGAAGTTGTCGAAGCCCTCGGCCATAAGCCGCTCGAAGAGAAGCAGAATGTAAAAGAAGCCACCTGCACCGAAGCGGGATACACCGGAGATACCGTGTGCGAGAGGTGCGAGGAGATTTTGGAGAAAGGCGAAGAGATCCCGGCGCTCGGACATGAATATGAGAACGGCAGATGCGTGCGCTGTCACAGGAAGGAAGGAAACTTCGAGCCCGGTGACGTAAACGGCGACGGAAAGCTTTCGTCGGTGGACGCGGTTCTGATTCTGAGGAAACTTGCAGGCTTTAAGGACGAAGGTGTAATTGAAGAAGCGTTCGATTTCAACCAGGACGGAACCGTAGGCAGTCTTGACGCGGTTGAGGTTTTAAGAAAGATCGCGGGAATAGACTGAGAGATGACGATAGATTAAAAAAGTCTCAGGATTTTCAAGAAAAAGTTTATTTTTAATATTGACAAAGCCGAAAAGGTGTGTTATAATATCCCTACTGTAGGACTTTGTCCTCTCACATATCTCTAAGGAGGATATTGGAAATGAAAAAACTAATCGCGATTATACTTACTGTAGCGATGTGTCTTAGCTTGGTCGTAATGCCGGTTGAGGTTTCGGCCGAAGGCGACGCAAAGCTCGTTATGACGATTACGCCTGATCCGGTCAATATTGACGCGGATACTGAGGTGACGATTGTTGTAAGGCTTGAGAACGAAAGCCCCAATGGAATTTCCGGCGGCACGTTTTCGGTTCAATTGCCTGACTGGGCAGAATTTGAGATGACAACCGACTCGCGTGGAAACCGTGTTCCGTCAGCCGGAGTCATTGAATACGGTCTGCAGTTGAACGATCCGGATCCGAACTACGCTTCTACTATTGTTTGCAACGTTACCGAAAACAATGTACTTAAAGTAGTTTTCGCCGCGACATATCCTATTCTGCCCCCAAGTGATCCGAATGCATTCCTTTTCAAGGCAACATTTAAGATCCAGCCTGAAAAGTGCGATCCTATCAAAGGAAACAACTCATTTTACTTTGACAGCGCAACCGAAATGGCCGGCGATGTCTCTGCGGGTGAAAGCGAAATCAAGTTTGTAGTTCCTGAGCCTGAGGAAGAGGGCGGCGGACTTGTTGAATTCACCTGTAACAACCATACATACGGCGAACCCGTTGTTACTCCCGGTGCAAATCCTTGTACCGATCCCGGCGTTGAGACCAAGACCTGCACCAAGTGCGGCCATGTAGAGACTACTACTCAGGGAACAGCTCCCGGTCATAAGGGCGACGGCAAGTTTGTTGTAAGCACCGTCGATCCTACCAAGCACGTTGAGCACTGCACCGTTTGCGAAGAGGAAATCAACGCTGCCGACCATACCAACGGCGACGTTAAGCAGGGCAACCACACTCATTACTATGAGTGCACAGTTTGCGGACGTAAGACTGAGGAAGTACCTTGCGAAGATAAAGATAACGACAATAATTGCGATACCTGCGGTCAGGCTATGCATGAGCATGAAAAAGGAACCACGATGGAGCATGACGATAAGTCCCACTGGTATCCTTGCGTAGCGGTAGAGGGCTGCAAATACAGATTCAACGAAGAAGAGCACAAGCTTGAAGATTCCGATGTTAAGGATTCTACTTGCTCCGAAGAAGGAAGCAAGACTGTTAAATGTACTGTAGAAGGCTGCGGATATACCGACGCCGTAACTATCCCGAAGAAGGATCATGTTCCTGCAAAGGACCGCGTAGGAGTCAAGGACGCGACCTGCGAGGAAAAGGGATATACCGGGGATATAGTTTGCGAGAACTGCAAAACAGTCATTACCAAGGGTGAAGAGACTCCTGCCCTCGGCCACGATTGGGGCGAGTGGAAAGAAACCAAGGCTCCTACCTGCACCGAAAAAGGAACCGAGGAAAGAGAGTGCAAGAGATGCGGCAAGAAGGAAACCAGAGATAAGGACGCTCTCGGCCACAAGTATGACGAAGGCAAGGTAACTAAGGAACCTACCTGCGAAGAAGATGGCGTAAAGACCTTCACTTGCCAGAACGATAATACACATACATACACCGAAGCAATCCCCGCGACCGGACATAAGTTCGAGAACGCTAAGGATAACGGCGACGGAACACACAGCGGCACATGCTCTGTCTGCGGAAAGACCGAGACCGGCGCTCCTCATACCAATGAGCGCAAGTCCGATGGCACTAACCACTGGGATGAGTGCACCGTCTGCGGCGCGAAGTCCAATGTCGAGGCTCATAAGTCCACCGGTACCGTAGTTGATAAGAGCGGCCACCACGACGTCTGCGCTGTCTGCGGCGAGGTCTTTAACGAGACTACTCACTCCTGCGTTGTCGTTGAAGCTAAGCCCGCTACTGAGTCCGCTAACGGCGTTGCAAAGCACTGGGTCTGCACTGTTTGCGGCAAGTTCTTTGACGACGTGAACGGCGTTCCCGGCGGCGAGATGTTCGACAACGAAGATATGTGGGTAATTCCCTTCGATCCCGGCTGCTCGCTCGGCCACGCGGTAGTGTACACTCCTATCGACGAGAATAACCACTACGGCCACTGCTTACGCGACTGCGGCTACACCATCACCGCAAAGCACTCCTTCGATATGTACGGCGTTTGCCGCATCTGCAAATACCAGAGAGTAGAGAAGGAAGAAGAGAAGGTTGAGGTAGAGGTACCTGTCGAAGCGAAGATCGACGCGACCGTCACCGAGACTGTAAGATAAAATATAAATTTACCTGCCATCCGATTTGGGTGGCAGGTTTTTTCTTTTTCGGTTTCATCCCTCGCGCACGCGAATCAGCAAGAGCCGTCCGTCCGAAACGGAGACGCGGCTGATTTTCCCGGGGATAACTTCGTTTGAGATCCCGTATTGATAATCTGGCGTGATCTCGGCGTTCACGAGCGGAAACTTAGCGTTTGAGATATCAACTCCGCGCGCTTTCCCGTCAATAGCAAGCAGCGAAAAATAAGGAAACTCGGGAGAAATAAACAGCGGCTCGCGGGACAGGATTTCCATTTCGGAAAGCGAATCAACGATTTTACCTTTAAGCCCGAGGGAGTCAAGATATAGAAGAATCGAGACGTTCCCGAGAGTGTGATCGAGCCGTCGCCCGGTCGCGCCGAGCAGGATGAAGCTCTTAAAGCCGCGCTCAACGCCTATTTTAGCAGCATAGAACGTATCTGTATCGTCCTTTTCGCGCGGCAGAGTAAGAGTTTCGATTTCGCGGCCGGGATTGGGATGGGAATCGAAGTCGCCGACAATTAGAGACGGCGGGAAGCCGAGGAAGGGTTCGTGAGATAAGCCGCTGTCGCAATAGATATAGAAATCGTCGGGGGATAGGTAGGGCGTGATGGAAGAATAGTCGCTTATGGGCGCGCCGCCAACGATAACGCAGTTGTTCATGTTATCACCTCGGGACTATTATATTATATAGCGAGAGGAAAGTCAAGAAATTGCAATTTAAGTTGTAAAGAGATAAAAAAGAAAGAATATCAGCATGGAAAGTAAGAGAGGAAACTAAAAAGGTTTCGCCGGCCTTTCCTCAAAAGGCCGCAGGGGTCCAGGGGACAGAGTCACCTGGTCGCGCCCGCAGGCGCGAAAATCCCCATAAGCGTTAGCGTATGCACAAGAATAAGCGAAACGTATACACAAAAACAAGCGAAGCGTATGTGCCACAGAGGGGCTCGGGGAGACGCCGTAGGCTGTCTCCCCTTTTGACAGCGCATGCTGTCAAAAGCAGATTGATCGGGCGTACGATTATAGTAAAAATAGAGGCAGAAACCCGGGCGGCGGCGAGATTCGCGGGCCGGGCGGGAAAACATTGCCGGTTTTGTTCCCGTTCGACTGCCCTCAGCATGCAGTATCGCTTCGGTTGTCTCACGGACAAAACCCGGCAAGTTTGGTGGGGCGTCATAAGGAAGTCGAAACTAATTTTTCTGAAACGGCGTGATTTCGGTTATGCCGTTTCTCTTTGTTTTTTCTGCTGCAAAAGCTCGTTAATGGGTATGAAGTTCACAAGGTCATACTGTATCCTGATTTTCTGCTTCTTTTTCCCACTTGATTTGTCGGGCTTTTCAACGTATATTGCCTTAACAAGCTCCCTCAAGGCATAAGGGGTCAGTTCTTTCAATCCTTCATACTTTCTTGCCCTCTTAATGAACAGCTCCAGATTTTCAGCCTGTCGTTCCTGCTCTGCAATTTCAGCTTGCAAGGAAACAATCTCGGATTTGAGCATTGCTTGCTCGTCCTCATATTGCTCACTCATCATTGCAAACCGCTCATCGCTTAGCTTTGCTGCCACGTTGTCCTCATAAATCTTTATGAATAATCGGTCAAGTTCGGCAAGCCGCTTTTCCTTTTGAGTAAGTTTTCGCTTAGCCGACTTAATAATCTCCGAGCTTTTGAGCGACATTTTCTCGGTCATAACCTGCCGAAAATAATTTTCATGAGCCGTAACGTACGAAATCACGACCTGTAAATTATTCAGCACAAGCTGCTCCAAAACGACCGCTCGGATAAAGTGAATAGTGCAACTCCCGGTGTTACTCTTATAATTCCCGCACACAAAATGGTCCTGCCGCTTTTCAAAGTCCTTGGTAGTGCAGTAGCGCATTTTCGCACCGCAGTCATAGCAGTAAACAAGTCCCGAGAACATGCTGCTTTTGCCTGTCCTTGTCCTACGATGGCGTTGTTTGCGAATCTCTTGCACCTTTTTGAACACATCGGGTTTAATAATTTCGGAGTGAGCATTCTCAAAAACTGCCCAGTTTTCCTCGGGGTTGTCGCGTTGCTTTTTATCCCAAATCGAGTTGGTATAAGTTTTAAAATTGACGGTGCAGCCTGTGTACTCCAAGCGTTCCAAAATATGGACGACCGTGTTTGCATTCCAACGATATGGGTCAGCATTTTCAGTACTCGGCGATTTTATGCCCTTGCGATTTTTATACGCTGTCGGCGTGAGAACGTGATTCTCTCGCAAAGCTTTTGCGATTTGCAAAGGTCCGCGACCCTCAATACACATATTAAAAATGTCCTTGACTACGCTCGCCGCCTCATCGTCAATAAGCCATTTTGTACGGTCGGTAGGGTCTTTTATGTAGCCATATGGTACATTCACCGTCAACGGTACACCGCGCACGCCCTTAGCTTTATTAACGGCGCGAATCTTTCGGCTGGTATCCTTTGCGAAGAACTCGTTAGTCACCCTTTCATAAAGAATGACGGCTTATAATTCGACGAACCCCACGAAATTGTAGTAGATATTGATGTCGCGCTCAACATGCCCATCAACCTCGCGTTTTTCGCCGATTTCAATCTTCTGAATCAGCCGAACAAGCGTTGCACGGTCGAGTTCTTCAAGTTGAGCATAGTCTTGAATCATATCGAGCCAGTCATCGACAGATTTCTCGCTTTCCTCACTTGCCGCCAATTTTGCCGAAAGTTCCTTTTTGCACTCAAGTTTTTCGGCACGTTCAGCTTCATACTTGTTAAGCAAGTTAATACAAACGACCTCGGGTATGCGACCCATAACTTTGTCCTCATAAGCCGCTTGAATCAGCTTTTCAAGCCCGGCAAGGCGTTTATCAATAGCTGTAAGTTCAGTTTTGAGCATACTTGTCCGCTCAGCACTTGCTGATTTTTTCATAGCGAGAATCCGCTCTTTTAATGCTTCGCGATTTTTCTGCGCGAGGATAGCCTTGCTACGAATATCTGTCAGCACGACGGCAATCAAAGCTTTCTGATTTATGTAGTGCGTCGAACAAGCATCTTTGCCGCCGATAGCGTAGCGGTTGCAGACATACGATTTGAATTCGGGCTCTTTTCCCGATGTTGTCTTGCGGTAATCGCGCATGTATCGCAGCGACGAGCCGCAGTCCATACATCTCAAAATCCCGCCAAACAAGGCAATCATCCCGCTTTTGCCGGTTCTTCCGCGCCCGGGGTGGTTGTCCATTCGTTGGACCGCATCCCAGACGTCTTGTGAAATCAATGGCTCGTGTGTGTTCTCAACCTTAATCCACTCGCTTTGCGGCTTGGTAATTTGCTTATGGTTCTTGTAGGACACCGTTCCTGTCTTATTCTGCACCATGTGGCCGAGGTAAACCTCGTTTCGCAGAATGGTTTTGACGGTCGTATCGTTCCAGTACGGCGATTTGCTGCGGATATTTTCCCGGTCGGTCGCCATGTAATAAAATGTTCTCGGGGCAGGTACGCCCTCGGCATTGAGCTGCGTGGCGATTTTTCTGAAACTGTTACCTTGCAGTCTGAGGTCGAATATTTGGCGCACCACGGGTGCGGTAATCGGGTCGATTTCCAAAATGTGCTTGTCTGCTTCGCTTTTCTTGTAACCGAGTGGGGCATAGCAGCCTACAAATTTTCCCGACTTGAACGTAGATTGCTTAACCGCCTTGATTTTAGAGCTGGTGTCCCGAGCGTAAAGGTCGTTCATCACATTTTTTATTATGACGAGCATTTCGTTATTCTTCTGCAAAGTATCCACGCCGTCGTTAAGAGCGATGAATCGGCAGCCTAACGAGGGAAAGACGAAATCCGTGTACCGACCCGCCTCTATGTAGTCACGCCCGAGGCGGGAAAGGTCTTTACAGAGGACAAGGTTTATCTTCTTATCCGTCGCGTCCTGCACAAGCCGATTGAATTCGGGGCGGTCAAATGTTGTGCCGCTCACACCGTCGTCACAATAGTAGTCGAAGATGTTCCACCCCTGTTCGCGGGCATATCTGCCGAGCAGCTCCTTTTGATTCTCAATCGACACCGATTCCCCGACCCGCTCATCATCTCGGCTGAGCCGAGCGTAAATTCCAACATTATAATTTTCCTGATTATTTATCTGCATAGCCATATTTTACCTCCTGTTATGCAGCGCATTTTCAATCAGAAACCCGCTGCCATTATACCACACCGCCGCCCGCATTTCAAGCCACCTCGCGGTTAATTTTTTCGATTGTGAGCGCGTCGAGCATATCTCCCATTTCCGTTTTGCCGACAAACATACTGCTCACGCGGTAAACCGTGCCGTCGGGGAACGTCATTTCGGTTCGATTCGGTAAGCACATAAACCGTCTTCCGTCGTGTTCAATGATAGGTAACATCTTTTCGTGTTCTAAACTGTTTTCGCTCATTAAATTCCTCCTAATGTTCTTTTTGCTAAAATTCAACGTTGTAACGCATTTTTGTGTTTACTGCTATAATGCCGTTTTTATCCCTCCTATCCCATCAAAATTTGTATTAGATAGATTGATATTAACTAATTTATGTTTATTATTTTATATTAATTTTGGTATGATTTTCAGCCGCCCAGAGGAATGATTTTCATACTTCATGACGGTCGGCTTTCGCGCCCTCCGGGCGGTCAGGTTATCCACCGTCTAAAAATCCGGCGGCGGGTTTTCCCGTTGTGGATAATCATATTTCCACCGTTTTTTCTGTCGCATTTAGTGTCGAATATGCTTTCAAAATTTCGTCAGGAATCGCTTCAACAGTGCGTTTCAAATCCTCATACTCGCTCAATTTCTGATTGATTTCCAGCCGTTTCTGAATACTCTCTTTGCTGCCGTCGAGTTTCTTTTCAAGCTTGGCATTCTCTG
>CANPYR010000041.1 GCA_947588805.1 uncultured Clostridia bacterium
TTTATCATGTCTTATATTATACCATCTTCTGTACAAAATCTACCCCATTCGTGTACGATTTTAGGATAGCACTACAAAGCAGGTTTTCTGCATTTCTTCTCATTGAAGAATTAACATAAAATTTACATTTGGGGTGTCACCATTCGCAAAAAATTTGTCCGTTGTAAAGTGAAAGAAATAAAATTTTTGAGTGAGGGTTAAAATTTGCAGAAAAAATGTACGTTGTAATATGAAAGGCATATTTTTCATTCACAAAAAATTTACAAAATTGCATATGGTCATTCGATGAAAATTTGTCCGTTGTAAAGTGAGAGGAATAAAAAGTCGCAATTAAAATTCACAGAAAATTTACATCCGGAGCCCCATATTTTTTCAAAAAATTGTCCGTGTATGGTGAAAAAGTTTTGAAGAATCAGTGGACAAAACCTTGTTGAGATGTCCGTTATAAAGTAGGAGGGATTTTGAAAGCCGTGAATTTTGCTCAGGATATCTGCTTTGTAAGTAAAAATTATGCCTGTCTTGAATCACCGCGTAAATATGTGTTTGTTTTAAACAGAAATCGCAACAGTTGGCGCAAAGCGGCGAACAAGGCATATTATCTCGACCGAGTATTCTCAATCGTTTATAGGCAGCAAAAACCTCAAAAATCGACACATATCACGACAGTATTTTTGAGCTTTCACCGCATATCTTTCGTAACCGTTTCATATTTTTCAGAAAGGGGGCTTTGATTTGGAGATAATCGTCCATTATCCGAAGGACTCAGAAAAGAAAAAGGAGCTTGAAACCTCCGTTTCAAAGCTCCGAGCGGAATTTATAATCGATTACATAAACAAGCTCAACTGTCCTTATGAGCAGAAGCTGCGGCTTGCCGATGCGGTGGTGAGAAGAGTTAGAGCGGGCGAGCAAAGCTGACAAGAGCTATTAGTCCTTAAAATACATCTCCCATGTTCTCCTATCAGCTGCCACCTCTCCCCGTTCCCACCGCTTCAAATTTGCGAGTTTTGTTCCTACTCTCTTTGCAAATTCTTTTTGGGTCAGCCCCAGATCTCTGCGTTTTTCGCTGATTATATTGCCCTGATTCTTTAAAAACTCAATATATCCGTCCGAAAGCGCATTTTGCGGCAGGCCGTAAAGCTCCGCAAGTGCTTTTAATTTTTCTTCGGGATACCGCTCGCGGGTCGGCAATTCATAGCGCGAATAGGTGTTGCGGTCGATGCCGAGCTTGTCCGCGACTTCTTTTTGTAGTAGTCCCGCTCTTTGGCGGTAATATCTTAGCTTGTCCGGAAGATTCTCGGGAGGAGTTGTCAGGTTTGGCGCAGGATTCACACTTACAACAAACATCGGAGCGGTTTCAATTCCGTGTGAGGTATGCCTTGCCATTATAAAAGAGCGGCTTGTAATGCGGTAAATCATGTGCCATTTTTCAGGGGAAGATACACGATTTGCAGTATTTTCACAATTGCGTTCCGCTGTGATAGTATAGCATTTTCAATACACCTTGACCCGTAAGCCGCGAAGCGGTTGCCCTTTTGCGGATTGAACGTCGAGACCGCCTTGATGAGCCCCACGGTCCCTATCGAGATCAGCTCCTCCTGCTCTTCGCCGGAAGCGTAATATTTTTTTACGATGTGCGCGACGAGCCGGAGATTGTGTAGGATCAGCCTGTCGCGCGCCTCCTTATCGCCATCCGCGCAGCGCTCGAAAAGCTCCGTTTCCTCTTTGGGCGGCAAGGGCTTTGGAAACGCGTTTTTGTCCTCTAAGTGCAGGGCGAACCAGAGGATTTTTGAAAAAACCGTGGCGAATATTTCGCCGAAAAATTTTGTCAGCATAAAAATTCCCCCTTGAGGATTTATATGCGAAACGCCGGGAAAATATGATATGTCGCCTTGCGGCGGTTGATATTAAAATAATTATGCGCCCGCCGCGGCGTTTTACGGTTCAGAACGCCCGATTCCGGGAAAACTTAAATATCAAGCCGCTCGTAATCAACCGCTTCGCACCACTATTTTCATTTTTAAAATTCTGAGATCTGACCGGATATCCGTCTTCTTGACCGGCCGTTTCGGTTATATCCCGGAGGCTCTGCTTGCGCGTCTTTATTCACGGCTCAATTGATTTAATTAAAATAACTCCTCCCCTCGGATTTTTCCCGAATAATTTACAGAATATCGGGAAATATATCGTTAAGCAAAAAGCTCGGGGCGGCGCGGCGGGTTTGCCGGGCGGCCGGGAGCTCGCGGGGCGGGATGTTTCTTACTGGGGACTTAACGCGGCGCGGCTTTTGATTTTAGGGAGGTAAAACCTCGGAAAGGTCTTTTTTATGAAAAAATTAGCTTTGATTTTAACGCTTGCTTTTACAATGACGCTGCTTGCGGGCTGCGGAGACGACGACGTTTACCGTCAGCCCGGCGCGGGAACTACTCTTCGTCCTGAAGGCGAAGTTTCTTCGGCTCCGTCACTCTCGGACGACGCGGGAAGCTACAGCGCAGACGCTGACGGCGATGTGAGCGATACCACCGACGGGATAATGGAAGAAGGAATGGAAGGGCTCGAAAGCGGGATCGATCAGGGAATGGACGATATAGGAGACGGGCTTAACGAAGCCGGAGACAGAGTAAAGGACATGGCCGACGGAAACGAAAGCGATAGCAATAACAATAGCAATAACAATAGCGGCAATAACGGCGACAGCGAGGGAATGGAAAACCATAACGACGAAGGGGATTCTCACGGGTCGGTGAACGGTAACAGCCGTTAAGGCGTGAGTTTCTTTTGCATGACAGACTGCGCGGAAGAAGATAAGCGAGAGCGAGAGGGGCGAAGCCCCGCGCAGGCGCAGCCTGCGCGCCCCGCGGCGCTCGTCGCCGCGGGGACGCCGTCCGCAGGACGGCGTGGGCTTCGCCGCGCCCTCGGCAGGAGCCGCACCCCGATAGGAACGAAAGCCCTTCCGCGCAGGCGGTCGTTTACATATCAAGCCCCAAGGAGGAACGAAAGCGATGCAGAAAAAGAACCACACCCCGCTCCCCGTGAGTCTTGAAGGCAGCATAGGGGCGGTAAGAAAAGCGTTCGGGGATTCCTCGGATCTCAACGTCTTGCGCGCGGAGATTTCCGGGATAAGGTGCGCGGTGCTGACTCTTGAGGGGATGGTAAGCACGGCCGATCTTTCAAAAATGCTTTTCGGGCCGATGATGCAGTACGAAAAAAGGTCCGCCCGTCCTTCGGACGTATTCAGATTTTTAAGCAGCGAAGCGATTCTGTCCACCGAAAGCGAGGTGCTAAATACCTCCGAAGAAGCGGCGGAAAAGCTCTGCTCGGGATTTGCGGTCGTTTTTGTCCACGGCTGTCCGCACGGCGTTGCGTTCAGCGCGCAGGGCTATAAGACAAGAGCCGTCGAAGAACCCGATACCGAGCCGAATATCAAGGGCACTCGCGAAGCTCTAAACGATAATATAAGAACGTCTATGTCTATTCTTCGCAGGAGGATAAAAAGCCCTAAGCTGCGTTTTGAGCTGACGCGGGCGGGAACGCTTTCGGATACCGAGCTCTGTATCGCATATATCGAAGGCAAGACTCCGCGTTCGCTTGTTGAAAAGACGAGAAAAAAGCTGTCCGAGATACCGTCCGAGCTCATTCTGACGAGCGGAACGGTCATAGCCGCTCTGACAGAATGCAAAGGCTCGTTTTTCTCCGGAGTATCGACCACCGAGCGCCCCGACGTGTTATGCTCAAAAATAAACGAGGGAAGGATAGCCGTTCTGATCGACGGAGTTCCCTTTGCGGCGATATTCCCGAGTCTTTTTATAGAAAACTTCCAGGCCGTAGACGACTACGCCGAGCGCTCTTATTTTGCGACGTACCAAAGAGTGATCCGGCTCGCGACCTTTTTCATAAGCTCTTTTCTGCCCGGACTCTACGTCGCCGCCGCGGTATATCATCCCGAAGTCCTTTCACGCTCGCTTCTTCTAAATCTGATAGCTTCGGAGGAAAAAACTCCCTATCCGCTTATAGCGGAAATGCTGATAGTGATAGTGATGTTTGAGATACTCCGCGAAGCGGGAATAAGGCTTCCGAGGGCGATAGGAGGCGCGGTATCTATAGTCGGAGGTTTAGTGATCGGAGACGCGGCCGTCACGAGCGGACTCATCTCCGCGCCGCTTCTTATTATAATCGGGATCACCGCGACCAGCGCGTTTGTGATACCGGGGCTCAATCCTCAGATAACAATATTAAGGATCTTAAACGTGATTTTAGGCGGGACCGTAGGATTTTTCGGGATAGCGATCGTATCGCTGATAATACTTGTGAACGCCTGCGCCACAGACAGTTACGCGGTGCCGTATACCGCGCCGATAACTCCGTTTACGCTCAGAGCGATGAAGGACGCGATCTTCAAGTCAAGAAGCAACGCAAGCGGGGAAGTGGTGGAGGATCTTCAGGCTTAGAACTTAGAAGCTTGGGGGAACAGAGTCTGCGCCCTGCCCCCATCTAATCCACGCCTACTGCCCCTAAAGAAAGGACTTCCTCCCCATGCCCCAACAAAAACCTACGATCTCCTCTTCCCAACTCCTAATCCTCCTGCTTCTTGCAAGAGTAATGCATACCATGATCTTTCGCTTCGACAGCTTTTCCTCGGGCGTTCCGGTCATGGCGGCGCTTCTTATCTCTACCGCAGTCGAAGCTGTGATATGTCTTCCCGCAGTCGTATATTATTCCTCCGGCGGCAAAAATCTCATCGGCGAGCTCGGTCCCCTGAGCCGCGTCGCGGGATTTCTTTACTCCTTCTATTTTACGGTCATAGCCGGCGGTACCGCGGCGCTTTTTGCGGAATTTTTGCAGCGGGAGTTTTATACCTCCGTCACCCCTGTCGCGGCGATAATCCTTCTTGCCGCAGCCTCCGCGTATTGCGCCTATATGGGAATAGAAGGTTTGGCAAGAGCCGGGGCTGTTGTATTTTGGAGCTTTATCGGGCTTTTCGCGGTCATGTGCATAGTAAACGAGGGCGGCTTCAACTGGCTGAACCTTCGTCCGCTTACGTCTTTAGATATCAAAAGCATTTTCTCCTACTCGATAGAATCCCTTTCAAGCTCCTGGTGGATACCCATGCTCGTGATCTTGGGCGAACACTTAAAGAGCGGCGCGTTCAAGGCCGCGTACGGGTATTTATTTGCAAAGCTGATTATAATCGAGACTCTTGTGCTTCTCATCACGATCGTCCTCTGGCGCTATATCGGAGTTCTCGGATACCCCATCTACGCTCTCGGAGCGTATGCAAAGAGCGATTTTATACAGCGCTTCGACGCTATAAATATGCTCGTCTGGGCGATAAACTGCGCGCTCGTCCTGTCGCTTTACGTGTTCATCTCCCAAAAGCCCGCGCAAAACAGAAAAATCGGCGTGATAATTTTTTCCGCGCTCTTCGCTTCGGTTGCGGTTTACGAATTCAAACGCGGGCTGAGATATAACGAGCCGTGGTTTTTGTGGTTCAAGCTTTCGGGAATATTCCTTTTAGGGATACTTATCCCGATAGCGGCGATAATTCTGAAAAAAAGAAAAGAAAGGCCGGCAAGAATATGAAAAAAGCGGCTTTAATAATTTCTGTTATCATCCTCTCGCTTCTTCTGACCTCCTGCCGCCACAGCACCGAAGTCCAGCGCCGGGTAGTAGTTCACGCGCTCGGCATAGATCCCCACGAAAAGGGCTATGAGGTATCATATCAGATATTCAGCGGCAAGGCCCCGGACGGAAACCCGGTAGACGCGGACGAATCGACTGTAGTGACTCTTCTTGCCCAAGGGAGAACGCTTTACGAGACTGAAGAGAGCCTTCGTCTCCAGACCGGAAAAGAGGTGTTTTTAGGCGACGCTGAGCTTATAGTGATAAGCGAGAAGCTGATAGATACCGATCTCACCGATTTTTTACAGTATTTTCGGGAATCGGATATCTATCTCGGCGTAAATGTGGTCTACTGCACCGGAAGCGCCGCTGAAACGATCGGCTCGAAGCTTAACCAAGGCAGCGCCACGGCGATACTCTTAAGAGGGGTGGTTGAAGAAGCTATCAGAAAATCCCGCGCGCTAAGCGCAAGGATAATCGAGATCTCAAACGCCCTGGAGCATGACGGAGAAACCATCGCGGCGCCGGTGCTTACTCTTGAAAAGAACGAGCTGGGCGAAGATCTCACGCTCACGGATACCACGCTCGGAGTCTTCGGCTCGCAGCTGATATCTCCGGAGGGCCCGAAGTCCAAAATAGACGAAAACGCGGTGATGGGGCTGTCGATCCTTAACGCGAAGGCGAAGGACATGAGTCTTGAGGTAAAGATCCCGGAGGGGATAGCTTCGGTCGAGATAAGCGACATGAAGATAAAAAGAAAAATCCGGATCCGCGACGGGATCCCGGAGATTTCGGTCAGCGTTTCGGCGAGATATTCGGCAGAGTCGTCACCCGTGGGCGCAAATGAAGAGGAGATACGGCTTGCCGCGCAGGAGCAGACGCTTTCGCTCTGCGAAGCGGCGTACGCATGCCGTCTTGACGGGGATGTTTTCCAGCTCGGCAAGCAGCTCTGGAAGTACGAGCCGGACTATATGATGAGCATAGGCGGGGACGTAGGGGATGTGATTAAGAAGACGACGGTTTCGGCGGAGGTTCGGTTTAGGAAGTATTGAGGGGATAAAGCGGACGGGAAAGTTGGGATATTTTAAGAATGTTTGAGGGACGGGAATTATATTTTACACATAACTGTCAAAAGACGGGTTTCCATAGCGGCGTTACTTTAAAAGCCGTGGTACCCGTCATTATTTTTTTATATTCGCAGCCGGACGCGGTTGCAAATCCCCCCTCTGCCAATCATGCCGCGCGCGGTTTTGCGCTAAAATTAACCGCTTAAAACATTTGCTTGATTTTCTTTTACTTTTATAGTATAATACTTAAGGCACCACCGCGCAATTAGCGGCTAACGCCTTTTTGGCGCATCTGCGAATAAACGCGGGGTTTTATCCAAGAGGACGAGTGGGCGGTCGTTTATGTCCACGAAGTCCGATTGGGAATAAAACCAGCTTTTATTGCATATTTTTCGTCATATTTCACAAAAATCCTCGCTAATACACAAAGTATTAGCTCCGGTTTTTGTTTCATCTGACAAAAAATCTGACTGCGTATCTGCACCAAAATAATTGTGCGGTGGTGCCTTAAAAACCTCCCAAGGAGCACGCTATGCTTTCAACCTGTCTTGCTTTGATCGACGAGCCGAGCGATAAAGAGCTTTTTACCGAAATTTTTTACAAATACAGATCTTTGATGAAAAAGCCGCGTATTCGGTCCTTGAAAACGGCTCGCTCGCCGAGGACGCGGCTTCGGAAGCGCTGCTTATAATCGCCCGGAAGATCGATAAATTCCGCGGCCTGAGCACAAATCAGCGCGCGGCGCTTATCACAGTAATCTCAAGAAACGCGGCGATTAACTTAGCTAAATCCGAGGCCAGACAGCGTGGGAACGCGGCCGTCAGCTTAGACGGCGAAGACGTTTCGCTTAAGGTCGAAAGCGAGATAACCGTCCGCGAAAATTATATGAATATTTTGTCGGCAATAAACTCGCTCGAACCTATTTACAGCGACGTTTTGATTCTTAAATACGTTTACGGATACGATACGCGGACGGTTTCCGAAATGCTCGGAGTACCGTCAAGAACAGTCGAATCTCGGATATATCGCGGCAAAAAGCTGCTTGCAAAAATGCTGGAGGGAGAATATGAACGGTAAAGCTAAGCTTGATAACGACATTTTTGAAGCGATGATGAAAAGCGCGCTGATCGAAAGATATTCCGGCGAAGTCGGAGAGCTGATGAAAGAGCCGGGGGAAGAATTTTCCGAGCCGTTTGATAAAAGGGCCGGGAAAATCATGCGGAGGGTGTGGATCTCCGAGCAGGTCAAGGGAAAGGGAAAAATGATTTTGAAGGCTCTCGCGGGGTTGATGATAATTTTGGGGATATCCTTCACGGTTCTGCTCACCCGTCCGAAGGTCTATGCGGCGGTCTCGGACGTAGTTCGCTCCGTTTATTCGGATCACGATTCATATACCGGCATGAACGGCTCGGATACAGAAAACGCGGACTTTAGCGGCGATATCGCCCCGGAATATATCCCGGACGGTTATACGCTTCGGTGGAAATATTTCGGGGACTTCTGTGTAAGTCTTATATATTTAAACGACGACGGCGGGGATATAGATTACAGATACGGTACCAATGACGGAACGAAGATATCCGTCAACAATGAGCGGGTAGAGTTTTCTCAGGTACAAAAGGACGGTAAAGAATACTATATCTACAAGGCGAACGATCCCGAAGACGACAGTACGGTGATTTGGTATGACGGCGAATGTTATTTTGTGATAGATTCACAATTACCCGTGGATGAAATTGTTAAAATCGCGGAAAGTGTTCCGGATTTGCAGTAATTTTAGGTCCTGTCTTTGTTATATTATATAGAAAGCGTTTTTAACGCGACAGCTATATAAAATTTAAAATCTCAAAAACAAAGAAACGAGAAGGACGAAAAGATGAAAAGATATATTTCGATAATAACCGCGGCGGTGATTTTAATTACTTTTATCTCTTTTACAGGCTGCTCGCCGCCCGAAAATTCGGAGCCGCCGAGCGCAGATGAAGCGGGGAGCGATATCAGCTCCGGAAAAACTGTTATATTCTGCACCTACAACGCCGAGGGCGAAAAGGCCGCGCCTCCCGAAGCGGAGATAAACGAGTATCTTGAAAGCTTAGGATGCGATTTTGAGATAGGATTTCTGCCGATAGGATACATAGGAAACGGGATAGAAAAGCTGATCGAAGAGGGAACGCAGCCGGATATTATTTATTCTGTCTGCCTTGATTTTGAAGATCGGGATATGACAGTATATAATAAGCTGTTTTACGACGGTATGTATTTATGCCTTGACGGCTATCTCTATAATACCGAAGCGGGCAAAAAGCTGTATGAAGCTTTTCCGGAGAAGCACTGGAACGAGCTTAAGATCGACGGCAGTATCTACGGAATAGACGGCTCGTTTTCAACTCTCAGCGCAAACTTCGGGTATCTTTACGATAAGGCCCTTACTGAGAAATACGGCTATGATATAACCCAATCTCCCTTGGAGCAGACGGATAAGCTGAGAGAGATATCCGACGGCGAGGGGATCGTTCCGTTCCTGCTTTTAGACAACTTCTTTTTGGCTTCGGGATATACCGATTCAAGACGTCTTGCAAGCGGCGTTGTATTTGACGAAGAATCCGGGCGCGCGATAAGTCTTCTTGAGGACAAAGAGTTTTCGGAAAATGTCAGGATCGCGTATACTCTATCGCAGCAGGGCTTAGCGGACGGCGACGACCGCGCTTCTCATTTCGCGACGGGATTTTTCTCTCCCGTAAACATGAAAAACGGCGAGCCGTTTGAATATCGGCGAAGGACCGTTCTGCCGCAGATGAAAAACTCCCCGAAAACTCAGAGTCCCGTGAGCGCCGTCGGGATATATAAAAATTCCCGCGAGCCGGACAAGGCGTTTGAGCTTTTGAGCCTTATAATGACCGATCCGTATCTAAACAACCTTATTACATACGGCGCGGAGGGAAAGTCCTGCCGGATAGACGAAAACGGATACGTAACGGAGCGCTGGAGCGGCGAGGGAACGACCGTATGCCAGTTTATAAACAGATATATCGCTCTGCCGAACTCCATGGAGAGATTTATGGAAATAAGCGCGGAGCAGTATGCGGAAACTATGGAAGCGGCCGAGGAAAGACCTGCCGCGGCGGGATTCGCGGTCGATACCGATCCGATTTACGGCGAATGCACCGCGGTAGATAAACTGCTTCGTGAAATGTCGTCAGAGATTATTTCGCCGGAAGCGGGGCTGAGCTTTGAGGAGTTCGTGGAAAAATATAGCTCCAAGCTTGACGAAGCGGGTCTGGGGACGGTGATCGATGAAGTAAGCAGACAGTACGAAGCCTTCAAAGAGAAAAATTATTAAATAAGTTTATTTAATAGATAACCGCAGAAATGCGGTTATTATAAATTATAACGAAAACAGGAGGGAACGAAAATGCGAAAAATTGATATAATCAAGCGGCTCTTAAGAATTATTATCGCCGCGGCTATTTTATTTTCTTTAACGTCCTGCGAAGACGAGATCGCGGGAGAAGATACGGAATACTTTGCCGAGCTCGACGGGAGAAACGTAATATATAAGGACGGGATGTATACATTTGAGAACGGGCTTTTAAGCTTTTTAAGCTTTGAGACCTGCGAAACGCTTCCGGTATGCTATAAGCCTAACTGCGCGCACGATACCGAATCCTGCCCGGCGTATATGCCTGAAGTTTCCACGGTTTTTGCGTACGGAGACAGGCTTTATACCTTTGAAGCCAAATACAAGTGGGATAAAAAGAATAATACCGCGACGGTGAATACTATCCTTTGCCGCTCGGAGCTGAGTGGAGCTTCAAGAAGAAAATTCTTAACGCTTGAAGGCTGCCGCGTTAATTACGGCGCGTACGTAAAGGACGGAAACGCATATTTCACCGCTTCGGAGCTTGAATTTGACGGAACGGGTTCAAGCACAGGCTATACGAAAGAATATCTCTGCCGCTGCGATCTTTCAAGCAGGGAAATCGAAAAGCTTGCTGAAATATCCGAAGGCTATAATGCGCTTCTTCGCATATCCGGGATCTATGACGGAAACCTTGTTTTGGAGTATCGCGAGGGCGCGGAAAGCGCGGATTCCGAAGCCGAGAGCGGATATTGCTTTTACGATACGGAAAGCGGGAATACTGAAGCAGTAGACGGAAAGGTTATAAGAGCGCAGAAGGACCGGCTGATAGTTAAAAGAGACGGCGCTTTATATATTTATTCCGCAGACTCTGACGAGCCTTATCCGATAACCGACGTGCGTTACGTCGAGCCGGAGTGGGGCGGGTATGCGATATGCGACGGGAAGCTTATACTCTCGGCCGACGGTATAGCGCTGGAGCTTGAGTCGGGTAGGGAATACAAAACTCCCGTCTGCACGCTGATAGCGCGCTGCGGAGAGGGCTTTGCGGTCAGGCTTCCGGGAGGGAAGGGGTATAAATTCATCCCGGACCAAGAATTTTATTCATAGAAAATCAGCTTCCACGAACGTTCATGCCGTTTTTTGAGCAGTTCGCGTTAAAAATATTGACCGCGTTTTTCAAAGATGCTATGATTATATTGTTACTTTTAATATTGCAGTATGATCGGATGCGATAACTATGCTTAAAAAACTCATGCTTTCTGCGGCGCTGATTTTCGCCGTGATTTTTACAGGCTGCGAAGACTCGGAAAATAATTACGTCCCGGTCTCCGAATATTGTGTCATAGACTACAACGATTTCTTTCAATATGAAAACGGCGAAATTTATGTCGATACCTCTCAGCGGCTTCATTTCGCCGATTTTTCATCCGTCGCCGACGTAATAATATGCCCGAAGCCTAACTGCGCTCACAACGACGAAACCTGTTCCGCGCTCGGGATGGACAATCACCCGGTCGTCGTTGACGGAAATATCTACTGGTTCGAGGATAATACCTACTACGAGGGAGAAATTCCGACAAGCAGCCTTAATGTTTATAAAGCCGCGCTCGACGGGACCGGGAGAGTCAAAACGGATTCTATCGACGGCGTTACAATGCGTTCGGGGTTTGACGCTGCGTTCGGAAACGGCGTTTTATATTTTTGCGGGATGAACGAACACCCCGAGGGCGAGCCGACGGGGGTTCGTGAAGCGTATCTCTGCGGATATGATTTTAAGAAGAAAAAGCTTTTTGAGAAGGAATTTTTGTGCAAGGGATATTCCTGCGGCGTTTCATTTTGCGGCGAGCTTGACGGAGAAATTTATTTCATTCTCAGCTTCCAATCCGAAAAAGCCGACTGGCAGGACGGCGATACCGAAGAAGCAAGAGAGCATAACGGCGCGGAGCTTCGGCGGGTGAGCATAACGGAATACAAAAAATTTGATCCGAAAACGCAGATCATTTCCGACTGGGAGCTTCCGGAGAAAATAGTTTCCGAGCATGAAAAGCGCGTCTTTGATCCGAACGTGCCGGCATCTCCGATATACGCAAAGATAAAGGATGGCGCAACGATATATTCCGACGGCAAGGATACGCTCATAGTAAATCCCGGCGGCAGGGAAATATTTATCAATGACTTTAACGGAAACGATACCGCGGTGGTAAACGGATATATTTTCGGGGAACTTTCAAGCGGCGAGAACACCGCAAGAAGGCTCTCGGACGGAAAGAATGTAACGGTAAATATAACGAAAGAAAACGTCAAAGCGGGATACATGGCTAAATATCTTGACGGAAAATATATAATAAGATATATTGATTTTGAACGTCAGGAAACGCTTTACTGCGCTCTGAGCGAGGAAGAACTTTTCGGGAAGTAAGCGCCGCTCAGACTTTCAATATTATTTTCAGGGGTGAATTATATGAAGAAAATACTTTTGTTTATTCTTACTTGCTTCTTTCTGTGCGCATGCGGAAAAACGTCGCAGGAAGAGTCCGGAGTCTCCCGCGCCGTTGAGACGGAAGCTATCGTTTCGCTCGATGAAAGCGCCGCCGAAACGGTTCGAGCCGACGTTAAAACGGTGACGGACGGAAAATTCCCCGGCGGTAAGGTGATAGAAGCGCTCAGCGCTTCAAGGGGATCGGGATACTATTTGATCCCCGACGGAGCGTATTACGTCGACGGCTATTCTTCGGCGGGAAGGATGAGCTTTGAAGATTTTTCGTCTTTGGATTCGTTTCCGGTCTGCTCAAAGCCGAACTGCTCCCATAACGATCCCGAAGAGTGTTCGGCGTTCGGTTTATCCGACGGCTCCGACGTTATGCTTTGCTGCTATGGCGGCAGTCTTTACTTTGTCAAAAACATCCGCGAGACGTCCGCAAAAAGCGGTATAAGCTCGCGCGCAGAAATCTATAAAGCCGACTCGGACGGCTCGGAGCGCCGAAAAATCGCGGCTTTGGAGGGCTATACGCTTTCAAGCTTTTATGTATTCGGAAACAAGGGCTATACCGTAGCGGCTGAGGAGATTGCAGACGAAAACGGGCTTCCGACCATGGAATATAATTATTACGCCGAGAGCTTTGATTTTAAAACAAATGAGATAAAAAATTTAGGACAGATTTCGCGTCTTTATACAAGCGATACCGTCAGAGTCATCGGAGAATACGGAGGAAAGATCTACTATATGTCTGTGGGAGCCGAGGAACGTCCCGAGGGGCTGAGCGAAGCTTCGCCCGATTACTTTGACAGCCTTCACGCGCTTACCGTAACAAGAATATTCGCTCTTGATCCCGATACGGAAAGCTTGACGGAATCCGAGCTGCCGGTTCCGAGCGACCGAGAGGGGATGAACTGGCCCGCTCCGGATATCGTTGCGGCTGCGGAGGGGTTTTATGTCTGTCAGCAAGGCGATACCGCTATAATAGCTTCTCCGGACGGAAACGTCAGGAAGATCGAAGATCACCGTCTGACAGAGCGCGCAGCCGACTATCCCGTCAACGGGATGATGTTTAATGCCGAAACGCTTCTTGCCACCGAGCTTGCGACCGGAGATATATACAAGCTCAAAGCGGGAGCGATCGAAGAAAACGAAGCCATAATAGCTTACTGCGACGGCAGCTATATTCTTTTCGGCCGGTTTACGCGGGAATTCCGTAAGCTTTCGCCGTCCGAGCTCTTTGAGGAGGAGTCATGAACGAAGGATTTTAAAGGCTTCGACTTTGAAGAAGATTTTAAATTTTAAAATATAGAAATAATCCGCGCGGAACTGGAAGCCTCGATCGGCAAAACAGCTTGACATTTTCTACGTACTGTAGTATAATTATGCCGGGTATCAGTAATTATCATTTTTGGGGGTTCCGACATGAAAAAACTGTTTGCAGTTATTTTAACCGCGCTGCTTATTCTGACGGCCTGCGGCGAGGGCGAAAAGCCCGGAAACGGCGGCGGAGAGTATGCCGAGGGATATGAGACCGCACGCATGAGCAACAGATTCTCAAATCTCAATCTCAACGGTATGTTTTATACAGAGGACTACGACGGAAACGGTTTTTCAGCTCAGCGGCTGTGGTTTTTCGACTTTGATTCGATGCGGTCGGCGTTAATGTGCGCCATGCCGAACTGCCGACACGACGATCCCGAGACCTGCACGGCTTTTAATATGGACGATCACCCGACGGTAGTAGGGAATAATCTCTATTTCTTCCGCTGCGGCGCAGAGTGGGACAAAGACGGGAAGCTGCGTCAGTACCGGTATGTATATAAAGCGGAGCTTGACGGCAGTTCAAGGACGAAGATCGACGTTATTGAAGATTTTGAAACATTCGGAGACCTTGTCGTAAAAGGACCGGTCGCATATTTCACCGCGCTTTACCGCGAGCAGGAGGACCATACGGGAGTATATACGGGTTATGAAAAGGCGTATATATGCAGCTATGATTTTGAAAAAGAAAAATTTACCAACTACGGTATGCTGAAAGACGGCTACGGCGCGAGCGGATTTATAACGGGCGAATATAACGGCTGCTTATATATCCGCGGCTCCTACATCGAAGATCGGGACGGGTATAAAAACGGCGCAGAGTGGATTGACTATTACCGCCGCTTAGATCTCGAAAGCGGCGAGATTTCCGATTGGGATATGCCGATATCCTCGCTAAATCAATACGGAAACGTAAAGCCGATGTTTGCAAGCGGCGGCTTCTACGGATATATGGACGGCGAAAACGCGGTTATAATTGACAGCGAAGGTAATGAAATGGTTTTTGAAAACTATGAGTTGCCCGATAACATCGCCGCGATACCTATAAACGGATATTTCTTCAACGCCGACGGCGGCACGGCTATCGATCTTTCAAGCGGTGAAATAATTAAGATAAATAAGAAAGCGATCCCGAAAGACAGCTATGTTTTGTGCTGCTATAACGGGGATTATATCGTTTACAGCCAATTCGGCGGCGCAAATTTCAAAAAGGTATCCAAGGACGAGATTTTTGGAGATGAATAAGAGGGGGTAAGGAGGGATGTTTGAAACGGCTTGGAAAGGGAGAATATCCCAAATAATTTTAAATGTCACCGATGACAAGGCGCGCCGAAGGATACTTCTTTCTCGGCGCGCTTTCTGCTTCTTTTTTGCTTATGCCTATAACCCTACGGCTTACTGCCGATGATTTTCATTTTGTGCTTGAGACGCGCGGGGCTTCTGAATCGGCAGCGTTCTGCTCCTATTTCCGCTTTCTGCGAAAGGCAAGCTTGCATAAAGCGGCGGCGAGATTCGCTACTTTACTGCGGAATTATTACCGACTGCGCCCTCCCACCCGCCCTATCCCGCGAATCTCGCCGCCGCCCGGGGGTTCTGCTTCTGAATTTCACTTTCATCTGCACTCAAGCGTAGTCTGTTTTGACAGCAGAAGCTGTCAAAAGGGGAGACGGCCTGCTGCGTCTCCCCGTACCCCTCTTTGGCACATACGCTTCGCTTATTCTTGCACATAAGTTTCGCTTTTTCTTGCGCATACGCTAACGCTTATGAGTGTTTCGCGGCCTGCGGGCCGCGACCATGGGGCCAGCCCCCTGGACCCCTGCGGCCTTTTGAGGAAATGCCGGCGAAACCTTTTTGCTTCCTCTCTTTCGCGGCTTAGCGCATTTTCTCACTTTCCATCCTCTACCACTCCATTATCTGCTTGGCGAGTCTCCCTATCTTTCTAAAATTTTTCCTTCTATTAACATATTCTCAATAAAAATCCCGTACCCCATGCTCGGATCGCTCACAAACACATGCGTTACTGCTCCGCACAGCTTTCCGTTCTGTATTATCGGGCTGCCGCTCATCCCCTGAACTATCCCTCCGGTCGCCCTTAAAAGCTCGGGATCGGTCACTTTTATTACCATATTCTTGGTATCCTGCGACACGAGCGCTACTTTCTCTATATTCACGCTGTACTCCTTCGGCGTGCTTCCGTCCACCGTCGCCAGTATCACCGCCGGGCCGGGTTCGATCTCTGTTTTGAATGCTATCGGGATCGGTTCGCGCGACGCGCCGAAATAATTCAGCCTGCCGAAAATCCCTTGCTCGCAGTTCTTTTTTATCGTCCCGCATGCAAGTCCGCTTAAAAATGTTCCGATAAGCTCTCCGGGACGTCCCGGCCTTCCTTTATCGCATCCCGTCACCGTAACGTCTACTATCTCCCCGGAGCCGAGCGGCAAAATCTTTCCCGTATCGCCGTCGGAAATGGGATGCCCTAAAGCGCCGAACGAACCGCTCGACGGGTCGGTATATGTCAGCGTGCCAACGCCGGCCGAGCTGTCTTTTATCCAAAGACCGGCTTTATAAGTGCCCTCCGAATCTGAAAATTCCGGAGTCACCGAAGCGGGAAACTCCTTTCCGTCCCGCCTTACAAGAAGGCTGATTTTTTCTCCGTGGCTGTTCATTATAATCTCCGCAAGGCGGTTTGAAGAGCTTAAGACTTCGCCGTTTGCGGATATTATAGTATCCCCGGCCTCTATCCCGGCGTCAGCGGCGGGGCCTTTCCTTCCGCTGCTATCCTCCGTCGCGACGACCACGACTCCGTCGGTCAGAAGCTTTATCCCGATAGGCGAACCTCCCGGGACGAGATAAGGCGTTTTTGTGTGTTTTATTTCCGCTTTTTTAATAGGTATAGCTCCGAAAAGCATGACCGAAGCTTCGGAATCGATATCCCCGTCCGAGACGGCGGGCGCGGCGCTGTCGATAGAAACCGAAAGCGAGAGAGCGGAACCGATCTGCGGAAGATCGTCTCCCGAGACGTAGAAGCTGTCGGGGAGGGTAACGTCAAAATAACCCACTGCCGAAAAAATGAATGCGCACACCGCTGCCAAGAAGCACGCGGCGCGCTTTGTAAACCTTGACATAACAAATAACACTCCTTTTCAGGTTTTACGGGATTATTTTAAGCAAGCGTTCCGAAAAATAAAGCAAGCACATATTAGAAGGCAGATTGTCAGAAATCAGAAGACAGAGTAAATCAGGGGATTTGAGGAGGAGAAAAAGAAGAGAATGGGAGGAATGGGACCAGAAAAAATTTTGAGCAGGAGGATATGGAAAAATTTGCAATAAGGTATAAGCGCCCCCGAGTCGCGGACCGAAGGCCGCGAAACACCCCTGCGTTAGCGCGAAATGAAAATTATGGGCAGAAAGCCATAGGTTCAGTTTGCTCAGCTTTGTTATAGTAGAGCATTAAAATCAGAAGCAGGAAGCCGTGCGGCGGCGAGATTCGCGGGAAAGGGCGGGAAAACATTGCCGGTTTTGTTCCCGTTCGATCGCCCTCAAAACAAAGCGTTAAAACTTGCTTTTCGGACTTCGCGGTCATAAACGACCGACCGCTCGTCCTCAAAGAGT
>CANPYR010000042.1 GCA_947588805.1 uncultured Clostridia bacterium
CTGTCCCTCGGCATGCCGAGGGTGATAATCCAAAAATATTACTTCATTCTATGGGAATTTGCGAAAAATACTTGACAGGACCAAAAATTTTACTTCATTCTATGGGAATTTGCGAAAAATACTTGACATTACCTATTTGAAAAAGCCAAGCATTCGCTTGGCTTTTTCGACAGACTGGGAACACCTTGTCGAGGTGTTCTTTTCTATAACCGAGAAGCTTACTGTTTTGTTCCTATTACGAATATCCCCCGCCCCTAAACTTTCTACCCCCGGACCTCTATACGCACTTCGCTCATTTCCTCCGGCAGGTCGTCATTTGGCTCAAGTCCGAGTATCGGGCGGCCGGAGCTGCTTATCTGAAGACGCGTTATCGACGTATTTCTTCTGTTATCCTCACCTATACGCTGCGCGTGGCATGCAAAATACGTCTTGCCGTCGTCTCCTACGAAGAATGAATTGTGCGCGGGGCCTTCTCTGTCGCCAAACATCACCGACGAGCTCTCCGGGCATACCGATTTCTCCCAGTTTTCGGGATCCAAAGGATCGCTTCCCGTCTTTAGTCTCAGATATCCCACCACATACGAGTATCCCCCTGCTGCGCCGCCGGAATACGTCAGCCAGAGATCTTTCCCGACAAACAGCGGATACGGTCCCTCGTTATTGACCGTTCCGGACTGGTTCTCCCAGCCCAAAAGCGGCCGCGATAACAAAATCGGCTCGCTTTTAAGTATCCAAGGCGTTTTTTCATTAGTCTCGGCTATGTATAACATCGACCCGGAATCGGGGTTGAATCTTCTTTGAGACCAGCAGAGATAGTGCTTTCCCGAGATCTCAAAGTATGTCATGTCGAGCGTTATCTTTCCCGGAGCAAGATCGCTTAGGTCCGCTCTCACAACCCTCACCGGCTCCTCCCAGGAGCTTTCCTCCAAAAGGCTCCCCTCTCCCTTGTATTTTATCATATGCGAATGCGGAGACCACTGTTTCCCGCCGATAGCCATGAGAATATACAGCTCCCCGCCTATCTCGTGAAACTCCGGAGCCCAGAAGGTCTGGATAAAGTCGCGCTTCTCGTCGTAAGGCAGAATAAGCGACGGCTCGTTATCCTCAAAAAGCCCCGCTACGGTATCCGCTTTTCTTATATACAGCCCTACGTCGCCGGTGTTGTCGTCGGTAGCCAAATAGTACCATGAACCGCGGTATTTATATATCACCGGATCCGCCCAGCCGCATGCCGAGGAATAGGGATATTTGTCCTGAAGTATCCTTCCGCTCGCGCTCTTTCCGTCCTCCGAGATCTTCCAACTCACAGGCTTTTCGTCATACGATCCGTCGGAATAGACTACCTTCGCGCAGAGATTTTCAAGCTCGCTCTTTTTGACCGATCCCGGAAGCTCGATATGTGAAAATCTCAGCTTTGAAAACCGATTGAGAAGCGCAGAAAGCTCGGGAAGAGTTATGTTTAAACTATCCCCGGCGTTTTTGATATCAAACGGCAGAGTGGATTTATCCGTAAGACCGAGGTCAGAATATGACGAAAAATCGTCGGTCCTCCATAGATAAACCTTATCCGGCGCAAGATTTTTCCCATCCGGATCGACAAAGTCCGCAAGAAAATAGACGCTTTTTCCAAAACGCGCAACCCTCGGCTCCATCGCCCCGCGCTCCAAGATAGTATCCTCCGGGCTTATCTCGGCTTTCGGATATAAGATCCCGTAGTTATAATTGAGCGGTTCGGGCTCGCCCTCGCCCGCGCTCACGGCAAAATGAATGCTGTGCGCAAGCGCCGAAGGATATGTCCTGCGGTCAACGATATCGCGTGTAAAGACTTTAAGAATCGGCATAATGTTCACTCCTAATTAAGTAAAAAGTAAATGGTTTCGCAGGAAAACTACCCTGCAAAGCTGATTATAACATAGATCGGCGGGAATTTCATCAGGTTTCGGGAAATTTGGTGAAAATGACGATAACAATTTTTTAGGGGGATGTGTTAATCTCTAAAGACAAATAAAAATCCCGCCGCACGGCGGGATTCAGATAATTACAGCGTTAAAAATTCGCTATATAAAATAACCGCGCCGCTTGAAGTCCAGGTGTATGCCCTATCGCGAAGACCTTCGCCTGTCGTGGCGTTGAAATTTTCGGCAAAGCCGCTTGTTTGGCACATTTTCAGGAAGCTTCGCGCGGCGGATCTTGCAAGCTCGGTCTCGCCGCATTTACGCAGCCCGTCGCACAAAATAACCGTTGAAGGCGCCCAAATCGGGCCGCGCCAATAGCCGTCCTCGCGGTAAAAAGGGCTGTCATGGCTCTCGGTTGCGAAGCCATAAGAATTGATAAATCCTCCGGTCTTAAGGCTGAGAATTATTTTCTCGCGATAATCTTTCGGCAGCCTTTCACCGAGAATAAGGCAGAGATACGGCAGCAGACTTTTATTTTCAATTATCTCGTGAGTGCCTGATCTGAATGATATCGGCAATCCGTCGGCGAAACATCTTTCGAGAAACTCATTTAACATATTCTCAGATTTTTGTCTCCACTTTTCTGTTTCGCTTTTCATATCAAGCCGAATTGCAAGCTCGGTCAACGCATCGATTTGCAGGATCAGAAACGCCTGAAGCTCCGGCGAACAGACGGGCGGCGCTGCGGCAAAAACAGTGGAATTATCCCAACCGGAATCGTTTCCGTGGGCGTATTCCGGCAGCCCGTCGCCGTCAAAATCGCGGTAGTTAAGCCACCAGAGGGTGTGATTAGAGAGCTTTGAGTAAATTTCGGTCAGCTGTTCGCGTGTCGGCCGCATACCGTTTTCGAGCATCTTCATCAGCGCCCAGCCGTGGATCGGCGGCTTTACGTAGTTCCAAATTATCTTTGAATCGTTCACGCTGTCCGGCAGGCGGCCGGTCTCGTCCTGAAAATCGAAAATTAACATATACTGCTCCCACGCCGCCGCGGGATTTTTGTAGGACAGCGCCAGCGCGTTAAAGCAGTGGTCCCAGCTCCAGACGTTTGTCATGTGATTTTTTGACATCAGCATCGCAGGGCGCTTTAAAAATCCGCGCGGGCTTACATATGCGGACCAGTTTACATATGCGCCTAAAATTGATAAATCATCATATCCCGGCATTTCGGGATATCCGTTCAGAAAATCGTTAAACTCGTTATCTGTCTTAGCCGCGCACAGGTCGTAATCATACCTTAAAATCTCCCCGTCCCACTCGGTCGGCGTCTCTTTTATTACAAGCATGAAGCCGTCCTTACCTGAAATTTTCAGGCGCGAAAATTCCGAGGTCTGCTCTTTCCAGCGCTGTTCGATCGCCGCTTCTCCGTCCTGCGCCCATATTGCAAACGTCGTGTTGTTCTTATAGCAGTTCGCAATATAATACGATTTTTCGTTAATTATTCGCTCGTATATATAATCGTACGGCCCGCTTTCGGTCATGAAATCAAGAGTCAGCGTAGATCCGCATTTTCCGCGTATCAAAAGCGTTTGCGAGTCCGGGTAGCATAGATCATATTCGCTGTTTCCCACATGAAGACGAAGTGAGCTGCCGATAAGATCTGACGAAAAATCATTAGTATCAAAAACTAATTTTGCAATCAGCGGCGTATTCGCTGACCCGCTCACCGTCTTTAAATATATCCCAGGATCGTTTCCTAATCCCTGCCGGTTAGCCGGGATCATCGAAAGCGCTATGTATGCGCCGAAGCGCGAAAACGGGATCTTTGAAAGATCAAAATTCATAATTCCTCCGTTGATTTACATCTTTATATTAAGCCGATTTTTTATTTTTCTCTTAAAAATCCCCAAAAATTTCACGTCCTCGGCGCTCTTTTATATTCTCAGTCAAAAGTCACCCAGTCGAGCTCGGCTGTTCCTTCGCCCTCAAATTCAAAATATACCGCCCTTTTTCCGACTATTCCGCAGGTGACGGGAGCCGTTTTGCATTCCCCGTCCCCGGGCTCTATTTCAATCTCCGAAACGATTCTTCCGCGGTAGCTGTCGATTCTCACCTTCACCTTCATTTTCTCGCTCGCCGTCGCGCTTATGCTCACGGTTTCGGGGGATTTCGCGCCGAATTGCAGATATCTGAATCCTACAGTCGTTCCGTTTTGGATGTTCGCCACCGGCGCGGAAACGCCTTCTTCCTGCTCGTAGACCGGCTTTACGTACGCCTGATAGAGCGGGGAGATGTGGCACGCGTAGCCTGCGGAGATTATGAGCCGCGCGTCGATTCCGTTAAGGTTGCCGCCCTGAGAGGTCATTTCCACAGGCTTGGAGCTTACCGGCTCGCCGTTTATGTACTTGATATCCCCGATGTAAATTTTACCGTCCTTGCCGATGGCAACGTCCACGGGTTCAAGCATCCCCTGCCTTGCAAACTCGTCGGTTCCGGTGTGGCGATGGTAGAATATGTAATACTGACCGTTTATTTCTACAAGGCCGCCGTGGTTATTTCCCCAGCGGTAGGTTTGCTGTCCGGAGCCGTCGGGGAGCTTTAAAATTTCACCGCCGTTGAAGCTTATATCCCCGCCCTCTTTGAAGCCGTCAAGCGGACTGTCGGACCATTTATAGGAGAGAAAACCGTTGCAGGGGCCGTAAACTCCGAGCTCCGGGACCGAAGTCATGTATCTTTTTGAATACAGATATACATACTTCCCGCCGATCTTTCTCGGGCTTGAAGCTTCAAAGAATGCGTCGCGGAGGTCTATATGCTCCTTATCCGCGTTGGGATTCCAGCCGTCCGGGACGTGACCCATCGGGTGCGCGCGGAAGGTTCCCTCTTTGATGGTCGCCATATCGTCTTCAAGCTCCGCGCAGTAGCAGCCGCAGAATCCCCAGTATGCGTAAACCTTGCCGTCGTCGTCAACCAAGATACCGGGATCGAATCCGAGCTTTGTCGGCTTAGGATCGGTAAACGGTCCCGCAGGATTTTTTGAGGACGCGACCACGATCCTGCCGCCGCAGCACTCCGCGGCATAAAGATAAAAAGTATCCCCTTTCTGAACTACGTCGGGGGCATAGAGCACCGAGCCGTCGGAAGCGGTATAGCAAACGCCGTGATATGTCCAGTCGGTAAGATCGTTAATCGGCGCGCTCCAAACTACCTGATCGCGGCCGCAGTAGGCGGTTTTAAGGGTATCGTGAGAGCCGTAGATATAAACGCGCTTTTCGCCGTTATATTCAAAGACTCTCGGCTCGCCGTCGGGGATGTGTTCCCAGAGGGGAAGATAGGGGTTAGCGGATTTTAAACGGTGTTTCATAGTGACCTCCTTATTTTATGTAATATTATAAATTATAGCTTTTCTTGCGTTTAATAAATCTTCGTCGTTCGTCAGACTGTCCAAGTTCAGTATCTCAACTAATGTTTCAGTCTCTTCTTCAAAGAAATAGAGCTTTTCTGTGTCAATGACCAGAACGCGATTTTGTATCAAAGACTTTGCCGGGATTCTCTCTTTGCCAAGTGAAATTTCATCAAGATAACAGTATTTTTCCAGCTGCGTCTCAATTTTAATTTCCGTCGAAACATTTAACTTGACTTCAACAATACATAATTTTCCATCAATTCTTATGCAGTTATCCGCATATCCCGTCAGCGCTCCTTTTCGATAGCAGGCGCATTCGGAAAATATTCTTTTTGTATCTCCGACAGATTTTAAAAAATAGTCTACATAATATCTTCTGAATTGGATCTCCAAAAAGAAGGAACGCCGATATAACTGCGTAATGCTCAGCCAATTATAAGAATTTATATCTTTAAGCGGAATCGGCGTTGCGTGGCTTTCCAATACATAAGCCGGGAGAGAGTTTTTTCTAAATATAAGTTCCTTCAATCTTTCAAAATCGCTTCCGAGAACGGCGGTAATAGCACTTTGTCTGGAAAGAAAAATAAAGTCGGAAAATTCATTCAGATCTATCGGATTATCAAGCACATAAATATCTCCGATTGCCGCAAAGATTTTACTGCTCCAATGAAGATTTTCCGTTTCGGCAAAATCGTCTATAAAAGGACGTTCACGAACCCGGCCGATTGCAAATACCTTTCCTCCGAACTTGCGATATATTTCCCTCGCTTTTTGCAGCGAAAGCAAAAGACCATCTTTATCTTCTGCGTTTTCATGCTCTAATCGGATTTCCAAACGCCTGATAGCTGCTATTGCAGTTTTCGCGTGGAAAAAGAACACAATATCGTTAGGCACGACCCATTTTGGCGCAGTCCACTCGGTATCGCGGTTATATAAAATATCCTCCATGTCAAAGCGACCGACTTCAAAGACATAGTGCCGTAATTCGTCTAAAGTTTTCGGAAAACTGATATTATTGATAAATGCCTGAACATTCATTGTATTCCCCCGCTCAGTACTCCCTATAAATCCCCGCCAGCATCAGAACCGAGAACAGGTACAGACAGTTATCATAATATCTCCTCTTCCCCTCCCTCAGCGGAGTCTCGAAAAATTCCCTTACAAGCCGCTCGGCAAGTTCCCGCTCTTTTTCATCCGCGCCGTCGAGCGCCGCTATCGAAGCAGCCGCCTTCGTCGCTTTGATCGCTACCGGGTGCATGGCTTTTTCTTCGGTCAGCGTGCCGTCCGGGTGGGGAACCCTATCCCAGTTCTCTCCCGCGTCCTCAAAGTATCTCTGTACCCTGCGGCATTCCTCAGGCTGCCACGCGTCGGCCTTGTTCCAAGACCAGTCGAGCGCGATATTATAAACCGTTCTGTAGCTGTCGGAATAGTGAAGCCCCGCGTTCGGATTGAAGCTGTGCGCTAAAACGCTTCCGTCAAAGTTTCCGTAGTCCGAACAAAGCCCCGTTACGGGGTGACAGGCTTTATGCAGATATTCCCTGCTCGCCTTTGCGGCTTTAAGCCAGAAATCCCTGTCCTCGGGATCGCAATTATCCGCAAAAAGCTCGTAGAAGTGAGGAAGATGATAGGACGCGTCGGTGAACGGGCACCCCGGTACGAACTTAATTAAATAATTATCCGCGCTCCACATCGGCGCGCCTTCCTTATCCCCCTCTTTTCCTCTGTGAATGCAGTCGCGGAGTATCGTCTTCGCCCACTCGGAATATTTATATATCCCCTCCCCGTCTCCCCAGCGATGAGAAGCAAATATAAGCGCCATAGCGTAATATTCCTCTCCGTCTGGCGCGGGGCCGTATGCGTTCTTGGTTCCGTCCGGCTTGCAGGACCATGCAAAATATCCCGCGTTTCTTCCGGTCTCCATATACATATTCGTCAATGACCATTTCCAGATCCTATCAAATTCTTCCTTCTTATCGAGCTGCACGCAGATCATCATCCCGTAAGACATCCCCTCGGTACGTGCGTCTATGTTTCCGGTATCCTCGATATATCCCATATCCTCCCCGACGGGGTGATAGATCCTCTCATCCTCGCCGCCGTAAAACATCGTCTCAAAGCTTTCCGAGACCTTTTTTCGGATATCCTCCTCGGAAAAGCCGAGCTTTTTAAATAAATTTTCCGTTTTCCTCATTTTCCTTCCTCCTTGTTCCTTTCGTATTCCCTGAGCTTTGATTCAAGAAGCGCCCACTCCATTTCGGATTCGATAGGATGAAGCGTTAAAGTCTTGTCGTCGGGATCAAAAATCGAAGCAAAGACCTCGGTATCCCCGTTTTCGTCAAGAGTATTCTCAGTATAAACGATATAGCAGACGTTCGTCGCGGTGTTTTTGAACGTAAAAAGAACGTCTACGTCCATTATCTCGTTATTTTCGTTAATTACCGTCATTACAGCCCTGTCAGCCATGATATCCTCCAGATTAGTGATTAGTAGTTAGTAGTTAGTAATTAGTAGAATGCGATTATTGATTTTGGTTATATTTTATCATATCGCGCGCGGGAATGCAATAACAAATCTGCATTTAAAGGTGTTATTTCTTGCAGAATGGGAGGGAAAAAATCACCGAGTTGAAGGACGGGGGCTTTTCGGGTTGCAAAAATACCGCCGCGTAGATATGGCGCGCTGGCATAATTTTATATGGAAGCCCCGCAAAGTCGCAGGACTTTGTGAGGGAAAGGATGAGCAGCAAAATCAGCGAGCCTGCCGATTTTGACAGAGTGAGGGTTATGGAGCTTAAGAAATGCTGCTCCCAATCAAGATTCCCATGCAGACAAATTTGCTCCCTTGCAGAATCTAACTCGCCCGCCCCCAATAATTCACCCAAAATTCATCAAAATCCCTTCCTGTCATTCACCCGCCCATGTAAAATAATTAGCCGAACCTTTCACGTCTCATCCCAAATCCTAACCAAATCCTAATAATCCCCTGATATAATCATCTCGGAGGTCTGTGTATGAACAAAAAAATACTTATAATCGAAGACGAGCCGGCGATACGGAAAATCCTCTCAGAGCCGCTTAAATTCGCAGGTTACGTCGTCGCTTGCGCTTCGGACGGAGTCGAAGGTCTCAACGCCTTTCGCGCGCAGGCGTTTGACTTGATAATCTTAGATATCATGCTGCCGAAGCTCGACGGATATCGCGTCTGCGAGACGATACGGCGGGAGTCGCAGGTCCCGATAATTCTTCTGACCGCGCTCGACTCGGAGGACGCTCAGATAAAGGGCTTCGACAAGCTTGCGGACGATTATATCACGAAGCCGTTCTCTGTCAGACTGGTGTTAAAGCGCGTTGAAGCGCTGCTTAGAAGGACGGCTCATGATGCTGAAAATACGACGATTCATTATAAAGATTTATCAATCAACGAGACGGAGCGGAGGGTGTGTGTTGGCGGCAGGGAGGTCTCGCTTACGCGGCTCGAGTTTGAAATATTACTGCTTTTTATGAAGAATATAGGACGTGTGTTTACGCGGGACGATCTGCTTAATCTCGCGTGGGGTTACGACTTTGTCGGAGATGAAAAGGGCGTGAATTTTCATATCATGAACCTGCGGCGAAAGCTGAACGTCGGCTACATCGAGACGGTCAGAGGGGTGGGGTATAAAATTGCGAAGGATTAAGAGCTTAAGCGCCAAGGCGTTTTTATGGGTGTTCGGCGCGCTCGCGGTTTGCAGCGCGGTCATATACGCGGTCCTGCTGACGGTTTTACCGAAGCAGTATCAGATCTCGTCCGACCGCAGGATGGAGAAAAACGCCGACGCGCTTATAAGCGAGCTTTGCGGCGTGAGCTATGACGAAGGAGTCGAAAAAATCTATTCTTTTTGCATTCAAAACAACGCCGCCGCGACGCTTACCGACGGCGAGAGCGCGGTTTATTTCGGCGAGATCCAATCTAACGAGCAAACCGTCGCGACTTCTAACATCACCGCAGATATCGGATTTTCGGACGGCGCGAAATATTTGCTGGTGCTGACGGCTTTGACGCGGACTGCGGAGCGGATATCAGGGCTTATGCTTCGCTTATTGCCGGCCGTTTTTTGCATGATCGCTTTGCTGTCCGCGCTTAGCGCGCTTATTTGCAGCAGGGCGATAGTCGCGCCGATTGCAAAAATCAGCCGGATCTCCGAGCGCATGACCTCGCTCGATCTGACCTGCCGCTGTGAAATAAAAAGCTGCGATGAGATCGGCGCGCTCGCTTCAAATTTGAATACAATGGCAAGCCGGCTGCAGTCCGCGATGGAAAAGCTTACTAAAGACGTAGAGAAATTTCGGGAGATGGAATCGCAGCGGAAAAGCTTCTTCACGGCGGTTTCGCACGAGCTGAAAACGCCGCTTACGGTCCTAAAAGGACAGCTTGAAAACATGATTTTGGGGTACGGGGACTACAAAAACCGCGACAAATATCTCCCCGAAGCTCTGAGGGCGACGGAGGATATTGAGAACCTCGTCAAAGAAATCATCGCCGTATCCAAGACGGAAAATATGGATATTCGCAACAGCTTGGAGGAGATCTCGCTTCTTTCTTCGGTGAACGAAACGCTAAAAGCATTAGCGCCCATAGCAATCGAAAAGAATATCAGGATCCATCAAAGCATAATAAACGATATTATAATATCCGCAAACCGAGATCTTTGGAGCAAGGCGCTTTCAAATATAATCGGCAACGCAGTTCGGCACTCTCCCGAGGGCGCGGAGGTTTTTATTTCATTAAAGCGTGAAAATGTCCTCGCCGTCGAAAATACCGGCGTTTTCATTCCTAAGGACGACCTGTCTTGCATGTTCGCGCCGTTTTACCGCGCGGACAAATCGCGGAGCAAAGCCACCGGCGGCAGCGGCTTAGGGCTTTATATCGTCAAAAATATCCTTGACCTTCACGGCATGAGCTGCTCGCTTCAAAACACTCCGAGGGGCGTTGAGTTTTGCGTTTATCTTAACTGAATTTCAAAAAGCTGTCGGCGCCGCGCCGTCGGCTTTTTCTAATCAAAACCGCACAAAATCCAAATCAAAAACTAACCTACGGGCGGTATGATGGACTCAAGAAAGGAGCTGACGGAATGAATTTCTCAAAAAGAGCATTTTTATATATCTTACGCAAAAAGTGGATAACGCTCGGACTTTTTCTTCTGAATTTTACCGTCGCGGTTTTTCTTGTTTCAAGCTTCGGGGTCCTGAACGCTTCAAAAATGCTGTCAAAAGACATCCGGACTTCGCTCGGCGCGGCGTTTTATATCCGCGCAAAGACGGAAATTTCTTTGAACGGCTCCGGCGAGACCGAGGTCATAAAAAGCGGCGTAAATATCGCCCAAAGCTCGATCGACGAGATCATGAAAATAGGCGAAATCGCGTGCTATAACCCTGTAAATTACGGATTCGCGAAAAGCGACGGTATTCGCTTTATCCCGGGCGAAGGGCACTCCCCTGAGAGCGATATGGGAGCCGTGACCGCGCTGCGTTTCTCAGCGCTTGCGCCCGATTTTGCGGACAAAACAATTGAACTGACTTCGGGAGATCACATCACAGGATCCGACCGCGGGAAAATCCTCGTGAGCGAACAGTTGGCGAGCCTAAATCACCTCTCGGTCGGGGATTTTGTCACGCTGACTCATGCGAAATTAGGCGAAACTGACGGAGAATATGTCGATGAAATACCCGTAAAAACCGCGTTTGTTAAAGTCAAGGTGGCGGGGATCTACAGGTTGAATGCTGAAGATACCGCGCCGAAGCCGACTGCAGGTCTTGCCGAAAACGTGATCTATGCGAGCATTGATGTACTTAACGAGCTTAAAGAAAGCGAAGCCGGAATCTATACGGGAGAAGTCGGGTTTTTCATCGCCGACCCGTCCGAGCTTGACGAAATAATTCGGCAGGTCGAAAGTCTTAAATCGATCGACTGGTTGGCGCATTTTATCCGTGCAAACGATTTTCAGTATTCGCAGATCGCAGACGACATGATTGCGCTCGGAGGATTGACTAAAACTCTTCTTGTCTGCGTATCGGCGGTCGGCGCTGCGGCCCTCGTTCTGATATTGACTTTGTGCGTTCGCGGACGTATGCATGAAGCGGGAATTCTGCTCGCGGCGGGGATCTCCAAAAGGGAGATCTTGGCGCAGTTTTTACTTGAAGCGCTCTTCTTGACCGTCCTTGCATTGATTTTTTCTCATGTCGTTTCTTTGGGCGTTTCGGGACTTTTGGAGCGCGGTTTGTTCGGCGAAACGCCCGAACTTCTGAGCGCAAAAGCTCTGAATTCTGGGACGGATCGCGGCGGTTACATGAAGCTCGGCGGCGAAAAAATTCTGCTTATTTATCTATGCCAGACAGTCGCAGTCGCGGCTTCTACTATCCTGTCTTCCGTCGCGATCATGCGGTTGAAGCCAAAGGAAATTTTGTCGGAAATGAGTTAGGAGGTTATCAAAATGAGCTTTATAAAAAGGGCGGTTTTGTACTGCTTAAGACAGCGCTTCAAGACTGCGATACTGTTTTTGACATTAACTGTTATCCTGACGTTTTTGCTGACCGGGATCGCCATCCGCGAAGCGGCCGCAGGCGCGGCGGCAGGAGTCAAGACCTCGCTCGGAGGAAAAATCGAGCTTGAGCTTGACGCTGACGGCAACATGGGCGGCGGCGTGCAGAATCAGTGGGGAACGGTCTACGGCTACGACGGCGACCTGATCACTCAGGATGTAGTTAAAGCGATTTCAAGCGTGGACGGAGTTATCGGCTTCAACTCCGAGGACGCGGCGGCTTATTACGGCGCTGGAGTCGATTTCAAATACCTTCCCGCCGCGTTCGATTTGAGTTATACGCCATACGGCGAAGCTTCGAGCTACACCGCAACTTTATCCTCCGAAAAATGCTCCGCGTTTCAGAGCGGAAAATACAAGCTGACTGACGGCAGGCACATCACTCCGGACGACAGGCGCGCATGCATGATTTCAAAGGAGCTCGCCGAATTCAATGGGCTTTCGGTCGGCGACAGGGTGAAGATGTATTCACTCGACTCGGACTCCGTCACGGAATTTGAAATCGTCGGGCTTTTCGACGGCGCAGAGGGCATGTCGGGAAACGCTCTGACCGTAGACGAGATCCCCGCAAACTGCGGATATATCGACTACGCGACGATGTTCGAGCTGTTCGGAGACGAGCTGAGCGGCTACCAGCAGCTGACGGTTTATGTAGACGATCCGACCGGTATCCAAAACGTCTATGACAAAATCGCCGCTCTGCCGGAGATTCGGGACAGGACTCTGAAGCTGAGAATCGATACCGAAGAGTACGACGGCGTTTCCAGTCCGCTGAAGTCATTACAAAGATCTGTAAATATTACGGTCGCGATCATTTCTGCGGTCGGCGCGGCGATATTGACGTTGCTTTTGACGTTTCGCGTCAGGAGCAGAAAAAATGAGATCGGGATTTTGCTTTCCGTCGGCATGAGCAGGACGAATATCGTCTTGCAGCTCTTTGCCGAAGCCATGCTTACGGCAGTTATTTCATTTGTCGCAGCCATCCCGTTGAGCATATTTTCAGCCGAAAAAGCGGGCGAATTTATGATTTTAGCGGATCTTGATGTGAAAATAAACGCTGAGAATCTGCTCCCGCTCTGCCTGATCGGATTTTTGCTGATCGCGGCGGCTGTTAGCGTTTCATCGTGGACGGTCGTTCGCTCAAGCCCGAGAGATATTCTTACAAAAATTAGTTAAGGAGGATTAAAAATGAGCGTTTTGGAAGCGCGAAACGTCAGTTATTCCTACGACGGAAAGCGGGAGATTCTTAAAAATATTTCGGTCAAATTCGAGACGGGAAAAACCTACGCGATTTTAGGCCCGAGCGGTTGCGGAAAAACGACTCTTCTCTCCCTGCTCGGAGGATTAGACAGCCCGACCGACGGGCAGATCCTGTTTAACGGGGAGGATATCGCGAAGAAAGGTCTTGCTTTTCACCGAAAAAACAACGTGGCGTTTATATTTCAGAACTATAATCTGATTGATTATATGACTCCTGCGGAAAACGTGGCGCTGACCTCAAAGCTGCCGCCGCTGCCGATTTTGGAGCGCTTAGGGATCACGAAGGAGGAAGCGAAGCGAAATGTGCTGAAGCTCTCCGGCGGTCAGCAGCAGCGGGTGGCGATAGCGCGCGCGTTGGCGAGCGAATCACGCGTAATTCTTGCGGACGAGCCGACGGGGAATCTCGATGAAGATACGGCTGAGGAAATCGCAGGCGTTTTGAAAGAGAGCGCCGGCAGGATGAATAAGTGCGTGATAATTGTTACGCATTCGGGGGAGTTAGCGAAGCGAGCGGACGAAGTGTTTTGGTTGAAAAGAGGGGGGATTTATAGGGGCGAGGGGTGATGAAGAGTATAAAAATAAAAGCGCGGGAGCATGGGGGAGGACCTACGCTTCGCGCTTTTTCGGGGGATGGTTTTAGGCGGACGGGTGGGGAAATTGAGTCTCCCACACTTAGAGACCCGCAACCCATTCCCACGCTTATGATATAACAATGTTTTCCCCCAACAACCCTTGTTATTCATAAAGCAACAAGTTTTGTTTCCCTAAATGTAAAGCTCGCTTTCCGCATGAAATTTGTTTTTATGCCGCCCACCTTCATTTAGCCGCCGTATCTATTGGGGAAAAGCCTTTGACTTGATTGGATAAAAGAAACGGCGGCTTGATTTCTCAAAGCCGCCGTGTAAGAATAGGCACATGAAAGGACATTTGCTGTACGACGGTTTTTTTCTTTTGCCGTCGTCCGGCAAACCATTAACTATTCATATTTTTTCAAAATTGTTTTTGCTTCATCATCGGTCATGTTTCCTGCTTCCACTTGAAGCTCGGTATATGCTTCCAATGCCTCATACAGTTCCTTTTCCGTATCATAGGTGCCGATAAATTCATATCCGTTTTCGGTACAAATCACTGTCTGAAATCCCTCTGTATGAGCAGCATTGGGGTAACTTACGAAATACTGGTCGTCAGTGTCGCTTTCTCTTTTTCCTATAAGCAAACCGTCATCTAATCTTTCCAGTAGTTCATAGTAGTGCTGTATAACCGCGTCAGCGTTTTCCTGTGTCCATTCCCCGGCTTCCACTAACGCTGATATTTCAGCTTCCTGTTCCTTGATCCATGAGGAAAACTCATTATGGCTGTAAAAATCATGTGTTTCCTCATAAGAAAAAGGGTTCCATGTGTTTCCACCGTCATAGCTTGATGTTAAAGTATCTTCATCCTGCCTAATTATAACGGTGGATAGCTGCGTAGGCGCAGATTGCTCTGTAAAGATATTGGGAGTATCAGTGGAGCTTGCAAAACCAGTTAAACTACCACTAACCAAGAGCAATGCGGCCAAACTCGATAATATTTTGCCCTTCACAGGCCACCTCCTTTATTGAATGTTTTCCGTGCCCTCCTTACATTCCGTAGTATAGGCTACCAAAGTTGTATCAGTATAAAGCCAATGTTGAATATATGTTGAATGAACAAAAAAACTGCCTTGCTGAAATGCAAGGCAGCGAATTTAGAATTGAATAGTAAAGCACATTCCGTTGTTAGTGCTTAAAGGGAAAAACCGATATTTTAATTTTAATTTTTTAAGAATTGTATCTACAATATATAATCCTAATCCATTGCCACCTGTATCGTGATTTCTTGAATAATCTGTACGGTAAAACGGCTCAAAGATATGTTTCAAATGTTCTGGCGGTATCGGGGTACATTCATTTATAACTGATAACGATTGCCCGCTGATTGAAACAGTTATATTCTTCCCAGCTTCTGTATAATTGACAGCATTAAGCAGAATATTAGATAATGCCTTTTTTAGTAGTTGTTCTGATATGTGAAGCGATATATCATTTTCAAGCATAACAACAAACCGTATTGCTTTTGTTTCTGCTATTAACTTAAATGGTTCACACATTTCAGAAATTACTTTTTTGAGGGAAATATCTTGCTCACAATCATTTGTCCCGTCTAACTGTAAGCGCGACATACTCAATATATCCTTAATCATTTTGCCAAGCTGTTCTACCACTTCTTTGCATTTTGGAAGATATACATCATAATCTGCATATTCTCCGATACCGAGTATCATATTTTCCAGCGTTGCATTTAACTCCGTAACCGGCGTTTTTAGTTCATGGGAAGCAATACGCAAAAAATCTAATTTCTCTTGTTCGGCTTTGCTGACATTTTCTTTTTCAATCTCTAAATGTTGAATGGCAGAGATAAGAGTACGATACAGCTGATTTATATCATCAGCCAAAAATCCTATTTCGTCTTTTGAAGTAATTTCTATTTTTGCGTTGGTATTTAGTTCAGTCATTTCTTTTACAGTCTTTGCAATCGAAAGAATAGGAGACGTTAGAGCCTGTTCACATTAAAATAGCATCAAAGATCATAGCTAATGTGAGATTTCCCAAATACATAACATCAAG
>CANPYR010000043.1 GCA_947588805.1 uncultured Clostridia bacterium
AGAATCAGCGAAATCACCGCCATTCTTGATAAGGCTTCGAAGCGAGGAGAATTTGACAGGTAAGGAGAGATAGATATCCTGCTGGCAAGGGACCAGATTTCTACGCTCAACTCACTTATCACTCAGGCACAGCACAGAGACGCAGGTATAAACAAATACAAGTGGGACACCTCCGGCGACAGCAGAGTACCACTGTGTTAATAGTCAAACAGCAACATATAAGTCTTTGCATTTAAATATGAATAATGAATAAAGCGTCTTCCTGTAAAAATGTTTAGCTACTATTTTAATTTGTATTCTACCCCTTGACAAAAGCGGTATGAGGACTGGTCAATCGGATGCATTACGGAGTATAACTTTAAAATGCTGTCGCAGGAGTATCAGGCAGAACAGCAAGAATTGATTGAGAAGATTGATAAGCTCAAAGCCGACCTTGCGACCGAAAAGCAAACAACCGCCGACGCTGAAAAGTGGATTGCCCTAATCAAGCAGTATTCTAACCTCACGGTGCTGACTGCCGAAATGCTCAATACGCTCATCGAAAAGATAGTCATACACGAAGCTGTCAAAGACCCTGACGGCACCAGAACTCCAAAAATTGATTGAAACCCATATGCACGTCTTTAAGTTTGTTAAACGGGGTATTTTATGTGAGCAGGGGAGACTATACGGAAATAATTTCGTGCTTTAATTCTTCTGCTTCACTCTTTCCCCGATCTGAGCCGTATTTTAACCGCGTCGCTGTCAAACTGTTATACATCCCGCGGAGTCTTCCACCCCCGTATTTCTTCACCCTCCCCACCGCTTTCGCATATAATAACCCAAGAGCAAGGGCGTTCGCGACTTTTTCGCGGGCGCTTCATCTTTCCAACCTACCTTGCTGCAAAAACTTAACGGAGGTAATTATTATGTGCGGAATTGCAGGACAAATCTGCCGCGAGGGAGAACAGGCTGAGGAGCTTCTTCGCGTGTATAAAAATATGCAGGCTGAAATGCTTCGGCGCGGGCCGGATCAGTCCGGGATGTATTTCGACGGCGAAGCCGCTTTGATCCACTCAAGACTCTGCGTGGTAGATCCCGAAAACGGGCTCCAGCCTATGACTCTTAAGCGCGGCGGCGAGACATACACCGTCGTCTATAACGGCGAGCTTTATAATACCGACGAGCTCCGAGACGAGCTGAAGGCTTTGGGATATGAATTTTCAACTCGCTCCGATACCGAGGTCCTTCTTTGCGCTTATGCGGAATGGAAGGACGGCTGCGTTGACAGATTTAACGGAATATATGCGTTCGCGGTCTGGGAGCATAAGGGAAAAAGACTCTTTCTTGCAAGGGACAGGATGGGCGTAAAGCCGCTGTTTTACGCGCTTATAAACGGTAGCCTCATCTTTGCTTCCGAAATAAAAGCGCTCTTGAAGCATCCGCTTGTAAGGCCGGTAATCGACGGCGAAGGGGTAATGCAGATAATGCTTCTCGGTCCTGGGAGAGCGCCGGGAAGCGGAGTTTTCAGGGATATTAAGGAGCTGCTCCCCGCGGAGCGGGGATATTTTTCTCCGGGACAGGATAATTTTACGCCCGAAAGATACTGGCGTCTTACCGATTCGCCCTGCCGCGACAGCTTTGAGGAAGCGGTCGAAAAGGTGAGATATCTTGTGACCGACGCGGTAACAAGGCAGCTTTCCGCGGACGTTCCGGTATGCACGTTTTTATCCGGAGGTCTTGATTCAAGCATAATCTCCGCGATAGCGGACAGATATTTCACCGAGCGCGGCGTAAGGCTTCATACCGTATCGGTAGATTATAAGGACAATGAAAAATACTTCAAATCCGGAAAATTCCAGCCCACGAGCGATCCTGCGTATATAGAAAAGATGACTAAGAGCCTTAACGCCGAGCATCATCTTTTTATGATAGATACTCCGGAGCTTGTAAAAGCGTTGTATCTTGCGGTTGACGCGAGGGATCTTCCCGGGATGTCCGACGTAGATTCATCTCTGCTTCTGTTTTGTAAGGAGATAAAGAAGACTGCTACCGTAGCGCTTTCGGGGGAATGCGCGGACGAGATTTTCGGGGGATACCCATGGTACCGAGATCCCGAGATAAGAGAGCGCGAGGGATTCCCCTGGGCGCAGTCAACGGCCTGGCGAGCGACGTTTATAAAGCCCGGAATCTTAAAATGCGATCCCATGGAATACGTTGACGGCTATTACCGTGAGACGGTGAATAACAGCAGCATTCTGCCGGGCACTGGCCCGCTTGAAAAGAGGATGAAGCAGATGATGAACCTAAACGTCGACTGGTTCATGCAAACGCTTCTTGACAGAAAGGACAGAATGAGCATGTACAGCAGCTTAGAGGTAAGAGTGCCGTTCTGCGATCACAGAATAGCGGAATATCTTTACACGCTCCCGTGGGAATATAAGGATCATAACGGATACGAGAAGGGGCTTTTAAGGGAAGCTGCGCGGGGACTTCTGCCGGAGGAGGTTTTATGGCGAAAAAAGAGCCCATATCCTAAGACTCACAACCCGTCGTACATGAAAGCGGTATCCGAGGAGCTGAGAAAAATTTTAGAGGATAAGGACTCGCCGATATTTGAGATAGCCGAGCCGAAGGCGATAGAAGAGCTTCTGACCTCGGACCGCAGCGCCCCCTGGTACGGACAGCTCATGACCGCCCCGCAGACAATAGCATATATTTTACAGGTAAATTATTGGCTTAAAAAATATGAAGTAGAAATCAGAGCATAGATGTGACGCTATCAGAAGACAGAATTCAGAAATCAGATCTCAGAATTTCAAGGTTTTCACCTTCGGTGAAAATTTAAAATAGCGGATTCAAAATTCTGATTTCTGACTCTCTAATTTCTGATTTCTATCTGTCCTCTGTCCTCTGATTTCTGTCCTCTATTCGCACTCTTCTCAAAGCCGGCACATATAATAACCCCAAAGGGGGCTAAAAAATGAAATTTTCACTAACGATGATAGTCAAAAACGAGGAAGAAGTTTTAGCGCGCTGTCTGAGGTCCTGCGAGGGGCTTTTCGATGAAATTGTTATCGCCGATACAGGCTCGATCGACCTGACGGAGAAAATCGCCCGGGAATTCACAGACAAAATCTATCGCTTCGACTGGTGCGACGACTTCTCAGAAGCCCGTAATTTCGCGCTCTCTAAGGCGACGGGGGACTATGCGGTCTGGCTCGACGCGGACGACGTTATCACGCCGGAAAACCGCGAAAAATTTTTATCTCTTTTTAAAAGGATAGATGTTGAGCGCCCGGACGTGGTAATGCTTCCCTATAACGTCGGATTCGACGGAGACAGAGTCACGCTGAGCTATTTTAGGGAGAGAGTTTTCCGCACCGGCGCAGGACTTCTCTTCGAGGGAAAGGTCCACGAAGCCGTTCCCCCGAGAGGGAAGATAATCTATGCCGAAGCAGCCGTAGAACACCGCAAGCTGCGTTCCAAAGATCCCGCAAGAAATCTTAAAATATATGAAAAAATGGCAGCCGCAGGCGAAAAATTCAGCCCGAGGGACCGTTACTATTATGCGCGAGAGCTAAGACAGGCCGGAAGATCTGACGAAGCGGCGGAGCAGTTCAGACTCTGCGGCGAGGATCCCGAAGCGTGGCTTGAAAACCGTATTTCCGCGCTTTTTGAGCTTTCGGGGCTTCTTTGGGAATCCGGAAAAGCCGCAGATTCGCTCAAAGCGCTTTATCAATGTCTCTCACTAAAGGAGCCGCGCGCGGATATTTGCTGCGAGTTAGGCAGGAGATTTTTGGAATCCGGGGATCTGCGTTCCGCGAAATTCTGGTACGTGCTCGCGCCGGAGCAGTTCAAAAAACCGCTCGGGGGCTTTGTTCATGCCGACTTCGGCGGGATAATTCCGTATCTTCAGCTCTGCGTTATCTGCGACCGTCTCGGCGAGCGGCCCGCCGCTGAAAAATATAACGCCCTCGCCGCAGAAATCTCCCCCAATCACCCTTCGGTAATCCACAACCGGAAATATTTCGCGGAAAAGATGAAGTAAATTTTTTAGTGTAGATAATACGGAGCAGAATCAATTTTTTGCGCTCAGAACGTATTGATAATAAATTCAAGTAGGAAAAAGCCGTCCTCGCCGTCAAAATATTCCAGAGCTTCAGAGCCAAAGCAGGAATTATTTTACAGCAAGGAGCAATTAAATCCTATTTTGGAAATGCCGAGCATGAATCAATACCCGTTAAACGCGTCGGAATTTCCCGCAAAATCAGTTCCATTCATATTCCGATTCCCAGCCCTCCGGAATATCGGTAACGCCGATTTCCCTAAGCAGCATCCCCGGATCATGCGGCAAGCAGTTTACTATCCACTCTTCGGCGCTGTATCCCTTTAACTCGTAAACGCGGTTCTCGCCGTCGCCGTCAACTATCCCAATCTGCTTCCCGCGCTTGCCGTATTCGTTCAGCGCCCCATAAGGGACGTAAGTCCTGCCGTCCCAGGTTATATACGCATACCCGTCCCCGAGACCGGAGGTCATGTCGGCTAATTCCCGACACGTGCATGACGACAGTGAAAAAATAAGTGAAAAAAGTAAAGCTAAGTAAATTATTCTTTTCATGATATTCGCGCTCCGGATGTAAAGCATTATCAGAATCCCGTGTGAGTTTGACTTATTATAACATATAACGGACCAAAAATCAATAATTTTTTTGAATGCGGCGGGGGATGAGCGCTAAAAGCAGGCCGGTCAGAAGACAGAGGTCAGAGGTCAGAAGTCAGATTAAAATTTCTGCGTTGAACCGTGGGCGAGATATGGCCGAAAGCGCCGCATTCGCTTCCGGTAGGCTTTGACGTAATCTTTCCTTTAGCGGCTCCCACCCCGGCCGCAGCCCGTCCGCGCTTCGCCCTGCATGATCTAAAACCGCAGCACAATACCAAAAATCCCAATCTCTATCTTCTATCCCTCTATCTTCTATCTTCTAAAAGCACCCCGTATCGCGGCCATGCATATAATGTAATGTCCCCGCCGAGGGACGGGGAATACTTTTTCAGGAGGTAATTTCATGGCATGTAATAATTGCGGGTGCGGCTCGGATCTTCCGAACGGCACCAATGTATACAGCTTCGGGTGCGGAGTCGGCTGCGGGGGAGGATACGTTATCGGCCCGACCGGAGTCACCGGCCCCGCCGGAGCTACAGGAGCGACAGGACCGACCGGAGCGACAGGGGTTCCCGGCCCGCAGGGTCCTGCCGGAGCAATCGGCCCAACCGGCCCTACAGGCGCAACAGGCCCACAGGGACCTGCCGGAGTTCAGGGCCCTGCCGGCCCCACCGGAGCCACCGGTCCCGCCGGTTTAGCAGTCACAGGCGCGACGGGTGTAACAGGAGCTACTGGCGCAACGGGAGCCACGGGTGCCACCGGAGCAGCCGGAGCAGTCGGTCCGACCGGCCCCACAGGTGCCACCGGAGCAGCCGGCGCAATCGGCCCGACCGGTCCTACGGGAGCAACAGGTGCCACCGGCGCAGCCGGAGCCATCGGCCCCACTGGAGCCACCGGGGCAGCCGGCGCAATCGGCCCGACCGGCCCCACCGGTCCGACAGGAGCGACCGGAGCCACCGGTGCTGCGGGCGCAACAGGCCCTCAGGGGCCTGCCGGAGTTCAGGGTCCCACCGGAGCCACCGGTCCCGCCGGTTTAGCAGTTACGGGCGCGACGGGTGTAACAGGAGCCACAGGCGCAACGGGTGCCACCGGCGCAGATGGAGCAGTCGGCCCCACCGGTCCCACAGGAGCAACAGGCCCACAGGGTCCTGCCGGCCCCACCGGAGCCACCGGGGCAGCCGGAGCAATAGGCCCAACCGGCCCCACCGGAGCCACCGGCGCAGACGGAGCAATAGGCCCCACCGGTCCCACGGGTGCAACCGGCCCCACCGGTCCCGCCGCCACAGCATCCTTCGCCCAGCTCTCGAACACATCCGCTCAAACCGTCGCTGCCGGCAGCCCCGTGACCTTCGACGCAGTCGGTCCGCTTAGCGGCGTGACGTTCACAAGCGGCGGCAGTGAAGCGGTCGTAACTGAAGCCGGGACCTATCTCGTATACCCGACTATATCTCCCGCTGACGACGGAAGGTTTACGGTCGAGCTTAACGGCGCGCCCGTAGCCGGGGGCGTTCTTCCGAACGTCGACGACTCGGCTTCCGGCCCTGTGATAGTGACTGCGGCGGCAGGCGACAGGATCTCGGTCGTAAACACCGACTCAACGCCTGCGACTCTTGCGGCTTCCGCGTCAGGGGTGCCGAACGCTTCGCTCTATATCCAGAGCCTTTCGACGACTCCCGCGGCATAAAAAAGCATTTTACGGACGGCATGATTTCGGTCATGCCGTTTTTGCTTTTTTGTGGGAAGGCAAACGCGCGCTCACGTCCCGAAGCTCTTGACCGCGTCCCTAAGATGTGATAGAATTAAAAAACAAAAAAATCTACCCACGGAGGAAAATTATAAAAATATGAACAAACTGATCGCACAGTCAAACGCCCTGCTCAGCAGCGGAAATTTTGAATACGCGTTTTGCGGGGGACAGGCTATCGACCTGTTTTTGGAATATGAGACTCGCGTTCACGGCGACGTCGATGTCTGCGCGTTTTGGAGCGAGCGGGATGAAATTATCCGCTTCATGCAGTCGCAGGGATTTCAGGTGTATGAAATGCTTAGCGGCGGCCGCGCGCACCGTATTACCGACCTATCAAAGCAGCTGAAAGAGAAGAGAAACATATTCTGCTTCAAAGAAAGCTGTCCTCTTGTAAAGCTCTATCCGAAGGATGAAAACGACTGCTGTTATATTGAATTTTTCCACACCGGACAGACGGAGCTTGATTTTATAGAGATTCTTTTCAACGACCGCACGGAGAAATTTTTTGAATATGCGCGCGATAGAGATATAAAGCGCGAATACGGTAAAGCGGTGTTATACGCGGACGGCGTGCCGTATCTTGCCCCGGAGCTTTGCATACTGTACAAATCGACCTATACGGACCGCGACGGATATCAGCAGGACTTTGAGCTTGCATATAAAGCGATGACGGAGGAGCAAAGAGGATGGCTTCAGACCGCCCTGAAAAAGCTTTACCCGGAAGGGCATAAGTGGATAGGGTAGGGGAGAGGGGATATCTTCCCATTGAATTTCAGAGAAAGCTTTGATACAATAAATTTTCGGGCAGTCATAAAAGACATAGCGCCGGGGCTTACATACGCTTTCGATACCGCTTATTAAAATCTTCTCCAAGTCGCCCCCGAGATTCTGAGATTTAATTTCAGCCCTTTGACGTCTAAAATTTTGTACTTCTTGACAACCGCCCCATAATATGCTATAATCAGTACATAAATCAAATCCATTCTCACACATTCGATTCACCAAAGAAAGGAGCGTTCATATGGGCAGAGCAGGCGGCGGTCATATCGGCGGCGGGATGAGCTCGGGCGGCTTCGGCGGCGGGGGACATCACAGCTCCTACCACTCCGGCGGCGGGCACCGCTCAAGCGTCGGTTCTTCTTCACGCGCGGGAAGCGCTCGCTCCACGACTGTCCGTCAGTCGCAGACGCGCACGTCCGGAGGAAATATCGGCGGCGGGATCCCCATGGGCGGGTTCTATAACGCTTCAAGAAGAAGCTCCGGACCGGTTATTATAAACAACAACTCCGGCGGCTTCGGGCTCGGAAGAGTCGGCTTCGGAAACGGCTGCGGGACCGGCTGCGTTACGGTTTTGCTGATCGTCGTTATTATTATCGTCATGATCGCTGCGGTTTCCTGTATCGCTGGCGGCGGGGGACGGTATGAAAGCAGCGAGAGCATATATTATTCTGAGGTTCCTGCAAGCTCCTATAACCGTGAAAAGCTTGAAAATTCATCCTGGACCAACGACTGCGTAACCGACGAGACCGGTTGGATATCCGAGGACGGCTCCGTATCGGGACTCGAGCGCCAGCTCAGAGAGTTCTACGACATGACCGGAGTGCAGCCGTACGTATATCTTGTCGGATACAGACCCGAGCTTAGGTCAGACAGTGAAAAGGAAGAATTCGCCTCGCGGTTTTATGAGGAAGAGATCGGAAATACATATACCTTCGCGTTCTTCTATTTTGAAGAGGAGGACCCCGACGAGGTTGGATATATGTATTACGAGGGCGGCGCGGACGCGCTAAGCGTGATGGACGCGGAAGCGGTCGAGATCTTCTGGAGGATCTGCGATCAGGAATGGTACGGGACCGATACCACCGAAAACTGCATAGCAAATACATTCAACCGAACCGCGGAACGTATAATGACAAAGACCGCAACCAAGAACGATATTATAAAAATAGTTCTTATAATCGTTTTGGCGATTGTGATCGCGGTCGTGATAATTATTATAATGAACAAACGGCGTAAACAAGAGAAGGAACGCAATGAGGAAACACGTCGCATTCTCGAAACGCCTTTGGAATAATCTTTGAAAGGAAGAAGAAACTATGGGAATTATTTCAAGATTTGCTGATATTATGAAATCTAATATCAACGCGCTGCTTGACAAAGCGGAGGATCCCGCAAAAATGGTAGACCAGTACCTTTTGGATCTCAGGGAGAAGCTTGCCGACGTTAAGAAGGAGACTGCCGGCGTGATCGCTGCGGAGACAGCCGCAAAGAGAGACGTAGAAGCTGCCGCCGAGAAGGTCGAGAAGGCGAAGAAGAGCGCTGAGAACGCTCTTAAAGCGGGCGACGAGGACGCGGCAAGAAAGCTTATCGCGGAGAAGCAGCGCTATGAGCAGAACCTTGCGGAGAGACAGAAGGCATACGAGCTTGCGGCCGACAACGCCGACAAGATGCGCCAGATGTATGATAAGCTCGTCGCGGACATCAAGAGCTTAGAGGACCGCAAGGCGAATATCAAGGCCAAGACCGCAGCCGCGAAGGCGCAGTCCAAGATCAACGATATCACCTCCGGGATGGACGCGGGCGAGAGCCTTGAAGCGTTCGACAGGATGGAAGAGAAGGCGAACGCCGCGTTTGATAAAGCTATGGCCGAAGCCGAGCTCAACGTCAAGAAGGACGATACCGAGGATCTTATGGACAAATACGCTTCCGGAGCTTCGTCGGTAGACGACGAGCTTGCAAAGATGAAAGCGGAATTAGGACTGTAAGCTTTTTCAATACATACCTAAAAAAATTTCGCCCCGCATGAATCCCGTGCGGGGCGAGATTTATAAGGCGTTTCGGATAATCTCTAATCCTTCTCCGACGATTTTTCAAGAATCTTTCTGACGTAAGCATATCTTGCCAGAAGCGCGGAGCGGTCATATATCGCGGCTTCGATGAGGTTTTCGTCGTCCACCTCGTTAAATACCCTGTCCGAATCGTCGATAAGCTCCGAAAGCTGCCGAAGCTCTTCAGCGAGCCTTTCATTCTGCGCCCTTCGCCGCGATTTGATAAGCGTGATCATATAAAACCTCCCGAAGCAATTTGAAATTTGCATTTTGAATTTTTTGTTTTTTATTTATAGATATGTCCCCGCGCCGCGAAAAATTCCTCCGGGAATTGAGACAAACCGCTTCGGCATATAAATAAAGTATCCGAAAAATATTGAGGGAGGTTAATTTTATGACGGAAAAAGAGATAAAGTATACGACGGTGCGCTACTGCACACACCTTGGGAGGAATATAGTCCTTGAGACGAAAATTTTCCCTGCTAAAAGAGCCGACTTGACTAAATCGTCCGAAAAACAGTCTCCGGAGGGCTTGGGACAGATATTCGGCGCGCATACGGAGCCGGTAAATAACATATTTGATTTTGAGCCTGCCGCCAAGACCTGCCGTACCGAATGCCTGAACCGCTCGGAATGCGGGATATCCCCCGGAATGTGCAGAAACAAGCTTTTAAAGGTATGGGGAAGCGACTTCGCCCGAAGAGGTGAGAGATCCTTCATATCTGATTTCTGATTTCTGACTTCTGTCTTCTACATGGGGTCTTGACATAATCGAAGCATTATAGTATAATAAATAGGAATATATTCAAACTTAGGAGGTAAATTTTTATGGCAATAAAATCAACGACAATGTCCCGCGACGGTTTTCAGAGACTTCAGGAGGAGCTTGAGAAGCTCGTTACGGTAAGAAGAAAGGAAGTAGCGGAAAAGCTCAAAGAGGCCCGTTCCTACGGAGACCTTTCGGAAAACGCGGAGTACGATGAAGCGAAGAACGAGCAGGGAATGCTCGAAGCTCAGATCGCGGACCTTGAAATGATAATCGCGAACGCGGTGATAGTTGACGACGACTCGATAAATCTTGACGAGGTCGGTATCGGTTCTTTGGTAAAGCTTAAGGATTTTGAGCTTGACGAGATAATCGAATACCAGATCGTAGGCTCCACCGAATCCGATCCCGATAACGGAAAGATCTCGGACGAGAGCCCGATAGGAAAAGCGGTTCTTAAGAAGAGAGTCGGGGATGTGTTCGAGGTGGAATGCCCTGCCGGAACGCTTCAGTTTGAGGTCCTCGATATCAACAGATAAGCTTGGAATTTAGATAATTTGGAAAATTTTAAATTTAAAAAAAGTATCTAAGCGTTCCGAAGGAGAATGAAAATGACAGACGAAATAATCAACGAACAGATCGAACAGCCGGAGCTCAGCGGTGAAGAAATAAACGAGTTGAAGAGGATAAGGCTTGAAAAGCTTGACGCGTTGAAAGCGGAGGGCAAGGATCCCTTTGCCGTCACCTCTTATGATTGGAATATAACCTGCACGGCTCTTAAGGAGTACTATATCTCCGAGGAAGATAAGGCTAAGGAGGAATCCGACGGCGATGAGGAAAAGCTTAAAGCGCTTTTGGATCTTATCAAGGAAAAGAAGTGGAGGATCGCAGGACGTATCCTTTCAAAGAGGGATATGGGAAAAGCGAGCTTTATCGATTTACAGGATTCCACCGAGCGGCTTCAGGTATACGTAAGAAAGAACGACGTAGGGGATGAGAGCTATCTTGATTTCAAGAAGTTCGATATCGGCGATATCGTAGGAATCGAAGGCTTCGCGTTCAGAACGATGAAGGGCGAGATATCCCTCCACGCCACCGATATAAAGCTTCTTTCAAAGTCGCTCCTGCCGCTTCCCGAGAAGTGGCACGGCCTTAAAGACCGCGATCAGCGTTACCGCCAGCGCTATGTAGATCTGATAGTGAATCCCGAAGTGAGAAGAACGTTTATAAACCGCTCGAAGATAATAAGCTCGATTCGCCGCTACCTTGACTCTCAGGGCTTTATCGAGGTAGAGACTCCGATGCTCGTCCAGAATGCCGGCGGCGCGGCTGCAAGGCCGTTTGAGACTCACTTTAACGCCCTTAACGAGGACGTAAGGCTCAGAATATCGCTCGAGCTTTATTTAAAGAGGTTAATTGTTGGCGGCATAGACAGGGTATACGAGATCGGAAGGGTATTCAGAAACGAGGGGCTTGATACCCGCCACAACCCGGAGTTTACGATGATGGAGCTCTATCAGGCGTATACCGACTACCACGGGATGATGGATCTGACAGAGAATCTTTTCAGGCATGTCGCGAGCGAGGTCTTAGGAACGCTTCAGATCCCATGCGGAGAAGTGATGATAGATCTCGAGAAGCCGTTTGAGCGGATAACTATGGTTGAAGCAGTTAAGAAATACTCCGGAGTAGACTGGAACGAAGTCAAAACCGACGAGCAGGCGTTTGCGATCGCCGAGGAGCGCCATCTTGAATACGACAAAAACAGGCATAAAAAGGGAGATATTCTCAACATGATGTTTGAGGAATATGTCGAAGAGCATCTTGTGCAGCCGACGTTCGTGACGGATCACCCGGTGGAGATATCGCCGCTGACAAAGCGCAAGCCGGATAATCCGGACTATGTCGAGAGGTTTGAGATGTATATGAACTGCGGGGAGATGTGCAACGCCTACAGCGAGCTTAACGACCCGGTAGATCAGCGCGAGAGATTCAAGCGCCAGGAGGAGCTTTTAAAGCTGGGCGACGAAGAAGCGAACTCGATAGACGAGGACTTCATGCGCGCGCTTGAGATAGGCATGCCCCCGACGGGAGGGATCGGTTTCGGGATAGATAGGATGATAATGCTTTTAACCAATTCCCCGGCGATAAGGGACGTGTTGCTGTTCCCGACGATGAAATCACTGGATAAGTAAAGCGCGGAAAATCGGGCTTTAGCAGGTTTTTCAAAATCGAAACCACGCGATTTTTATCAATTTTATATCAAATGCATAAAACGCACAAACTTCGCCCCGTTCTTATGAGCGGGGCGAAGTTTTATGTCCGCGGCGAATATACAGCAAAGCCCCCGCAGAAATTTCGCGGACCTTTTATTCCGGTCAGAATCCGACTTAACCCATCGCATACGTTTTTTAACTAATCGCTCCTGCATACTGGTAAAATTATATATTTTAATCTTCTTATTATGGATAAATTGCCGATTGTGATTTTTGAGAAAATATTGTATAATTACTACGTATAATTTAAATAATCGGAGCGTTTTAAAATATGTTTAACTTTGGGAATTCAAATGAAGGGCAAAGAACGGCTATATCTTCTGCTGACGGGCCGGTTCTTATAATTGCAGGCCCCGGAACGGGAAAGACCTATACGCTGGTTCAGAGAACGATTTATCTGATTGAAGAATGCGGAGTAAAACCGGAAAGCATTTTTATTGCTACTTTCACCGAAAAAGCCGCAAAAGAACTTATTACCAGGATTACAAATGAGCTTTCCGAAAGAGACATCTCTGTTAATATAAACGAGATGTATATCGGAACGTTCCATTCTCTTTGTCTCCGTATTTTAAAGGAACATCTTGAAGTCACAAGACTTAAAAAGAACTACAGACTTCTTGATTCTTTTGACCAGCAGTATACTGTATATCAAAATATCTACTCTATGAGAAACGCTGTTCCCGGTTTTTCCGAGGTAATCCAAAACGGAAGCCTGTAAAATATGTCGGCGCAGGTATGTTCATATGTCAATATGCTGTCTGAAGAGTTGGTTTCGGCAGACGATATGTCTGAAGATCCGAATCCCCAAATTTCGACGCTTGGCAAGCTGCTGATAATGTATCAGCGCATTCTTGAAGCAAATAACTATATGGATTTTTCATCAATACAGGTTGAGACATATAATCTTCTTGTCTCTCATCCCGAGATTCTAAATGAATTGCAGAATAAAATTATTACTGCAACAACAAGTAAGAAAAAAAGTATAAAATGGAGGAAAAGAAAAAAATGGACGAACAGATAAGATTTGAATTTGACGTAAGAGAGCCGATAAAGGGGTTCCCGGAGCTTCGCTGGACGGGGAAGCGGCCATACCGTTCAACACAGTACTTCCCTGCGCAGCTCCGCGAGACTTACGGGAGCGATCAGGACGGGTGGATGAATAAGATATTCTGGGGAGATAATCTTCAGGTCATGAGCCACCTCTTAAAGGAGTACCGCGGGAAGATAGACCTGATTTATATCGACCCGCCGTTTGACAGCAAAGCGGACTATAAGCGAAAGATAGAAGTCAGGGGAGTGGGACAGGCTACCTCGGACAGCACGTCCTTCGAGGAGAAGCAGTACGGGGATATATGGACGAACGACGAGTATCTGCAATTCATGTATGA
>CANPYR010000044.1 GCA_947588805.1 uncultured Clostridia bacterium
TTGTTATCGTTATCGAACGGCTTCTTGCCGTGAGCTTCTCTGTCCTCGTTTATCTCTTGCATAAGCTGCTCTTCATACATCTTTGCGGCTTTCGGAACAGCTTTCTTTACCGCTTTTTTTAAATTAGCGTTGGCTTTGATATGTGTTCCGTCCACAAATACCGTTTCAGGCGAAAGATACCCTGCTTTCTCTATTTCGCTGAGTATCCAATAAAAAATTTCTTCCACAGTTTCGGCTGTATATCTGTTCCTGAAATTGTAGCTCAGCGTTGAAAAGTGCGGCGTCTGTTCCTGCAGCATATATCCCAAAAACCAGCGATAATATACATTTGCCCGCACCTCTTCCGCTGTTTTCCTAAGCGAGGGTATGCCGAAAATATGCTGTATCAGCGTCATTTTGAATATTACTACCGGATCTATGCTCGGTCTGCCGTTATCAGGACAATACAAATCTCCCACCAAATCGTATATGTGGGTAAAATCTATTGCCGCGTCTATTTTCCGCAGTATATGATCTTTTGGTACAAGGTCTTCTAAGCAGACCATTTCGATTTGTGTCCTTTCCTCTTTTCCTGTTTTCAGCATTTCATCACCGCCCTCTTTATTATACCATATTTATTTGAAAAAGCCAAGCTTTCGCTTGGCTTTTTCGACAGACTGAATAGGGCAAGGATTATCCTTGCCCTATTTTCGCCCTAAATTCCGCTTGACGGATGCCGTAAATTAAAATTTTTGATTGAAAATTTCTTTATGAACGCCGGCTCGCGCGGCAGGGGCTTTTTCTCGCCTTAATTACAAATCAGTAATTTTCTTTTCTGACCTCAAAGAAGGACTGCGGGTGGGCGCAGACGGGGCAGACGGCGGGGGCTTTCTTGCCGATCACAAGATGACCGCAGTTGCGGCACTCCCACATAGTCTCTTCGGACTTTTCAAATACCTTCTGCATCTCAACGTTATTAAGAAGCGCGCGGTATCTCTCCTCGTGAGCCTTCTCGATGGCGGCTACGGCCTTGAATCTTGCGGCGATAGCGGTAAAGCCTTCCTCGGCGGCTTCCTTGGCGAAGGTGGCGTACATATCGGTCCACTCGTAGTTTTCGCCCTCGGCGGCGGCCTTGAGGTTCTCGGCGGTGGTTCCGATTCCGGCAAGCTCCTTGAGCCAGAGCTTTGCGTGTTCCTTTTCGTTGTCCGCAGTCTTAAGGAAGATCTCTGCGATCTGCTCGTAGCCTTCCTTCTTGGCAACGGAAGCGAAGTAAGTATACTTGTTTCTCGCCTGGGACTCGCCGGCAAAAGCGGTTTGCAGGTTCTTTTCGGTTTTTGAGCCTTTTAAATCCATAAATATACCTCCTGATAAAATTAAATGACAGAATTTAAAAATTATTTTTCTGTCTCTGATGATATTATATATTTTTTTTGACAATATGTCAAGAGGAAAATTTCACGAAGCGGGATTATTTTTTGACGAGGAATTTTTGGAGATGAAATTGAGGTAAGGGATTGTGGGCGCGCCCGGGGTGGGAGCAGGAACGGAAAGACTATATCAAAAGTTTTTGTGGGCGAAAGCCGCACTACTTCCTTCATCGCGCGGCAGTACGGCTTAAGGATCTTGCGGCCCTGTCATACTTGCGGATAATAGGAAAGCCTGCATAGTATAACTGCAAGCTTCCGCCGCTGAATTTAATGTTGTGCAGGAATAAAGCGGGGCTATCTTAACAGATATCTTTCTGCTCCGGAATATCATTTCGCGCTAAGCTCCACTGCTGCACGCGGCGGCGGGATTCGCTGCTTCTCTGCGAATCGCGACCGACTGCGCCCACCCACCCGCCCTCTCCCGCTCCTCCCGCCGCCGCTCTCCCCACTTCTATCTTCTAACTTCTAACCCTCTAATTATCTAACCCCTGACCGCCCCAAATTTTCGCCCTTTTTTTCAGGTCATATGTGGTAAAATCCGGAATATATGACCGAAAGGAGAAAATTATGAAAAAAGATAAAAATTCCAAACTGTCTTTAAAAAAGCCGTCGGCAGGAAATATAATAAAAGCGTCGCTTGCTTTCGCGGCCGGAGCCGCGTGCGCGAATTCGGCGGTCTTCGGGGCTCCCTCCGCGCTCGCGGCGGTATTTGCGCTCGTCCTTTCGCCTTTGCCGGCCGTATTCTTCGCCGCAGGGGCCGCTATGTTTGCGGGGATTTTCAGCGGCTTCGGAGCCGTCCCTCTTATCTCCGCGCTTGCGGCGGCGGGCGCAGTACGTCTCGGGCGGGGTCTCGGCGGGAAAAATAACTCCGCAGGCTCGGCATGTATGATTGCGATTACATATATTCTTGCGGAGACCGCGCGCGAGGTATTGAACGGCGGGGGAGCGTGGGAAATTTTTCGCTCTTTGATCGTCGGGATCTTTTTGGGAACGGTTGCGTTTTCCGCTCTCAGAGTCTCAAGACAGCTCTCCTCGGTATCCTCCGTCGGGATAATCCCCGCGGCTGTATGTACCGTCGGCGCTGTGTGCGCGTTTTCCTCCTTCGGGACCTCCGCACTCTCGCTCGGCGGGATTATCTCAGGCTTCGCAGTTTTGTTCATGGCGGTAAGATTCGGAGCGGGACCTGCTTCCGCTGCGGCGTTTCTCTGCGCGGCGGGCGCGGGGATAGCTAATCCGTCGGATTTTACAGTCTTCGCTCTTTTAGGGATCCCGGCTCTTATCTGCGGTTTCACTTCCTTCGGAAGCCCGGTACGCGCTTCCGCTGTAATGCTTGCCGTAATGGCCCCCACGGCGGTGATTTTCGGGGTAAGCCTTCGCTCGCTTGCTGTTCTTGCGGATTGCTGCATAGCTTCAGTTATATTCGTTATCAGCTACCCCGCGCTTTCGGTAAAGCTTTCGGAGATACAGATAATATCCAAAAAAGAGAAAAAAGGCTTTGAAACCGAGGCGTTAAAGTCCTGCCTTGCGGAGCTGTCCGAAAGGCTCTATGCAAAAAGCTGCGCGCCGTATCCCGAAAAAAAGCCGCTCAAAGAGGAGCTCGCGGCGGCGGTATGCAGCGGCTGCGAGATGTCGGGGCGCTGCGCCGGGGATTTAAAGGACGTAGAGCGCGCGAGGGATATAACGGACCTCTACCGGGCGCTGCCGGAATGCAGGAAGATACCGGAGCTTCAAAGAAAAAGCGGCGAGCTTAAACGGCGCGGAGAATATGCCGAGGTAAAAGCGGAAGAATGCAGGGAATTCGCAAGACTCTGCTCGGATATGTTATTAAACGCCTGCGGGATAATTGAGGACGTTGAAAAAATTTCGGAACGAAAGGGCGGCGACGGGATACTCACCCTTCGCCTTGAAAGAAGCCTTAAGCGGGCCGATATCAAGTTTATATACGCTTCGGTGAAAAGCAGCGGCGCAGCGGAGATAGCGGCTCCGATGACCGCAAGGGCGAACGAGGTCAAGCTTTGCACGCTTCTTGGGGATATAACCGGTTTGGAATACCGAAAGCCGGAAAGAAAGAGGATAGGGGAGACGGAGATCCTGAAATTCTATCCTAAGACGAAATTCGCGGTCGACGCGGGGATTTGTCAGCTTTCGGCGAAGAAAGAAGCTTCCGGGGACGTGGTAGAATGCTTCTATATCGGGAACCGCTACTACGCTATCCTCTCGGACGGTATGGGAAGGGGACAACACGCAAGAGCTGTGGCGCTGACTCTGGTGAGCGTTCTTAAAGAGCTTTTGACCGCGGGATTTTCAGTCAGAACAGCTTCGGATATCGCTTCTTCGGTCCTTCGGGCTTCTATCCCCGAGGAGAGCTTCGCTACGCTTGATCTTCTGCGGATAGATCTCGACTCCGGTCTTGCGGAAATATATAAGGCCGGAGCGTGCGTGAGCTACGCCGAGACGGACGGCGAAACGGTCAGGCTCCGCGCAGGGGGATACCCCGAAGGGATCCTCAGCAGGTGCGGTCTTACGGTCCAGAGGTTTAATTTTAGGAAAAAAGGATATATTTTACTTATGTCAGACGGCGCGGCAGGGATAAAACCCGAAAGGTTCAAAGAGGTGATCGGAACGGAAAATAAACTCCCGACCGACGAAGCCGCGGCTCTGCTTTTGGGGCATGTCGGGAGCGATAACGGCGGGCAAGCTGACGATATTTCGGTAATTCTGGTAAAAGTTGAGAGAAAAGAGCTTTAATATGTTGTCATACTGCACAAAATACGCATGTGCAAAATGTGACTTTTTTAAGAAAATTACAAAAACAGTTGCAAAGTTTGGAGCAATTTGGTACAATAGATTATGGAAAATGACAAATGGGGGAATACGCTTATTTTGCGGCCGCCATAATGTCAAAATAAGGAGGTAAAAAATGATGGGCAGGACAGTTTCGCCGGAAACCGTTGACGCTATAGACAGATTTTTAGGGGGAACAAACTATGACGCCGGAGATCTTTTCGGCGCGCATATTCAGGACGACGGGAGCTATGCGTTCCGAGTCTGGGCTCCGAACGCGAAGAGCGTTTCGGTGGTAGGAGATTTCAACGGCTGGGATGAGACCGCAAACCCCTGCGAAAGGATCCACGGCGGGATATGGCAGGCCGAGGTGGCGGGACTTTCCGAGTACTCGGTATATAAATACTGCGTCTTGGGCGCGGACAACACCGTAAGGATGAAAGCCGACCCCTACGGAACGCACATGGAGACAAAGCCCGCTACGGGTACAAAGATATTTGACATAAATAAATATAACTGGCAGGACTCCGCGTACATAAAAAAACGCGACCGCACCGCCCCTTATGAGAAGCCGATGAATATATACGAGGTGAACCTCGGCTCCTGGAAGCAGTATCCCGACGGAAACTTCTTCAGCTACACCAAGTTCGCCGACGAGATAATACCGTATCTCAAGGAAATGGGATACACTCACGTTGAATTCATGCCGCTGACGGAATATCCCTTCGACGGCTCCTGGGGCTATCAGGTCATAGGATATTTCGCCCCGACCTCAAGATTCGGCTCGCCGGAGGATTTCATGCAGATGATAGATAAGTTCCACCTTGCGGGGATACCGGTAATTCTTGACTGGGTGCCGGCGCACTTCCCGAAGGACGGAGCGGGGCTGTATGAATTCGACGGCTCGCCATGCTATGAATATTCGGATCCTCTTAAGATGGAGCATAAGGGCTGGGGAACGAGAGTTTTCGACTTCGGAAGGCCGGAGGTAAGATCGTTCTTGATATCGAGCGCTCTGCACTGGCTCCGGAAATTCCACGTAGACGGCTTAAGAGTTGACGCCGTGGCGTCGATGCTATATCTTGACTACGACAGGCGCGGGGGAGAGTGGAGACCGAATATACACGGCGGGAACCAGAATCTTGAAGCCGTGGAATTTTTGCAGCAGCTCAATACGGCGGCGTTCTCAAGATGTCCCAACGCCATAATGATAGCGGAGGAATCGACGGCATGGGCGAACGTCACCAAGCCGAAGGAAATAGGGGGACTCGGGTTTAACTTCAAGTGGAATATGGGATGGATGAACGATATGATGCACTATATGTCGCTCGACCCGTATTTCAGGAGCTATAACCATAACGAGCTTACCTTCAGCTTCATGTACGCGTTCTCTGAAAACTTCATTTTGCCGATCTCCCACGACGAGGTAGTTCACGGCAAAGGCTCGCTTGTGAATAAGATGAGCGGGATGAGCGTCGAGGAGAAGATGAGGACCGATAAGGCGTTTTTGGGATATATGATGGCGCACCCCGGGAAGAAAATGCTCTTTATGGGCTCGGAGTTCGCGCAGTTCAGGGAGTGGGACTATAAGTCGGGACTTGAATGGTTCATGGTTGACGATTTCCCGGCGCACCGCGATTTCAGGGACTTTGTCAAAAATCTGAATCGCTTCTATCTTGACAACCCGCCGATGTGGCACGTAGATTTTTCCTGGGACGGCTTCAAGTGGATATCCGCGGACGACAACACTCAGAGCATAATCGTTTTCAGGAGAATAGATAAAAAAGGCGAAGAAATTTTGGTCGTATGCAACTTCGCGCCGGTGGATCGTGAAAACTACCGCTTCGGAGTCCCGTACAGGGGAACATACACCGAGGTGTTCAATTCCTCGTCGAAGGACGGAAAGCCTTATGCTAACGGCCCGATAAAGACCGACAACAAGATCCCGTCCCACGGTCATCCTCAGTCGGTATCCATAAATATCCCCGGGCTGTCAACGATGTATTTCAAGGTGAAAAAGACCTCCGGCAGACCGCCTAAGGCTAAAAAGGACGGGGAATAGATTCGGATGCGTATAAGTTAAGGATTTGAAGATCCCGTATAAAAAAGCTCTTAAATAAATTTATTTATAAAAAAGAATTGCTTAAGAAAGGAACGAAAGCTGTATGTATAACAAAAAAGAATGTGTAGCAATGCTTTTGGCGGGCGGTCAGGGCTCCCGTCTCTACGCTCTCACAAAGACCGTGGCGAAGCCCGCGGTGCCTTATGGAGGAAAGTACAGAATAATCGACTTTCCGCTCTCTAACTGCGTCAATTCCGGTATAGATACCGTGGGCGTTCTGACGCAGTACCAGCCGCTTGTGCTGAACGAATACGTAGGAAACGGCCAGGCGTGGAATCTTGACAGGATCCACGGCGGCGTGCATATCCTCCCGCCTTACCAGACCGCGAGCGGAGCGCAGTGGTATGAAGGCACGGCGAACGCGATCTATCAGAACCTCAGCTTTATCGACAGATACGACCCGGAATACGTCGTTATCCTCTCGGGAGACCATATCTATAAGATGGACTACTCGAAGATGCTGCAGTTCCATAAGGAAAAGGGCGCGGAATGCACGATAGCGGTAATCGACGTTCCCATCCACGAAGCCTCCCGCTTCGGGATCATGTTCGCGCATGAGGACGGCTCTGTATACGATTTCGTAGAAAAGCCGAAGGAGCCGAAGTCCACGCTCGCTTCTATGGGTATTTACATCTTCAGCTATAAGACTCTGAAAAAGTATCTGATCGAAAACGAAAACGATAAGGAAGCCACCAAGGACTTCGGTAAGAATATCATCCCGGCGCTCTTGCAGAACGGAGAAAAGGTGTTCGCGTACCGCTTCGACGGCTACTGGAAGGACGTAGGAACGATAGATTCTCTTTGGGACGCGAATATGGAGCTTTTAGCGGTGAACGTGGATCTTGATCTTTACGATCCGAGCTGGAGAATATACTCAAACAACGATTCCGCTGCTCCGCATATAATCGGAAAGAACGCGAAGATCCAGTCGTCTATGGTAACAAACGGCTGCTATATCGACGGCACGGTGGAGACTTCGGTCATTTCGGGCGGCGTAACTATCGAAGAGGGCGCGCTGGTACAGTATTCCGTTCTCTTCCCCGGCGCGGTCGTAAAGAAGGGCGCGGTGGTCGAATATGCGATCGTAGGCGAGAACAGCGTCGTCGGAGAAGGCTCGCACGTAGGAGCGGCTCCGGAGACGATCGAAAACAAGGACGAATGGGGAGTCGCGGTCGTAGGACATAATATCGAGGTCTCGGACGGCGCGAAGGTAGCTCCGAAGCAGATAATTTCCGAGAGTATTTAAACAGGGAGGAATATAATCATGAGTTACAATATGACCAACGTATTAGGCATTCTCTTCGCCAATACCCACGAGGGCGCCGTTCCGGAGCTTGCGGCGAAGAGGACGATAGCTTCGATACCCTTCGGAGGAAGGTTCAGGATGGTTGATTTCCTCCTCTCGGGAATGTCGAATTCCGGAATGTCAAAGGTCGGGATCATCACCCGCTCCAACTATCAGTCGCTTCTTGACCATATCGGTTCTGCGCGCCCTTGGGATCTTGCGAGGACCGACGGGGGACTCACGCTTTTAGCGCCTTTCGGAAGAAATAACGATACCGGACTGTTCAAGGGCAAGCTTGACGCTCTTTCGAGCTGCTTAAGCTATATAAGACATACCGACTGCGAGTATGTGGTGCTTTCGGACTGCGATCTTGTTATAAATCCCGATTTCACTCACCTTCTTGACGTACATATCGAATCCGGCGCGGATATAACCGCGGTATGCCATACCGACTCGTATACCGAAGAGGAGACGAAGGACGCGGCCTGCTTCAAAGTAGGACGCGGCGGCAGAGTCGAAGCGGTGGCAATTAACAGGGCTATGGCGGGAAAAAGAACGATGGATCTGAATATTTACGTCATGAAGACCTCGCTTCTTATAAATCTTGTGGAGGATCTCGTTTCGCTCGGGAAGTTCAGCTTCTCTGTGGACGTTTTGCAGGGCAAATACGCGGAGCTCGATATCCGCGCGTATGAGTTCAGCGGCTTCTACAGAAGGATCTGCGACCTTGAGAGCTACTATCACGCAAATATGGCGCTTCTTGAACCCGAGAACCTTAAAAAGCTTATGCCGCGCGAGCGCCCGGTATATACAAAGGACAGAGCCGACGCGCCGGCGATGTACGGCTTCGACAGCGCGGTCAGAAATTCTTTGGTAGCAAACGGCTGCGTTATAGAAGGCGTGGTCGAAAATTCGATCCTCTTCAGGGGAGTGAAGGTCGAAAAGGGCGCGGTGGTAAGAAATTCCATACTCATGCAGGATACTGTTGTAGGAAAGGATACTACCGTTTCAAATATCGTCACCGACAAGAACGTCGAGATAGGCGACGGACTTTCGGTCACGTCGGCTGAGAGCTGCCCGCTTTATATCGCAAAGGGCAGGATCTTAAAATAAAAGGAGGTAAACGCTATGAAAATTCTTTATGCTTCGTCTGAAGCGCTTCCGTATGTAGCTTCCGGAGGTCTTGCGGACGTTGCGGGATCGCTTCCGAGAGCGCTTGTCGAATCCGGCGCGGATTGCAGGGTGGTAATGCCGCTCTACGGCTGCATTCAGGGAGAGCTGAGGGAGAGCCTTCGCTATCTGACCAACTTCTTCGTTCCGGTTTCCTGGAGAAATCAGTACTGCGGAGTGTTTGAGGGCGTACAGAACGGCGTAACGTATTATCTTCTTGACAACGAATACTACTTCAAGCGCGGCGGCGGGATATACGGCCACTACGACGACGCGGAGAGATTCGCGTTCTTCTCAAGGGCGATACTTGAAATGCTTATGCATATCGATTTCATGCCCGACGTTATAAACTGCAACGACTGGCAGACCGCTCTCACGCCCGTATACTACGACATTTTCTACCGCTACTATCAGGGAATGGGAAATATCAAGACCGTGTTCACCATCCACAATATCCAGTACCAAGGGAAATACGGGATGGAGCTCTGCGGAGATCTTTTGGGCATCCCCGACGACAAGAAGCACATTCTTGAATACGAAAAATGCTCCAACTTCATGAAGGGAGCCATCGAGGTCGCGGATAAAGTGACCACCGTTTCCCCGACTTATGCCGAGGAGATACTGAACCCATGGTTCTCTCACGGACTTGATCCGATACTCGCTCCGAAGCAGTATAAGCTCTGCGGATTCCTGAACGGGATAGATCAGGACGTATACAATCCCGAGACCGATCCGGCGCTTCCCGCGCACTATTCCGCGGAGGATAAGTCCGGAAAAGCGATATGCAAGCAGGAGCTCTTAAAGGAGATGGGACTTCCGGACGGTAAGGAGCCGGTGATGGGGATCGTTACGCGGCTTGTAAGTCACAAGGGCGTGGACCTTATCAAGAGAGTATTTGAAGAGATGGTAGGGCTCGGGTACAAGTTTGTGATCTTAGGCTCTGGAGACAAGCAGTATGAAGATTTCTTCCGCGAGATGGCGTACCGCCACCCGGACAGAGTAGCGGTAAGGATAGGATTCATCCCCGCTTTGGCGCACAGAATCTATGCGGGCGCGGATATGTTCTTAATGCCTTCGCAGTCCGAGCCGTGCGGACTGGCGCAGATGGTATCGTTAAGATACGGAACGATACCGATAGTACGCGAGACCGGCGGTCTTAAGGATTCGATAACCGATTGCGGCGGCCCCGGAGGAAACGGCTTCACGTTTAAGACCTATAACGCGCACGACATGCTCGACGCGACGGTAAGAGCGAGAGCGCTCTACGACCAGAGGATGAAATGGGGACGTCTCACGAGCTTCGCCCTGAGACAGGACTTCAGCTGGAAGCGCTCCGCAGAGCTTTATAAGGGACTCTATAGGGAACTCACGGGGGAGAAGGAGTAAAAAGAAGGGATGATTTAAGGGGGAATGGGGTTAAAGGGATTGAATACTGCGGGATGAGATAGAGTTGGGAATATTATGCGAATCCCCCGGCGTAGGTGGGGTATCATAAGGAAGTTAAAACTATTTTTTCTGAAACGGCATGATTTCGGTTATGCCGTTTCTCTTTGTTTTTCCTGTTGCAAAAGCTCGTTAATGGGTATGAAGTCCACAAGGTCGTACTGAATCCTTATTTTCTGTTTCCTCTTTCCGCTCGATTTGTCAGGCTTTTCAACGTAAATCGCCTTTACAAGTTCCCGCAGGACATAAGGCGTAAGCTCGTTAAGTCCCTCATATTTCCGAGCCCTTTTGATAAACAGTTCCAGATTTTCAGCTTGCCGCTCTTGTTCTGCAATTTCAGCTTGCAGTTCAGAAAGATCCTTGCGAAGTTGTGCTTGCTCGTCCTCGTATTGCTCGCTCATCATCGCAAACCGCTCATCGCTTAGCTTTGCCGCTACATTGTCCTCATAAATCTTGATGAATAGGCGGTCAAGCTCAGCCAATCGCTTTTCCTTTTGAGTAAGTTTTCGCTTAGCCGACTTAATAATCTCCGAGCTTTTGAGCGACATTTTCTCAGTCATAACCTGCCGAAAATAATTTTCATGAGCCGTAACGTACGAAATCACGACCTGTAAATTATTAAGAACAATCTGTTCAAGGACGACCGCACGGATAAAGTGAATAGAGCAGCTCCCGGTGTTGCTCTTGTAATTCCCGCAGACAAAATGGTCCTGCCGCTTTTCAAAGTCCTTAGTCGTACAATAACGCATTTTCGCACCGCAGTCATAGCAGTAAACGAGTCCAGAAAACATACTGCTTTTGCCTGTTCGCGTTCTGCGGTGGCGTTGTTTACGAATTTCCTGCACCTTTTTGAACACATCGGGCTTAATTATCTCGGGGTGAGTATTCTCAAAAACTGCCCAATTTTCTTCGGGGTTGTCGCGTTGCTTTTTATCCCAAATCGAGTTGGTGTATGTCTTGAAATTCACCGTACAGCCTGTATACTCCTTGCGTTCCAAAATGTGGACGACAGTGTTTGCATTCCAGTGATATGGGTCAGAACTGAAACTTCTTGTGCTTAATCCATGGGCATTTTTGTATGCCGACGGGTTGGGGACTTTTGCTGCTGTCAGTGCCTTCGCAATCTGCATCGGACCTCGCCCCTCCATGCACATTTGAAAAATCTGCTTTACGACCTCGGCAGATTCCTCATCAACCTCCCACGCTCCGTTTTCGCCCTTTTTGTAACCATAAGGCACATTCGTGGTCAGCGGAACTCCCCGTGTCCCCTTTGCCTTTTGCACGGCTCGGATTTTACGGCTGGTATCCTTAGCGAAAAACTCATTGAACCAATTCTTTATACCCGCCATGTCGTTGTCGGTACTGTTCGGGTCGATGGTGTCGAAATGGTCGTTGATTGCGATGTATCTGACCCCATATTTTGGGAATGTAAAATTGATATACAACCCCGTGAGCGACGAGTTCCTGCCCAGCCTTGAGAGGTCTGCTTGTGTCAAGTAAAATCTAAAAAAATATTTATTTTTTGGACCGATTTATCCCGCAACTTAATGCGGGAT
>CANPYR010000045.1 GCA_947588805.1 uncultured Clostridia bacterium
GCTCATAATTAAACCTCCATTGTGGTGTCTCTATTATACATCACTTTGAAGGTTTACACAAGTTTTGGGAGGGAGTCGGGAAAGACCTCGAATATATGTATATCGCATTGAATGCTTTTCTTTTGCATCAGCAAATACGCGCTCTATCGTCTCTTTTCGCTTTTCGTAAAGCTCCCTGTATACCGGCGTATGCCTGATGTCCTCTACTTTTTCAAGATAATCGCTCCAGATGTGTTTTGTAACTGTTTTCTCAAATTTCGCGTTTTTGGTGCATTTGCTTCTTGATGGGCAGTTTTTACATTGATAGCTTTTGCTCTTAAATTCTTTGTAACCTTCTCTGTTTGTTGTTGAATAGCTTAAGATCTTGTTTTCCGGGCATATCACGCAATCATAATACTCGTCATAAACATATTCATACGGTCTGAAATAATCTTTATTGCCCATTGGTCTTTTGTAAGGAAGTACAGGTATTCTGCCGTCATCAATTACTTTTTTACTTATCCATGGAGTCTTGTAACCTGCGTCCATTACCACGTTTTCAATTTCGGAGTGTTTCTTTATCAGCCTTTCATAAAGTTCGTCAAATGCCGCGCTGTCGTGCGTGTTTCCGGGATCTACCGTCACATCCATTACATATCCGTGTTCGTCACAAGCTGTCTGTGCCGTATATGCAAAGCACTTTTTATGCTCTCCCTTGTGGAAAACTCCGCTGTCGGGGTCTGTTGCGGATACGCTTACAATGCTTTCCTCCTGCGGCTTATTATCATTATCGAACGGCTTCTTGCCGTGAGCTTCTCTGTCCTCGTTTATCTCTTGCATAAGCTGCTCTTCATACATCTTTGCGGCTTTCGGAACAGCTTTCTTTACCGCTTTTTTTAAATTAGCGTTGGCTTTGATATGTGTTCCGTCCACAAATACCGTTTCAGGCGAAAGATACCCTGCTTTCTCTATTTCGCTGAGTATCCAATAAAAAATTTCTTCCACTGTTTCGGCTGTATATCTGTTCCTGAAATTGTAGCTCAGCGTTGAAAAGTGCGGCGTCTGCTCCTGCAGCATATATCCCAAAAACCGGCGATAATATACATTTGCCCGCACCTCTTCCGCTGTTTTCCTAAGCGAGGGTATGCCGAAAATATGCTGTATCAGCGTCATTTTGAATATTACTGCCGGATCTATGCTCGGTCTGCCGTTATCAGGACAATACAAATCTCCCACCAAATCGTATATGTGGGTAAAATCTATTGCCGCGTCTATTTTCCGCAGTATATGATCTTTTGGTACAAGGTCTTCTAAGCAGACCATTTCGATTTGTGTCCTTTCCTCTTTTCCTGTTTTCAGCATTTCATCACCGCCCTCTTTATTATACCATATTTATTTGAAAAAGCCAAGCATTCGCCTGGCTTTTTCGACAGACTGAGGCGGCAGTTTTAACTGCCGCTTTTTCTGATTATGCGATTATATCTAATTTCTAATCCCGTAGAGGTACCAGCTTTGCCGTGATAAGCGCCTGCATAATCGCAGGGATAAGGATAAGCTGGATTACGATCCCGGGGATAGCTTCCAAAAATCCCGAGGTGATGAAATATCCGAAGCTGAACGCCGCCGTCTCGGGGCCGCTCAGACCGAGCATAATAAGCCTTGCAAGACACCATACAAGCCTGCCCGCGAGCATAGAGGGGATAAGGACGAGATAAACCGTCCCGGCGTTTTTCTTTTTTATCACGCCGAAGAGTATCCCGGAGCAAGCTCCGTAAGCGCAGAGCTCAAACGCCATCCCAACAGCGCTCGGATAGAGAGCTGGCATTGTAAAGAGAAAGCTTCTTAAAAGCGGAGTCACTATCCCCGCGGCAGCTCCGAGCCACGGCCCGCAGATCATGCCGCATAAAAATACCGGGAGATGCATAGGGCAGAGATATCTTCCGACGGTGGGGATGTTTCCGGTGAGAAACGGAAGAAGAAGTCCGACGGCGATGAACATCGCGGTCAGAACGAGTTTTTTAAGCGTTTGGAATTTTTCATTAGATTAGTCCTTTAGCGCGGCGAATAAGAGTGAAGATGAAACCGTTGAGAGCGCCTGTGAGAACGCCCGAAATGAGAAGAAGCGGAAGATAGGAATAAGCTGCCCGAAAATCGGTGAGAGCCGCCGCGCAGATAAGCTGCCCGAGGTTGTGGCATGCCCCTCCTCCCGCGCTTACGCCGATCGGGGAAAAGACTTCCGCGCGTTTTAAAAGTATCATCGCTATCATGCTTAAAAGCGCGCCGCAGACGCTGTAGAGCATCCCGGTAAAGCTTCCGAAAATAAGCCAGTTTAAAACTACGCGGATGAAATTTATACCTGCGGCTTCTTTAGCTCCGAGTTCAAACAGCGCGTATATAACGCAGATATTAGCAAGCCCCGCCTTTATCCCGGGAAGCCCGAAATTAAAAAGCGGAATCATAAGCTCGACATATGAAAGCGCGAAGCAGACCGCGACGAGCAGCGAGCAAAGCGCAAGACGGTGAACGGTGTTTTTCATGGCGAAATATTTACCCTTCCGATCCCTAAACGATGAAGTCCGGCGCGTTTTCAACGCTTCCCGAGATTCTTATAACTATGCGGTTCGGAGCGCAGATTATCGATTCTCCGGGGGAGTTTATCGGCCGGTGCGACTCGCAGAACCTGTTTTTGCATACGCTGTCCCTGACTCTTGCGCCGCCGTTTTCGACGACGACTGTCAGAAGCCCTTCCACGTCGGTTTCGGAATCGGTATCAAGCGGCAGGACTTTATAAACCTGCCCGCCGAGGATAATTTCTACCTGCCCGCCGCTTTTTTTCGGGACGAAATTAAGCGCGGCAAGAAATAACGCAAGAACAATTACCCCGGCGATAAGAAGGATATCCGCGCGGGTGATCTTATTATTTTTCATAATCCGCAAACCCGTCCGTTCGCTCCGAGCTTCCGTCCTTTTTTATCCATAAAACCTCCGCGCCGAAGCTTTCCGCAAGCTTTTTCCCGTCCTCAAGATCCATGCAGAAAAGAGCGGTGGAAAGAAAGTCCGCGCAGTAGGAGCTTTCCGAGATCACCGTGACCGAGCGCCAGTAGTCTGCCGGGAAGAGAGTCTTCGGGTCGATTATGTGGTGATATCTCACACCCGAGACCTCGTAATATCTCTGATAGTCTCCGCTCGTTACTACGGATAGGTTCGCGACCTTGACCGTGGTATATATCCCGCCCTCGGGGTCTTCTATCCCTATCTCCCACTTCCCGGACGGCTTTTCTTCGCCTGCGACGATATTCCCGCCGCATGATACGGCGAAGCGCTCAAGTCCGAGCTCCTTTAATAACTCCGCGCCCTTTTCCGTGGCGTAACCTTTTGCTACAGCGCCGAAATCAAGACTCATTTTCGGATCCGAAAGAGTTATCCCGTTTCCGTCGATAATAATATCCTCCGCGCGGCAGTGCGAAAAATTATCTTCAAGCTCTTTTATATCCGGAACGGTGTTTTTATCCCTGCAATCGCTCCAGAGCGAAAGAACGCTTCCGAGCGCGATATTGAGCCGGCCGTCCGTTTCGTAATATCTTTCTACGCCGTCTTCGATAAGAGTTTTTAATTCATCAGGAACGTTATTCGCTTTTTTATTTAGATTAAGAGTATACGCGTTTTCCGTATCTTCGTATGAGGAATAGATATCAAAGATCTTATGAAGCCTTAAAAGCTCGCCGTGAAGCGCTTCGGAATATCTGTCGAACTCCTCCCGGCTCCCGCAGTACGCGGTAAATTCGGTAACGGTATCGAACAGGTCGGCATAGACGGCGTTATAGCGCTTCGGGGTGGGGGAGCAGGACGTAAAAAATATGAATGCGAAGAGTAAAATTACGAAAGCCCGAGCTCTTTTCATTCAACATGACCCACCGTGATGACCTTGCAGGGGCATTTTTCGGCGCATTTTCCGCAGCCCGTGCATTTTGAGTAATCGATCTTAGCGAGATTGTTTTCAACGGTTATAGCTCCGTTTTCGCATACTCTTTGGCACATCCCGCAGCCTATGCATCCCGCGGAGCAGGCGGCTTTTACGTCTTTGCCCTTAGATCTTGAAGAGCAGCGTACTGCGTAAGCCGCGCGTTCGGGGATGATTTCGATGAGCCTGTTCGGGCAGACCGAAACGCAGACTCCGCAGGCGTGGCATTTAGTTCTATCGACGTGCGCAAGGCCGTCTACGATCCTTATAGCGTCGTAGGGGCAGACCGAAGCGCAGGTGCCGAGACCGCAGCAACCGTAAACGCATTTTTTAGCGCCGTGACCGGGAGCGGTATAGGCGATGCGGCAGTCCTTGCCGTCGCTGTAGATATAGTTATCGACGGTGTTATGGCAGTTGCCCGAGCATTTTACAAACGCGATCATTTTTTCGGTATCCTTGATATCGAGTCCCATAATAGCGCCGATCTTGGATTTTTCATGACAGGGAGCGCAAAGAGTAGGATCCGCGCCGTCATGGACTATAGCGTGAGCGTAAGCGTCGCAGCCGGCATATCCGCAGCCGCCGCAGTTTGAGCCTGCCAAAAGCTCGCGCACAGCGTGCTCGCGGGGATCCTCCTCGACCTTGAATTTTTCGGACATCACTCCGAGCACCAGGCCGATTATAATGCTTATAACGCCGATCACGGCGCAAGCGATAAGAATTGGTACTATCATATTTTCACCTCATAGGTTTGGGTTATTGGGGAGACGTGGGAAGCGCGCGGGGCTGCGGGGAGAATCCGGAAAGGAGAAGGGGAGGGCGGGTGGGGCGCAGTCAGGCAGCCGCACCGCGCGCGGTCAAAGGCGCGGGCTGTAAGGGGCGCGAGCGGGGAGAGCTGCCACGCCCGGAGCTTCTGCTTGCCCGGGGCGAGTGCAAGGCGAATCCCCGTCCGCTACGCGGACCGGCGCTGACGTGCCCCCAAGACCTTTCATCCCGCGCCCCGCATGTTCATCCTATCCTCCGATAGTCCCCTTGAATCCGAAGAACGCTATCGCCATAAGTCCCGCGGTGACGAGAACTATCGGCATCCCCTTGAAGCTCTCGGGAATGTCGTTGTGCTCTATCCTCTCGCGGATGCCGGACATCAAAACGATTGCTATCAGAAATCCTACCGCAGTCCCGACGGAATATATCATCGTCTCCGCGAAGGTGTAGCTTTTCTGCGCGGAATCTATAGCTACGCCTAAAACGGCGCAGTTTGTAGTTATGAGCGGAAGATATACACCGAGCGCCTTATAAAGCGACGGGATCTTTTTCTTGAGTATAATCTCGACTGTCTGGACGAGCGCGGCGATTATGAGAATAAATACTATCGTTCTTAAATATCTAAGATTTTCCCTAAGTATTACATGGTCTATAACGTATGTGATCGCGGACGAAAGAGTTATTACCGCGATAACGGCAGTCCCCATACCTACGGCCGTAGAGGTCTTTTTCGATACCCCGAGGAAGGGGCAGAGCCCTAAGAATCTGCTCAGCACGACGTTGTTTACAAGCGCCGCAGAGATTATCCCTAAAAATAAAGTAGAAAAGAAACTCATTTATTTTCGCTCCTCTCCATTATTTTACAGCTCTTATCCATGCAGGAAGCGCAGTTTCCTTCGCAGAACTTGTCGCCGTGATTGGTGGCCGAGGGGGCCTTGAATTTATTCTGCAAAGCGGTCAGGATCGCAAGAACAAAGAACGCTCCCGGAGCCATTACCATAATTGAGACCGGCTCAAAGCTCTCGGGCATGATATGAAAGCCGAAGATCTCTCCGGAGCCCAAAAGCTCCCTCACCGCGCCGATAACTGTAAGCGCGAGGGTGAATCCGAGACCCATGCCGAGACCGTCGAAGAATGAAGCGAGAGGTTTGTTTTTTGAAGCATAGCTCTCCGCGCGGCCTAAAATTATGCAGTTTACGACGATAAGAGGGATGTAAAGCCCGAGCGCGGTGTATACCGAGCGGACGTAGGCCTGCATAAGCATTTCAACTATCGTCACGAAGCTCGCCACGACTACGATATACGCGGGCATTCTCACCTTGTCCGGGATAAATTTTCTCAGGATCGAGATAATGAGGTTGGACATCATCAGCACGGCGCAGGTGGAAAGTCCCATCCCGACTCCGTTTATCGCGCTTGTCGTGACCGCGAGCGTGGGGCACATCCCGAGCATAAGCACGAAGGTCGGGTTTTCCTTGAGTATTCCGTTATAAAGTCTTTCGACAGGTGTGTTTTCTTTCATCGCTGCTCGCCTCCTTCCGAGCCGCCGGCGACTGCCGAGCAAAGCTCATCCGCTGTTTTCAGAGCGCCGTTTACCGCTTCGGTGACTGCGCTCGAAGTGAACGTAGCGCCCGAGATCATATCTATCTCGTTCGGAGCGCTCTTTCCTCCGCTCACGTATTTTACTTCTCCGGTAATGCCCTTGAACTGCTCCTGGAATTCCTCGTCCTGGCAGTGAGAGCCGAAGCCCGGGCTTTCGGACATCGAAGTTACCGTCATTCCCGTGACGGTGGTCGAGGTATCTACTCCGACTGAGAGAGTGATATTCCCGCCGTAACCGTTAGCGGACGTGGATGAAATCACGCACCCGAGGATATTTCCTTCCCCGTCCACCGCGTATAAGGCTTCGCCCACGGTAACGCCGTCAAGAGGGGAGAGATCATAATCCGAAACGCCGAAGCCGTCGGGGGATATAAAGTCTGAAGCTTCCGGGAATACCTCCCTGTAGGACCGGGTTCTCTCATCAGCTTCCGCGGCTGAGATCTTTTCCGCGGTCAGCTCATGGACGGTTGAAAGGCAGAGCCCTGCCACGACTGTGATGATAACGAGCGCGAGGGTATCCTTGATAATAGTTTTCATCATTTCTTCCCGCCCTCCTTTTCGACTCCGAAAGGCTTCGGCATAGTGAGCTTTTCGATGAAGGGAGTGAGGAGGTTAGAGATAAGTATCGCGTAGCTCATTCCCTCAACGCCGCCGCCGACGCAGCGTATCAAAGCGGTTATGAATCCCACGCAGCAGCCGAAGACGACCTGGCCTAAAGGCGTGACCGGCGTGGTGGCATAGTCGGAAGCCATAAACACCGCTCCAAGAAGCATTCCTCCGCCGAGCATATGTACCATCATAAAATCAAGAGTTACGGGCTTGCCCTGGATAAGCGAGAAGAGCGCGACGAAAACTCCTGTGGAGATTATGACCGAGAGCGGCTCGCGGGGCTTAATCACTCCCTTGACGCAAAGATAAACCGCGCCGATGATTATAGCGATTGCCGAGGTCTCGCCGATGGTGCCGGAGTGGGTTCCCAAAAGAAGATCCGAGACCGGAGTGTATACGCCTTCTTTAGCAAGCGTCAGCGGGGTTGCGGACGATACTCCGTCAATAGTGGGATAGTCGGTCATTATTCTTGTAAAGCTCAGAAGCAGGAAACATCTTGCCGCGAGCGCCGGGTTCATGAAGTTCTGGCCGAGACCGCCGTAGAGCATTTTAACGACTATTATCGCAAACGCCCCGCCTATGACAGGGAGCCACCAAGGCGCGGTGGAATAGAGATTCACCGCAAGGATAAGCCCCGTTACGACCGCGGAAAGATCCGTTACGGTTATAGGCTTTTTCAGGAGCTTTTCATAGAGATACTCGGAAGCTGCGCAGCTTGCGACGCAGAGCATGGTTATCGCAAACGCTCTTGCGCCGAATACCCAAACGCCGACCGCGACGGATGGGAGCAGAGCGATTATAACGTCGAGCATTATGGTCGTAGTGGTTTCCTTTGAGCGGACGTGCGGCGCTAAGGATACGTTAAGCTTCATTTATTTTGCCGCCCCCTTCTTTTTCTCCGCTAAAACATAGCGTTTTGTCATGGTTATAGACTGTGAAAGCCGTCTTCTTGCCGGGCAGGTATATGTGCAGCAACCGCAGCTTATGCATTCAAGCCCGCCCAATTTTTCAAACAGAGCGTAGTCCCGTCTGTCGGCGGCGTTTTTAAGCTCTATCGGCATAAGGTGCTCGGGACAGGCGTAAAGGCATTTTCCGCAGCGGATGCATGCTGTCGGTTCAAGACTTGCGGTTTCGTCGTGCTTAAGGCAGAGAATGCAGCTTGAGGTCTTATTTACCGGAAGATCCAAGGTATACACCGCCGCGCCCATCATCGGGCCGCCGAAGACGACCTCTTCCGGTTCCTCGGTGAAACCTCCCGCAGCGTCTATGAGCTCCTGAGAGCAGATCCCGATCGGAACGTCGAAGTTTGAAGGATTTTTAACGCAGTCTCCCGTCACCGTAACTACGCGCCGAACGAGCGGGATGTTTTTGGCGACTGCGTCCGCTATCGCTATCAGTGTGGAGAAATTTACCACCACGCAGCCCGCGTCGGCGGGGAGCATTTTTGAATTGACTTTTCTTTTGGTCACGGCGTAGATGAGCATTCTCTCGCCGCCCTGCGGGTATTTTTTCTTAAGCGGCAGCACCGTCATTCTCTCCGAGCCCTCGCAGGCCTTTGATACGGATTCGATGCCGAGCGGCTTGTTGTCCTCGATCCCGAATACTCCGACGGCTTCGGGGAAAGCCTTTAGAAGTATCTTCATCCCCAAAACAGCGTCGTTTGGGCGTTCAAGCATAAGTCTGTAGTCGCAGGTGATATAAGGCTCGCACTCGGCGGCGTTGCAGATAATATGATCAATCTTAACGCCCTCTTTAACGGCGAGCTTTACAGCGGTAGGGAATCCCGCGCCGCCCATTCCGACTATACCCGCGTCGGCGACCGCCCTTATTATCTCCTCCGGAGACATTTTTTCATAGTCCCTCGGTTCGCCGAGACCCTCGACGGATTCATACTCACAGTCGTTTTCGACGGTGATTGCAAGAGCTTCGTCGCCGGACTGATTGACGTGAGGGTTTACCGCCTTGACTGTGCCCGAGACCGACGAGCATACGCACGCCGAGACAAAACCGCCTGCTTCGGCGATCTTCTGCCCCAGCAAAACTCTGTCCCCGGGCTTTACGAGCGGCTTAGCGGGCGCGCCGATGTGCTGATTAAGAAGAAACGTAAGATCGCCCTTAGCTTCGAGTCTCACGGTCTGAGCGCCGGCTGCAAGCTCCTTATTGTCCTTAGGATGCACGCCGCCCCGGAATGTTTTTGAAAACATAGCTTTCCCCTTTCTTTGGTGAAAATAAAAGTAGCAGGATAAAATAATTATACCGATAGGTTAAATGCCCGAAGAGTGAAAAAACAGGCATAAAAGGGATATAAAAAATATACGGTACTATTATAGCATATCGTAACGGAAATTTCAAGATGTTTTTAGCGGCCGGAAGCGGTAATGAAGGCGGGATGATCGAATCTGCGACGCTTTTAGCGTTTCTGTCTTCTAACTTTCTGATTTCTATCCTCTAAAAGCCCCCGGCAAATCCGACTTCTGATTTCTCAATTCTGTCTTCTGACAGCGCCCCCTGTTTTTCTATATCCGACTTTCGCCATCTCAACGCGGTTTTCTCCCTACTATGTCTCTGATGACCTCCCCCGCAATAATAATCCCCGCTCCCGCGGGCGTAAACGGCGTGCTTCCCGGCGGCGTTTTTCCGGCCTTCGCGCCCTCAACCGCTTCCGAATTAGCCGTAGGATCCGGCGAGATCGGCGCTTCCTTTGAATATATCACCTTAAGACTTTCTATCCCGCGCTTTTTAAGCTCGCGGCGCATGACCCTCGCGAGCGGACAGACGGAGGTCTCAAAAATGTCCGCGACCTCAAACATCTCCGGATAAAGCTTATTCCCGGCTCCCATAGCGGAGATTATCGGCGTTCCCGCAGCCTTCGCACGTTCGATAAGCGTGAGCTTGGATCCGACCGAGTCAATAGCGTCTACGATATAGTCATACCCCGAAAGATCGTATTCCGAAGCGTTGGAATCGTCATAGAATACGTTAAAAGCTCTGACCTCGCAGCCGGGATTTATATCCCGTACTCTGTCGGAAGCAACTTCGGCCTTGAACTTCCCGACGGTAGAGTGAAGAGCAAGGATCTGGCGGTTAAGGTTTGAGACGCTGATAACGTCCGGGTCGAAAATGTCGAGACCTCCTACGCCGCCGCGCGCAAGGCATTCTATCGCGTATCCCCCCACGCCGCCCGCTCCAAAGACGGCGACGCGAGCCCTTCCAAGCGCCCTGACGGCTTCAGCGCCCAAAATCATTTCGGTTCGAGAAAACTGTGGATTCATAGTTACTCCTTTTTTAGTATGTCGTAAAATATAGAATATTTCGGCGAAAAGAACAGAAAATATTCGTTTTCCCGCCAAAAGTTGATAGGGACATTATACGCTTGCATCGAGAAAAAGTCAATGCGCTCCGTGGCGGGAAGCATAAGCGCAGGCGCGCTTCAGGTCATGCCGGTCGTATCAAGAGCCACATAAATAAAAAGTGCCCCGCCTTAGTCGCGGGAGCGTTATATAACGCGGTCAGTAAATATGCCCGAATGTTTCGGATTGCGGGTTTTGAGCGTTCCATAGCGAAGATAACATACTCTGTGTCTTTATTTCTTTTATAAGTATTTAATTGCATTGGGTTTTCCGACGTAGGTTTTTCCACCTCCGGATTTTCCTTTTGCGGCTGTTCATAGATAACATACTCCGTACCTTTCAAGCGACCTTTTTCATCGCGCTCGTGGGTGCGAATGATATACCCTGCACTTTCAAGTTCCTTAATAGCCTCACGAACGGCGTCGATCTTCTCGCGATTGATAAATAACAGCCCCGCGAGGGTATAATCCCATTCCTCGGGTAGGGAGAGCATTTGAGAAAGAAGTCCCTTTGCCTTAAGTGACAGGTTTTTATCGCGAAGATGATAGTTGCTCATGACGATGAAACCCGCGGTGTGTTCTACTCTGAATATGACATAATTATCCTCCTAAAGTAAAATTCGCTCGATAAGGTACAATATCTTTCGCAAAAAGAAAAAGGACAAAAATATAGACATGTCCCCGCACTTCTGGTAGAAT
>CANPYR010000046.1 GCA_947588805.1 uncultured Clostridia bacterium
TTTTTTCTTCCTACTTCACCTACAATTTTTTTCGTCAAGTTCTATTTTGGGGCTTGACTTTTTATTTGTAGGCTTTCTGTGGGGAAGATTAACTGTATATTTACAGTATACACAGTTATAACAGATTTGTCAAGAGGGGGAGAGAAAAAAATTTAATTTTTTTTGCGGCGGCGGGTTTCCGTCACTGATTTTTACTTTTATCGTACCCCGAGCGATCAGGTTTTGACAGCATTCGCTGTCAAAAAGGGAGACGGCCTGCGGCGTCTCCCCGGACCCCTCTGCGGCACATACGCTTCGCTTATTCTTGCGCATACGCTTCGCTTATGGGGTGTTTCGCGCCTGCGGGCGCGACTCGGTGGTCGTTGCGATTAAAACTCTTTGAAAGGCCGGCGAAACCTTTTTAATTCCCGCTCTCCCTCCGCCATCCTGCCCTTTCAAAATGCATACCTTTCCAAAAATCCTGCAATTTTTCCGCGCATTTTCCCCGTTTTTTTCGCACCTTACCCAAAAAATGAATAATCGCCGACTAAATTATTCATCTTTGCTTGACAAATCTTCGTTTTCATGATAAAATTGTTTCCATACTCTTTATAACTTTTATCAATCGAAAGGAAGGCCGTAATATGAAGCTTAAAGTAGCAGATGAAACCAAAGCAGCCCTTGTAAATAAGATCGAGCAGAATAACCGCATTGATCCTAAATATTATACCCGCTACGATGTTAAGCGCGGCCTGAGAAACGCCGACGGCACCGGCGTTTGCGCGGGAATTACTAATATCTGTAACGTCCACGGTTATGTGATGAACGAGGGCGAAAAGCAAAATATCGAGGGCGAACTCTATTATAGGGGATATAACGTCAGCGAGATCGTGAGCGCTATCGAGAACGAGGACCGATTCGGCTTCGAGGAGGTAGTTTATCTTCTTTTGATGGGAACTCTTCCGACTAAAGCGGATCTTCGCTCTTTCGACTACGCGCTCGCAACTAACCGCGAGCTTCCCGAAGGGTTCTTTGAGGATATGATTCTTAAAGCCCCGTCAAGAAATATAATGAATAAGATCGCTCGGTCTATTCTTGCGCTTTATTCTTACGATGAAGCTCCGGAAGCGAAAACTCCCGAGGATGAGCTTATGACGGCGATATCTATAATCGCGAAGCTCCCGGTGATAGTAGCTTCGGCTTATCAGGCTAAGCGCAGATTCTTCGACTCCCAGACGATGTTCATGCATCAGGTAAGGCCGGAGGAATCCACTGCCGAAACTATTTTATCGCTTTTAAGGTATGACAGAAAATTCACGTTCGAGGAAGCCAAGCTTTTGGATCTTATGCTTATGCTTCATGCCGAACACGGAGGTGGAAACAACTCTGCGTTTGTCTGCCGCGTTCTCACATCCTCCGGAACAGACCCTTATTCCGCATACGCAGCCGCGGTAGGTTCTCTTAAAGGACCTCTTCACGGCGGCGCGAACCAGAAGATCTTGGAGCAGCTCGACTATCTCAAAGCGAACATAAGAAACTGGCGCGACGAAGGCGAAGTCAGGGACATGATCAAGAAAATACTTCTCAAAGAAGCCGGAGACCGTTCCGGAAAGCTCTACGGTCTCGGCCACGCCGTTTACACGCTTTCGGATCCGAGGGCGGTGATACTTAAGCGCGAAGCGAAAAAGCTCGCGGCGGGAACGGAGTACGAGGAAGAGATCGCGCTGCTTGAAGCGGTGGAGCGAAACGCGCAGGATGTGTTTACAGAGGTCACGGGAAAGGAAAAGACGCTTTGCGCGAATGTGGATATGTATTCCGGGATGTGCTATAGGATGCTCGGGATACCCGACGAGCTCTGCACGCCGCTCTTTGCAACGGCAAGAATTGCGGGCTGGTCGGCCCACAGAATAGAGGAGAGACTGACCGGCGGCAGGATAATCCGCCCCGCGTATAAGGCGATAAGCAAGCCGAAGACCTATCAGAAGCTGGAGAGCAGGGGGTAAAGGATAGAGGATAAAGGATATACGGAAACTATCAGCCGGATTATAGATACAAAAATCCCGCGCACGGGTAAGAAGCCTATAAAGGTTTCGCCCTGCGCGGGATTATTTTATTATTCTTTTTCAATCTTCCTCAGCTCAGCGTGTCACTGTTGTTCAGAATCAGCGTGCTGTACATAAACAGTACGTCCGCTCCGTCAAAATCCACATACCTATTCAGCATCGGCGCGGGAAGATATCTTATATCCAGAAGCACTACCTTTTTATATGCTTCCGCAAAGTACGGCGCTATGGACGAGCCGAAGGAATCCCTTATAATTATAAGCGTGCCGCCATCGGCGTTCGGATTTTCTATAGTCATGCAGCTCCTCGGGCCGCTCAGATATATTTCATACGGATCCGCGCCGTCCGCGCGTTCAAGATCGAACATCTCCGTATATCCCTGCTCTTCAAGATTATATACCTTCACCCCGTCGAGCGTTTTGTTTTTTAGAATATACATCCTCTCCCCCGGCATAGGAAGCGACGACCGGCCGTAATATACCCCGTAAAATTCGGTATCTATTTCTTCGGCCTCGTATTCCTCCGTAAGCTTCGCTCCCATCCCTTCGGCAAGCGCTTTTGCGGTATCCCCTATCTCCTCCGTTCTCCAGTGCGTATCAGTCTTATAGTAGTCTGACAGCTCAAGAGTCGGGAAAATATCGATATATTCCGCAAAGCCGTCCGTTTCTGTCATTATAGATACAAGCCTGTCGTAGTCCATACACGGAGCGCCGCTGTCGCGCATAAAGTAGCCCTTATCCGGTACGACCGAAAGATATACTCCCTTTGCCCTGTCCTTTAAGAATTTTTCATAAATGAAAGCTATCCTCCCGGCGGCGTATTTAACAGACTCCTCGTCAAGAGGATATTCAAGCTGCGCGGCGTAGCCTTTGTAAAGATATATCCCGTTAGAATCAAGCTGACGGAAAATCCCGTATTCCCCTATCGCTTTGACTCTGCGAAAGCCTTCTCTCAAGGGAAACTGATCGGCGGAATATTTTTCAAATTCGCTCATGAAGCTTCCGTCTAAAAGCGCTTCCGCGCTCATCTTCGGAAACGCCGCAAGCTTTCTTCTCTCTGAAAGGGATACCTCCCTGTCCGGCATTATCATCCCTAAAAGAAACAGCCCGAACACCCATATTGCCGAGACCGCGATAACGGCGATATTTTTTGACTTTTTATTCACTGCGCTTCGCCCTCCTCAGAATCTGAAATACAAAAACGGATTAAACGAGCCGTCTACGAGATATCCCGTGCACAAGCAGAGCAGCGCTAATACTGCCGCGGGCTCTAAGACGTTCAGAGCCTTTTCTCCGGAAGGCTTTTTCGCAAGCTTTAACGCCGCGTTTTTTATTATCGGCGTGGAGCCTATTATCCCAAGGATCAGAATTACCGCGTAGCTCCTAAGATAATATACCGCTTCCTGAGATATGACGGGAAGCCCTCCGAGCCCGAAAAGCGCTCCCACGGTTTTTATTCCCTGCGTAAGCGACGAAGCGTCGAAGACGGTAAAGCTCACGACAACAAAGAGTATTTTATAAATATGCGGAAGGATTTTTCCCTTTTCAAGATATTTAAGATACCAAAGCTTCTCGGCTACCAAAAGCACCGCGAAGAACAGTCCCCACGCGATAAAAGTCCAGTCCGCGCCGTGCCAGAATCCCGTCAGGAACCATACCGTGAAGATATTAAGCAGCCATCTCGGTTTCGATACTCTGTTTCCTCCCATCGGGATGTAAATATAGTCCCTGAACCAGGAGCCGAGAGTCATATGCCAACGCCGCCAGAATTCGGTGCCGCTCTTTGATACGAATGGGTAGTTGAAGTTTTCCGGAAAGTCAAACCCGAATATCTTCCCGAGTCCTATCGCCATGTCTGAATATCCCGAAAAGTCGAAATAGATATGGACAGCGTACGCTATCGCGTAGAGCCAGACGAAAAGAAGAGATTTTGATTCGGAGGATTTATATATGCTGACAAGCTCTCCGAGCTGATTAGCAATAAGGATCTTTTTTGCAAATCCTATCACAAATCTTCTTGCGCCCTCGGCCGTCTTTTCAAGAGTAACGCTGCGTTCGCGGAGCTGTTTTTCTATGTCCGAATATCTAACGATAGGCCCTGCTATAAGCTGCGGGAACATAGCCACATAAGCGCCGAGATTTATCGGATTTTTCTGCGCTTTGACCGTTCCCCTCGCTACGTCTACGGTATAGCTTAAGATCTGGAACGTGTAAAAGCTTATCCCTATCGGCAGAGCGATACCGAGCGTTTTTACGGAAAGTCCGGTAAGGGCGTTAAAGTTTTCGATAAAGAAGTCGGTATATTTGCAGTATACCAAAAGCCCCGCGCTTATAAGGCAGGATATAACCGTAAGCGCGATTTTAATTTTCTTTTTGTCTCTGTATTTCTCGATAAGGAGCCCGAGGATATAGCCCTGGGCTATAGAGATAAGCAGAAACGGCAGAAATCTCGGTTCCCCGTAGCCGTAGAACAGAAGGCTGAACGCAAGCAGTACGGCGTTTCTGAGTTTTTTCGGAGCGATAAAGTAGCATATCAGCACCGCGGGGAGGAAATAAAACATAAAAGGGATGCTTGAAAAGACCATATGATTCTCCTGAGCGGGATGTGATGGGGATCAGTGAAGAGCCGGGCGAGGCGCGGCGGCGGGATGAAAATCAAAAGCAGAAGCCCGAGCCGGCGCTTTACTCCGGCTATTCATCTATCATCTGTCTTCTAATTGTAGCCTAAATTCATGAAAAAATCAACTACCTGCAAGGCATTTTTTCACATTTTTCCTTATTTTTCTCCGGCATGACTAAAAACAGCCCCGGAGTTTTGCTTTCCGGGGCGTTATATTCGGAAGTTGTTATCCGCACCGATATTTAAATTCCGGCTTCATCAGGTACAAATTACCCCTCCGGTATCGGAATGCGCGCGGTATTTTCGCCGCCTGCGTCCTCCATCGACTCGTCGTACAAAACCTCAATTGTAGGCGCGGAGCCGTCGTCGAAGGTAAAGCCGTTAGCCGCGTCGCGCAGCGCATATACAAGATCCGTGTTCCCGTAAGCGCTGAGAACATAGCTGTCTCCTATGCGCATAACAACGAGAACCTCCGGCCATCCGCACATATACGCGCGATTCATAAGGCTGTCGCGGATCCCCTGAGCAAACGCTGCGATATCCGCTCCGGCGTTCATCCGATACATAGCCGCAGAAAGCTGGTTTACGTTGAGCATATGACGAACCGCCGCCGCTTCCGCAACGCTGTCTGTCATATCAACCGGGAACCCGAAGCCGGTATCAAGCTCTGTCCCGTCGCCGATTTCATGCTTTCCGGGGGCGTTTTCGACCTGATTTTCCTCGTTATAATCCCCGCCGAACGCCATCGGCTTTTGGTCCTCAGGTATGCCGTCCCAGATCTTCGTGAACACATCAAGAACCGGAACAGTCTCCGCAGGCTCTTCGGGTTCCGTCTCGGGAGCGCCGTCGGAATCTCCTTCTCCCTCTTCGCCTACCGTCGGAAGATCGGGAGCCGAAGGCTCGGAAGGCTGGTCCGAGCTGCCGCATCCCGCAAACACAAAAGTCACAGCCATAGTCATGGCAAGAATAAGCGCGATAAATTTTTTCATCTGAATTTCTCCTTTTAAAATGAATAGCAGCCTTGATTACCTTGCATATATAATACGCTTTTCGGCGCGCAAATATTGCGCTGCCCGGAAATTTTTCCGGCCTGCGCCGGCGGCTTAGATTATTATATATCATAAGGGAGATATTGTCAAGGGCAGGGAACGGGGAAGATGTGGCCAAGGCGGCCACATCAAGAATACAGAAGTCAGATGTCAGATGTCAGAACTTCAAGGCGTCGCCTATGGCGACGATTTTAAAAATAATGAATAATGCGGGCGATTTAGACACTCCCGGCGGGAAACGCGGCCTAAACGACACCGCCCGCGTTTCAAAATATGGAGGTTTCAAGAAAATTCCTGCTTTAAAACGTCTTGAAGTTTTCATAATTTTTCACTTGCGCTTAATATGAATTTAAAAACAGCCTGCTACAATATAGCTGTAAACAAAAAGAAGCGCAGGCGCGGTTCGATACTTAATATCGCCGCCGCTTCTCACAATATAAGGAGTGAATATTATGTACGAAAATTACGGAAATTATCAAAACTATCAGAACCAAAACGTCCCGAGCAGCCCCTATCAGCCTTCTCAGAACGAGAAAAAGTCCAAAAAATCCGGCGCGGGTAAAATAGTCGCCGTGGCGCTCTGCTGCTCGATCTTCGGAGGAATTCTCGGCGCAGGCGGGACCTTTGCGCTCACGCGCGTATTTGCGTCCCCGGAAAGTACCTCGAACGTTTCTTCGGTATACGAGGGCGAGCGCGAAAATAAGGCCCTTAACGTCTCGCACGTAGATACCGACCGCGAGCTTTCCGCGGCTGAGGTTTACGCTCAGAACGTAAATTCCACCGTCGGAATCACCACTTCCATCAACACCAACTTCTTCGGCTACAGGACTACCTCGGCGGCTTCCGGCTCCGGGTTCATCCTCACCGACGACGGGTATATCGTCACAAACTATCACGTCATAGACGGAGCTAACTCCATTACCGTTTCGACCTACGACGGGAAGAGCTATCAGGCGACGGCCGTCGGATACGACGAGGAGAACGATATCGCGGTCCTTAAGATAGAAGCGGACGGGCTTGTTCCGGTGATACTCGGAAGCTCGGATGATTCTAACGTCGGGGATTATGTGTGCGCGATCGGAAACCCGCTCGGCGAGCTTACGTTTTCACTTACAAGCGGAGTAATAAGCGCGCTTGACAGAAGCGTTACCGTGGGCGGCAGGTCGATGAATCTTATACAGACAGACTGCGCGATAAACGCTGGGAACTCAGGAGGGGCGCTGTTTAATATGTACGGCGAGGTGATAGGGATCACCAACGCCAAGCTTTCAAGCAGCTCCACGGGAGAAGCTTCGATAGATAATATCGCCTTCGCGATACCGATAGACAGCGTTAAGGACATGATAACAAGCATCATAACCGACGGCACCGTCGAAAAGCCGTATATCGGCGTTACGATTTATACCCTCGGGAGCGAGTATCAGAGATTCGGGCTTTCGGGAGTGGTCGTCGAAAGCGTTGAGGAAGGCTCCCCCGCGGATGAAGCCGGTCTCAAAGCCGACGATATAATCACTGCGGTAAACGGTGAAAAGATATCCGAGAACAGCGATCTCACTGGAGCGATCATGAAGTGCGGCGACGGAGATAAGATCACGCTCACAGTCACCAGACAGGGCGAGCAGAAGGATATCTCCGTGACGGTAAGGGTGAGAACTCAGTCCGCGCTCGGAAGCGACGAAGCCGAGCCGCAGGAAAACGACGAGCAGAACGAGACTCTTGAGGACTACTGGGGCCGTCTCTTCCCGTGGTCTAACGCCCCGCAGTCTCAAAGCGGCGGCGGCTCGCCGATGTAAATAATAAGATGATAATATAATTCAGGCGGGTCTCATGGCTCGCCTGAATTATTATATATGTTTTCACCCTGCTTCCGCCGCTTTAATGTTTTACTATCTGTGCGGCGCACCGCACGCTTTAAACTTATAGATCCGGTCTTAGGTTTTCCGAATCCCGTACTCTTACAGCCCCACCGCGGTGAGCTTTTGCATATTCTCGCGCTTAAGAGTAAGGGAGGAATGCACATATCTTTCAAGAGTTATGGACGTGGTAGCATGACCCAGGATCTCAGAAAGCGATTTTAATTCAAATCCCGCTTCTACGCATCTTGTGGCGAAGGTGTGACGGAGGGTGTGAAAATGCACTCCCTCTATTCCGCAGTCCTCGGCGTATCTCTTCAGCCTGTACTGCAGCGTCCTCGGCTCCATGAAAATTTCGCTCCCGGTCAGAATATACGCGTTTCTGTTTTTTACGTCCATGCTCCTGCAAAGTCTCAGCGCCGCGTCCGAAAGAGGGATGACGCGGGTTGAAAGATCGCTCTTAGGAGTACCGATAACCACCTTGGTCCTGCTGCCCTCTCCGTCGTTTTTAATGCGCTGCATCGTCGCCGTCACCCTGAGAGTTCTTTCTTTAAGAGAAATATTGTCCCACTTTAGCGCGCAGAGCTCTCCGATTCTAAGACCCGTGAACATCGCAAGCAGGATTCCGAATTTGCAAGCGTCGGAATCTTTCGCAAGATATGTAATAAGCTTTTCCTGCTCGTCGTATGAAAGCACTCTTGATTCCTTCTTCGGCGACTTCGGAACGGCGTATCCGATATCTCCGATAAGTCCCGGAAGCTGCTTTGAAGCGTGCTTCATAATAAGCCTAAGCACCGCGAGGATATCCTTGACCGTCTTCGGAGCAAGCCCCTCGGAAAGAAGAAGGGATGCGAACGCTGAAGCGGTCTCATCCCCTATCTCCTGCGGGAAAAGGTTTCCGAGTCTCGGACGGATGTGATTATTCACCGCCGTCTCATATCTGTTGCAGGTCGATTCCTTTAACCTGTAACGACATGCTCTCAACCATTCGTCGCAGTAGTGAGAAAGCCTTTGGGAGCGCGCTTGCGGCAGTATTATCTTCCCCGCGGCGGGTTGTTGGGACAGGACGATTTTATAACCGTCCGCTTTTTCCTTAGCTTCCCTGTAGGTCTTCCCGTAGCAGAACCCGTACACGATCTTCCCCGTTACGTCGCGCCCCTTGATATAGCGCGCCTCCCAACGTCCGTCCTTGCGTTTGAAAATGTTTTCGCCTTTCATAAAAAAGCCTCCTTTAAAATTTTTGTACTTTAAAAGTGGCAGATTCAGGTCAATTTGACTAATTTGTAGGCGAAAAATATAAATTCACAGGCAGCGATCGGAAGTCGGAGATCTTATTCTGAGGGCTTTACGAAGGCCGGAAGATTTACGGGATTATCTTCCGTTCATATAAAGCGCTATGCTTAAATACTGCAAAACGCTTCCCGCAAGGACGAAGAAGTGCCAGATAACATGCATATAGGGCTTATTCTTTCGGAAGAATACTATGCCGACGGTGTAGGATACGCCGCCCGCTATCAAAAGTATCAGGCTCATGACCGAAAGCGCTCTGAACACCGACGGCGCGACCGCTACTACAAGCCAGCCGGTCAGGACGTATAAAACCATGGATACCTTCTCGAAGCGCTTCATGTCGATTATATTCAGCGTCACCCCCAAAACCGATAGAAGAGCGTTTGTTATGCATACCGCAAAACCCGCCCTGCCGCCGACTACTACGAGAGAGAACGGGATGTACGTCCCGAGTATAAGAAGATATATCGTGCAGTGATCGGCTACGCGGAGGACGCGTTTTAATTTTGACGGCCTGACGGCGTGGTAGAATCCCGAAACGCTGTAAAGCGTTATCAGCGAAAGAATGTATGCCGCCATGCTGAAAATAATCGTTCCGGAACCCGACAAGACCGCTCGTATCATCAGCGGGATCCCGCCCGCAAACGCTAAAACCGCGCCGGAGAAGTGAGTTATACTGTTTAAAAGCTCCTCTTTTTTCGTCTGTACGTACTGCTTCTTATTTTCCGACTGTTTTTTTGACATATCTATACCTCCTCGCAGGGATTACTGATATTAGATATTATCACATCTAATATTGTATATTAGTATACATCGTTTTGAATACAATGTCAATAGCAAAAACCAAATTTCTCCTAATTTTCACTTTATGATAACCCGCAGAGCGCCGAAGAATGCAAAAACAAAAAAATCCCCCGACACTTGCAAGGCGCTCGAGTCGGGGTATTAGAAAAAGGAAAAGGAAGCAAAAATCAGATCACTCCGCCGGGCAGACGAACTTCTTAGTCTGCGGGAGCTTTATAAGTATAATCGCGAACACGACTGTGAGAATAAGCTCGGGGAGCATATAGCAGCCGTTATATATAATACTGTAGAGCCACTCGTTTTCGGTCGAGAACGCTTCCCAGATCATTCCCGCGGAGTGGAATACCGCGGCTCCGCTTATTACGTGGCTTACATATCTTAAAGCAATCGCCAAAACGGTTCCCGCGATCATATTCCCGAACTTTTTATTGCCGAATATACCGGCGATCCCGAGGATAGTGAAAGCGAAGATATAGTCAAGAATGATGCATGCGACAAGGGCGACGGGAGTGAGTCCCCAGCCGAAAAGACCGTCGGCGATACCCTGCACGAACTGGATGAGAGAATACGCGAAGGAAGCGATGAATCCCATATTCACGCCGCGGCGAATAGAGAAGATGATGATCGGGAGCATCGAAAGAAGCGTGACAGAGCCGCCCCACGGCAGTTTAAAGATCGGGATAAAGCTCAAGATAGTGGCGAGGGCCACCATGATCGCGCCCTCGACGAGGGCAAGAAGTTTTTGGTTTTTCATGGTAATAACCATCCTTTCTGAAATTAGGGCAAAATAAAAAGCCCTGAAATGATGTCATTCCTGCGGGCAAAATCAACATATAAAGCAAAAGCTCCCTACGCCGGTATTAACCGAATCAGGTTATAGGGTCAGGAATAACATTCCTATCTCAGCCGATCCGAGCGAAGCGGGAAATAAATTTTCCCGAATGCGCATATCGGCCCCCCTGTTTTGACATGAGAAGAGTATAGCACATGAGATAGGATTTGTCAAGTAGGAAATTTGATTTTTGATAAAAGGCGCGGGGAGGGATGGAAATAAAAAGGTTTCGCCGGCCTTTCCTCAAAAGGCCGCAGGATTCCAAAGGGCTGAAATCGTAGCGTTAAAACTTGCTTTTCAAGGCTCCACAGGAGCCTTTCAAAGAGTTTTAATCGCAACGACCA
>CANPYR010000047.1 GCA_947588805.1 uncultured Clostridia bacterium
TGGCGCTCATAGTTGTTTCTGCGCTCCCTTCGCACGGATTATGACGTTGGTGTGGTGTCCGCGTATGTTGCGCGGTTCCTCTGCCGTGTATTCAAGCCCGTTTTCGCAGTTGACGATTTTGTCGTTAATACGAATATCTACCCCTGCCGGGAGGGTCAGCTTCCGGGTGTCTGAAAGGTCGTTTATCGGCGCGGTCTGCATTATCTGTACGCTCTGCGTCCTTACACCGAAATGACATTCCTGTCCGCTGATGTCCGGCTCCTCGGGGTAGGAAAAGTGAGGGGAGGCGGGCAAATTGTAGCCGGGTGACTTGCCCTCCTCCCTGATGTGGTAAATATCGCATTTGTGGTCTAAAAGTGCGTCTAAACTCATACGAGCCTCCTTAAAGTTTTCTGAGCCGGAACGTAATTCCGCTCTTGGCTATCGGCTTTACGAATCCGTCAAGGAGCGCTCCGAGGTCAAGGTCGCTCACCTCGATTGTTGAGTTTTCGGCCGTGTAGCTGTACTCGTCAAGCGTTTCGGACTTTAACTCGCGGGAGATTATGGCGGCGTTGTGCGCGTAGTTTTCCGCGAGAATGAGAACGGCGGTTTTCACCGGCTCCGGCAGAGGCTCGACGTCGCTAAAATCGTTGTGTGTGTATGTAATGACATACTGCTCTGCGCGTGAGATGTCTACGCGGAGGCGGGCGTCGCTCCGGCTTTGTACAGAGGCGACCTCCGAATATTCTCTAACCTCTTTGGGCGTTACCCACGGTCTTGCTGCCATTTCTCTCCCTCCTCGTTCAAACGTCGAGCCTGATTACAGTAGCAAAGACGTCCACGGCTCCGGCGCTGATTGCCTCGTCGACCTTGATTTGCACCGTCCCGGAGGTTATGTCCTTGTAGCCTGCGTCGCTGACAACGGCCTTTCCTGCGGTGAGCGCTACGTCTTTGGCGTATGCGTCCTCCGTACTCCCGTTTCCGACGGTGACCTTTGTCGCTCCCTTCATGTCCTCGGTGGGAATCGCGAGGACGCTGACGAGCTTGGTTCCGACAGGGAGAGCCTTCTCGAACACAACTGCTTTTTCGTTCGCCTTGCTGTCCTTGTTCACGGTGCCGATGTGTCCCGTTAGGGCGATACCGCAGGTCCCGGTGTCAAAGAAATCTACGTTCATCTTCTTTTCCTCCTTTTTTTCTTCTAATAACGGTTTTTGCATTTAAGGAAACGGCCCTTGTTACTTTTTAGGAACAAGAGCCGTGGTGGGATTAAACACTGTTATATTGTAAGCGTGGGAATGAGCTGCGGGTCTTTAAGTGTGGTGAACACCCTTCCCCCGCTTACGAATAACATCGTTTTATCCCCTTCAAAGCTTATATTTCTCAAAATAAACCCGCGGCATGATTTCTCAAAGCCACCGCACAAGGGCATGACGCTTTCTGCCGCACGACGTTTTTTCATAGTGCGGCAGAACGTTCTTTTCAAATTATGACGGCTATACGCATGCAATGTACACGTCCATGGTATCGCCGTCCGTCTCAAAGCACGGGATCACTTCTTTGTCCGTACGCTCCAAACCGTTGATTTGCATATATTCCGTCAACGTCTTATATGCGTTAGGAATGATCACAAAAGGATTTTTGAAAGGCTCCGGGATGTGGATAGCGGCATATTTGTGAGCCTTCTGCTCTAAGATCTCCGCCCCTTTCGGCGTTACGCCTTCGGGCAGTATCCATGCCGCTTCATAGCCGTGCATATGATAAACGTTTATCTGCTCCAAAGAAACATACGGAAAGTCCCACCCGATCACCCGAGGGTGTTCCACGCCGTTTTCGCGGGCGATATTGACCACCCGGCCGATAGCGTCCCCCTCGGGATCGCTGCTGATAACCGCGTGCTTTACATACCGAAACCCCGGAACAGTCTCCGCGCGAAGGTTAGTATATGCGTAGTCGCAGACTCCCATCTCTTCGCGAAACAGATTGTCAAGCGAACAGTTGAACAGCCCGCAAAGCTCAACGGCTTTATCCATTTCGGGCGTTGATTCGTCAAGCTCCCATTTTGAAACGGTCTGCCGGCTGACTTTAAGCTTTCCCGCTAAAGTCTCCTGCGTAATTCCTCCGCACATACGTCTCAGGTGCTGCAAATTTTTGCCAAAGCTCATAAAAGTTCCTCCTTATCATTTTGCACGGCCATGCATTGATAACAGTATATCTCCGTTCGGCCGAAAAGTCCACCACCCGGCAGACGCTTTTTTCTTTGTTTCCGCAATTGCAGGTTGCGCTCACGCTATAAATCCGAGAATCCTATCCTTAGCGGTTGAATATGATATTGAATAGAAAAAACGCCCGAGCATAAAGCATCTCAGGCGTTTTTGATATATGTTTTTGGCGTGGGGGGTATGGCCAAACAAGATCCGGCGAAAGAAAAAATTAGCAATTTGCCGATATTTCCCGGGCGGAATCCTGCTCCGGCAAATCCTATCAAAAACCGAACGCTCGGCTAAAATTTTCAGCTTTATAATTATACCATAATTTTTCCGAAAATTCAAGACTTGTAATTTCTGTGCAAATCGTTTATAATCAGTATATAAACACATGGAGGGGGCTATAGGCATGGTTTTTGGGGAATTCAGGGAGATACTGTTTTTTCGTGAAATTAAAGAGATGATACGCTTTGAGACAGAGCTTCGCGCGCGGCTTAGACCGGATGAATCGGAAAAAGCATGGGCAGAAACGGCGAAATATATTAAAACAAAAATTCCCGACCGAGAGGAATTCGTTAAGCGTATTGAAGATTATGCGCAGAACGGGAAGCCGGTTTGGTATTCGGGGAGAAATCCAGGGTGCGACGATCTTTCAGATAATCAACTTATCAAAGCATATACAAATCTTTTCCGGGGCGCCGAGCGCGAAAAAATGCTTGCAAACGCGGCATGGGCCACGCATATCGATTACTACGCGGAAAAGGTCCTCGAACGCGGCGGAATGACGCTCGAAATGACCGTCGGAGCAGGTCTCGGGACTGCTGCGGTCGCTTCAAAGATGGCGGATAAGGACTTCCTAACCTGCGTTGATATCGATTTTAAATGCGCAAAAAACGCCGACGGGATACTGGCGCATTTTGGAAAACGCGGCGTTGGAATAGCGACCTCGCTGTGGAATATGCCGTTTGAAGACGGAACTTTTTCAACCGTATGCTCGCACTTCGGAATTGATGAATGCCGCGAAATCGGCGCAGTTTTAAGCGAAGCCGCGCGCGTTCTTAAGCCCGGGGGCAGGCTCGTGCTCGCGTCAAACGAGAGCGGTTACCGCCGCACAAAGCACTATTTCGATTTGTACGGGATAGCCCGAAAGGACGCTCTGAAAATGCTTAAGCAGGTTAGGCATTATGCCGATAAGAAACAGATCGACGGCATTATGTCGGGGCTCGGGATTAGGGAAATATTTTACAAGAGCTTCGGCGAAAGGTATGTCGCGGGGTATGAGAAGGCGTAGATTTCGGAAAGTGATAGCTTCGGGATGGGATTCGGCAGCGAGCTTACGTTCACGAGGGAGTTTAAGAAAGTCTATCGCTCCCCGCCGTCCGGAGTATATGCGAGAGGTCTTATTTTCGTATCGCGCTAAATCAAAAATATTATAGTACAAAATGAAATCGGAGGAATATCTATGGTGTATCGCAAATTGCCGCACGGCGGTGAAGAAATCAGCATAATCGGAATAGGTTCGAGCGCTATTCAGGCTTCGAGCGATCAAGAAATCGAGGAAACGGTTCGCTATGCAGTCGAAAACGGCGTTAATTATTTTGACATGGCTTCCGCGGAAGCGAAGCCGTTTTCGGCATACGGCAGGGCGCTCTCGGACTGCCGGAAAAACGTCTATTTCCAGATCCACTTCGGCGCGGATTATTCGACTGGCAGCTACGGCTGGACGACAAATCTTGACAGGATAAAACGCAGTATCGACTGGCAGCTGACATCTCTGAAAACCGATTACATCGACTTCGGGTTCATTCACTGCCTTGACGAAATTTCAGATCTTGAGAGTATGCAAAACGGCGGGGCGATCGAGCATATCCTAAAACTGAAAAAACAGGGCGTGGTGCGGCATATCGGGCTTTCTTCGCATACTCCGGAGCTTGCAAACGCCGTGCTGGATTTAGGGATTATCGATATGCTGATGTTCTCGATAAATCCCGGGTACGACTATCAGAAAGGCGAATACGCGGCGGGAAGCGTTTCCGATCGAATGGCGCTTTATCGCAGGTGCGAAAAAGACGGAGTTGGAATTTCAGTCATGAAGGCCTTCAGCGCCGGTCAGCTTCTGGATGCAAAAACGTCGCCGTTCGGAAAAGCTTTGACGGAGTATCAGTGCATTCAGTACGCGCTCGACAAGCCGGGGGTTGTTACCGTTCTGCCCGGGGTACGCGATAAAGCCGATCTTAAGCGAGTTTTGGGATTCCTGACGGCAGCGCCGGAAGAAAAAGATTACTCCATAATCGGCACATTCGCGCCCAAGGACGCAAGCGGGATCTGCGTTTACTGCAATCACTGCCAGCCATGCCCGAGCGGGCTGAATATAGGGCTTATCAACAAGTATTACGACCTTGCGAAGACGGGGGATCGGCTCGCAGAGGGGCATTATAGAAAGCTCGAAAAGACTGCGAAAGACTGCGTTAGGTGCGGGCATTGTAATAAAAGGTGCCCGTTTATGGCGGATCAGATGGCGAGGATGGAGGAGATCGCGGAGTATTTTGGGGAGTGAAGGGAGATTTTTGGGCAAAGCCCTATGCGGGGTTGAGGATGAGGACGGGAAGCAGAGCTTGAAAACGGAGCTCCCGCAAGAGCCTCTATTTACGAAAAAAAGCCGTCAAAATCAGCTCAGCTCCGGCATATGTCGAAGTATGAAAACTATAATTGTAGCCCCGAAAATCGGGATTCGCCGCCTCGCTGACAAATCGCTGAAAACTTCGTCTGTCCGCCGTCCTTTCCTCCCGTCTATCCCCCAAAAAATTTTTTTCAAAACCCTATTGCATTTTCCTAAATTATGTTCTATAATAAAACCATCCCACAAAAATACCTGCCGGAAAGGACGTGCCTTTTTTGGAATACTCCGATTCAAGGAAAAAGCAGCTCAGAAACTATTATCTCGAAAACGGCGTTGATAAAATGATGCCGAAAGACGCTTTGGAACTGCTTTTAGGGTATGCGGTGAGCGGGGATCCCGGGCAGGTCTGCGACGAGCTTTTTCGCAAATTCGGCGACATCTCCGTCATTCTGAACCAGTCCGAAAAGTCTCTTAAAAACGTTAATGGGATGAACGACCGCGCCGCAATCCTGATAACTATGCTCCCGTACATCTACACCCTCGCCTGCTCGCGCGAAAGACTGAACGTAAATTTTGAAAACGTCGCGGAGTCATGCAGATATTTTTATAGAGAGCTTTCGGGATGCCCGGTCGAATATATAAAAATAATCTGCCTTAGTGACAGATTTTCTTATATTTGCGGGAAAACGCTGACCGACGGAAAGGCCGATAAGATAAGGCTTAGCGCAGAGTCGCTCGTATCTTCGGCGCTTTTGGTGGGCTCGCACACCCTGATAATTTCTCACAACCATCCCGGCGGCGATTGCAAGCCGTCGTCAGATGATCAGCTCGCCACAGAAGCGTTTGCAGAACGTCTTGAAAATTACGGGATCAGGCTTTTGGATCATGTCGTCGTCGGACGAAACGGCGCGTTCTCGATGTTAAGAGGAAGAAAGGTCTGGACGGAAGACGGCAATTCACAGGACGTAAAATAGTCCGAGATATAAATTAAAATAAATTCTCCGGAAATCAGCCGGGGATTTTTATTTCCACGTAATGATCTTTAACCGCTTGATTTCCCTCACAAAAAATAAGCGTAACGATATAATAAACCCGCCGAACGACAGTATGCAAAATCAAATTACGGAGAACATGCCATGAAAATAAATCTGATACGCGCAGGGATCAAAGACGCGGAGCGCCTTTTTGGGATGCAGGTCGAAGCGTTTTCCGAGCTTTATCAAAAATACCATGATACCGAAACGAACCCTGCGGCCGAGTCTATCGACAAAACGCTTGCCCGGCTCAGGCAGGATTTTACATATTACTATTATATCAAATTAGGGGATGCTGCGGCGGGCGCGATAAGGGTGATCGTTCGAAAAGAACCCGGCATGCCGAAAAGGATCTCTCCTATTTTCATAATGCCAGAATACCGAAACAAAGGCATAGCTCAGAAAGCGATCTCGGAAGCCGAACGCATTCACGGCCCCGACGGCTGGGAGCTTGAAACGATATTGCAGGAAAAGATCGGCTGTCATTTATACGAAAAAATGGGCTATCGCCGTACAGGCGAAACGAAGAAGATAAACGACGGAATGACTCTTGTGGTTTATAAAAAGGGGGGATGAATTTTTATTTTATTACGCAAAAATCTTTCCCATGAATTTTTGAAGCTCCCATCTGTTTAAAGCTCCCCAAAAACGTCCCTCCCATCCTTAAACTGTACAAAAAATTGTACAGTTCAGAAAGTTTAATTTTCAGAAGTCCGGATTTTTGTACAGATGATATGGTATTATATAGTCAAAGAAAGACCGAAACGGCCGTGATTTGACGAATATCTGTCAGGAGGTACAGGAGCATGAAAGGATACGACACACAGAACGGATATATGGGATATGTAGACGGAAAGTATATGCTCTTTGCAAGCGAGGAGGAGTACAGAGAATACGTCCTCGAACGCGAGAGCGAGTAATGATCTTAAATCTCAAAAAAGCGCCGGGCTTAGGCGTGGCGTCATAAGACATTAAATTTGTATTCTGAAACGTCATGATTTCGGTCATGACGTTTCTCTTTGCTTTTCCGCTTGCAAAAGTTCATTTATAGTTATGAAGTCCACAAGGTCGTACTGAATCCTGATTTTCTGCTTTTTCTTGCTGCTGGATTTGTCAGGCGTAAATTGTCTTTACAAGCTTGCGCAATTGATGGGCGTCCATAAAGAAGTTTTCAATCAAAAATTTTAATCCATGGTTCCCGTTAAGTGGAATTTAGCAACCTAAAAATGAGAAGTATACTTTTCGCTAAATTAAAACTACTTACGCTGTATAACAATCGCCGTTTGTCATACATCGTCGCGAGCTTAATACGGCTATCCACATATAAATGCAAATAAATTCGTCATTTCGCAATTGCACCGTAAGCCGCTGCGCTCCCCGCACGGCACGATAAAGGCACGGACGCCGCTTTCGCTCTTACCCCCGTCAAGAAAACAGAAACCGGAAGTCAGCATATCAATAAGTAACCTGAAGCGAAAAATATCCGTATCGGAAATTCTGACTTCTGATTTCTGCCTTCTTAACGGTAAACGCCGCACCTCCCCCTCTCTCCGGTAATTCCTGCCCATATTTAATTTTTCGCCGCAGGCGAAACCTTGAAATTCTGACCTCTGATTTCTGACTTCTGTCCTCTAAAAGCCCTCCTTGACAACTCCTACATAATGTGATACAATAAGAATACAAAGTTTAAAAAAGGTGGCGAAAAAATTGAGGAAAAGGACCGCGCTGTTTTGCGCCGCGATACCGGCTCTGATACTTATCGATCAGGGCTCGAAGCTCTTAGTAAACTCCCTCTCCGGGGTTCCGATCACCTTGTTCCACTCTCATTCCTCCTCCGGCTGGTTCACCTTAAGCATTACCCCGGAGCTTCATACGAGATTTAATCTTCCCGTTAATATCGTTATCTTTATCCTCGCCGCAGCTTTTACCGCGCTTATCTTCATATATCTTAAACACGAGCGCTCCGCGATCTTTGGGGGTATCGACGGCGCGAAAAATATAAATCTTTGCCCCGGGATCACCTTCGCGGCGGCGGTCCTCTGGACTTCGGGGATGGCATGCAGCACCCTCTTCGACGCATTTTTCTGGAATGGCTCTCTCGACTTTATCTGCTTCGACAGGGCGAAATTCGGCGGCGGCTCGGGCGGTGAAATCGCTTACACAGACATGAATCACCTGAATTTCGATCTCAAGGATCTCTATCTTTTCGCGGGGATGATCCTTATTCTGATCCGGTGTTTGGCGCGTGGAATCTCGCTTTCCCGCCTTTCTAAGGCCGACAGGGCTCTGATTTCTAAGCGAAGCTTTCATTTTATCAAGAGTATCCGCGAGGAAAAGTCGGAGACTTCCGAAGCTGAGAAAATCTCTATAACGCCTTCTGAAAGCCGTGAAACAAATCAAGAGGAGATCCCGGGGATGATACTTGATATAATCGTCGCAGTCGCCTTGGGGATTATTTCAAGCCTTCTGCTCGGGATGGCAATTTATGTCCTTGCAGTCTGGGTGATAATCCCGATCGCGACCGAAATTTTCTCCCCGCTCGACGCTTTTCTTACAGGTATCGGAAATAAATACGACGCGGAGAAAATCTACGGCGCGATCAAGAGCTTCTCTAATCTTTTGGGGATCTTCCCGGGGATTTACTTCGCAAACTATACTCTCAAAAACCGTGAAAAATATTTTATCCGAAGCACCGGCGGGATGATAACTCTTTGCGACGGGATCGCGTTTCATCTTGAAAAATATCTTCTCTGCGACGTCGTTTCTGTTCTGATAACGGTTTTAATATGCTTTCTGCTCTGGATTTCTGGGCGGCCGGAGCTTTCGCCGCTCGCGTTTATTTTTGACTTTGCGGGGATCCCGCTCGGGCTTGCGGCTTCGGTCATTTTTACCGCTCTCGCTCAGCTTTTAGGCGCGGTCTTTGCCCAGGGCGAATGGCGCGCGGATTATTTTTACGGGGAATAGCCGTTACACGGGGAGCTGAAAATTATGATACTTTATTATCTTTTTATTTTTCTTGCGGCGCTTTTTATACTTAAATTCATTTACAATTGGATAAGAGCATTATTACTCCGCGCGGCGTTTTATATAAGGCTCGGCGCGGTATGCAAAAAGCGCGGATACGCGCTTGAAAAAAAAGAGACTTTTTATCTCTTCGTTCTTTTTCTTCTCAAAAAAGCCGGACCTCATGATAACCGCCGGAGATACTGTTTATTGCGTAAGAATAATCGCCTGCCGCGCAAGAAAAAGGCACTATCACTTTGTGAATCACGAGTGGTTCGTCAGGGTTTTCAGGTATTACATCCTCTCGCTCGCGTTTCATTCCGGGACCCCGCTCACCGTCTCGAAGCGCGCCATGCGACTCCCGCCGCTTGACGAAAAATATCTTTCCAACGGCGAGCTCAAAAGCCGGGTGGCGCTTATTTTTAATCCCTCTCCGCTTGAGATCACCTTCACTTCCCGCGATAATCGCAGGGAAATCGCAACGAACGGAACCGATTTTGACGGCTGGTTGATTTATAACGGAAAGGGATTTATACAAACGCTGGACGCTTAGCAGTCAGATTTCAGACGTCCATTTAGAATTCAGAAGTGCATTTAGAATTCAGAATTCAGAAGTCAGAAATCAGATTTGCGGGGACGGAGCTTTTGCGCGGAGAGATGATAAATCTGCTTTGAGCTCATATCGATTCCGCGCGCAAAAAAATTTTAAAAAATTTTTAAAAAACACTTGCATTTTCTGAGCAAGTGTGGTATAATAGCGAATGTTGCAGACAGCGCTATGAACACGGAGCAGTATCGAAGTGGTCATAACGAGCACGACTGGAAATCGTGTGACGGTGATGAACCGTCCGAGAGTTCGAATCTCTCCTGCTCCGCCATAAAAACGGCGATTTTCTTTCTCGGAAATTGCCGTTTTTGTTTTATCATGAAAGGTCTGAACCGCTTTGAAAATTCTTTTCGTATGCCATGGAAATATCTGCCGCTCCCCTATCGCCGAATCCCTCTTCAATTACTTAGCCGCGAAAAATAATATCCCCGCCGAAGCCGAATCCGCAGCCACATCCCGAGAAGAAACAGGAAACGATATCTATCCCGGCGCTAAAAATATTTTAAGAGCTCACGGAATACCCTTTGAAAAACGCGCCGCAAGACAGATGGATAAATCGGATTATAATAAATTCGATTATATTATCGGGATGGAAAAATTTAACGTCAGAAATATTCTGAGAATTCTCGGAAGCGATCCGGAAAGTAAAGTCAGGCTTCTCTCGGATTTTACCGACAGCCCGGGAAGAGATATCGCCGACCCGTGGTATACCGACGACTTTGAGACCGCGTACCGGGATATTCTTAAAGGCGTTACGGGACTTCTTGAAAGCGTTGAGAATGCGTAAATATTCAAATATATAAACGCTTAAATTACAAATACGGTACTCCCCCAAATTCTGTGTAAAGTACAAAAAGCGATGAAAATAGATAAAAATTTATGGTTAAGGAGTCCCGGTCA
>CANPYR010000048.1 GCA_947588805.1 uncultured Clostridia bacterium
GAATGATTTGCAGTTACTTCATTCTACCAGAAGTGCGGGGACATGTCTATATTTTTGTCCTTTTTCTTTTTGCGAAAAATAGTGTACCTTATCGAAAGTTCAGATGCTTTTAAAATGTGTATTCTACCCCTTGACAAAAGCGGTCTGAGGACTGGACATCTGAGCGTATTACTGAGTACAACTTTAAGATGTTGTCACAGAAGTATCAGTCGGAGCAACAAGAGTTAGTTGAAAAGATTGATAAGCTCAAGGCAGACCTTGCGACTGAAAAGCAAACTACAGCTGATGCTGAAAAGTGGATTGCTTTAATCAAGCAGTATTCCAACCCCACGGAGCTGACTGCTGAAATGCTCAATACGCTCATTGAAAAAATTGTTGTTCATGAGGCAGTCAAAGATTCCGACGGCACCAGAACCCAAGAAATAGAGATATTTTACCGATTCGTAGGTAAAATTGATTAAAACACAAACACACGTCTTTAAGTTTGTTAAACGGGCGCGGCAGTTTGGGCAGGGCGCAGCCCGCGGACGGCCGAACGGCCGGACGGACTCGCCGGACAAAGGACGGCGAGTCGTGCGCGCCAGCGCGCCGGGCTGCGGCCGGAGTGGGGGAAGTAAGGGATAGATTACATCAAAGGTCTTTGGGAGCGAAGGCAGCACCTGCGGTCATATCGCGCCGAGGATTTAGCGCAGGGCAGTACGGCTTACGGTCTTGCGGCTCTGTCAGAGTTACGGGCAGAATAACAAGCTTGCGTATATTGCTGCAAGTCTGCCGGTGAATTTACCGCTGTGCTGGGATAAAGCTTTGCTGTCTGAGCTTATAGCTTTCTGCTTCTGATTTTCATTCTGTATGATGAGAAAGCTTGGTTATGTAGCTAAGGTTTCCGCTCCTGTCTTTCATTTCACTATGAAAAAGGGGCGCGCAAACGGCGGCGGGATTTGCTGCACGTCTACTTAATTATCACCGACTGCGCCCGCCAAACTTGCCGAGTTTTGTCCGTGAGACAACCGAAGCGATACTTTAACAACGCGATTAAAATTCTTTGAGGACGGGACGCGCGGGATTTTGCCCAAGAGAGCGTCCTGCGGACGGTCGATTGGCTGCAAAATCAGCTTGTCTTTTGGTCGGTCGTTTATGACCGCGAAATCCGAAAAGCAAGTTTTAACGCTTTGTTTTGAGGGCGGTCAAGCAGTAACAAAACCGGCAATGTTTTCCCGCCCTATCCCGCAAATCCCGCCGCCACATCCATCCAAAAACAAAAATTCGGACCCGTCTGCTCCACAGCCGACAGGTCCTCTTCGATTTAATACTATCAAAAATAATCCCCTACTCCTCCGCGGTCCACTTCCCATACGACGTAAACTTCCTAAACGCCGTAGGCGTTACGCCGACCTTCTGCTTGAACTGCCGCATAAAGCTGTAGCAGGAGTTATAACCGCTCTTCTCAGCGACCTCGCTTATCTGCATCTTCGTTGACATTAAAAGCTTTTTTGCATAGCTCACTCTTGAATTCACTATGTCCGAGATCACCGAGGTCCCGAAGGCTTTTTTATATAAATGCTCGAGTCCCGAGACCGATATCTTCATCTCCTCGGCTATCGCCGTGACTGCGGGAAGCTCGGCGGGGCTTCTGTATATTCTCGCCCTTAGCTGAGCGAGCGCGGTCCTCTTTTCATCCGGCAGACCCGGCTTGTATGCAAGCTTAGTCGTCAGCACTCGGCTTAGACGCTTGAAGAATATATCGGTATAAAGCTCCACTATCTCCGAATGATACGGCTCGGAGCTGTAATATTCCACCGTCATCTCAAATATCATCGTCGAAAATACGTCGATAGCTCCTATATACATCGGCCTGTCAACGGAGATTCCGAGATCGGTCAGGATCTTCTCATTGTCGCCGTCGGTTTCAAAATAAAACCAGTCGTCGGTGTATTCCTTTCCGGTCGGTTTATAAAACGTCGGCGTGCTTGGCGATATCACCACCACGGAGCCCGGCTTTACGTCAAATTCCTCGCCGCCGAGTCTGAATATCGCAGGGGTTTTTACAAGAAGAAGTATGTATGCTCCGGGTCCCGTACGCCAGTCCACGTAAAAGCCTTCGGGGTGGGAGCAGTTATATCCTATCGAACCGATTTTTATCATATTTTCACCTTTGCCTTTAAGATAACCTGAGAACGGCGACGAGCTATTTTCTCTCATGTTAAAGTATAACATACCGAGCGGAAAAATTCAATATAAATCCTAAAAAAAGCTTGAATTTTTTGCTGCGGTGTGATACTATATGAATGAAAAAATGCTTTCTGAAAGGAGCACGGAATTATGAATATCTGGCACGACATAAATCCTAAAAGAATAACCGTAGACAGCTTTGAAGCGGTGATCGAGATCGCGAAAGGCGAAAAGTGCAAATATGAGCTTGACAAGGAGACCGGAGTATTAAAGCTTGACAGGATACTTTATACCTCCACTCACTATCCCGCAAACTACGGCTTCATCCCCCGTACATACGCCGACGACCGCGATCCGCTCGACGTTTTGGTCATATGCACCGAATCTATAAGACCTATGACTCTTGTAAAATGCTATCCGATAGGCGTTATTTCGATGGTAGACAACGGAAGAAACGACGAAAAAATAGTAGCGATCCCGTTCAACGACCCGACCTACAACTGCTATACGGACATAGCGCAGCTCCCGAAGCATATATACGACGAGATGAGCCATTTCTTCAGGGTCTATAAGGAGCTTGAAGGGAAGGAGACGGCCGTTAAAGAGGTTGACGGGCCCGAGAAGGCGAAGGAGATAATCAAAGCCGCGCTGGACGGGTATATTGAAAATTACTGCAAATAAGCTGTCAGAAGACAGAGGGGAACAGGCGGTTGATTTGGGGGTTTATTGAGATTGGATGAATATATGGAGCAGGAAGAGTTTACGGCTTTCTGCTCTTTTTTGTCTGCTAAAGGACCGGGCTTTCGATATATAAATACAGCCAAAGAACCGCCCTATGCCGAGCGGTTCTTTCATATGTATAAACCATTTCCTACAGCAGGAGCGCTGACGGAAAACGGATGACGACTCAATAAATCTCAGGCGCTCACGCCAAAATCTCTGATATCTCTGATATCTTTAATATCGCTGAGCTCGCTTATTCTCCATCCATCCGGCGTATTCTCGTAAGATATCTCAACGGTCAATTTGTCCCCGGAAACAAGCTCGCAGGTCCCGAACGCATTCCCGCTGTCGCTTTTTTCGCTCATGCTGATCTCCCCGAAGCTCAGAACCGAATAGCCCGGCTTTTCATCCCCAGCCGATCCGATATATCGAATATAAGTCATTCCGTCCTTCTCGAAGCAGTCCTGAGAAGCGAGAATTTTGTCGGCGCTTTTTTCTGTGTATACGTTCTTCACGGCCGCTTCAAAATCGCTCCAGGATGAATAAGCGATATCGTCCGCAGGAGCGTATTCTATCCCGCTTTCGGTGATAATTTCCCCGCCGCCGACGTTATACGATCCCGAAAGAAACATTTCAAGTTTAAGCGCGCCGTTTAACAGCTCCCTCGCGCCGCTCTGAGAGATTTCATTCATCTTTTCGGCGCAGGCGCACATAGCGCTGAGCACGGTCACTGCAAGAATAAGAGAAATAAGCTTTTTCATAATATCACTTCCGAATATTTTTTGCTTACGGGTTACAGGCATATCGTAGCACCTTAAAACGCCCCTGTCAAGGGAGTTTACCAAACATTAACCAAATTGTTACCGCATTGTAATTTATTGATTGAAAGTGTTACCGAATTGTAATTTTGAGGGGGTATCGTAAGCGCAAAGAGACGGGAGTGTAATTTTTTCAGAGCCGTCAAAATGGCGTGCAGCGAGCCTTAAATCTGTGTTAATCTCAGCTTTTGCGCATAAAAACATGTCGGTAAAAGCACGCTAAACGTCTTGATCTTATGCAAGCTGCAATAAAATAGCACAACATCCGCCGTAATTTAATATCTAATAATATCTAATCTAAACAAATTTTATTATTTATTAAAATTTTCAAAATATTTCGACATTTATTTTCCAAAAAATATGATAAAATGTAGAACCGAGTCGAAGAATTGATATTTTTAATTTTTCAGCTTACAAAAAATAAGTCCTTCTTATCATACTACGCAGGACGGATAGGAGTTTTAGATGAATTTTGAAATCAAACGCTTGATTATGCATGAGCTTGACGGTTTAGGGATCCCGCCTGACAGACTGGGGTATCGCTATCTTGTGGCTGCGATCGGATTCGCAGTTGATACCCCGGAATATTTGCACGCCGTGACGACAAAATTATATCCCGAGGTCGCGAAAGAATTTTCCACCAAGCCCGACCTCATCGAACGCTCGGTAAGAACTGCGATCCACGCCGGATGCGAAAGAGCGGGCGAAGGGAAATACCGCGAATATTTCGGTAATGCCTGCAAAAAGTCCGCAAAGCCCACCAATTCCGAATTTATTGCAGGGATAGCAAACAAGCTGCGAAACGCCGAAGCGCCCGCAGATAGCATAAAGATTATTAACTTAACTGAGGGAAAAATTAAAAATGAACAGAGATATTTTTGAGAATACAGCGAAGGCTCTCGACAGGCTTTGCGTTCCGAAAAAGCTGTCCGGATACAGATATTTACAGGCGGCGATCTGCATGGAGATTGAGGAGCCGGGGTACATAGATAAAATGACTTCAAAGCTGTATCCTGATGTAGCGAAGAAGTTTTCGACCGTTCCGAGCAGGACGGAGAGGTGCATGAGAACCGCAGTTGAGAGCTGTTTTTCGATTTGCGATGATAAAGTTATCGAGGAAGTTTTGGGGAATATTGCAAATCCGAAGACCGGAAAGGTTTCAAATTCGGAGTTTATCGCGGCGGTGGCGAAGTATGTTGAGTGTATGGATCATGACGCTTCAGAGCTTCAGAGCGGAGTGGGAGCAAGATAACCGTTTTAACGCTCCCACCGCCCTCACAGCAGTCTATACAGGTCCGGGAGTTCTGCTCTGAAGATATTTTCCGCGCTTTTTTTAATCGCTTCGCACTCCGACGTAAACTCGTCGCAATCGCTCTGATACATCGCCCTCAGCCGCGAAATCATCACCGATATTTCGCCTATTCTTTCGTCGTTGACGATCCGGCATAGCTCCGGCGCGTATTCCTTTTCAAAAAAGCTCTCGAGCGAAGAAATTTCAGAGCCGACGTCGCCGTCCGAGCCGTACGCTTCGAGCACGCCGGTGATATGGCCGTAAAGGCGGGTATTTTTCTCATAAACCGCTACGCAGGAAAAAATTCCCGCGGCAACGATCGCGCAGATTATCGCTATGCTGATGATAAATCTTTTCATTTTAGGGACTCCTTTTTTGTGGTATGGGGTGCGCTCTGTGAATCCGCACAAAATAAATTCAGGAGCGGAAACTTATAATATACCCGCTTCACTCTCATGCCGGAACCCGCCCGTCGCAGGACCGCAATCCCAAAGTCTCATCCATTCATAGATCCCCCTATCTGCGATCCTTCTTAATTATCTTTAAATTTCCCTCCGCGTCTGCCGTGCAGAGAAAAACATCCCCGATTTCAAGGTGTTTCCGCTTCAGTTCCTTCAAAAGCCTGTCCCGAGTCATGTTCACCCTCGCGCCGGCCGAACCGATATAATCCCCGTCGCTCACGATCGCCTGCGGAGGATCTGCTGGCGGCGCGGAGGTAGCCGACTGCGTGAGGGGCTGGTTTTCCGGCTTGAGATAGGCGCTGACGGCTCCGGTCGTTTCAACAACCGCGTACTGCACCTCGGAAATGTCAAAAATCGCCTGAGTCCTGAGCGCCGACATCAGATCGTCTACGGTGTACCGAAGCTCTCTTAGCGCCTTTTGATCGATAACTCCGTTTGAGATTATAACCTTCGGACGGCCGGAAACTATATGTCTGATTTTTCGGGATCTTAAACAGATATACCCAGAGATCACGTCAAGACAGACGAGCGTAAGAATAGGCACGACTCCGGTCAGCAGCGGGACTGAAACGTCCTCCATCGCAAGAGTAGCGATGTTAGATACGAGGATCGTGATCACGAGCTCGGACGGGGTAAGCTCGCCGATCTGACGTTTTCCCATCAGCCTGACGGCGAAGATAACGAGGATATAAAGAAGAATGCCGCGTAAGAAGACGATAAGCATAAAATCACCCGTAGATATTTTGCGCAGGATGGGTGGAAATATACGGGAAAGGGGAGGATAAACGTGGAAGCGTGAGCGAGCGTAGTATGCCTTAGGTTACAATAAAGAGCAACAAATCACTCATCTCATCATACCGCAAATAGGAAAATCATGTTGTTTTTTCGGAATTTGTCCGATACGTGTGCGCCCCTTCGGAAATTATATTAAATCATATGCAATCTTGCGAATACAATCGGACTTTCGGCCATGATCGGTTCATGTCATAATAAAAAGTCAATATTTTGTATTGAAAAAGGCAAAGCTTTGTGCTAAAATGAGGTCGGTAGCGGCTATGACTGCGAAAAAATTGAAAGTGAAACCTAAATTTACACCAAGGAGGAACCGTCATGACTTTACCGAGACCGGAGCATCCGAATCCGCAGTTTATGCGGAAAAACTGGCGAAATCTTAACGGCGAGTGGGAGTTTGAGATTGATAACTCAAAGAGCGGGATTGATAAAAAGTTATATTTATCGGATCATCTGAACGGGCATATCACGGTACCGTTCTGTCCGGAAAGCGGGCTCTCGGGGATCGGAAATAAAGACTTCATGAACGCGGTGTGGTACCGAAAAAGCTTTATTTTAGATGATTTTCAGCTGTCAGGCCGCGTCTTTTTGCACTTCGGTGCTGCAGACTATGAAACCGTGGTATGGATAAACGGCTCGGAGGTCGGAAGGCATATCGGCGGCTATAGTTCATTTGAGTTTGATATATCGTCATATGCACATGAGGGCGAAAATTCGGTGACGGTATGCGTGTTTGACGACGTGCGAGCGCCCTATCAGCCGCGCGGCAAACAGTCCGAGCTCTACTATTCGCACGGCTGCGACTACACCCGGACTACCGGAATTTGGCAGACCGTTTGGCTGGAATTTATCCCGAGAAATTACATAAAAAGCGTGAAATTTTACCCCGATCCCGAGAATCAAAAGGTCACTCTGGTCGCGGATCTATGCGGCTCCGACAGGCTCTGCGCGGATGTTAAATACAACGGAAAAACCGTCGGAAGCAGCTTCGGCGAATCCAACGGCGGGCTGCTCACGCTTGAGATTCCGCTTTCCGAAAAACACCTCTGGGAGCCTGGAAAAGGCCGTCTTTACGACGTTTTCCTGAAATTCGGCGAGGACGAGGTTACAAGCTATTTCGGACTTCGGAGCGTGCAAATCGATGGCAAAAAATTCCTTATAAATGAAAAATCGGTCTTCCAGCGACTCGTTTTGGACCAAGGTTTTTACCCCGGCGGGATCTACACCGCGCCCTCGGAAACCGCGCTGATACGCGATATCGAGCTGTCGCTTGCGCTCGGATTTAACGGCGCGCGGCTGCATCAAAAAGTCTTTGAGCCGCGGTTTTTGTACCACTGCGACCGGCTCGGCTACATCGTCTGGGGCGAGCATGCGAATTGGGGATTCGACCATTCGGATCCCTCAAACTTAGTTAATTTTATTATCGAATGGCAGGAGGTTATAACCCGCGATTTTAACCACCCGGCGATCGTCGGGTGGTGCCCATTTAATGAGACGTGGGACTACCGCGGAAGGCCGCAGGACGGGCGAATCCTGAAGTCGGTATACGGCTTAACTAAGCTCCTCGACCCGACTCGTCCATGTATCGATACGAGCGGGCATTTCCACGTTTTGACGGATATATTTGATTTACATGATTATGAACAAAATCCCGAAATTTTCCGTAAAAAGTTAGAGAATTTTCCGGACGGAGACGAGCGGGCTTGGAATCCTTTTCCGGACAGGCAGCATTACGATGGGCAGCCGATGTTTGTTAGCGAATACGGAGGGATGAGATGGGACAAGTCCCAAAATTCGGACTCGTGGGGATACGGAAACGCGCCGATGACGGAGGATGAATTTATAAACCGGCTTAAAGGTCTGACGGATGCGATAATGGACTCTCCGAGCATTTTCGGGCTTTGCTACACGCAGCTTTACGACGTAGAGCAGGAAGCAAACGGGCTCTATACATATCAGCGCGAGCCGAAATTTGGGGAGGAGAAGATGGCGAAAATCAGGGAGATTTTCTCGCGCAAAGCGAGGATTGAGGGGTGAGTTTCTAACTATCAACGGGTATCTTAGTTCTCTGTATACTGTCATTAAAGCAGCATGAAAGAAATCATGCTGCTTTAAAAATCAAAAAAATTTATTGCAAAATATATCAGTCTTCTTTATTAACTATCCTCGACTTCATCTTCTCGACAATATCAAAAATATCCGCATCGAGCAAAAACGGCTCAGTAAAGGCATTGAGGACGATGCCCTCAAGCTTTCTTTCGTTATTTCTCGCCAGCGGAATGACCTCGAGCATATGCTTTTCGACCTTCGAGAAGCCTTTGCTGAGCTCGCCCATTTCCTCCTCGCCGGAAAAAATCGGGAAGAAAAATTTGTCGCCGCTTTTCAGAATTTCGGGGATAAGCCGAATGCTCGCCTTGCTCGTGAACGTCTTGCCGACCAACGAGGATAGGTCGCCGCCCGCATTTTCGACAGCCTTTTCAAACGCCTCCCTGTCCTCGTCGCCCAGAACCGCGCTGCACGGCACCCAAACATAGCTGTCCCGCAGCAGCTCAAGCACCTCGAAGAAATTGTCTTCGGTGCGGTTTTTGTTGAACTCCGCGACCGCCTCCCTCAGCAGCCTGCCACCCGCTAAATCCTCGGCGGTGAGCTGCCTCGACGGGGTCATGTCGGAATAGCAAAACACCCTGCCGTCCTCGGTCTTTTGAACATTAAACGCGATGGTTTCGCCCGCGTGATAGCCGAAATTCTGCTCGGGCTCGTTCAGGAGCGTTCCGACAATGAAACGCTCCATAAGGTCGGTGATCTTCGTCCGGCAGCCCTCGGGCTTTAGTCCCTTTCGGGTGAGGTAAACAAGCACGTCATCGGGGTGCTCCGGGTCGCGTGAACCGTCCAAAAAAGCCATCTGCCGAGACTTTTCGACCGCGGGCGAAGCGTCGTAAGTCTTGAGATTTTCGAGCTTTGCGGCATATTTCTTTTTGAGGGAGCCGTCCTTGTCGCCAATCACGAAAAACTCGTCCTCAATGACCGCTTCGAGCCGCACAAACGAGCGCGTATCATCGCTGCCCTTGAAAAAAGCCGCCTTCTCGCCCGAGATTTTACCTCCTGCGAGAACTTCAAGAGTCAACCCCGCGTCGCCGTCGATGTAGCCGTATGTCAGAACGCAGTCCGCCTTGTCCGCGTTGGGGAAGCCCGCAATGCTTGCCCTGAGAACGTCGTTCAGCCTAAAAACCGCGAAATTTTTGTATAGCCCGCGAAAGCCCGTGTCTTTGTAGTTCATTTTGTACCTCCTGTCAAAAGTCCGTCTCGTCGTCCTCATACCCCATTATACCGCAAAATCGCGTGAATGAAAACGGGTATGCGTTGCTGCCGTGGAAACACTCCTCCGAGCCGCCCGCGAACCTCACCGTCACGCTCCAGTCCTCGCCGTCCAAAATTCCGGGCAGATTATACGCGCTGTCCCAGTCGCCCATGTGGATCTGCCGAAGCCTGGAAATAAGCCGTTCGCGCCCAATTTCGCCTATCTTTTTCCGCGACTCGTTCCCGTACAAAGGGTTAGTTTCGCAGATGATTTTCGCGGAGGTCTTGCCGCCCGAAAAGTCTGCGGACAAGGTTTTCGTCACCAAGAAGTGCCTGCTGACCGTAAATTCAATCATCGTCAGACCATCAAGCCGAGCGTTGAAGTCAAGCGCCCGCCGCTCGTCCTCGGTCGGGATATACTCGCCTCCTGCCTCCAAAAGCGCCTTTTTCGCCATATCGAAATAGTCAAGCGTCATCGTCAGCCGCACACCCCTGCTCGGCTTAATGTCGGGCACAGTGAAATCATTTGATCGCAGCGCGGCTTTAAGCTCGGAGATTTCCTGCCGAAGTCTGCTAATTTCGGCAAGAATTTCTTCTGTAGTTTTGCCATTTAAATCCATGTAATAACTTTCGGGCGACATCATCATAAAATCAACTCCTTTTGATTTGTCAAGTATATTATAGCAT
>CANPYR010000049.1 GCA_947588805.1 uncultured Clostridia bacterium
TTATTATAGCATAAAATGCAGATGATCTCAAAAATGTACTGATTTCGCAGGCTGTTTTGCAGGGCGGCAAGAGAAAATATGCAAAAAGAAACAGCAGATTAGGCTGCTGTGGGGGAAAGTAACGCGGAAGAAATGCCGGTCGGTGGAACTTCAGCCGCCGTATCATATACGTTTTTAGGCTTTTGCAAGCGCCTATTACGCGAACTTTTAATAGGGAAGAATCCAAGGAAAACGTCGGTTTAGTGGAACAACTTTCCGAAGAAGTTCAGTCGTTACACATTTTGCTGTTGATTGTCATCGGAAAAGTTTTTGAGTATATATAACTTTGAAAATGAGAAAATGTCTCCGATTATTGAGCACAATGACAGAAAGTTTATGCGTATGCCAAATCGGACCGAAATGACGTTCCCCGACGGCACGGTTTACCGCGTGAGCAGTATGTTTGTCGGCAAAACGGAAATGGGAGATATGCTTGACGCGCTCACTATTGAGAAAATAAATCGCGAGGTGGCTTGAAATGGTATCGGTAATGAGGTATAATTGCAGCGGATTTCTGGTTGAAATGTGCTGCATAACAGGAGGTAAAATATGGCTATGCAGATGATAAATCAGGAAAATTATAGCGTGGGTATCTACGCGAGATTGTACATCGACCTCAAAAAAGTCGTTTCAATCAAGAAACAAGTGCATTTTAGGAGGTTTTATCATGAAATTAGGGCTTTTCGGCTCAATCCACAGTACTGAAGATATGAAACAGTTTGGACTTGACGACAACATGGTCATGGAGCTTTTCGACAGGTTCAAGCCCGACGTTATCTGCGGCGAAGTACGTCGCGATGACTATGAGCAAAACCGCGAGTATCAGGGGCCGTCGGAATACCGGAGATTTATCTTCCAGTATTGCAAGGAGCGCGGGATCCGGTTCGTCCCCTGCGATCAATTTGAGGATTCCGACGTGGAGTACGTCCAAAGGATGGAAAAGATTGAGATCACAGGCGAGGATGAAGAGGAGATACAGAGCAGAGCGACGCAGATAGAAAAAGAAGCCCAGCGCATTATGGAGGAATATATGAAGGCCGGCGCAGCTTCTCCTTTGCCGTTTAATTCGGACGAATTTAACGCCGCCGTCGAAGAGAAACAAGCGTTTCAGGAAAGACTCCACCCGTATGAGCAGGAAATTGTCTGGAATAATCGGAACAACAATATCGTGAAAAATATTAAGCGCGTAATAGAGGAAAACCCTAACGCAAATGTGCTGGCGGTATTCGGAGCCGAGCATATTTATTGGCTTAAAAAGGCATTCTCGGCAGACGAAAATATTGAAATAGTTTTCCCGCTTTGTTGATAAAAAAGTAGCTAAATCCCACTGCTTGGTGGGATTTTCTATTGTGTTTGACTGGGATATATGCATATTTGTGATACCGTCCCCGCCGAAAGCAGTCAGGTCACAAGGCTTACGCCTGTAGTCGCTATATGTCAGGCGGCAAGGACGCTTGCACGGCTCATGTTATTAACCATAAGGCGAAAGGCACACGGGGAGTACCGTTGACCACAAACAATCCATATGTTGTTTACAAAAAAGGCGCCAATGGAGAGTGGATTGCTGACGAGGAATCTGCGGAAGTCGTTAAGCAGATTTTCCGGATGTGCATGGAGTGTCGCGGTCCGACGCAGATTGCAAAGTTTTTACGACAGTAGAATCACGCTCTCACACAGAAGATTATAATTCAACACGTCCTCGTGGACTTCATCCCTATAAACGAGCCCATGCAATAGGAATAGCAAAGAGAAACAGCATGACCGAAATCACGCCGTTTCATAAAAAATAATTTCGATATCCTTCTGACGCCCCGCCGGCTGCTCATGGTGATATTTAGCTGTAAAGAGATTCATCCGAAAAACCCAATATAGTCAGAAGAAGTGGAAAAAATACCGTCCTTTTGCCTCCCTCACCCCTCCAAAATCATCCCCATATACCTCTCCGGATTCCTCATGAACCCAGCCGTGACCTTGAAATGCTCCGTCTCGCGGTAATCTACCGCCCTGACTCCCGACTCGTCTATCTGCAAGACCTCCGCGCCAGGATACGCCATAAGTATCGGCGAGTGAGTAGCTATAATAAACTGCGAGCCGAGCTTCACGAGCCTTTCTATCTCGCATATCAGACTCATTATCTTCATGGGCGAAAGCGCCGCCTCGGGCTCGTCCAGAATATAGAGCCCGCTGCCCGAAAATCTTTCATGTATGAGCTTTAAAAAGCCTTCTCCGTGCGACATTTTATGAAGCGAGATCCCGCCGTAGCTTGCCAGGACCTTCGGAGCGGGAGCCGCTATCCCGTCAAGCTCTTCAAGATACGACGCGGCGTTGTAAAAGCTCTCGGCGCGAAGAAAATATCCGTCCTTTGGCCTTAAAAGCTTCGAGAGACGAAGATACTCCCACAGCGAAGAGTGCGTGGGATTTGTTTCAAAGCAGTAATTGAGAGTCCCGCCCTCGGGGTTGAAGCCGAAGGCGACGGCTAATGCTTCGGTGAGCGTTGATTTTCCCGAGCCGTTCTCGCCGCAGAAAAACGTAACGCTTTTTCTAAATGCGATAGGGGAGCGCTCCAAAAACCTGACCACGGGAAGATTTTTAAGATACGATCCCTCCGGGATATCCTTTTTTAGGGATATTTCGGTTATAAATCTGTCAAAATCCATAAAAATTTAACTTTCTCTATTGCATTTTCCGCAATTTTGTTATATAATATATTTTGAATGGACAAAACCCTACGGTTTCGCAGCCGGATTCATCCCGCTCTGCGGCCGTTTACGGGTTCATCCGAGCTGCCGCGGGACTGTTCGTATAATGACAGACGGAGCGCTTCCTTTCTGTCGCGGCGGTTCTGGAGTATCAGAAGCGCGTCGCGCAGGGCATAGATGAAGTAAAGGCCGAGAGCCAAAGCGATGAAGTAATAGATCATGATGTTATCTCCTTTGTCGGTGCGGCTTGCGATTGCGATTACCGTTCGGCAAGCCGGGGTTTTATAAGCGTCTCAGAGTAATCAAGCCGCGGAATTTTATTTATCCGCTCCCGCTTTTTTCTCTTTATCTTCATTATATTACGCGACCTGTCCAAAAATACGGACTTATAAGCTGATTTTAAGAAAAATCAGTCCAAAAATTTGTACTTCAAGGAGAAAATTATGAGTTTTCGGCTGATTTCCGGCGTTTCGGTTCAGGATGTTTCGGGCGTGACTAAGAGTTACCGTCCCGGAAAGAAAAAGCTTCTGTTCAGTCTTTCCGCGGAGGACTATCCTAAATTTTTCACCGAATCGGTAAAAAAGCTCTCTGAGCCCGTATTCTTCTTTATCGAAATCCCGGGCGACAACGACGGCTATCTCACCTACTATCTTGATAACTGCACGGCGTCGGTCGCGCTTGCGATATTAAAGCGCTACGGCGGGATACTGTATAACGACGGCGTGATACGCTGGGGATTCGGCTCTCACAGCAGCGACGACGAGATCTATATGCAAGAATACCAGACTGCTGCCATATACTCGGAAAATCTTTTACCGTATAAAAAAGTGCTTGAATCGCTCGGGTATCTTCCCGACAGCGGAGCGGTGACGGTATGGGACGTTATATCCGGGAAGAATCCCGGCGAATGTGTAAACGTAGAATCGGACGACGAGACATATATCGAGCTTGTAAATAATTTAATAGATATAGGAATGCACGGCGAAAAGTCGGAAAGGCGGTAATAGGGCGACGGACGGCGCTTGCCCGGTTTTTTGACTTTTGAATTTCATTTAGTGCGGACGGAAAGCTTAGCTTATAGCGGACTTATGGCTATCTGCTTCTGTCTATCGCTTTGCGGCGGCTGAAAGCTTGCGCGCGGCGGCGGGATTTGCTGCTTTACTGCTGAATCCTTACCGACTGCGTCCGCCGCCCCCTAAAAACACCGGTAAACCTCGGGACTTACTCCCCGATTAAAAATAAAACTGAAAGTGAGGAAACAATTATGGCATACGTAATAGGCGTAGATATCGGCACAAGCGGAACGAAAACCGTTCTGTTTGACGAGAAGGGGACTGTTATCGCCTCAAAGACGATAGAGTACCCCATGTACCAGCCTAAAAACGGCTACGCGGAGCAGGATCCTGCGGACTGGGCGAACGCTGCTATCCAGACGATAAAGGCGGTAGTAGCTCAGAGCGGAGTCAGAAAAGAGGACGTAAAGGGAATCGGTCTTTCGGGACAGATGCACGGCCTTGTCATGCTCGACAAGGATAACAACGTAATTCGCCGCTCGATCATCTGGTGCGACCAGCGCACGGCTAAGGAAGTGGACGAGATGAACGAGAAGCTCGGCCGCGATAAGCTTATCGAGATCACAGCTAATCCCGCGCTCACTGGCTGGACTGCGGCTAAGATCCTTTGGGTTAAAAACAACGAGCCGGAGAATTATGAGAAGTGCCGTCACATACTTCTTCCGAAGGACTATATAAGATTTGTCCTGACTCACGAGTACGCGACGGAGGTTTCCGACGCTTCCGGGATGCAGCTTCTTAACGTTCCGGGGCGCGACTGGTCGGATGAGATAATCGACGGTCTCGGACTTGATAAAACTATGCTCGGAAAGGTGTATGAATCCTGCGAGGTGACCGGCGGCCTTACCGACGAGATAGCGGACATGGTGGGACTCTGCGAGGGGACTCCGGTAGTAGGCGGCGCGGGAGATAACGCTGCGGCGGCCGTGGGAACCGGCGTAGTTGAGGACGGAAGAGCCTTCACCACTATCGGCACTTCCGGAGTTGTGTTTGCTCATACCTCTAAAATCTCGATAGATAAGTTGGGAAGAGTACATACCTGCTGCGCGGCTGTTCCGGGCGCATGGCACGTAATGGGAGTAACTCAGGGCGCGGGACTTTCTCTTAAATGGTTCAGGGATAACTTCTGCAACGCCGAAAAGGAAACCTCCTCGCAGATGGGAGTGGATCCGTACTATCTCATGGACAAGGAAGCCGCGACAGTTCCGATAGGCTCTAACAGACTTCTTTATCTTCCCTATCTTATGGGCGAGCGCACTCCTCACCTTGATCCCGACGCAAGAGGAGTATTCTTCGGACTTTCCGCTATGCATCAGAAAAAAGACCTTCTCAGAGCGGTAATGGAGGGCGTATCCTACAGCCTTCGCGACTGCGTCGAGGTGTTCAAGCAGATGGATATAAATGTAAGCGACATGATGGCGTGCGGCGGCGGGGGGTCCAGCCCGCTCTGGAGACAGATGCTTGCTGATCTGTACGCCTGCCCGGTCAAGACCGCTTCCTCCAAGGAAGGACCCGCTCTCGGAGTAGCGCTTTTGGCGGCAGTAGGCACCGGGATCTATTCAAGCGTTCCCGAAGCCTGCCGCGAGGTAGTAAAGACCGATAAGATCCAGGAGCCGATAGCGGAAAACATCAAGCCCTATAATGATTTCTATAAGCTCTACACCGAGATCTATCCCGCCCTCAAGGCGTGCTATAAGAACCTCGCAGCGCTTTAAAAATTTAATTTCCGTAAGGACGGTACAGCTTCGTCTGTGCCGTCCTTTAAAATTGCCGCCGAAAATTTATTAACTTTACGTTAAGAAGTTATTTAGATCTCGTGAGCGCCCATCCCGCGCGCATTATTTCCATATTTTAAACTCCTCGCCGAAGGCGAAACCTTGAAATTCCGATATCAGATTTCCGATCTCTGACGTCTTTATTGACATTTCCCAATCGCCGTGATATAATGAAAGCAGTAAGCTATATCTCAACAAAAGGTTGATTTTTGTGAAGAGCGGATCAATACATACGCGAATTTAGTTTTCGGACCAAGGCTGTGAGATTTATGATTGAAAAGTGTGAAAAATGCGGCGGCGACCGGTTGACGGCGCGATAACGACTATGTACGGAATTTACTTCTATGCTGACAGCGAGAAAGGCGGACTGAAACCGAAAAGAAGCGCCGTTACCTGCTCCTGCTGTAAACAGTGCGGGAGCATTCAGAACTTTAAAGTTAAAGATCTTAATAAAATACAGTAAAGCCCAAATAATAATCTGAAAATCAACCTTTTGTTGACAAAATTTTTTCGCAGGTGTTAATTTATGGTAATACAGAAAATTTCCAAGGATTCCAAGCGCGGGATAGTAATAGGTTCAAACCGGCTCACTCCCGAAAGGATAGCCGCAGGGGCGATAACTGCCGCTTCACTCACCGCAGCTTCAGCGATAGGCGGTCTTATATCGCGCCCGAAGCGCGCTTCGACGCGTCCGGGAAAAGCGAAGAACGCTAAAAAATCAGGCAAAAAAGGACTTTTGCTTCTTGCCGCGCCGGTAGTATTCAAAGCCGCGAAGTCCGCGCTTTCAAAGAAAAATCTTGATTCGATAGCAGAAAAATTTTCCAAAGCTAAAGAACAACCGGAGAGCGACGAAGACCTGCTCGAGATAGAGAGCGCGATACCGATATCCTCCGAGGAGGAAGTTTATGAGCACATCTGAGTCCCGAAACGGTTTGATAATTCGCCCGATAAGGCGGGAAGAGATCCCGCGGCTTGTTGAGATAATCAGGAATAGCTTTCTCACCGTTGCGGAAGAGCTGAAATTAAGCCCCGAGACCTCGCCGAGGTTTACGGGCTTTTCGATTTCGGAAGAGAGACTGTATTATCAATATGACGTGGAAAAGCGGGTAATGCTCTGCGGGGAGATAAGAGGGGAGACGGCGGGATATTATTCGCTGTCGAATCCGAAGGACGGGGAATGCGAGATAAATAACCTTTCGGTTTTGCCGGAGTTTCGGCATAGGGGGATAGGCAGGGAGTTTGTTTTTGACGGGATAGAGCGAGCGAAGCATGCAGGGTGCGGGAGCGTTACGGTATCGATAGTCGATACGAATTTAAGGCTGCGAAGGTGGTATGAGGGGATAGGGTTCAGGTATGAGAAGACGGAGAAATTTCCGGGATTTGATTTTACCTGCGGTGAGATGCGGATGGAGTTAGGAAGGTAGGGGTATAGGGAAGCGCAGCAGCGAGCCGTATAAGAGCGGGAACTAAAAAGGTTTCGCCGGCCTTTTCTCAAAAGGCCGCAGGAGTCTCGGGGGCAGAAATCGTAGCGTTAAAACTTGCTTTTCGAGGCTCCACAGGAGCCTTTCAAAGAGTTTTAATCGCAACGACCCTTGGAATCGTAGCGTTAAAACTTGCTTTTCGAGGCTCCACAGGAGCCTTTCAAAGAGTTTTAATCGCAACGACCCTTGGAA
>CANPYR010000050.1 GCA_947588805.1 uncultured Clostridia bacterium
TCATAATTTAAACCTCCATTGTGGTGTCTCTATTATACATCACTTTGAAGGTTTACACAAGTTTTGGGAGGGAGTCACAAATACCCCGCCCTGAGTCTGAACTCCGGACGGGGGTTATTTTATCACTTCTTGTTTTAAAATTATCATTCATGATTCTTGCTGCTTGAAGCCGCGCATACCGCCCAGAAAATTATCCCTATAGCTCCCGGAACCGCCGCCGCTGCGCCGGTAGCGGGGTTTGGAGCGTTATCTTTATCCTCGGCTTCTTCCGGCCCCACTTCGGTCGGCACGGGAATTTCCTCGTACTCCCGGGGGCTGTCAAATTCCGGAACCGATTCGTCAATCGTCTCAAAGAAATATATCCCGCCGTCGTATTCCGCGGCTATGCAGTCTACCCCGTTTATGCCGGCTTCGCTGAATCCCACAGGAGTCTCGGAAAAATTCTGTTTCCCCTCCCCCGGAATCCCGCTCTCGTATTCCGCAGTTTCCGTGGTTTTGAATTTCCCTCCTCTCGGGATCTCCATCTGTCCGAGTCTTTTTGCCAAAACGTATGTCCTGCCTTTATATGTGATCATCGGGCTCTCCGGAGCCGTGAAAACCTCTTCGGGACTGTCTGCAGAATCTGCGTCGGAATATATCGCCGCTGACGTTACAGTCATTAAAACCGAAATTAAAATTACAGCAGAAATTATGATCGCCGAAAGCTTCTTGATATTCTTAATTATATTCATCTTATCCCTCCTTTATTTGCTGTCCGTGACCGTGATCTTTATTATTTTACCGTCCGACGGGTTTAAGCCGCTGTATGTGATCTTTATCACTGTCCCTATCGGAAGCTCGCCGGTCTTTGAGAATTTTTCCGCAGTCTTTCTCAGCTCCTCGCCGGTGCAGGAAAGCTTTATCTTCGAGCCGCGAAAATCTGTGTTTATCACGCTCACGTCTCCGAAAACGTCCGAAACGCTCAGCTTATATCCGTCGGAATCTGTTACCTTGAAGATCTCGGTCCTTTCTCCCTCTGAAACTATCACCGCTTTTCTCACTCCCGCAAGGCTCTTAGGGTCTTCGCCGTCTCTTAAGAAGTAACCTTTTGAATATACCCTCAGTCTTGTCCCCGAAGGCAGAGCGCCGGTTTTACGGTAGTTTTCAAGCAGTCTGTCCGACTTTTCGGAGCCGTCGGATTCGACCGTAAGACCTTCGAGGTATATGAAAAATCTGTCGTTTTTGGGAGCCGATACGCAAATTCCGGGCTTTTCCGTGAGCGGTTCTTCATCCGCGGTCACTTCGCATAACGTCTCGGTCTCGTTCGGAGCGGTTTTGATTCCGGATTTTTCGATTCCGAGCATTTCATACGCGTCTTCAAGCTCTTTAACGGTAAATTTATCCGACGTTCTTCCGGTGACTGTTAAAACGCTGAGACCGTCTATAAGCGGAGGATAACAGTCGCAGTCGCTTATGCCGCCGTAGACGGCTTCGACTACGGTCCCGACGGGGAGAGAGCCGAAATTAAGAAGCTTCTGATATCTTTCCCAAGCCGCTTCGCCGTCTTCGCAGAGAAGCGACGCTGATTCGGTATCCGTCTCGGCGCGCAGAAATTCTATCGCGTCTCCGCTTTTGTCCGCAAGATATAACGTCCCGGAACGGTTATCATTCTCGCTCGGAATATAGGCCGCGACGGTAAATTCACGAGTCTTTGCAAAGCGCTCCGAATCTTCCTTGCCCGGAACGTCAAATCTTCCGGAGCAAAATTCGTTGATGTTTTCGACCTCACGGGCGGCGAATTCAAGGCTGTAGGGGGACTTTTCAGAGGTGAACTCTATCCCGGTTATACCCATAAAGCTCGGAGGATAGCTTTCCGCTACCCAGCCGCTCCATCTTAATCTTACCACGCTTCCTGCCGGGATATCCTTACGCTGACGATAAAGCTCTAAGAGCATATCCCCTGTTTCGGAGCCGTCCGAAGACGCAATACCGTCCGTTACTGTCACCTCGGCCGTAGACGCAGAGAGCTTATACTCAGAGGACTGCACGGAATAATATCCGCCGGCTATTGAGATCAGAAGGCCGTATTTTCCGGTCTTTTCGTCATAGTCGGAATCAAGCGCCGTGAAAAGAGTCTCTAATTCCATCCCCGCCGCCGTCTCTTCGCCGTTTATAAATCCGTAGCGGTCGGTTTTATTAAGCTTATTAAGCTTTTCAAAGATCTCTTCAGCCTTATTGACAGTCATATCCGTCTTTTTCATTCTGAACCCCACCGAGTTGAAATCCTCTATAACTGCCGGCCAGGTTTCGCTTATCCTGCAAAAGCTTACGCTCAGAACGGTCCCTGCGGATATTCTTTTTCCCGACATATAATTCTCATACTGATCGCTTGCCCACTCGGAATCAGTCTTTAAGCTCCCGTCGCCGCAGATATCTAAGGAGATCTCAAATTCTTTATCTTCCGAAAGACGGATCTCGCACAAATCCCGCTTATCGCTGTAAAGAAGCAGGTACTGCCCGTTTTCCTCAACCTCGCTCCATATCACGGTGAAATCCTCGCTGACGTATGCGGGCCGGAAGGTATCAGCAAAGCAGTTAAGAGCGGATGAAAGTATCAGTATAACCGCCGCGGCGGCGAAAACGATCTTTTTCATTTTTATTACCTCCGAAATTTCTTTTTATATATAACACGCAAAACTGCGGGAAAAAGTTGCATGAAATAAAAAAATTTTTTCGGGATATTAAAAAAATCCCCCGTGCGGACTCTCGCGCGGAGGGGGATTGAAAATGCCGGGAAGGCAATTTACTATTTTCTATTTACTGTTTATTTTTCATCGCGCTTTCTATCGCGGCTATTCTTTGCGAAAGCGGCGGGTGGGAATAGGTAAGAGCTACCTCGGTTTTTGACGGCGAAAGATCCGAAAGGTTGTCCTTTGCAAGCTTTTTAAGTCCTGAGATGAGTTCCCTGCCGTAGCCTTCATCCACGGCGTGACGGTCCGCGCGGTACTCGGCTCTTCTTGACAGCGCGCTCGCGGCGAGCGAGAAAAGCGGAAGAAGCACCGGCATTTCCACAGTCATAACCAAAATCACTGCAAAGCCGTAGTTTCTTCCATCGAAGCCGAACGCCGGATATATCGATTCCGTCCTCACCGTCAGCCACGCAAGTATCACTATCGCGATCATCTGCAGGATCCCGATAAAGCTGTTTTTGAACGTATCCTTATGAAGCCCGTGGCCGAGCTCGTGTGCGAACACCGCCGTTATCTCGTCGGGAGTCATGGAGGAGATAAGAGTATCGTAGAGAACTATCGTCTTTGAACGTCCGAGCCCGGAAAAGTACGCGTTTGATCTTGAAGAGCGCTTGGAAGCGTCCATTACCTGTATCTCCCTGACCTTGTAGCCGTTCTTCTCAAGAAGCCCCGTCAGCTTATCTCGGAGTTCTCCCTCTTCAAGAGGGGTGAATTTATTATAGATCCTTGAAAAATACGGAGCGAGAAACACCATCCCGAAAAGAACAAGTATCATTATCGCCGAGAACAGGATCAGGATCCAGTCGCCGATTGTTTCATAAAGAAGAATAAAGAGCGAAGTCATTACTCCGAAGATAACGAGCTGTATGACGAAGCTCTTTATCTGATCCGCGACGAAGGTCTTTAAAGTCATCTTATTAAAGCCGTACTTTTCGTCTATCTTCATCGAGTATATATAGCCAAAAACAGCGCCGGTGAGGGAATCAAGAAGAAGAACGAACGCTAAAACGCAGAGCGACGAAACGTAAGGATATGGCCCCAGCGCCGCCGTCGGGAAAACGTCGAATACCAAAAGAAGAAGATATATCAAAAAGCTTACCGAGGACGAAATGAGTCCCACCAGCGCGGTCTCGCGGTGGTAGCTCAGCCATTTGGCATAGGTTTCGCCGTCGTATACGTCCTTGACGTTTTCGGGGATGGGGTTATTTTTTGAGCGGTAGCTTACGGTCTGTAGAAAGATATCGTAGAGGAAACTGAGGACGAAGAGAACGAGAAAAACGGGTTTGTAAGGCATGTGAAGAAAGCTCCTTTCATTTGCGGGCGGAAGTAACCGGGGTTGATATGATTATAGCACGAGGGCGGACGGTTGTCAATGGGGCAAATAGAGGTCAGAAGTCAGAGGGCAGAAGGTCAGAATTTCGGGAGGGTGCGGAGGGGGAATTAAAATATGGAAATGTCGGGGATCTTTATTTCCAAACAGCCTGCGCGCAATTGACATAATAATGCAAATATGTTATAATATCCGCACAAAATCCGATTACTGAAAACTGAGGTGATAATATGCCGAAAAAAGACAGCCTCCATATCACGAGCTGCACTATTACTTGGGAAAATTCTTCGGATATTCTGAATGTGGTCACGCGGGTGCTCCCGAAGGAGATTCAGGTGAGATTTAACAGCGGCTGCGACTTGATTTTCGGTAAGATCTGACCGCTCTCAGATCAGAATAAGCAGGATTTATTTAACGTATTAAATAAATGCCTTGACGACCGGGATCGCGACGACTACGCTGCGGAAATGTCAGACGGCCCGAGATGGCAATTCAAAATATGCACCAAGGGTAGCTGCCTGAGAACCGTCGCGGGCGCTGAAACTCCCCCTCCGCACGGCGGGGAGATAAAAGATATCATCGCGGGAATTATCGGCGTGGAGAATTTTTATTTCTTTGGCAGGGACGGTAAAATGCCGGATCTGCGGGGGATTTAAAGATTTATATTATAAAAAAACACCTTGTGGACTGTTTTTTTCTTACCTCCCTGCGTTTTCTAACGCCGGAAGATATTTCAATTATATAAGCCGCGGCCTAAGCTCGTTATGATCAACACTCTTTTCAAGTCCACTATACGGCATTGAAAAGCAAGCTTTACGCTGCGATTTTCGGGACGCGCATTCCACCCACATTCCATAAAAAGAGAAAGCATAAAGTAGGCAGCGACGGGAATTAGGAGAAGACTGTTTGATTATAATGAGTGCTGTTTGTACGCTTCCCGATTTCCGCTCCGCTGCCCCCTGCCGCATTTCGAGAAACACCCTGCGAAACCTTTCGGCTCCGCTCTTATAAAGCCTTGCGCTAAACTTTCATCTCTCGCTCTTTGCGACTTCCGCACTCTGCGCTCTATCTATAATCCACAAATCCGATCTTCCTGCAAGCCTTCGTAAACACCTTATTCGAGATCCTGAACGCGCGCTGAGCGCCGTCGGTCCAGCATTCCTTCAAATATGCCTTGTCCTCCATAAGTCTTGCATACTCGCTCCTGACCGGCTCGAGATAATCCGCAACCGCTTCGCCCACCGCAAGCTTGAATTCTCCGTATCCCTTGCCGGAAAACTCCTTCTCGGACTCCTCTACAGTCTTTCCTGTCGCGCAGGAATATATCGTAAGAAGATTATTTATCCCGTCCTTGCCTTCGGCATAACGGATCTCGGTCTCGCTGTCAGTCACCGCGCGCTTGAATTTTCGCATGATAGTATCCTTATCGTCAAGAATAAACACCGTCGCGTTCGGGTTGTCGTCGGATTTAGACATCTTCTTCGTCGGCTCCTGAAGGCTCTTTATCCTCGCTCCGACCTTCGGGAAATACCCCTCCGGGACCTTGAACATCTCTCCGTAGCGCTGGTTAAATCTTACCGCGATATTTCTTGCAAGCTCAAGATGCTGGCGCTGGTCGTCGCCTATCGGTACCACGTCGGCGTTGTATGTCAGAATATCCGCCGCCATCAAAACGGGATAGGTAAAGAGTCCGGCGTTTATATCGTCCGCATGCTTAGCGGCCTTGTCCTTGAACTGCGTCATCCTTGAAAGCTCGCCGAACTGCGTTACGCATCCCAAGATCCAGCTCAGCTGAGCATGGTTAGGGTTATGAGACTGGATAAAAGCGATAGATTTTTTGGGATCGATGCCGCATGCCAGAAGAAGCGCGTAGCCCTCTATCGTCTGCTTGCGAAGCGTGGCGGGATCTTTTTTTACGGTTATCGCGTGCTCGTCAACTATTGAATATATACAGTCAAATTCGTCCTGCAAAGGGCCCCAGTTTCGCACCGCCCCGACATAATTTCCGAGCGTGAAAACTCCGGTGGGCTGGATGCCGCTGAAAATGACCTTTTTTTGGGTGCCTTCAGACATAAGATCTGCTCCTTTAACTAAAATTTCGAGGCCGCGCCGTATCGGAATGAAGACGAAGCTCAGCCTTTTTAAAAGTATATCACAGGTTATGGGAAAAGTCAAGCGCTTAAAGATGGCGGAAGACAGAAGTCAGACGTCAGATATCGGATATCGGGGCGGCAGAAGTGTGGGTATGGGCGGCGGCGGGATAGCGGGAGAGGGCGGGAAAACATTGCCGGTTTTGTTCCCGTTCGGCCGCCCTCAGAAACAAAGCGTTAAAACTTGCTTTTCGGATTTCGCGGTCATAAATTATCGACCAAAAGACAAGCTGATTTTGCAGCCAATCGACCGTCCGCAGGACGCTCTCTTGGG
>CANPYR010000051.1 GCA_947588805.1 uncultured Clostridia bacterium
CTGGAAAGACGTGTTATCAAGTTGATTTTTGAGACGGAACATTAATTGGTTCCGTCTTTTTATCTTTCTGGTGGAGCTATATATTTTGAATATTTTCCTTTTAGGTCATATGTTTTTAATCACAACCTCAACCTCTCTGTTTTGATGAATGACTACCCTATCCACAAGGCTTCGCGCCACCGATTCATCATATTCGCTTATACCTCCGCGATGTTTCAAAAGCTCGACTTGAAGCTCTTTGACACGTTCGACGGAGGATTCGTCGCGAAATGCAGACTCCTTGATTGCCTCAATTCGCTTGCTCAGCTGATCTATTTCAGCCGACAGCTCTGCGAACTCACTTTCGCGGCCTTCTGAGAACAAATCGCTGCCGCTTTCGAGGCTCTCGTTCATAAGATCGAGTATCTGCTGATTTATCGCCTCTATACGAGCGGTCAACAGATCGATTTCCGTTCGGCCCTCGTTCAGCCCTATTGCATCATAAAGTGTTGTATTCAACAGTTCCAAATACTTGTCAGGACTGTTTTGGCACAGTTCGTTGATTTCCTGAACCACAGCGCTTTTTAATTCTTCCTCTGCTATAGACGGCGAGTGTTTGCAATATTTTGTACCGTTTTCAATGCGATTGACACAGCGCCAGACGATTTTCTTGCCGTATTTATTTGCCCATGTCACTCTGCGGTATTTTGCACCGCATTCGTCGCAGTAAACAAGGTTGGTAAGAGCGTATCTTGAATATTTGCCTTTTGAAGTAACCGATTTATTTGACGATACCGGAGCCAGACTTCCTCGCCTTGCGAGCTCTTCCTGAGCCCTGTTAAACACCTCCCTCGTAACTATTGGCGTATGGTTATTGCGAACATAGTACATCGGGGCTTCTCCGGTGTTTTTCTTTACGGTCTTAGATATACAATCCACAGTTACCGTCTTTTGGAGTATGGCGTCGCCGCAATACTTTTCATTTCGGAGTATCCGCTGAATAGTAGACACCGACCATTTTTGCTTTCCGCATTTGCTCCTAATTCCGCCGGCAAGTAATTTATCAGCAATTTCTCCGGCAGTAGCTCCTGCTAAAAACATATCAAAGATATTTCGGATAATCTCGGCCTCTTCGGGGATTATTTCCGGCTTCCCATCAGCGCCCGTATGGTAGCATATGACCATGATGACATCTTCGTTATTTAACAGTTCTTCCGCCGAGGCAATGTCATAATACCGGCAGTCATCGTCGAAGTATATAATTCCCGAAATCGGGAAATAAAAGACCTCCGAAACATCTCCCAAAGACAAAAACTCGCTCCGCAGGCCTTGTCTTAGCTCACGGAGCGAGTGGTATTTGTCTTTCAAAATATTATTTGTGATGTTATCTTTGATACGCAGGTCAAGATCTTCAAGTGTTTGGATTGTCATATTCAATTCAAACAAAGAATTCAGCGGTGAAAAGATTTTCGCAAGGTGTCTGTCATACTCAGTCTCGCCTGACAGGGTGATTCTGATCGGGCTATCTTCCTTATTTGACAGCTTAATACGCGAAAGATTTTCTGGAACGCCGATACGGAGCAGATAGTCACGAATCGCTTCCGAGAAAAAGGGTGTTTTTATCTTGACGCTCTGCTCGGGTGTTGTTAGGTTTACATATAGCATATACCCTCCATTTTTAAAAAATAAAAAAGCCAAGCTATGAAAATCATAACTTGGCTTGGCTTGGGAATTGTTGTCTGCAAAACTCGGTTGCAGTGGGTTCATTTCCTTTCAGCTGCTCGACTTCATCTATAAAATTATAAGCTGAAATTACATGCAAAAAATCCCGCAAACGCTTTGTTTACGGGATTTTACAGGGCTTCATCTATTTTGACCCTTAAACTTGGTGAGGATAATAGGACTCGAACCTATGACCCCCTGCACGTCAAGCAGGTGCTCTACCAGCTGAGCTATACCCTCATATTCAATTTTTAGTGGCAACAGTGTGATTATATCAAATCGTGCGGGGTTTGTCAATACCTTTTTTAAATTTTTTTCGGATCCCTATCGCTGCTCCCCCGCGGATATGATGTCCTTTATCACCTCGCCCGCGATGATAAGTCCCATGACCGGCGGCACGAAAGAAACGCTTCCGGGAGGCACCCTGCCCGCTTTGAGATCCCCCTCGGCGGCGCATGCCTCGGCCGCGGCGACGTCGGGTTCGGCAGGCTGCTCCTTGGAATACACAACCTTAAGACGGTCTATGCCGCGCTTTTTCAGCTCACGGCGCATCACCCTCGCAAGCGGGCAGACCGACGTTTCATAGATGTCCGCAACCTCAAATCCCGTCGGGTCGAGCTTGCTGCCGGCACCCATCGCACTGATTATCGGCACGTTTTCCCTTGCGCAGACAGATATGAGATCAAGCTTGCTGCCGACGCTGTCTATCGCGTCGACAACATAGTCGTAGTCCTTAAAATTGAATTCCCCGGCGTTTTCCCCGGTGAAAAAAAGCTCGCACGCCCTCGCCCTGCACTCCGGGTTGATGTCAAGCACACGCCGCCTTGCGACCTCCGCCTTCGGCATTCCCACCGTCGAATGCAGGGCGATTATCTGGCGGTTTAAGTTGGTCAGGCTGACGCTGTCACCGTCGATAAGGTCGAGCGCGCCCACTCCGCCGCGCGCCAGCGCCTCGACGGCATATCCGCCTACTCCGCCTATTCCGAAAACCGCCACCCGCGCCGATTTCAGCCGGTTTATCGCCTTGGCGCCGAAAATAAGCTCCGATCTCATGAACTGATCCGCCATTTTTATGCTCCATTCTGTGTATTGACACTTTCTTCGGTAAACAGTATAATAATCCAAAAAGGGGGAAATGTCAATGGCTTCTTGGATAATTCATTTTCGGATCGCGGAAAATCTCCTGAAAAGCTTCGGAGGCTTATGTAAAACCGAATTCGTCTTCGGCAACGTCGCGCCGGACAGCGGCCTGCCGAACGCCGCCGGCGGATACGATCCCCCGAAAAGCGTGTCCCACTTTCAGTCTCTCTTTGACGGCTATAAAATGGCGGATTACGAAAAATTTGCGGGGGAATACCTCCCTCCCGAAAAAATCAAAGATTACTCCTCCGCCGCGCTTTCCTTTTATCTCGGATATTACTGCCACCTGCTCACCGATTTTTACTGGTCTTATAAAATCGTCCACCCCGCGCTTTCAGAGCACGCCGAAGAGAATCTCAAAGATCACGCTGGGCTGATAAACAAATTAAAGGGCGACTGGTACAGCCTCGATTTTTTATACCTTCGCGCCCACCCCGATCTTGAGGCCTACAGAATATTCACGGCCGCAAAAAGCTTCCCGAACGTATATCTGCCCATCTTCGACCCCGACGCCTTTGACGTGACCTGCGAGCGGATAGAAAAGTTTTATTCCACCGAATGGCCGGATATAGACGCACGGCCCTACCTTTATCTTCGCGCAGACGGGGCGGACAGGTTTGTCGGCGACGTCGCCGAAATTGCGGCGGACGGTATCTTAAAGCTTATCGGGCGGGCGGAACCGCACAATTACAATTCGGTAACAGATTAGATAATTCTATTGACATTATTTTTTGCCGGCGGTATAATCAGTTTACGCTGAGATTGCGAAAGGAGTTTTATACAGATGAAAATTTTATCCATTCTGCTTGCGGCGGTTATGCTTATCATGGCCGCGGGCTGCTCGGCAGACGGCACCCCCTCGGTCAACGATCCTGAGCCCGCCGAGAAGGACACCGAACCCGTCGGCGAGGAGATCCCCGCCGAGCCGCAGATACCGAAATACACCTTGGAGGACGTGGAGCTTGATTTGCCGGAGGGCAGCGTAAACCTCACGATTTGCCGCGATTTTTACGGCGAGATCTACCTTGTCGAATCAAAAAACAGGGTGATCAAGCTCTCGGATAACGAGCTTATCGTCGCCGTCGGCGACCCCGAGCTGAACGGAATGACGAGACAGTATCTTGTCAACACCGACGATCTCTCGGCAACCTCGCTGCTGCCCGAGGAGCTTTCGGGCCACACCCCCGACGAATTCTATAATTCGATAACGGGCAAGACGACCACGCTTTCTTGGTGCGACGGCTGCATTTTAAACGGCAAACGCGGCAACGTCGAAAAGCCGACGCTCGCCTACTATTCCAACAAATTCTGCGACGGCGACATTATAACCGACAGCTCTAACTGCTACGATTTGGGCGCGATATGGCTTTTTGATCTTTCCTCATCTGAGGAGACCCGCATCGCCCCGCCGGAGGGGTATGAGGTCATGGCGAACGGCTTCAAATGGCTGAATGATTCGGACTTGCAGTTCACGGCGTGCGATCCCGAGGGAAACGAATTTTACTTTATTTATGATATTAACACTTCCGAGACCGAAATGCCGGAGCTCGACGGTAACGCTTTGCGGGAGCTTATCGGGCGGGACGCGGATTTTTATAATCTCACCCACTATGCCGGGAACCTCGACCCCGACGAGCTTTTAATTCACGAAACCGACGGCGTATTCATGCAGCTTAAAAACGACCCCTTTAACGGTGATTTTTCGGCGTTTTTGGCCGAAGAGGATAAGATCTACACCGAGGATTTCAGAGAGCGTGCGGTTGAAAGCGACGGCAAAATTTATGTCTCCCCGCTGGGCGGAAGCCTTGAGGCCGAATACCGTTTAGAGGGCACGACTATAAGAAGCTGCTCCCCCGAGGAGGGCAGAATAGACATGATCGCGCGGTTTGCTCCCAACGACGGCGACAAGCTCACGCTTCACACAAGGCTCGTCTGCTGGTATACCGTCATGAAAACTCAGGACGGCTGGCGGATAGCGTACGCCGACCGCAATATGATCCCCTATTTTGACGATTTATCATATGACATTCAGACGCCGCAGTTTTTGTGCGTCAACGACGACCCATTCGGCGAGTTTGCCGAAAAGCCGGATATTTCTACAGATGAGATTATCAACCTGCTTATGAACAGGCGATTTATAATTCAGAACGAGAGAAGCTCGCTGAACGTCGGCGCGCCGGGAGTTGAATTCAATCTTTCGGATCCCGAAAACTACATCGAGAGAATGAGCCCCGACGGGAACGTCTACCCGTTCTACGCGGTTTCCGACACCGTTTTTGCCGACGCGGAAAGCTGGTACGGCCTCATCGACGCGACGTTCACCGGCGAGCCCGCCGACAAGTACCGCGGATTTGAATACTACGCCGACATCGACGGAAAGCTTTATACAACCGGCTTTGCCGGCGGCAACGCGGTGCGGCAAAATGCCGTCTGGCAGGTGACGGAGGCTTCGGCGGACAGCTTTACGGTAAAGCTTCTCACCGGAGGCAGCGGCGAAATCGACACGGCATTTTACGTGCAGGAAATCGGCTTTAAAAAGACCGGCCCTGACGGCACGAGTTGGCGGATCGAATCGGAGAATTTCAGCGAGATCAGGGGAGAATAAGGCCGAAAAAATAGAAAAGTTTTCACCGGCCTTTTTCAAAAGGTTTGCAGGAAAGTCCGGCAAAGCCGGTGTTTGCGTAAGCAAACCTGAGGCAGGCGACGCGATTAAAACTCTTTGAGCACGAGCAGTCTATCGTTTTTGACTGCGATGTGCAAAAAGTAAGTTTTAACGCTTCGCGAGGTGCCGAAGCGGCTTTGCAGCGCAACGCAAAAATAAAGGTGCGATTTTGCAGAATACTTTCGCGTTGCGCTCCGCAGAGCGCGAAATTTTCCCGGAGGACGCCGAGCAGGCGTCCTCCGGATAGTGCGAAGCGAAGCGCAGGACGGGGAGAAAAAATCTGTCCTGTGGACAGTTTTTTCGTGGGGAGACCCTCGCCGGGGGTCTCCCCGATTTGCTGAGCAAGGCGAAGCAAATAAAAAATATACCCATGCCTTGCAGAACCCGCCCCGCATTCGCGGGGTGGGTTCTCAGTATAGCTCGGGCAGGTCTTTCTTGGTGACCGCCCAGGGGTTGTGATAGAGCGCGTTTAAATAATCGTTGCGGTTCGCCTCCTCGCCGAGGCAGAATTTTCCCGACCAGGTCATGTAATACGTCCAGCC
>CANPYR010000052.1 GCA_947588805.1 uncultured Clostridia bacterium
TCATTTTTCCCGTATTCCTCAACCCCGCAAAAACACAGAGCCGCCCGGCCGGACGGCTCCTTTTTATTGCTTTTATAAGTCTCGCATAAAATCTCATTTCGTTGTGCCGAGGATTACGCTCACGATAGCGCAGGCGATGCCGCCGAGGGGGAAGACCGCCCACGACGTCCAGACGTTGAACACAAAGCCGATGAGCAAATATACCGCCGTGCAGCTGAACATTATCGTCGCGCGGATCTTTCGCGAAAGGCTCTCTCTTGCCTTAAGGCGCGCCACCTCCGGGGGATCGGAATCCGCGGGCTCCTCTTCGGCGAGGACGATTCGGCGGCTTTCCTTGTTAAAGCCCTTGATGTCGTACTTTGCGTGCCGGATCCCCCCGTAGACAAACATAAAGCAGCCCGCGCCGACAAATGAAAGAAATAGCGCCGCGCCTATGTTTTCGCACTGAAAAATTGTAGAGACAATGGTGCATATCAGACCGATAAAGATAGCCCCGACACCCCCGCCGATCCAAAGCGGGAAGACGCGGGTGTTATAGCGCTCGCATTCCTCCGGCGAATAGAGGGGCGGCAGGCTCCTCACGCCTTTGACGTATTCGGCGTGCTCGATCCCCCCGACGATGAACAGAAAGACCGCTATCCCGAAAAGGACGAACATGAACGCCGTCATAAGCGCAATTGCCGATTCGCTGACGTACTCAGGAAGCACGGTATACGATGCAACTCCCAAAAGAATGAGCAGCACACCCGTCGCGATCATCACGGAAAAGCGGTTGTAATGGCGCTCCCGCTTTTGTCTGAGATCGTTTTTGTCGACCGATATCCGTCCCATCATCAGCTCGTCCATGGTGCAGCCGAAGATCTCGCACATTGTCATTATCTTTTCTATCTCGGGGTAGCCGCCGTCGGTCTCCCACTTCGAAACCGCCTGGCGTGAAACGTCGAGCCGCTCGGCGAGCTGCTCCTGAGAAATCCCCCTCGCCTTGCGAAGGGTCTGCAGGTTTTCACTGAAACTCATAAAAAATACCTCCAAAGGAAAATTTGTGTCATTATTATACCCTCGGGGATATTATAACACCACCAACCTGCGTTTGCAACTTATTATTTCTCGGCAACTTTAGGTTGACAGCGGGGAAATTGGGGGGGAAGGGGGCGAAGTTTTAAAATAGCAGTCCGCGACGGCATGGCAGGGGCAGAAGGATTTGGTCTCGGCTGTCGCCTCGGTCAGCGCTTTTGCGCCTGCGGCGCAAAGGTCGCCACCGGCGACCCGCGCCCCTCGGCACGCTCCGCGTGCCTCGGTTCCAACAACTTTATTCCACTAAAAATTCTCCCACCGCCAAAGCGGTGGAAGAATTTTTGGCAGGGGCAGAAGGATTTGAAAACCCTGCAAGGCTTTTTCCAACTTTCTCCACCTTGCCCAAAAACGCTATATTACGGCATTTTACAACAACCCGCGTCCGCGCATTTCGTCTAAGTTCTCACAACTTTTCGCGGGATTAAAGGACAAATAAAGGACAAAATACGGCATACTCCTAAATTTTTTTGATCTGATTTCCTTGCAATTATCGTCTGCTATTTGAGATCGGATTTTATCTGCCAAAGTTCAAACCGCGCGGCGTGCCTTTCATTCCGAAATTTAATCATTTTATCCGTTCTTAATCGGTATCATATTCTTGCATTTAATCTTGTCATTGTTGTAATTGGTGCAGCCGTAAAAAACATCGCCGTTTTTGGGGTTGAATTTCACTATCATATATCCGTCGGAGCACTTCGGGCATTTGAAAATATCGTGCTTATGGACCTTGTCGTTGGTCATAAAATCGCAGATCTCCGGCTCGTTTGTACATATCCAGAGATTCAATCCGTAATTCTTGTTGAATTCATATTTCAGCGGGAAGCCGCATATCGGGCATCTCAGAGAAAACAGGTCTACTGTCTGCATATTGATTTCTTCATCATGTGGCAGCTTATAGTCTTTGATAAGCTCTACCAAGAACCGCGACGGCTTGTTTTTTGGCGTAACGATATATACCCTGTTCTTTGTCCTTGTCATGGCGACATAGAACAACCTGCGCTCTTCCGCATAAGGCATACTCGTATCCTCATATGTAACGAGCTTCATAATCGGGTCGTCCTCGATTTGGCACGGAAAACCGAACTTGCCCTCAAACATATTTACGAGGATCACATTGTCATACCCCAAGCCCTTAGAACTGTGCGCGGTCATAAAGGTGATATCGGCATTAGGGTATTTCACGCTGCGGATTTTGTTGTTGTATCCCTCTTTGAAACGACCCGTATTACAGAGCTTGTACATATCGTAATTGTAACGCCCGATGATCAGGATCGTCTTCTTGTCTCCGAATTCGTCTATGATTTTTCCTATGATTTCTTCGGTCTTTTCGGCGAGGTTTTTCATTATTTTTGCGGTATCGTCGAAAGATTCTATTACTATCGGGTTTTCAAGACGTTTCGGGGAAACAAGCTGTTTCTTTATCTGCGCAGAGTTTTTCTGCACAAATCCGCCCGCTATATCTATAAGCTCCTGCGAATTGCGGTAGGTGTGAGTGATTTTAAGCTCGATACCGTTCCCCATAAGCTCAAGAAAGCGCGTGAACAGCGTAATATCCGAGCCGGAAAAGGCATAGATAGACTGCCAGTCGTCCCCGACGGCGACAACCTTGGCGTTGGTTATCTCCGACAGCCTTTTTGTCAGATTGAATCTCTGACGGGCGATGTCCTGAAATTCGTCTATTATTATGTAGCGGTAGGGCAGTTTGATATTCTGCCGCTCTATCTCCCCGAGATAAAAATGCGCGTCGTTTATCATATCGGCGAAGTCGATCTGATTATGCTGCTTCAAAACAGACTGGTAGTGACGGTATACCTGCTCGGCAATATCCAGAAACAGCAGCGTTCTCGGGTTGTCGGTTTTACCACGGAGTATCGCAAATCCGCCGTCGTCGTATCCCGAGGTCTTATACTGCTCTATAAAGTTCATCACAAAATATATGAGCTTATAGATATATTTATCCTTGCCGGTCTCAACGATCTTTTTGTATACCTCGTCGAAATCGCGCGGTTTTAGCACAAATCCCTCTTTTTGAAGAGTTTCTTTCAGATGCTCAAGTAACGGTCGCCTGTCGTTATAAATCGACCACGTTTCAATAAGCGTAGTTCTGTGCGCCGAATGTAAAGCCCTTTTGTCCCTTATCTGCCTTTTATAGCGGGCAATCTGCTCCGGCGCGAAAACAGCGCTGTATCCGCTCTCGGTCAGTGCGTAATGCTCAAGCCAGACCGAATGCTCTCCCTGAGTTATATAAAAATCGGGAGTGTATTTTTTTCTGTTTGAAGGAGAACCGAAAGGATATACCCGCTCATATTCATAATCGAGACCGTTGAGATATAAAAAGTTGGCGATCTGCACTTCCTGAACCGAACGAAGATATTCTCCGGTGATGGTTTTTACCTGCTTTGAGCGCTGGTTCTCGACCTTTTTCACATATTCCCCGAGACTGCTCTTTAAGGTCTCATAATCCTGCGAAGCCTTATAGAGATGATACTGATTCAGATTTTCAAATCTGAATACGTCTTCCGAAAGGTCGAAGTAATACCCAAGAAACAGAACAAGGTTCCTCATTAAAGCCTTATTGTTGAATATGCTTTTTTCGAGCATATCAAAAACTATCCGATATGCGGAAAAGTTGATTTCGGGAGGCTCTGCAGAAAACTTTTTTACAATATCATAGGCAAAAGCGTGGAAAGTGCTGATTTTTGCAGGAATTTTCAAGCCCTTGTTTATGCGCTCCCTGAGCTCGCCGATCGCCTTGTTGGTATAAGAAATCACAATGATCTCCTCGGGGTTAATCTGCTTCTTATCCACAAGATATTTTACCTTTGCCGCCATAGTGGTGGTTTTTCCGGCGCCCGCTCCCGCCACAAGAAGGCAGTAGTCGTCATCGGTAATAACGGCTCGGCGCTGCTCTTCGTCGAGCATTATGTCAGGGTCGATTTCGCGGAGAATACCGTCGAAATAGTCCTTTTCTTTTTCGAGAACCGAGTCGACATAGTTTGTGTTGTGAGCCTTGACGTCGTTTTCAAGCGAACGCATTTTCAGAATAAAGCTCTTAAGCCTGCCCGCGTCTACACGAAGCTTTGCCGCGTTATTGCATACATATTGATATATCAGCCTGTTTTCAAGCGACAAGTAATAACTGCCGTATGCTTTTTTAAAACTCTGATTTTCTCGATTGGTAATATAGTGGCTCGGCGAAAAAGCGGTGCAGTAATCGCGGTCGAAAGAAATCAGAACATTGCCCAGATTTGCATAGTCAAGCGCTCCGGCGGGACTTTCGGACTGAGTTTGAAAATATGATGAAGGCAGACCGCAATACGGACAGAAATCGGCTTTGTCGGATATCTGCTTTTTGCATTCCGGACAGGAAATCAGGCTCATATTATCACCTCGCGATTCTTCGGAGAATACTGTATAATAAATTATACCTCGTTTATTGTTAAAAGTCAATACAAAGGCTGTGCCTGTCTCGGCCGTGAATTATAATCTTTTCCAAACAGATTTTGTATAATTCTTCCTTTCAGCTATCTCCCGCACTTCTCCATTATCCTCTCTGCAATCGCCCGAATCTCCGCCTTAAACTTCTCCCCCATCTCGTAAAGCTCATCAGTCGGCAGTCCGTTGCGGATCAGCCGCTTTTTAAGGCTGTTCATCTCCGACTTGCGAACCTCTTTCGCCTGACAAAACTCATCGTACTCCGCAGGAAAACGCGCATTTATCCCCGCCGCTTTCAGATAACCGTCGTACCGCCTGACAAACGCATCATAGGTGCGCTTTATCTGCGAATACTCCTCGGTATGCTCCTTGTAAATCGCTTCTTTCTGCTCCTTGTGGGCGGTTTGGCATGAACTCTGTCGGCAGCAGACCTCATCTTCCGTTCCGAGGAACATCTTCCCGCAAAAGCCGCATTTTCGGGGATTCATGGCGTTTCTATGCACAATCTGCCCAAGCTCAAAAAGCAAGTTGGTTAAGCAATTATCGCATATGCGGAACGTGCTGAACGTGTAGTCGTCGCTGAAAATAATGATTTCGGAGTGCAGGACGGCAAAGGCATTCAGTTTCTGCCCACAGTCAAAATACGCCGCGTCGCCGATTGCCGCCAATTTACTGTCAAAAAAAGTGTTGATTTTCGCGGAAATTTCGGCTTGAATCCTGCTTTTGTTGAGCGTGGCGAGCAGGACATCGTTCGGCGCAGACAACGCCGTCCGCTCCACATCATAAAGCTCGTGAGCCGCAGTCATCATGCCGCGCAGAAAGATATTCTCGCCGTTTTCCGCGGTGAATCCCGCGAGCATATCATCGGCATTGACAGGAATGCTCCTGCCGATGTGCAGCGCGCTCAAAAACCTGTTGAGGCAGTTTTCGATAAGCGTCCCGCTG
>CANPYR010000053.1 GCA_947588805.1 uncultured Clostridia bacterium
CGGCATGCCGAGGGTGATAATCCAAAAATTTTACTTCATTCTATGGGAATTTGCGAAAAATACTTGACATTACCAAACATAGACGTTTTACTTTTTGGGGTCGTGCGGTAAAAATGCGGTAAAACTGATTTTGAGAGAGAAAAATAAGAACCGCTTAGATTGGCAAATGCCCTATCTAAGCGGTTTTAACTTGGTTGCGGGGGAAGGACTTGAACCAACGACCTCCGGGTTATGAGCCCGACGAGCTACCAACTGCTCTACCCCGCGATATTCTGCACTCGTTAAGCGCTTAATTATAATACCACATTCGCGACGGTTTGTCAAGTACTTTTTTGAAAAATTTAATTTTATTTTTTACCGCGCCGCCATTTTTCGACGGGATCTTTACTCTCCTCCACAGTCCTTCGCCGTTTGATATAACAATTTGAATTGCTGCTGCGGCAGGCTTTCAAAGCGATACTTTTAAACCATCGTCGCCAAATTTACATCCCCATCCCTATCCCTCGGTATTTCCCCTCCCCTACCCTCTTCATAAACACCATCTCCAGCGGCTCGTTCGGCAGCAGCAGCGCGCCGCATTCGGTGTAGCCGATCTTTCGGTAGAAAAACTGCGCGCGCTCGTTAGACTGCGTGGACGTTAATACCTGCCGATACCCGGACTTAGACGTCTCCTCTTCCCAAAATCTTACAAGCGCAGTCCCGGCTCCTTTTCCCCTGAAATCCTCTAAAATATACAGCATATTCATAAAAGGAATATTATCCCAAAACATTCCGAACCTCAGCCACCCCGCAAAGCTCTCGCCTTGATACATCACGATAACTCTTTTCAGGGGGATGATGTTTTTTAGCTCCTCCTCGGAAATATGCGAGTCATGACGCTTTATAACCTCAAAATCACGCATTTCCGCATAGCGTATCATACTGCCGTTTTGCATTTTTGCTCCTCTTTTACCGATAATTCTGATATACAATATTATACCATCAGAACGCGTGAATGTCAAACACATGTGGGAGCCCATTCCGCACACACTATTTTTATATTTTAAATTCCTCGCGCCAAAGTCGAAACCTTGTAATTCTGATATCTGATCTCTGACCTCTGACTTCTAATAGCGCGTTTGACATTTTCCCTCGTTTGTGATATACTTAATACCACCAACGACGAAACGAGGTAATTATTTATGTCGGAAGAAATTAAGTCGCGGTTTTTGGATGTTTATAATAAATTTATCACACGACCGGGAGCGGATCGGCTTCTTGACTATCTTGAAAACAAGTGCGACTTCTTTACAGCGCCCGCTTCCACGCGATTTCACTGCGCCTACGAGGGCGGGCTTTGCGAGCATTCACTCAACGTCTACGACTGCCTGAGATCCTATCTTGACTCGGAACGGGCGAAAACTCTGTTCGGGCTTGATTTTCCGGACGAATCTGTCGCTATCGTCTCTTTGCTGCACGACGTATGCAAGACCAACACCTATAAAGTCTCGATGAGGAACACCAAGGACGAGTCGGGGCAGTGGATAAAGGTCCCCTACTACGAATATAACGATACCCTCCCCTACGGCCACGGCGAAAAGTCTGTATATATCGTCTCGGGGTTCATGCGGCTCACGCGCGACGAAGCGATGGCGATACGGTGGCATATGGGATTCTCCGGGACCGAGGATCAGAAGCTTGTCGGTAACGCTTTACATATGTATCCGCTCGCTTTGGCTCTTATGATCGCGGACTGCGAAGCTTCGAGCTTTATCGAGGAAAGGAAGGACAAAAAGTGACGCTTCTTGTTATACGTCACGGCGAATCGCAGGCCGATATTTTAAACGTCCACGAGGGAAGAGCGGATTTTGAGCTTACCGAGCGCGGCAAATCTCAGGCGAAGGCTATGGCTGAGTTTGTGGCGGAAAATTACTTCATATCTCGGATCTACTGCTCGACGTTAAAGCGCGCTTTGCAGACTGCGGAACTGCTCGGCTCAGCTTGCGGCGCTCCGATTTTTCGGGATGAAATGCTCAGGGAATTCAATAACGGTCTTATCGCGGGGCTTTCAAGAAGGGAAGCCGCCGAAAAGTATCCCTATAAAGAAGTCGCCGTTCATGAAGCCGTCTAAGGTCAGGAATCCAAGCTTGAATTTCGGTTCAGAGCCGATTATATGCTTTCAAAAATAATTAGCGAAAGCGCCGAGGATGATACCGTAGCGATAGTTTCCCACGGCGGGATGATCAACCAGCTTTACCGCTCGTTTTTAAGACTTCCCGCGGACAGCGACATATTTTTCGCAACCGGCGACGGGGCGTTCACGAGTGGCGAATTTCCGACGAAAAACGTCGGGTAGTTTTTTCAAATATGATCTCTCTCACGCGTGGGATATGAAATTGTTTATTCATATATTCAACGCGGAGCTATGTTTATATGAAATTTTATTACTCCAAAATCGCCGGACATTCTCCCGGCGGTTTATTTTTAGCGATGAAATAAAGCTCCATAATAATATGACTACCGCCCCGGAAGAGGTCCCCGGGGCGGTAATTTATTACGCATTACGCTTGCAGTTAAACGCCGGCGCGACGGCAAAGCTTAAATCCAAAGCCGACTTTAGCTCTCATGCCGTTTCGGTCAGATTTTCATTATCCCAAACGGCATAAGGCGGTAACGGTTCGCGAAATATTTATCAAAAAGCTTAAAACTTAAAACTTAAAACTTAAGATTCTTAGGAGTTCTTGAATATGCCTGAACGTCCCTTATATTCGCGACTCCCGTCATATACATAATAAGTCTTTCAAGCCCGAGACCGAAGCCGGAATGCACTACGCCGCCGTATTTTCTCAGATCGAGATACCATTCAAGAGTATCCCTTTCCATCTTAAGCTCGTCCATTCTTGCGGAAAGCTTTTCATAATTCTCCTCGCGCTGCGAGCCGCCTATAAGCTCCCCTACTCCCGGAACCAGAAGATCGCATGCCGCGACCGTCTTTCCGTCGGGGTTGAGCTTCATGTAGAACGCTTTTATATCCTTCGGGAAATCGATGAGAAATACAGGCCCTTTAGCTATTTTCTCGCAGATATAGACCTCGTGCTCCTTATTGAAATCCATACCCCAGCTTACGGGGTTTTCAAACTTCTCTCCGCTCTTTATAAGCGCTTCTACGGCTTCGGTATAGGTTATGACCTTGAAGTCGGAATTTACTACGCCGTTAAGCTTTTCGATGAGATCCTTCTTCTCGGCTACGAAGTCGTTCAGGAATTTAAGCTCGTCAGGGCAGTTCTCCAAAACGTCTGAAATTACGTATTTAAGCATAGCTTCCATGACCTTCATATCGCCCTTGAGATCGCAAAACGCCATCTCGGGCTCTATCATCCAAAACTCCGAAGCGTGATAGGGAGTATTAGAGTTTTCGGCCCTGAACGTCGGTCCGAAGGTATAAACCTTGCCGAAAGAAAGCGCAAAAGGCTCGACGTGAAGCTGTCCGGAGACGGTAAGACATGCGTGCTTGCCGAAGAAGTCCTCCTGATAGTTTCCGTCCTCGCGCGTAGTCACGGTGAAGCATTCCCCCGCGCCCTCTGCGTCGTTACCGGTTATAATCGGGGTGTGGATGTATACAAAGCCGTTTTTACGGAAGAATTCATGAAGGCTCTGGGATACTGCCGAGCGGATCTTAAACACCGCCATAAAAGTATTGGTCCTCGGTCTGAGGTGAGGGATCTCGCGCAGAAATTCAAGGCTGTGGCGCTTTTTCTGCATAGGATAACTCTGGTCGCAATCTCCCAGAAGTTCTATTTCAGACGCGTTGATCTCAAAAGGCTGCTTAGCGCCCTCGGTGATAACAAGGCTTCCGGTCGCTCTGACAGAGCATCCAGTCAAAAATTTAGAGACCTCGTCATAGTTTGAAATTTTATCAGCTTCATAAACTATCTGGCAGTTATTAAAATCAGAGCCGTCGTTTAAAGCGATAAACCCGAATTTATTTGAACCGCGGTTGGTCCTTATCCAGCCCTCCAAAGTAAGCTCGGCGCCGTTTTCAATAGCCGCCGCCTTGCCGCAAACGCTTTTATAAAGCTCTTCAACAGTAATTTTCAATGCGATTATCTCCTTTTTTAAAAGATAGAAAATATTATAGCACTACTTGGGGAAGTTGTCAAGCGTGTGGGGAACGAGGGGTGTGTCCATTCTCTTTGTTTAAAGTTGATTTGCATCATTGCGAATCAACTTTGTATATACTCTCACCGTTCCAAAGTATCTGAGAGCTGTTATCGGAGGAAATATTCTGAGTGATAATATAATCTTGCTCGACTTTCCTGCACCGTTAAGCCATAAAAGCCATAATACCATCGTGAAACCCATATGTAAGCCCGCAAAGGGCATGCCTTTCGACGCAGTGTTTGTCTACGCCGTTAAACGATAATCCGTTCATTCTATTTCTTCCCCAATAACTTTTTCCGTCGGGAGCAGCTGATAGTTCCCCTCATAATCCGCCGCTAAAAAGTATACCTCGGCAGAGCCGCCGTTAAATGTAAGATTTTCGGTCAGCAGTAGATACGCCTTTTCGGTTTTCATATCTATTGCGACCTTATCGTTTACCGCGATCAGATAATCATTATACACGACATAATACGGAATGCCGTTGTTCCCTATCCTGCCGCTTAAATCGATTTCCCGGCCGTCCTCCGTAAGAACCGTTACGTTCATATAATCTTTATCGGTCATGGTTTTGTTTTCAAAGGTCAGCAGATACCCGTCATAGCACCCCAGAAGCCCGAATTCCAAATCTTCGGTCTCCCCCGTTTCAAAGTCATAGCAATATGCTTCCCTGACGTGATCGTTTGAATAGTACAGTTTGTCGTTAAAAATCCCGTAGATATATGCACCTTCATCTTTGCCGCTTGAAATAAGGAATTCACATTTCATATCGCCCGACGAGAAATCATAGCTGTAAAGCCAATTTTCGTTTTCGCGGAGATTTACGCCATATTCGTTGAAGGTCTCTTTCTTTGCGCAAATCCACAGCTTGCCGTCGTGGACGATAAAATTTGAGCA